>NZ_BOMZ01000079.1 GCF_016862455.1 Actinoplanes utahensis
CCGGCGCCTGGTCGCCTACGTGATCCCGGAGCCCGGCGAGGCCGTCGACCCGGCGACCCTGCGGTCCTCCGTGGCCGACGTGCTGCCGGCCTACATGGTCCCGTCCGCGGTCGTGACCCTGACCGACTTCCCGCTGTCGGCGAACCAGAAGGTCGACCGGCGCGCCCTGCCGGCCCCCGACTACCAGGAGCAGTCGGCCGGCGGCCGGGCCCCGCGCAACCCGCGCGAACAACTGCTGAGCGACCTGTTCGCCGAGGTGCTCGGACTGGAGAAAGTGAGCATCGACGACAACTTCTTCACCCTCGGCGGCGACAGCATCATCTCCATCCAGCTCGCCAGCCGGGCCCGCCGGGCCGGCCTCGCCTTCTCCGCCAAGGACGTCTTCCAGAACCAGACCGTCGCCGAACTCGCCGCGGTGGCCGGCCGGACCGCCGACGAACACGGCGAGGAGGACGGCGCCGGCGTCGGCGACCTGCCGATGACCCCGATCGTCGGCTGGCTCGCCGAGATGCGCGGCCCGGTCGACGGATTCCACCAGTTCCGGTTCCTGCGGACCCCCGCCGGCGCCCGCCACGACCAGATCGCCGCCACCCTCCAGGCCCTGCTCGACCACCACGACGCCCTGCGGCTGCGGGCGGTCGGCGCACCCGGCGCCGACTGGTCGCTGAGCGTCACCCCGCCCGGATCGGTGACGGCCGCCGACCGGCTCGCCCACGTGGACGTGTCCGGCCTGGACGACACGGCGTACGCCGACCGGGTCCGCGCCGAGTCCACCGCCGCCCGGGACCGGCTCGGCGTCGGCGGTGACCTGGTCCACGCGGTGTTCTTCGACCGCGGCCCGGACCGGGCCGGCCGGCTGCTGCTCTACATCCACCACCTGGCGGTCGACGCGGTGTCCTGGCGGATCCTGCTGCCCGACCTCACCGAGGCGTGGGCCGCGGTCGCCGGCGGCCGCCCGGTCCGGCTCGCCCCGGTCGGCACCTCGCTGCGGAGCTGGGCCAAGCGGCTGCACGAGTGGAGCCGGCTGCCCCAGCGGCAGGCCGACTTCGCCGGCTGGTCCGCGGTGCTCGGCGAACCGGAGGCCCCGCTCGGCGGCCGCCCGCTCGACCCGGCCCGGGACACCGCCGGCACCGCCGGCAGCCTCACCGTGCGGCTGCCCGCCGACCTCACCGCGGCGGTGCTCGACGAGGTCACCTCGACGTTCCACGCCGACGTGGTCCACGTGCTGCTGGCCGGTCTGGCGGTCGCCCTCGACGGCGCCGGCCTGGCCGGGCCCAAGGGGGTCCTGGTCGACCTGGAGAGCCACGGCCGCGCCGAGGAGGTGATCGACGGCGTCGACCTGAGCCGGACCGTCGGCTGGTTCACCTCGATGTACCCGGTGCGGTTGCCGGCCGGGTCCGCCGACATCGTGCTCAAGGGCGTCAAGGAGAACCTGCGCCGGATCACCGACCTGGGTCTCAGCTACGGCGCCCTGCGCTACCTGGACCGGCGGTCCGGGGCGGTGCTGGCCACGGCGGGACACGCCCAGATCGGGCTCAACCACCTGGGCCGGGCCCCGGCCTCGGGCACGGCCGGTGGCGACTGGACGCCGGCGTTCGACGTTCCCGGCGTCGGCGCGCAGGACCCGGCGTTGCCGCTGCCGCACGCGCTGGACGTCGGCACGATCATCCGCGACACCCCGGACGGGCCGTGCCTGGAGAGCACCTGGGTGTGGCCGCGGGAACTGCTGACCGAGGAGCAGGTCCGGGCGATCGCGGCCGCCTGGTCCGCCGCGCTGGCCGAACTGGTCGCGCACGCCGAGACCGAGGGCGGCGGCTTCAGCCCGTCCGACGTCGAACTGGCCGGCCTGAGCCAGGACGAGATCGACCTGATCGAAGCCGAATGGGGGACGGACGAATGACGAGGGCCGCGCTCGACGACCTGCTGCCGCTCACGCCGCTGCAGGAGGGCATGCTCTTCCACAACGTGTACGACGAGTCCGCGCTGGACTTCTACGCCGCGCAACTCGTCGTCGACCTGGACGGCGACCTCGACCAGGACGCCCTGCGGGCCGCCGGGCAGGCGCTGCTGGACCGGCACCCGAACCTGCGCGCCGGGTTCCGGCACGAGGGCCTGAGCCGCCCGGTGCAGATGATCCCGAAGAAGGTCCGGCTGCCGCTGGCCGTGCACGACCTGGCCGGGCAGCCGGAGGACGAGCGGGAGGCGGCCGCCGCGCGGATCGTGGCGGCCGACCGGACCACCCGGTTCCGCCTCGACCGGCCGCCGCTGGTCCGGCTCACCCTGGTCCGGCTCGGTGAGCGGCGGCACCGGCTGGCGCTCACCCTGCACCACATACTCGCCGACGGCTGGTCCACCGGTGTGCTCTGGCGGGACCTGCTCGCCCTCTACGAACGGCGCGGCGACCCGGCCGGCCTGCCGCCGGTGGCGCCGTACCGCTCGTACCTGGCCTGGCTGAAGAAGCAGGACCCGGAGGCCGCCCGCACCGCGTGGCGGGAGGCGCTCGCCGGGCTGGACGGGCCGACCCTGGTCGCCCCGCACGACACCGGGGCCGCCGAGCTGCCCGCCCAGGTGCGCCGGGTGCTGCCCGAGGACACCACCACCCGGCTCACCCGCTGGTGCCGTGCGCACGGGGTCACCCTCAGCACCGCCGTGCAGACCGCGTGGGTGCTGGTCCTCGGCCGGTTGACCGGCCGCGACGACGTGGTCACCGGGATCACCGTGTCCGGCCGGCCCGCCGACGTGCCGGGCGTGGAGACGATGGTCGGGCTGTTCATCAACACCGTTCCGCTGCGGGTCCGGCTGCGCGACGACGAGACCGTCGGGGAACTGGCGCGGCGGGTGCAGCTGGAGAGCCTGGACCTGCTGCCCTACCACCACCTCGGCCTGGCCGAGATCCAGGGACTCGGCGGGCACCAGCGGCTCTTCGACGCGCCGACGGTCTTCGAGAACCACCCCGGCGGGCGGGCGCCCGGCTCGGCGGCGCCGCGGGAGAGCGGCCTGCGGGCCAGCCGGGTCCGCGGCCACGACAGCACCCACTATCCGCTCGCTCTCGTCGCCGCGCCCGGGCCCGGTCTGGTGCTGCGCGTCGACCACCGGCCCGCGGCGGTCGACCCGGACAGCGCGCGCCGGATCCTGGACCGGGTCGCCCGGGTCCTGGAGCTGCTCGCCGACGCGCCCGGCACCCCGGTGTCGGACGCGGACCTGCTCGAACCGGGGGAACGGGACCGGCTGCTGGAGTGGTCCACCGGCCCGGCGGCGCCGGCCGCGGCGACCCTGCCCGCGTTGTTCGAGGAGCGGGTGGCCCGTACCCCCGACGCCGTCGCCGTCGTCGACGACGGCGGATCGGTGACGTTCGCCGAGCTCAACCGGCGGGCCAACCGGCTCGCCCACCGCCTGATCACGCGGGGCGCCGGGCCGGAGAGCCTGGTCGCGGTGCTGCTCGGCCGGGACGCCCGGCTGCCCGCCACGCTGCTCGCGGTGGTCAAGGCCGGCGCGGCGTACCTGCCGCTCGACCCGGCGCACCCGCCGGCCCGGATCGCCGCGCTGATCGCCGCGGCACAGCCGTCCTGCCTGATCACCACCGGCGACATCGCCGCTCCCGAGGGCGTCCCGGTGCTGCTGCTGGACGACGGTCCCGCCGGCGACGGGCCGGACCACGACCCGGTGGACGCCGACCGGCACGCGCCGCTGAGCCCGGCCCACCCGGCGTACGTCATCCACACCTCCGGCTCGACCGGTAAGCCCAAGGGCGTCCTGGTCACCCACCAGGGCCTGGCCGCGCTGGTGGCCGGGCAGGAGCGGGTCTTCGCCACCGGGCCCGGCCGGCGGGTGCTGCAGTTCGCGGCGCTCAGCTTCGACGCGACCAGCTCCGAACTGTGGGTCACCCTGGTCTCCGGCGCCACCCTGGTGCTGACCGCGGGGGAGCGGATGCTGCCCGGCGAGCCGCTCGCCGCGCTGCTCGCCGAACGCGCCGTCGACTGTGTCACGCTGCCGCCGACCGCCCTCGCCATGCTTCCCGACGACGCCCTGCCCGCCGGGGCGACCCTGGTCGTGGCCGGGGAGCCGTGCCCGCCCGCGCTGGTCGCGAAGTGGGCGCCGGGCCGGCGGATGATCAACGCGTACGGGCCGACCGAGAACACCGTGTGCGCCACCATGAGCGACCCGCTCACCGGCGAGGCGGGCGTCCCGCCGATCGGGCGGCCGATCGACGGCACCCGGGCGTACGTCCTCGACGACCGGCTCGCTCTGGCCGCCACCGGGGTCGCCGGGGAGCTGTACCTGGCCGGGCCGGGACTGGCCCGCGGCTACGTGGACCGGCCCGACCTGACCGCGGAACGGTTCACCGCCGACCCGTACGGCCCGTCCGGCGCCCGGATGTACCGCACCGGCGACCGCGCCCGCTGGCGTGCCGACGGCCGCCTCGACTTCCTCGGCCGCGCCGACGACCAGGTGAAGATCCGCGGCTTCCGGATCGAGCCGGCCGAGATCGAGACGGCGCTCGGCGAGCACGCCGACGTGGCGCAGGCCGCGGTGATCGCCCGCGCCGAGCCGGACGGCGGGAAACGGCTCGTCGCGTACGTGGTCCTGCGTGACGGCGCGAACCACCCGGACCTGCGCGCCCACCTCGCCGAGCGGCTGCCCGCGCACATGATCCCCGGCGCCGTGGTGACCCTGGACGCGATGCCGGTGACCCCCAACGGCAAGGTCGACACCCGCGCGCTGCCCGAACCCGAGCAGAACGGCGCGGCCGGCGGCCGGCCGCCGCGCGACCCGCGCGAGGAGATCCTGTGCGGCCTGTTCGCCGAGGTTCTCGGCGTCGCCCGGGTCGGCATCGACGATGACTTCTTCGCCCTCGGCGGGCATTCGCTGCTCGCCACCAAACTGGCCGGCCGGATCCGCGCGGCCCTCGGTGTGGAGCTCGCGGTGCGCCGGCTGTTCGACGCGCCGACCGTGGCCGCGCTCGCCGGCGTCCTCGACGACGGTCTGGAGCGGCGCCCGCCGGTCCGGGCGTTCCGGCCCCGGCCGGAACGGCTCCCGCTGTCCGCCGCCCAACGCCGGCTGTGGTTCCTCAACCAGGTGGAGGGGCCCAGCCCCACCTACAACGTGCCGATGCCGATCCGGCTGCGCGGCGCCCTCGACGTCGGCGCGCTGCGCGCCGCGCTGGCCGACGTGACCGAACGGCACGAGACGCTGCGGACCGTGTTCGCCGAGGACGACGAGGGCCCCCGGCAGATCGTGCTGGACGGCGCCGCCCCCGACTTCGCGATCGTCGAGGTGGCCCCGGACGGTGTCGCCGCCGCGATCGCCGAGGTCGCCGGGCACCGCTTCGACCTGGCCGCGGGCGCCCCGCCGTTCCGGGCGCGGCTGCTGACGCTCGGCGGCGACGACTACGTGCTGGTGCTGGTGGTGCACCACGTGGCCACCGACGGCTGGTCGATGCCGCTGCTGGCGGGTGACCTGACCCGGGCGTACGCGGCCCGCCGGGACGGAACCGCACCGCGGTGGCCGGAGCTGCCGGTGAGCTACGCCGACTACGCCCTGTGGCAGCGCGACGTCCTCGGCGAGGAGGTCCTGGACCGGCAGATCCGGCACTGGACCGAGGCCCTCGCCGGGCTGCCGGTGGAGTTGCCGCTGCCGGTGGACCGGCCCCGTCCCGCGGTCGGGACGCAGCGCGGCGGCGAGGTCACCTTCGAGGTGCCGGCGGCCCTGCACACCGCCCTCGCCGGGCTGGCCCGGGGCCGCCGGGCCACCCTGTTCATGGTGCTGCAGGCGGCGGTCGCCGGTCTGCTGTCCCGGCTCGGCGGCGGCGCCGACATCCCGATCGGCACCCCGGTCGCCGGCCGGCCCGACGCGGCCCTGGAGGGGCTGGTCGGTTTCTTCGTCAACACGCTCGTGCTGCGGACCGACGTGTCCGGCGATCCGGCCTTCAGCGACCTGGTCAGCCGGGTCCGGGAGACCGACCTGGCCGCGTACGCCCATCAGGACGTCCCGTTCGAGCGGCTGGTCGAGGCGCTGAACCCGCCCCGGTCGCTGTCCCGGCACCCGCTGTTCCAGGTGATGCTGTCGCTGAACAACACCGAACCGCCGCTGGCCGGCGCGCCGTCGTCCGGCCTGACCGTGGAACGGGAACGGGTCACCCTGACCACCGCCAAGTTCGACCTGCTGTTCTCGTTCGCCGAGCGCACCGGCACGGACGGGCAGCCGCTCGGCATCCAGGGCGCCGTGCAGTACAGCGCCGACCTGTTCGACGCCGGCACCGCCCGGAGCCTGGCGAACCGGCTGCTGCGCCTGCTCACCGCCGCCGCGACCGACCCGAAGACCCGGCTCAGCCGTCTCGACGTCCTGGACGCCGCGGAACGCGACCGGGTGCTGCGCGGCTGGAACGGCGCGGACCGGCCGGGCGACGGCCGGGGCCTGGCTCAGCGGCTGGCCGATCAGGTCGCGGCCTCCCCGGACGCCATCGCGGTGCGGTACGGCGACGAGGCGCTCACCTACCGCGAGCTGGACGGGGCGGCGGCCCGGCTGGCGGGATCGCTCGCCGCCCGCGGCGCCGCCCGGGACAGCGTCGTCGCGGTCGCCCTGCCCCGATCGGTGGACCAGGCGGTCGCGTTCTGCGCCACCGTCCGGGCCGGCGTGACCTATCTGCCGATCGACCTGAAACTGCCGGCCGACCGGATCGCCGCCGTGCTGGCCGCCGCGAAGCCGTCGGTCCTGATCATCGGCGGCGATCCGGAGCCGTGGGCGGTGGCCCACCCGGTGCTGCGCCTCGGCGACCCCGCCCCGGCGGGCCCCGCCGCGTTCGCCCCGGCGCATCCGGACACCGGCCTCTACCTGCTCTTCACCTCCGGCTCCACCGGCACGCCGAAGGGCGTCGTGGTGCCGCACCGGACCATCCTCAACCTGCTCGACTGGCAGCGCGACACGCTGCCGTCCGAGCCGGGCCGGATCACCGCCCAGTTCGCGCCGACCGGCTTCGACGTGTCCGTGCAGGAGACGTTCCACGCTCTGACCACCGGCGCCACCCTGGAGATCTGCCCGGAGGAGGTACGCCGGGACGGCCCGGCGCTGGTCCGCTGGCTCGACGCCACCGGGGTGAACGAGCTGTTCGCCGCGAACCTGGTGGTCGAGGCCGTCGCCGAGAACGCCGCCGCCGCCGGGCTCACCCTGCCCGCCCTGACCGACGTCGTCCAGGCCGGTGAGGCGCTGCGGCCGTCCGGCGCGACCCGCGCCTTCTTCGCCGCGGTGCCCGGGCGGTGGCTGCACAACCAGTACGGCCCCACCGAGTCGCACGTGGTCACCGGCACGGTCCTGGACGCGGACCCGGCCGGGTGGCCGGCCCGGCCCGGCATCGGCCGGCCGGTGCACAACACCCGGGTGTACGTGCTGGACGCGAGCCTGCGGCCGGTGCCGCCGGGCATCACCGGTGAGCTGTACCTGGCCGGCGACGCCCTGGCCCGCGGGTACGCCGGCCGGGCCGACCTGACCGCGGAACGGTTCACCGCCTGCCCGTACGGGCCGCCGGGGGAGCGCATGTACCGCACCGGCGACCTGGTCCGCTGGACCCCGCGGGGCGAGCTGGACTATCTGGGCCGGGCCGACAGCCAGGTGAAGATCCGCGGCTTCCGGGTGGAGCCGGGCGAGGTCGAGGTGGCGCTCGCCGGGCATCCCGGGGTGAGCCGGGCCGCGGTGCTGGCGCACGACGGGGCCCTGGTGGCGTACGTGGTGCCCGCCCCCGGCGCGGATCGGCGGGACTGGGCGGAGCACCTCGGCAGGCTGCTGCCGGACCACATGGTGCCCGCCCACTTCGTGGCGCTGGACGTCCTGCCGGTCACCGCGAACGGCAAACTCGACCGGGCCGCGCTGCCCGCCGTCGACACCACCGGGCCGCGCCGCCTGCCGCGTACCCCGCAGGAGGAGACCCTCAGCGAGCTGTTCGGCGAGTTGCTGGGCCGGCCGCCGGCCGGGGTGGACGACGACTTCTTCCGGCTCGGCGGCCACTCGTTCCTGGCCACCCGCCTGGTCCGGCGGATCCGTGAGACGTTCGGCGTCGACCTGTCGGTTCGCAGCGTCTTCGAGGCGCCCACCGTCGCCGCGCTCGCCCGCGAACTCGGCTCGGACGCCGACCGGGACGCGTTCGGCGTGATCCTGCCGCTGCGCCGGACCGGTGACCGGCCGCCGCTGTTCTGCGTGCACCCGGCGTCCGGGACCAGCTGGAGTTACGCCGGGCTGATGGCGCACCTGCCCCCGGAGCACCCGCTGTACGGGGTGCAGGCGCGCGGCCTGGGCGCGGAGCCGGCCACCCTGCCGGCGTCGGTGGAGCAGATGGCGGCCGACTACGCCGACGAGGTGCAGGCCGCCTACCCGGACGGGCCGTACCGGCTGCTCGGCTGGTCGTTCGGCGGCCTGGTGGCGCACGCCGCCGCGGTCGAGCTGCAGCGGCGGGGCGCCACGGTGGACCGGTTGATCATCGTGGACGCGTACCCGAACCCGGCGGAGGCGCTGCCGGACCGTACCGACGAGGAGATCATCGCGGCGCTGCTGCCGGACGACTTCGCGTACGACCCGGGGGAGCTGGCCGCCGACCGGGACGCCGTGCTGACCCGGTACGCCGAGCACCTGGACCGCACCGGCCACCGGCTCGCCGGGCTGGGCGCGCAGGGCCTCAAGGACAGCATGCGGGTCTACCTGAACAACTCCCGGATCATGGCCGGTTATCGGCCCGAGCCGTTCCTGGGTGACCTGCTGTTCTTCACCGGTGCGTTGAAATCCGAGGCCGCGGCCGGTCGCGACGAATTCACCGCGGCCGCCTGGCAGCCCCATATTAAGGGAGAAATTGAGAACCATGACATCGACGCCAGCCACGATAAAATGTTGAGTGATCCGTCATCGGTCGCGGCGATCGGGCGAGTCGTCGCCGTCTCCCTGAATGATTCCGAGACCGAATTCACGGGCATTTCCGATCTGAGGAGTTGAGCGCGGTGAGCACCAATCCGTTCGAGGACGAAGACGGCACCTACCTCGTGCTGGTCAACGACGAGGGGCAGCACTCGCTGTGGCCGTCGTTCGCCGAGACGCCGGCCGGCTGGACCGTGGCGGTGCCCGAGACCGACCGCAAGTCGGCTCTGGACTACATCAACGAGAACTGGACCGACATGCGGCCGAAGAGCCTGATCGCGGCGATGGAGGCCGACGCTCTGGCGCGGGCCTGACGCCCGCCGTCCCCGCCCGCCGCCCGGCGGGCGGGGCCCGACCCCTCAAGGGAGACCGCTTCCGTGGCCCGTCCGTTCACCCTGCCCGGCCGCCGCCTCCCCGCGGCGGCCGTGCTGTTCCTGCTCGCCGCGCTGCCCTGGGTGGCGACACCCGCCGCCGCGTCCGGCGCCGACCGTCCGCACGCCGTCGTCCGCTACACCGAGTACGGTGTCCCGCACATTCTCGCCGCCGACCACCGTGGCCTCGGATACGGCTACGGATATGCCGTCGCGCGGGACAACATCTGCATTCTCGCCGACAGTTATGTCACCGTCTCGGCGCAGCGATCGCTGTTCCACGGCCCGGCCGCGCCGACCCGTTCCGATTTCGGCCGGGTCACCACCGCGCTGAACAGCGACCTGTATTTCCAGAACCTCAACGACAGCGGTGTGGTGGAACGGCTGATGAGCCTGCCCGCGCCGCTGGGCCCGGAGCGCGAGGTCACCGACATGGTGCGCGGCTACGTCACCGGGTACAACCGCTACCTGCGCGACACCGGGGTGGACGCCCTCACCGACCCGGCCTGCCGGGGCGCCGACTGGGTGCGGCCGATCACCGAGCTCGACGTGTTCCGTGCCATGCACGCCTTCGTGATCGGCTCCGGCAGCGGCTCGGTGATCGACGGCCTGGTCACCCCGCAGCCGCCGGCCGGCCCGGTCCCGCCGACGGCCACCCCCGCGGTGTCGGCCGAGCAGGCCCGCACCGTGCGTGACAGCGGCGCCGACCGGGGCAGCAACGCCGTCGCCGCCGGGCGGGACGGCACCTCCGGGGCGCGCAGCGTGCTGCTCGGCAACCCGCACTACGGCTGGTCCGGGGTGGCCCGGTTCTGGCAGAGCCAGCTCACCATCCCGGGACGGCTCAACGTCTCCGGCGCCGGGCTGCTCGGCTTCCCGGCCGTGCTGATCGGCCACAACCGCGACGTGGCCTGGTCCCACACGGTGTCCACACCCACCACGTACGGCCTGTTCGAGCTGACCACCGACCCCGCCGACCCGACCCGGTACCTGCGCGACGGCGTGTCCACGCCGATGACCTCCCGGACCGTCACGGTGCGGGCGAAGCAGGCGGACGGCTCGGTCACCCCGGTCTCCCGGACGCTGTGGTCGACCGAACTGGGCCCGGTGATCGGCGCGATCCCCGGCGTCACCCTGCCGTGGGGCGCCACCGTGCACGTCTTCCGGGACGCCAACGCGGGCAACCTGCGGATGCTGAACACCTGGTTCGGGTTCGGCGCCGCCCGTAGCACGTCCGAGGTGGACCAGGTGCTGCGCCGCACCCAGGGCGTCCCGTGGCTCAACACCGTCGCGTCCGACCGTGCCGGGAACGCGTACTACAGCGGCATCCAGGTGGTCCCGCACGTCACCGACGAGCGGCTCGCCGCGTGCAGCACCGCGCTGGGGCAGCAGCTGTTCCGGATCAACGGGACGCCGGTGCTGGACGGCAGCCGCGCCGCGTGTGCCTGGGGCACCGACCCGGACGCGGTGGAGAGCGGCCTGTTCGGGCCGTCCCGGCTGCCCACCCTGACCCGGGCCGACTACGTCGCCAACGCCAACGACAGCGCCTGGCTGACCAACCCGGCCCAGCCGCTGACCGGCTACCCGGCGGTCCTCGGCGCGGCCGGCACCCAGCGGTCGGCGCGGACCCAGCAGACCATCGTGTCGGCGCAGCGGCGGCTGGCGGGCGCCGACGGCCTGCCCGGCGCCGGGTTCTCCCTGGACACCATGAGCCGGGTGCTGTTCTCCGACGACAGCCGGGTCGCCGAGCTCACCGCCGCGGACGCCGCCGCCATGTGCGCCGCGTTCCCGGACGGTGTCGCCGCCGGCGCAGCCGGGCCGGTCGACGTCACGGAGGCGTGCCCGGTGCTGGCCGCCTGGGATCGTTCGTTCCGCCTCGACAGCCGCGGATCGCTGCTGTTCGCCCGGTTCGCCACCCGCCTCGGCGCGGTGCCCGGCGGGCCGTGGGCCACCCCGTTCGACCCGGCCGACCCGATCGGCACGCCGGCCGGGCTGGCCACCGCCAAACCGGCGGTGCAGCGGGCGTTCGCCGACGCGGTCGCCGAACTGCGGTCGGCGGGCATCGCGCTGGACGCGCCGCTCGGCGACCACCAGAGCGTCACCCGCGCCGGCGAGACGATCCCGGTGCACGGCGCGCCGCACGCGCTGGGCGTGCTCAACGTGATCACCCCGACGTGGCGGGCCGGCGCGGGCAACGTCGACGTCGTCCACGGCTCCAGCTTCATCCAGGTGGTGGAGTTCGGCGCGACCGGCGCGCCGCGGGCCCGCACCCTGCTGACGTACTCCCAGTCGGCCGACCCCACCTCCCCGCACCACGCCGACCAGACCCGGCTGTTCTCCCGCTCCACGTGGGTGACCAGCCGCTTCACCGAGCGCGAGATCGCGGCGTCGCCGGTGCTGAGCCAGATCAGACTGACCGAGCGAGCGCCGCGGTGAGCCCGCGGCGTGGAAGGAGTGCGCCATGCCGATGCTGACCGCCGCCGACGCCGTGATCCCGTACGAGGACCGGGGCGCCGGTGAGCCGATCGTGCTCATCATGGGGTCGGCGGCATCCGGCCGGGCGTGGCACCTGCACCAGGTGCCCGCCCTGGTCGCCGCCGGCCACCGGGTGGTGACCTTCGACAATCGGGGGATGCGCGCCGGCGACACCGGCACGCCGTTCACCATCGACGACCTGGTCGCCGACACGGTGGCGCTGATCGAACAGCTGGACCTCGGGCCCTGCCGGGTGGTCGGGACGTCGATGGGCTCGTACGTCGCCGCGGAACTCGCGCTGGCCCGCCCCGAGCTGCTGCGGCAGGTCGTGCTGATGGCGGCGCGGGCGCGCAGCGACGAGATGCGGATCGCGCTGTCGAAGGGGGAGCGGCTGCTGGCCGACTCCGGTCTGGAACTGCCGCCCGAGTACCGGGCGGCGGTCCGGGCCCTGCAGACGCTGTCGCCGCGCACCCTCGACGACGAGCGGGCCGTCCGGGACTGGCTCGACCTGTTCGAGCTGTCGCCGGAGACCGGGCCGGGCGTGCGCGCACAGGCCCGGCTGGAGCCGATGCCGGACCGCCGGGCCGCGTACGCCGGGATCACCGTGCCGTGCCATGTCCTGTCCTTCGCCGACGACCTGATCACTCCGCCGTCGCACGGCCGGGAGCTGGCCGCGGCCATTCCCGGCGCCACGTACGAGGTGATCGCCGAGGCCGGCCACTACGGCTACCTGGAGCAGCCCGACCTGGTCAACCAGAGCCTGCTCCGGACCTTCACCACCTCCTGACACACCGCGTGTGGAGTTCGGCCGCTGTCCGCGCCCGAACTCCACACGCGGCGAACACACGAAATGGCCCGCCGCTCCCGGGAGCGGCGGGCCATTTCGTGTGGATGGGGTGTCAGCGCGGGGCCGGCGACTGGAACGCCGGGCCGAGGACCGTGGACGCACCCTCCGCGGACGGGATCTCGTACAGCCGGCGGGCCTGGATCTGCAGCTGGCCCATCAGCGCCACCGCGTCGTCCAGCTGCTCCGGGTGGCCGTTGAAGACCCGGTGCAGGCTGGCCAGCATGTTGGTGTACGACTCGTCGCACTTGAGCGACTCGCGGCGGCCCAGCGAGCCGTCCGGCAGGTTGTAGCTGTCCGGGTCGTCGACCACCGGGTACACGCCGTCCGGGTCGAACGGGATCTCCGGACCCTCGTACGCCCACTTGCCCTTGCTGTTGCGGATCAGCTGGCGGCCCTTGACGATCTCCTCGAACCGGTAGTAGTGCCCCAGCTCCTCCGGGTCGCCCAGGTTGTCGCCGTCCAGGTCGTGCGGGCTGCCCTCGCCCTGCTCGATGATCTGCAGGATGCCCAGCAGCGCGCTGCGCCGGTCGGTGACCTGGTACAGCGTGGTGGGCGCGTCGGGCCAGGCCACCTGCTTCTTCGGGTCGCCGGTGAACAGCTTGCCGTCGTCGAACTTGATGATGGCCCGGGCGATCTGGTTGTAGAACCAGCCGATCGTCATCGGCGTGTACTCCGCCTTGCCGAACCACTCCTGGACCTGCTGCATCGCGCCGGCCTCGGCCTCCTGGACCCGGCCCTGCTTGTCCGCCTTCACCGCGCCCTTGGCGACCACCGCGCCGTGGTACGGCTTCCCGTCCACCTTCGGGTGCTCGGGCAGCTCGATCGTCATGAAGATGTCCTTGACGTGCTGCGGCGAGAGCTTGCGCAGGCGCACGTTGAGGTCCGGCAGCACCGGGCCGGGAAGCCGGCCGGGGTAGGTCGGCACGGCGCCCGGCCGGCCGATCACCGGCGTCCCGCCCAGCGCGTTGATGATGTTGGCGACCTGGGCCATGTGCTGCATCTCCTCGAGCAGCACCCCGCGCAGCAGCTGGCGGATCTCGTTGTTGAAGCCCGGTTTGATGGAGAACAGCGCCGCACAGTACGGCGGGATCACCGCCTGCTCGAGCAGCAGCGCCTGCTGCAGCACGGTGAGCAGTTCCTCACGGGAGCTGATCTCCATAATCGGCGGAACGGGCTTGGTCTCCAGCCACTTCACGATCATGTCTCGCTTTCCAGGTGAGAGGTCCCGGCTCACCGGCATGTGCGTCGGGGAGTCGAGGGGTGCCATCAGGGTGCGTTTGACGTAGGTCTTCTGCTCCACCACGTGGTTGTAGTTACCGAGATCGAAAAGACCTCGCATCACAGGGTAGAGGTTCGCGTACTGCTGGAAGATCGGGCGCACATCGCGATTCCACGTTGGACGCGCGGGCGCCTCGTGCCGGTCGAAGACCAGTGCGGCGACCCGCGCGTCGGGCTGGCCGGGACGGGCCGGACTGCCCAGCAGAACGGCGGTCGCGATGCCGTCGATGGCGAGCTTGGTGCTCGGTCCCACCGCGGTCAGGGTCAGTTCGGTCCGGCCCTGGGCGTCGGTGGTGATGGTGGACGGGAACCTCAGCGCCGGGTTGACGTTCGGCTGTGTGACGGCCACCTCGAAGTTCGGCGCCGGGCGGCCGAACCTGGTCACCCGCACCGCGGTGGTGACGGTGTCGTACGGCTTGCCCGGGAACAGCCGGTGCACCGTCTCCTCGGGGTGGATCCAGGTGCCGTCCGCGCTCTCCGAGAGGATCACCACCGGCGGCTCGGCCGCGTTGATCACGGCGAGTCGCTTGTCGGCGATCGACGCGAACTGCTCGGCGGTCAGCGGCACCGGGATCACACCGGCGCGACCCTCCAGCAGCTTGTCGTCCACAGCGGGCAGCGGCGTCAGCGCCGTGGGCTTGCCGTCGCCGTCCAGCACCGCCAGGCTGACCGCGCCCAGGTCGGTCAGCGGGCCGCCCTTGCTGCTGGTCGGCCAGCTGTTCGACACGTCCAGGAAGACGGTGCGGGTGTCGTCGTCGACCCGGACCGGGGTGTCCCACATGGTGCCGTTGACCCTGCGCAGCCGCCGCCCGGCGACGAACCGGCGCGGCTCTCCGGGCAGGTACGGCCCGATGCTGCCGACCACCCGGCCGTACGTGTGCGCGGCCCCGAACTCCGCCAGGTCGATCTCGTAGCCGTCCAGCACCAGCCGGATCGACAGCAGCCCGCCGGTGGTGGTCTCGCGCAGGTGCCGCAGCAGCGGCGACGACAGGTCGTCGGCCCATCGCAGGTCCTTGAGCACGGTGGTGAGCCCGGCGCTGGCGTTGGTGCCGCCCGGGGTCTGCGCGCCCGGCCCGCGCCGCCACAGATCCTCCACCCAGGACGGTTCCACGCTGCCGGCGAGCAGCTCACGCTCCTGGTCGTCGACGATCCGCACGCCCAGCCCGTAGATGCCGGGTGTGGTCTGGTCGCGCTGGTCGATGTCCACCATCTTCGCCGACACCCGCCGGTTGTCCTCCAGCAGCGCCATCCCGACCACCGGGTCCTTCTCGGCGGAGTCGACGATCGTGCCGTCCGGCAGCAGGCCGCTGCGGATGCTCAGCCCGGACAGCCGGAACGCGCCGGTGCCACGCGGGTTGAACAGCCCGTTCTCGTCGATCACGCCCTTCGACGTGAAGTACGCCGGCCGCTGGAACCGCGGCTCGAAGGTGTCGTTGTTGTAGTGGCGCAGGGCGTTGTTGACGGTGGAGATGTCCGACTGGAACTTGCCGGAGAAGTTCAGCCGCGGGAATCCCAGATACGACATGCTCTATTCCTTAGGGGTCGGGGTCAGGCCGCGTCGCGGCGGGAGAAGTACGAGATGTCGTGGACCATCGCCGCCATCTCGCCGGTTTCGTCGCCGCCGGCCGTGCGGAGGGCGCCGCCGGAGTCGCTCAGCACGGCGTTGCGGCGCCGGACGGCCGCGGAGAAGGGCAGGCCGCCGCTGTCGGCGTACCGGATCGCGCCGGCGGCGTCGCGGCGCGGGATGATGCTGCTGCGCGCGTGCCGGGAGGCGCTGAACGGGATGTCCAGGCGCCCGGACCGGAACCCCTCCTCGATCGCCGCGGCCAGGTCGCCGGCGCCGAGCACCGGCTCCACCAGCTCGGCGACCTCCCGCTCGATCCAGGACAGCTCCTCGGCCACCCGGCTCTCGTCGAGTTCGACGAAGCCGAACATGCTCGACGCGCCGACCGTGGCGGTGCGGATGCCGCGCCGGTTCGCCGTCGCGTCGGGCAGCCCGCGCGCCTCCTGGTCGGTCTTGCTGACCACCTTGGCGGCGCCACCCAGCCGGGCGACCAGACCGCCGTACAGGATGAGCCCGGACGCCCACGCCGGGTCCGCCGGGAACGCGCCCATGAACTGGTGCAGCACCGGGAACACCTCGACGTGCGCGCCGAGATAGCGGGCGGTGAGGGTGCGGATGGCGCGCAGCGCGGCCACGTCCTGGTGGATCTCGCCACCCTGGGGGTACGCGATCGACAGGCACCGCACACCCTCGCGGGCCGCCGACACCGCCTCGAGGACGGTGACCGCGATGCTCGTCGACGGCGGGACCAGCACCGCGGTCAGCGTCCCGAACAGCTCCCGGTCCACGATCACGCCGTCGGCCGCCAGCACGCCGCAGACCGCGTCGATCTGCCGCCAGGCGCGCAGCGAGTCGGCCAGCGGCACGTTCTTGCAGTACGGCAGGTTGTAGCCGATGCCGCCGCCCTCGAACGAGGTGAACCCGGCGGCCAGCGCGGTCGCGAACAGGTCCCGGCCGTCCGGCGACCCGTGCCGCACCTCGAGCGGGGTGCCGACCGCCGCCACCAGCTCCCGGCCCCGCTGCCAGCCGTGCGCGACGAGCGGGTACCCGTTGAGCCGTTCCGGCGCCTCGGCCAGCACCCGGGCGGCCTCCGCGAACTGGCCGAGCCGGGTGTACGAGTCGATGGTGACCGACAGGACGGCCGGCCCGGCGGGCTCCAGGGCCCGCAGCAGCGCCAGCATCTCCCGGTGCCCGCCGACGCCGCAGCGCGGCTGTACCACCGGCTGGCCGGCGCGCTCGGCGGAGCGCAGCACGTCCACCACCCGCCCGCCCGGCCGGGACCGCAGGTGGGCGGTCACGTCCCGCCACCCGGGCAGCCGGGCGGCCACCGCCGGGCTGACCTCGAGGGCGGCGTGCTCAAACACCGTGGGCCACCGGGACGCGGGCGGTGCGCAGCATGTCCAGCAGGGGCACCAGCGCGGCCACGTCCTGCAGGATGTGGTCGACGCCCAGCCGGTGGAGCCGGTCCAGGTCGGCGCTCTGCTTGTGGGCGCCGAGCGAGAGGTTGCCGCCGAGGATCACCGGCCGCCGCAGCCGGCCGCGGCCGCGCAGCGTCGGCAGGTCGTGCAGGTCCTCGTACGCGTGCCCGTTCAGGCTGCCGATCAGCACCGCCTCGGCGCCCGGCTCGTCGTCCAGGGCGTCGGCGAACTCGGTCAGCGGCGTGCAGACGCCCAGGTTCATCACGGTGAACCCGTGCGCGCGCAGGTGCCGGTCGATGAGCTGGTTGGCGACCGCGTGCGCGTCGCTGGCGGCCACGCCCAGGATCACGGTCCGTGCCGTCTCGAAGGTGATCATGCTGCCTCCCCGGGCTTCCGCTCGTCGAACCGGATCGGCAGCGCGTTCAGGAACCGGAAGTTGACGCTGTCGAGCCAGCTCGGCTCGCCGCCCTCCAGCCGCCAGTTCCGGGTGCGCTGCACCAGCCGGTGCATGGCGATCTCGATCTCGGTCAGGGCGAGCGCCGCGCCGAGGCAGAAGTGGATCCCGTGGCCGAACGACAGGTGGTCGGTGGCCTTGCGGGTCAGGTCGAGCCGGTCCGGGTCGGTGTACCGGGCCGGATCGTGGTTGCCGGCGCCGAGCACCAGCGTGACCGTGTCCCCACCGCGGATGTGCCGGCCGGCGACCTCGATGTCGGCGGTGGCGACCCGGGTGGTGAACTGGACCGAGCTGTCGTAACGCAGGAACTCGTACGCCGCGTTGCCGGCCAGCTCCGGCCGCTGCCGCAGCAGGTCCGCCTGCTCCGGATGGTCCAGCAGGGCCAGCGCCGCGTTGCCGACCAGATGCGTGGTGGTGGCCTGCCCGGCGTCGATGAGCAGCAGGAAGTTGGCGAACACCTCGTCCTCGGTGTACTCGCCGTCGCGCAGCTGCGCGCTGATCATCTGGGTGAACAGGTCGTCGCCCGCGCCGCTGCGCCGCTGCTCGGCGCCGGCGTCGAAGACCTCGCGCAGGGCGGTCAGCCGGGACATCTCGGCCGACGACTGGGAGAAGAACTCGGGCAGCAGGCCGCGCCAGTCCTTCAGCAGGTGCGCCGCGTGCGCAGGCACCCCGGCCAGCAGCGCGATCACGCCCCGGGTCAGCGGCTCGGAGAAGTCGTGGATGACGTCCATCCGGCCGGTCGGCACCACCCGGTCCAGCAGTTCGTCGGCCAGCTCCTCGATCATCGACCGGACGGTGCGGATGAACCGCGGCGTCAGGCCCGGCCGGATCAGCCGGCGTAGCCGGGTGTGCTCCGGAGGCTCCCGGAACAGCATCATGTCCTGCAGGATCGCGGCCAGCGGCGCCATGTCCGCGCGGGACTCCGGCGGCAGCGCGGCGTGGAACTCGCCGATCCGCGCGCCGGAGAGCCGGTCGTCCTTGGAGAGCGCGGCGATGTCGGCGTGCGACAGCACCACCCAGCTGCGCATCAGGTCGTCCCAGTGGACCGGGTTGCGCCCGCGGAGTGCGGAATAGAATTCGTACGTTCGCCCGCTCCATTCCGGCTCGAAAAGGTCCAACAGGCTCTCGGTCTCGGTAATCGTCATGTCGCGAAGTCCTTTGTCCCCGAGCTCAGTGACAGAGAATGTATAGACGCAAGGATCTTCGCCCGGCAATCCTGGACCAGGTCCGGGAGCTGGTCTTTTAGCCCTGGTGGCGGCTTATTCATCGAGCGCTGAAAGTCGGTGACACCCGCTCCGGGCCGATGTTAGCTTTGCGGCACCAATTATCGAGCCGGGTGGCTTCCCTCATTTCATTGAGGTACCGAGAATGAGCAGATTCCTTTTCGTGACTTTCCCGATGCACGGCCATGTGGACCCGATGGTGCCGGTGGTGGCCGAGCTGGCCGCCCGGGGCGCCGGCGTCGACGTCGTCGCCGACCCCCGGTTCGCCGGCGCCTTCGCGGGCACCGGCGCGCGGGTCCACGAGATCGAGATCCCGGTCCTCGGCTCGGTTCCCGAAGGACTCGACGACCGGTCCGCCCGGTCCGCGCGCCGCCGCGCGAACGCCGACGTCCGGCGCCGCCGGGCCCGGCTCGCCGACGATCTGAGCGAGCGCTGGCCGGACCTGCGGCCGGACGCGGTGATCACCGACCTGTACGCGGAGTGGGGCGCGACCGCCGCCCGCCGCAACGGCACCCCGCTCGTCTCGTTCACCGGCACCCACGCGGTCAACCGGCGGATGGCCGTCGAGGGGGTCCGCCGGTCCGCCGGCCCGGTCGTGGCGGCGCTGCTGAACGCGACCGGCCTGATCCGGATCGCCCACCCGGCGCTGCGCGACCGCGCCGACCTGGCCCTCGCCAACACCACCGACGAGCTGCAGCCGGACCGTGCCGGGTTCGGCGAGCGGCACCGCCTGGTCGGCCCGCTGCTGCGCGAGGACAGCATCGACGACCCCGGCCTGCCCTGGGACGCGATGGCCGCCGGCCCGGTCCTCTACGTCTCCTCCGGCACCGTGTACGAACGCGGCGCGGAGTTCTACCGGACCGTGGCGGACACCTTCGCCGACACCGAGTGGACGGTGGTGATGGCGACCGCCCGGACCGACCCGGCCGAGCTCGGCGCCCTTCCCGCCAACGTGCACGCCCGGCGCTACGTGCCGCAGAGCCGGGTGCTGCGGTCCAGCACCGTCTTCCTCACCCACGCCGGGATGAACTCGGTCCTCGACGCGATCCGCTGCGAGGTGCCGATGCTCACCGTGCCGTGCTCGCTCGACCAGAAGGGCACCGCCGACCACCTGGAGCGGCTGGGTGTCGGCGAGGTCGTCGGGCGGACGGTCGCGGTCGGCGATCTGCTCACGGCCGCGCGGCGCCTGGCGGCGGATCCGGAGGTACGGGCCACCCTGCGCCGCCTCGCCGCCCCGATGACCGCCGGCCGTCCCGGCGCGCGCGCCGCCGACGCGCTGGAGGAGTTCGCCGCGACCCGCCTGGCCGGCGTCGCGGCAGTCCGCTGACCACCCGCCCACCGACCGGAGGTTGCCCCGTGGCGCGGTACCTGTTCGTCCCCTATCCGATGCACGGCCACGTCAACCCGCTCGCCACGGTCGCCGCCGAACTGGTCCGGCGCGGCGACGAGGTGGCGGTCGCCGTCGCCGCGCCGTTCGCCGCGGTCTTCCGCGACCTGGGCTGCGACGTCACCGAGATCGAGACGACGGTGGTGCCCGGCTTCCCGGAGAACCCGACGAAGCAGCAGCGGCGCCGCAACCGGCGGACCGCCCTGCGGATGATCGCCGAACGCCGCGGGATCGTCCGCGCGCTGCGCCGCCGCTGGGCGTCCTGGCAGCCGGACCTGGTGGTCGCCGACCTGGCCGCCCGGTGGGGCGCGATGGCCGCGCACGCCGAGGGCACACCGCTGGCGTCGTTCAGCGTGACCTACACGGTCAGCGAGGACATGGTGCTGGACAGCCTGCGGCGGCGGCGCAGCGAACGCTGGATCCGCACGGTCCGCCGGCTGGGGCTGCTGAAACAGTTCCATCCCGCGCTGCGTGACCGCGCCGACCTGGCGCTGATCAACGCGACGCCGCAGTTGCAGCCGCGGCACGCCACCTTCGGCGACCGCTACCACTTCGCCGGGCCGCTGATCCACGACACCAGCACGTACGGCGACGCCGACCTGCCCTGGGACCGGATCGGCGCGGGCCCGCTGCTGTTCGTCTCGCCGGGCACCGTGTTCGGGTGCTCACCGGCGTTCTTCCGCTCGCTGGCCGCCGAGTTCGCCGGCACCGAATGGACCGTCGTGCTGGCCACCGCCGGCACCGACCCGGCCGAGCTCGGCGACCTGCCGGACAACGTCGTCGCCCGGCGGTTCGTGCCGCAGACCGCGCTGCTCCGGCGGGCGTCGGTGTTCCTCACCCGGGCCAGCATGAACTCCGCGCTGGAGGCGGTGCTGCACGAGGTGCCGATGATCGCGGTGCCCCGGGCGTACGACCAGATCGGCATCGCCGCGCAACTGACCGGCCTCGGCGTGGCCGTGACACCCGGCCGCCCGGCGGGCGGCACCCCGTTCCTCGACGCGGCCCGGCAGCTGACCGCCGACCCCGAGGTCGCCACCCGGCTCGCCGAGCTGGCCGAGCCGATGCGCCGCCTCGACGGCGCCGGCACGGCCGCGGACGCACTCCAGAAATTCATCAAGAACCGTTAGGCGCCGTGCTCCGGCGCCGCCCGTCGAGGAGAGACGAATGCCAGGATTAGAGCGACGCGTATTCCTTAGAGGCCTGGCCGCCGCGGGCTTCGCCGCGACGGCCGGCGCCCAGCTGGCCGGTGGCGGCGCCGCCTGGGCGAACGGCGTCACCCCGGCGACGGCCGCCGGCGGCGCCGCGGGCGACCCCTGCGAGGCCGCCGTCCGGGACGCGACGATGCTGTGGACCCGGCCGCCGACCGGCTGGGCGGACGCCCCGGTCCTCGGCGACGGCGAACTGACCGCCCAGGTGTGGACCACCGCCGACGGCACCGGACTGGTCTTCGCGCTGAGCGGCGCGGGCGTCGGCTGGGACCGCCCGGCGGCCCGCTTCACCCTTCCCCTCAGCGGTACCCTGACCGCCGTACGGTGGCAGCTCAACCCCTGGAACGCCGAGCTCACCGGCACCGTCACCACGACCCGCGGCAACGTGGGCCTGACCCTCACCGTGCCGCACGGCACCGGCACGCTGCTGGCCGGCCTCGACCCGCGGGGCGGCGAGCGGGGCGACGCCGCCCCCGCGGCGGACGGCGCGACCGCCGGCCTCGGCTGGCGCGACCGGTGGGAGGGCGGCCGCCGCTGGCTGTTCTTCGGCGACCCCAAGGGACTGCCGGCCGGCGACCCGCGGAAGCTGCTGACCACACACCGGGACTGGTGGCACCGCTACTACGGCGGCAGCTTCGTCTCGGTGCCGGACAAGACCCTCCAGCGCTTCCACTGGCTGCAGGTCTACACCGCCGCCAGCACCGCCCGCAGCGACGCGGCCGGAGGTCTGGACACCCCGTCGATCCTGAGCGCGGTCAACCATCTCGAACGGCACCCCGCAGTCTCCGCCGCAGGGGACGGCGGCTGGCCGCAGGGCCTGGACCACGTGCTGTTCGCGATGCCCGGCGCCGGGCTCAAGGCCGGCGACGCGGAGAACCCGATCCTCGCCTGGAACCTGCCGGAGCTGTGGGACAGCTACCGGTACGGCGCCGGCGAGCGGGTGCTGCGCGACGTGCTGCGCCCGATGCTGCGCAGCGCCGTGATCCACTACGAGGACTCGCTGGTCCCGGGCGCCGACGGGCGCCTGCACCTGCCGATGACCTACTCGCCCGGGTACGGCGACGTGGAGGACGCCACCTACGACCTGGCACTGCTGCGCTGGGCGGCGGGCCGGCTCGAGCAGTCCGCGGCGGTGGATCCGGCCGGGGGCGAGCGGGACCGCTGGCGGGCGCTGCTCGACCGGCTCACCCCGTACCACAC
The DNA here is from genome assembly GCF_016862455.1 of Actinoplanes utahensis. GTDB lineage: Bacteria > Actinomycetota > Actinomycetes > Mycobacteriales > Micromonosporaceae > Actinoplanes > Actinoplanes utahensis. The sequence goes on from NZ_BOMZ01000079.1 coordinate 22,318, forward strand.
CGACGAGACGGGCGTGCTCATCGGCGCCGGTGTCCGGCTCTCCGCCTCCCAGCCGCGCCCGGCGCACCTGCTGTGGATGCACCCGCTGGGGGAGAAGGTGTGGGCGCGCGCCGACGACCGGGCCGTCATGCGGCGCAGCCTGGAGCACTGGGCGTCGATGCCGGAGGCGTGGGACGGCCGCTCCTACCTGTCGGCAGCCGCGATGGCGGCCGGGACCCGGGCGCCCGGCGAGGCGCTGGGGCACCTGCACCGGGTCCTGGACGGGACCGAGCACGCCGGCACCCGGCTCTCGTCGGCCGCGCTCTTCTCCGGCGGCGGCGCCGCGCACTCCGGCGCGACGTTCGAGGCCGCCCAGGTGACGATGCGGCTGCTGCTCTCCGCCGACACCGACGACGTGGTCGACCTCTTCCCGGCCCTGCCCGAGCAGTGGCGCGACGCCTCGGTGAGCGGGCTGCGCGCGCCCGGATCGTTCGTGGTCGACGCGTCGCGCAGCGACGGCCGCACCGACTGGGTGCGGGTCCGCAGCGAGGCCGGGCGACCCCTGGTGCTGCGGCACGGGATCGCCGGGGAGGTGGACGTCCGCGACGACGCCGGCCGTCCGGTCGCGGTGCGGCAGCTCGCACCCGGGGTGCTCACCGGCGACCTGCGGACCGGCGAGGCGATCGTGGTGCGCCCGGCGGGCGCCCCGGTGGCGGAGATCGGCGTCCGGGACGTGCCGGCCCTGGGGACCGCCCGCCAGTGGGGCCTGTCCGGCGCCGACCGGGTCGCCGCTCTGCTCTGACCAGGAGCAACGTGTGTGGCTTCCGGCCGCGGTACGCGCCCGGAATCCACACACAGGACCGCGGCACGCCCCCGGAAGCCACATGCAGGAGCGCGGTCCGCGTCCGGCAGCCACATGCAGGACCGCGATACGCGCCCGAAAGCCATACGCGGGACCCCGGTACGCGCCCGAAACCCATACGCAGGACTGCGGTACGCCCCGGACCATGCACAGGACGAGGAAATGCCGCGCGGGCATCGGCCCGCGCGGCATTCCTCATGGAAGGGAAGGGGTCAGGACGCCCGCAGCAGGGCCGGTCCGGCGACCGCCACCGGGCCGCGCGGCACCGCGCGGTCGACCAGGGCCGCGCCCAGCGGGGTGAGGCTGTGCTGCACGGTGTTCTGCCGGCGCTGCGTGGTGATCAGCCCGGCGTCCCGCAGCACGCCGGTGTGCTGGCTGACCGACGCGGCGGAGACGCCGAGCCGCCGGCCCAGCTCGGTGGTGGACGAGCCGCCGGCCAGCGCCGCCAACAGCCGGCTGCGGGTCCGCCCGAGCAGGGCGGCCAGCGCCCGCTCGCTGTGCACCTCGGCGTCCCACAACCGGGCCGCGGTCTCGCTGTTCACCGGCGGGGTGTAGACCAGCACCGGCGGGCCGCCGTCCGGGCCCGCGTTGGCACCGAAGACCTCCGGCCGGTCGAAGTGGAACAGCGACGGGGTCACCAGCAGGCCGCGCTCGTCGACGCGGATCGTCCGGTCCGAGCCGTTCGGGATCTCCAGGACCGGGAACTGCCAGGTCGCGAGGGGGTGCAGGCTGCGCAGGAAACCGTCCACCCCGGAGGTGAGGATGATGTTGCCGCGGGTGGTGCGGTCCGCCTCCAGGAAGGCGGACATCGCCTGCCGGTACGGGGCGACCGCCGTGTCGTGGAAGCGCCGCAGCAGTGTGTTCGTCGGGGTGCCGGTGTCGCCGTCGCCGAACGGGATCCGGAACAGCTCGGCGACCGGGCGCATCTGCTGGGCCATCGGACCGATCTGCTGCGCGGGGTGGCCCAGCCGAACCCGTACCGAGCGTCGCCATCGGTCGAACAGTGCGGCGCCTGCGCTGCGACTGAAGAGACGCGCGGCGAAAATGGTCTCGGAGACGGGATCGTGCGTGCTCAGCAGTCGAACACGCGCCAGTCCCTCGGCCGAGAAGACGATCCTCATTGCGTCCACCCCCGTCGATGTTTTGCTCTCTGCCGACGGACGTTACTGAGGCCCTCCGCGGGTGCGTACCCCACTCGCGGCGCCCCCTACCCCACACGTCCTCGGGGGGTACCCCACCCCTTCCGGCGTCGGGGTTTAGGCCAGGCCCGAAAGTCGTTGTCGCTCTCCGCCCCGCGCAGGATCGTCAGAAACCGCCGGAACGAGATCGAGAGGATCGGTGACGACACGATGGTGACGAGCCGGGTGGACCACGGCGACCAGCGGCGGTTCCTGGCCCTGACGGCCGGTGTGGCGGTGATCTCGCTGGCCGGCTTCGGTGTGGTCGAGCATTTCGATCCGCCGTTCCTGGCCGAGGACTTCTGGGCCGGTGGCGGGCCGGCGCCGTGGGCGGCGCTGGTGGGCGTGGCCCTGTTGCTCGCCGACGTGGCGCTGCCGGTGCCGTCCAGCGTCGTGATGATCTTCCTGGGGGCGGTTCTGGGGTTGCCGGCCGGCGCCGGGTTGTCCTGGGCGGCGACGGCCGGGTCCACGATGATCGCCTTCGGCCTGGGCCGCCGGCTGGGTGGCCGGGCGGGCGCCCCGGAGGCGCTGGAACGGCGGCTGCGCTCGCACGGCGTCCTGATGATCGCGCTGACCCGGCCGTTGCCGGTGCTGGCCGAGACCACCGCGGTCGCCGCCGGGATGACGCGGTCCATGACGTGGCGGCGCGTGCTGATCGGCGCGGTGGCCGGCACCCTGCCGCCGGCGGTTCTGTTCGCGGCGGCGGGGGCCTCGGCGCACGGCTCGTACGGGATGCTCCTGATCGGGCTGTGTGTGCTGTTGGACGGGGCGATCTGGTTCGGCGAGCGGGCCTACCGCCGCAACTCCCGGTAACGCTCCTCGGTGGCGGCCTTCAGGGGCTGCCACCACCACTCGTTCTCCCGATACCAGTCGATCGTCGCGGCCAGTCCGGCGCGCAGGTCGTCGTACCGGGTGCGCCAGCCGAGCTCGGTACGGATCTTCGTGGTGTCGTTGCTGTACCGCAGGTCGTGCCCCGGCCGGTCGGGCACGTGATCGAACGCGTCGGCCGGCTGTCCCAGCAGTTCCAGAACGGTGCCGAGAACCTCGGCGTTGCTGCGTTCGTCACCGGATCCGATCAGGTACGTCTCACCGATCCGGCCCTTGTCGAGAATCAGGTGCACCGCGGCATTGTGATCGTCGACGTGCGTCCACTCGCGGACGTTCAGGCCGGCTCCGTACAATTTCGGCCGGCCGCCTTCCAGGATGTTGGTGATCTGCCGCGGAATGAATTTCTCGACGTGCTGGTAGGGGCCGTAGTTGTTGGCGCAGTTGGACAGCGTGGCGGCCACCCCGTACGAGCGCACCCACGCCCGCACCAGCATGTCCGAGCTCGCCTTGGTGGCCGAGTACGGGCTCGACGGGTCGTAGGCGGTGGTCTCGGTGAACTTCCCGCCGTCCAGCGGCAGGTGGCCGTACACCTCGTCGGTGGAGATGTGGTGGAACCGTTTCCCGTGCCGGCGCACCGCCTCCAGCAGGGTGAACGTGCCGAGCACGTTGCTGCGCACGAACGGCGCCGGGTCGTGCAGCGAGTTGTCCACGTGCGACTCCGCGGCGAAGTGCACGATCACGTCGCTGCCGGCGACGAGCCGGTCGACGAGCTCGGCGTCGCAGATGTCGCCGTGGTGGAAGGCGACGGCCCCGGCGACCGGCGCCAGGCTCGAGCGGTTGCCCGCGTAGGTGAGCGCGTCCAGGACCTCCACCTCGTATCGGGGATGGTTCTCCAGCGTGTGGGCGACGAAGTTGGCCCCGATGAATCCGGCGCCACCGGTGACAAGCATTCTGGGCATGCGCGATATCGTACGAAATCCCGCACCGCATTTCCCGGGCCTTTTTCAGGCGTCGCTTCAACACCGTGGTGACAGCGATTCGGCGGAATCGTCTTTAACGTATCGCAGAATGACCTGGATCGCTTCCGGAAATGCTCGATACGCTCGCCGGCATGGCGGGTTCCGAGTGTTGATCCAGCTGCTGCGGCGGCGATTGCGGCCCCAATCGGCGCCGCTCGCCGGAGTCGTGGCCCTCCAGGTGATCGCGACCGCCGCGGTGCTCTACCTGCCGCGGCTCAACGCGGATCTCATCGATCTCGGGGTCGTGCCCGGTGACACCGGCGCGATCCTACGGACCGGCAGCGTGATGCTGGCGGTGACGGCGATCCAGATCGTCTGCTCGGCGGCGGCCGTGCGCCTCGGCGCGCTGGCGGCGATGAGCCTCGGCCGTGACCTGCGCGCCGAGGTGTTCCGCCGGGTCGGCACGTTCGGCGGGGTGGAGCTGGGCCGGTTCGGCCGGGCCACGCTGATCACCCGGACCACGCAGGACGTCGCCCAGGTGCAGGGGCTGGTGCTGACCGGCTGCACGGTCCTGGTGGCCGCGCCGATCATGTGCGTCGGCGGCACCGTGATGGCGCTGCGCGAGGATGTCGGGCTGAGCCCGCTGGTCCTGCTCGCCGCGGTGGTCATCGCGGCCGCGGTCGGGCTCATCATCCGGCGGATGGTGCCGCGGTTCCGGCAGGTGCAGTCGCGGGTGGACAAGCTCACCTCGGTGCTGCGCGATCAGCTCGGCGGGGTCCGGGTGGTCCGGGCGTTCGCTCAGGAGGACCGGGAGGAGGAGCGGTTCGCCGAGGCCAACGAGGCCCTGACCGGGGCCACTCTGGGCACCGCCCGGCTGCAGGCGCTGATGCTCCCGGTGATCGTGCTGGTCTTCAACGTCTCCACCATCGTGGTGCTGTGGTTCGGCGCCGGGCAGGTCGGCGCGGGCCGCCTGCAGATCGGCGAGCTGTCCGCCTTCCTGCAGTACCTGGTGCAGATCCTGATGGCGGTCATGATGGCCAGCTCGATGGCGATGGCGGTGCCGCGGGCGGCGGTGTCGGCGGAGCGGATCGCCGCGGCGGTCGGCGTCCGGCCGGCGATCAGCGGCCCGGACCGTCCGGTGCGGTGGCCGGCCGGCGCCGGCCACGTCGAGCTGCGCGACGTCGGGTTCACCTATCCCGGCGCCGAGGAGCCGGCCTTGCGCGGTGTCTCGTTCACCGCGGCGGCCGGCCGGACCACCGCCGTCGTCGGCGGCACCGGCGCGGGCAAGAGCACGCTGCTGGCGCTGCTGCCCCGGCTGCTCGACGCGACCGGCGGATCGGTGCTGGTGGGCTCCGTCGACGTCCGCGACATGCCGCTCGGCGAGCTGCGCGGCCACATCGGCCTGGTGCCGCAGCGGCCGTACCTGTTCTCCGGCACGGTCGCCGGGAACCTCCGGTACGGCGACCCGGCCGCCACCGACGACGACCTGTGGCGCTGCCTGGAGGTGGCGCAGGCCCGCGAGTTCGTGGCGAGCCTGCCGGGCGGCCTGGACGCGCTCGTCGAACAGGGCGGCGTGAACTTCTCCGGCGGCCAGCGCCAGCGGCTCGCCATCGCCCGCGCCTTGGTCCGGCGCCCCGCGATCTATCTCTTCGACGACTCCTTCTCCGCGCTCGACACCCGTACCGAGGCCGCCCTCCGGGACGCGTTGCACGAGTTCGCCGCGGACGCGGTGGTGCTGGTGGTGGCGCAGCGGATCGCCACGGTCGCCGGCGCGGACCGGATCGTCGTCCTGGACAACGGCGCGGTGGCCGGCGACGGCCGTCACGAGGAGCTGATCGAGACATGCCCGACGTACGCCGAGATCGTGCGCTCCCAGGCCTCGGCCGCCGTGGTGCGATGAACGCCGCCCCGGCCCGCCGCCTGCTCGCCCGCCTGCGCCCCTACCGGTGGCGCGTCCTGTCGGTCGCCGCCCTGGCGGTGGGCGCCGTCGGGGTGAACGTATGGGTGCCGCGGCTGCTCGGCATGGCCACCGACGTGGTGTTCGCCGGGGTGATCGGCGACACCGACATCGACTTCGGCCGGCTCGCCCTGGTGCTCGCGGCCACCACCGTGGTCTGCCTGGTGGCCGGCGCCCTCCAGTGGGTGCAGGCCCGGATGCTGGCCGAGGTGGTCGGTCAGGCGGTCCGCGACCTGCGCCGGGACGTGGAGGAGAAGCTGCACCGGCTGCCGGTGCGGTACTTCGACCACCACCCGCGCGGCGAGCTGCTGAGCCGGGTCACCAACGACGTGGACAACATCGCGCACGGCTTCCAGCAGGTGCTGGGGCAGCTGCTCACGGCGACGCTCACACTGACCGGGGTGCTCGCCATGATGCTGGTGATCTCCCCGCTGCTGGCCGCCGTCGCGGTGGTGGTGATCCCGCTGTCGGTGCTGATCACCCGCGCCGTGGCGAAGCGGTCCCAGCAGCAGTTCCGGGACCAGTGGCGGCACGCCGGGTCACTGCACGCGCACATCGATGAGATCTACACCGGGCACGAGCTGGTCACCGCGTACGGCAGATGGGACGAGGCCGGCCGGGTGTTCGCCGACCGCAACGACGCGCTGCACCGGGCCGCGTACCGGGCCCAGTTCACCTCGGGCCTGATCGCGCCCGCCACCATGTTCATCGGCAATCTGCTGTACGTGGTCGTCGCGGTGGTGGGCGGCCTGTGGGTGGCGGCCGGGACGATGAGCCTCGGCGAGGTGCAGGCGTTCATCCACTACTGCCGCCAGTTCTCCCAGCCGATCAGTCAGATCGCGTCCACCTCGAACCTGCTGCAGTCCGGGCTGGCCTCCGCGGAGCGGGTGTTCGATCTGCTCGACGCCGGGGAGCGGCGGCCGGATCCGGTCGCCGCGGACCGGCCCCGGGCGCCGCTCGGCCGGGTGGTCTTCGAGCGGGTGTCCTTCCGGTACGAGCCGGACCAGCCGCTGATCGAGGACCTGTCGCTCACCGTCGAGCCGGGCTCCACCGTGGCCGTCGTCGGTCCCACCGGGGCCGGCAAGACCACGCTGGTCAACCTGCTGATGCGGTTCTACGAGCTGGACTCCGGGCGGATCCTGCTGGACGGCGCCGACCTGACCACGCTGCGTCGCGCCGACCTGCGCGGCCGGATCTCGATGGTGCTCCAGGACGTCTGGCTGTTCCACGGCACGATCCGGGAGAACATCGCGTACGGGCGGCCGGACGCCGACGACGAGCAGGTGCTCCGGGCGGCGCGGGCCGCGTCCGTCGACCACTTCGTCCGCACCCTGCCGGACGGCTACGACACCGTCCTGGACGCCGACACCGGCACCCTCAGTGCCGGCCAGCGCCAGCTCATCACGATCGCCCGAGCCCACCTGGCCGACCCCAAGCTGTTGATCCTGGACGAGGCGACCAGTCTCGTCGACACCCGTACCGAGGCGCTGGTGCAGCAGGCGATGACGGCGCTGCGCGCCGGGCGGACCAGCTTCGTCATCGCGCACCGGCTGTCCACCGTCCGCGACGCCGACCTGATCCTGGTGATGGACCGGGGCCGGATCGTCGAGCAGGGCGACCACGCGAGCCTGCTGGCCGCCGGCGGCCTGTACCGCGACCTCCACGACGCGCACGACAACCGGCCGGTCACCCGGCCCTGAGCAATGGGGAGTTCCATGCGTATCCTGCTCGCCACCATCGGCTCGCGCGGCGACGTGCAGCCGCTGGTCGCCCTCGGCACGCGGCTGCGGGCCCTGGGGCATCAAGTACGGGTGTGCGCGCCGCCCGACTTCCAGGACTGGCTCACCGAGCTGGGCTTCGAGGCCGCCGCCATCGGCCCGCCGATGCGCCAGGCGCTGGCCACCAAGCCGCGCCCGCACTACACGCCCGAGCAGTTGCGCCCGATGGCCGAACGGCAGATCGTCGCCCAGTTCACCAAGCTCGCCGAGGCCGCCCAGGGCTGTGACCTGCTGCTGTCGCAGACCCCGCAGTTCCCGGCCGCCCGCTCGGTGGCCGAGTCGCTGGGCATCCCGTACGTCTTCGCCGTCCTGAGCCCCAACCAGCTGCCCTCGCCGCACCACGCGCCGCCGCCGATGCCGCTGTCCAACCAGGGGCCGGCCGGCCCCGGCGCCGACCACCGGGCACTCTGGGAGTCCGACCGCGAGTTCATGAACACGCTGTTCCTCGACGCGCTCAACAAACACCGGGCGGAGGTCGGCCTGCCGCTGGTCGACGACGTCCGCGGTCACGCCTTCACCGACCGCCCGTGGATCGCCGCCGACCCCACCGTCGGGCCGTGGGTGGAGCCCGCCGACCTGGAGGTCTTCCAGCCCGGCGGCTGGTTCCTGCCGGACGACCGGCCGCTGCCCGCCGAGCTGGAGCGGTTCCTCGACGACGGCGAGCCGCCGCTCTACTTCGGGTTCGGCAGCATGCTGTCGGTCGAGGACGACCTCGGCGAGGTGATGGTCCGCACCGCCCGGGCGCTGGGCCGCCGGGCCGTGATCTCCCGGGGCTGGGCCGGTCTGCGGCTGCCCGACGACGGCCCGGACACCCTGGCGGTCGGCGAGGTGAACCTGCAGCGGCTGTTCCGCCGGGTCGCCGCCGTCGCCCACCCGGGCAGCGCGGGCACCACGCTGGTCAGCGCGATGGCCGGCGCGCCGCAGGTGCTCGTCCCGCAGATGTACGACCAGCACTACTGGGCCGCCCGGATCGAGACGCTCGGCGCCGGAGCCGCGCACGCGCCGGGCCGCCCGACCACCGCCTCGCTGACCGAGGCCCTGGAACGGGTCCTGCGCCCGGCCGTGGCCGCGACCGCCGCCACCGTCGCGGCCGCCGTCCGCCACGACGGGGCCGAACTCGCCGCACAGCACCTGACCACCGCCGACGCCCTCGCGGGCTGACCCGCCGGAGGGCGGAAGGAGACGACGATGTCCTTGATCTTCGTAGTGGGCACCGGCCGGTGCGGCTCGACGATGCTCAGCAAGGCGCTGCACACCCATCCGGAGGTGCTCAGCCTCAGCGAGTTCTTCGCCTCGCTGCGCAACCGCGCCTTCCCCGACGGCCCGATCACCGGGCGGGAGTTCTGGCAGCTGCTGAGCGCCCCGGACAGCCACATCGACGCGATGGTGCGCAGCGGGCTGAAGACGGCGGAACAGCGTTATCCGTACGGGACCGGCCGGTTCCGGGAGGTCTCCGGGGTGCCGGCGATCAGCCACATGACGCTGCCCGCGCTCACCGACAACCCGGACCGGCTCTACGACGAGCTGGCGGGCGAGGTGCCGTCCTGGCCGCAGCGGCCGATCGGCGATCACTACCGGGCGCTGTTCGCCTGGCTGACCGGCCGGTTCGGCCGCCCGGTGCTGGTCGAGCGGTCCGGCGCGTCGCTGCTCTACGTGCAGCGGCTGAAGACGATGTTCCCGGAGGCGCGGTTCGTGCACATGTTCCGGGACGGGCCGGACTGCGCGCTGTCGATGAGCAGGCACTACGGATTCCGGCTGATGATGCTGCCGCAGGCCGCGGCGCGCAAGGCGGGCGTCCCGGTGCCGGGGCTGATCAAGAAGCATCTGGACCGGGTGCCCGCCGACTTCCGGCGCTTCTTCAACGACGAGTTCACGGTGGACTCGCTGATGGCCGCCGACCTGCCGCTCAGCGACTTCGGCGCGTTCTGGTCCTCGATGATCCAGCACGGGGTCCGCGAGCTGGCCGGCACGGACCACCTCGAACTGAGCTACGAGCGGATGCTCGACGACCCCCGGACCGAGCTGGCCACGCTGGCGTCGTACGCCGGGATCAGCGCCGACCCGGCCTGGCTCGACCGGGTGGGCGCCGGGATCGACGCGTCGCGTGGCGGCGCCGCCCAGCGTCTCGGTCCGGCCGAGTACGCCGAGCTCGTGGCCGCCTGCGCACCGGGTGAGCAGGCCCTGACCAAGCAATCGCAGACGATCGGAAAGCGGTGAACGATGAGCGTTGACTACAAGGTGCCGACCCCGGAGTCGGTGGGCGCGTTCTACGACCGGGCCAACACGGTCATCGCCCACGTCCAGGGCGGCAACATGCACTACGGCTACTGGACCGGGCCGGACGACGACAGCGACTACGAGACGGCCGGCGCCCGGCTGACCGACCTGATGATCGAGCGGGTGGACGCGCGGCCGGGGGACCGGGTGCTCGACGTGGGCTGCGGTCCCGGCCGGCCGGGCGTCCGGCTGGCTCGGACCAGCGGCGCCGGGGTGCTCGGCATCTCGGTCAGCGAGCAGGACGTGCGTCTGGCCAACGAGCGGGCGGCCGCCGAAGGGCTGGCCGGCCGGGTCGGCTTCCAGGTGGCCGACATGCTGGACCTGCCGTTCGCCGCGGACACCTTCGACCACGCGATGGCGCTCGAGTCGATCGTGCACGTGCCGGACCGGGTGCGCGCGCTCAGCGAGATCAGCCGGGTGGTCCGGCCCGGTGGCCGGGTGGTGCTGACCGACTTCACGGTGCGGTCGGTGCCCGGCGGGCGGACCGGCGAGACGTTCGCCGGCGTGCTCGACTCGTGGCGGGCCGCGGAGCCGGTCCGGGTCGAGGACTACCAGGGCTTCGCCGAGCAGGCTGGTCTGGTGATCGACGAGATCCTCGACATCACCGACAACACCAAGTACACCGGTCTGTGGACCTATCTGGAATTGCGCCGGTACGCCCGGGAGAACGCTGTTCCGGCGGAGGTGCAGCAGATCATCGACGCCGTTCCGATGCCGGACGTCAGCGACGAGCAACTCGTCGCGGGTTGGAAGAAGCTGCTCGACGGCGAACAGATGCAGGGCGTCATCATCGTCCGCGCACACGTGGCCTGACCGGTGCGGATCCGTCCCGGGGCGACCATTGCCGCCCCGGGACGATCACGTTTAATCAAATGATGTTCTTCGATTAATTGTCCCGGGATGTGATATCAATTCCCGGTCGGCCGCGGCCGGCGGTGATGCACGACGGGGGTCTCCGGGCGTTCTCCGCGAAGATCGCCAAGTTCGGGCGAATCGGTACGTCGATCGACGTCGATGCATAAGTCGAGCCTTAGGTGCAATCGGCGGTTCGGCCAGTCTTCAGTAGACGCTTGGGCCCAGCTTGGGGTCAGCGGTAGCGACGCCCTCAGTGACTTCGTACCCTCGATTTCGACACATGGGGGACTGACGTTTGTGGAGACGAACTCACCGGGGAGCATTGATCCGCCCGGGGAATGCGCCGCTACCCGACAATGGCCGTGGGATACGCCAGGCAAAGGTAGGCCGCCTCCCACAGGCCCGGCGATAGGGCGGTGGTGCCTATGGACTTCCACGTATTAGGACCGTTGGAAGCGCTCGTCGACGGTCAACGGCTCGACATCGGCGGTAACCGACAACAGATCGTCCTGGCCAGCCTCATCCTCGAGGCCGGCTCGGTCATCTCGATCGATCGCCTGATGAAGGCGGTCTACGGGGAGAACCTCCCGTCCAGCGCCAGAGTGCAGGTCCAGATCTGCGTGTCCGCTCTGCGCCGACTGTTCGGGACGCACGGCCATCCCAAGATGATCGCCACCCGTAACCAGGGTTACGTCCTGGTGCCCGCCGGCACCACCATCGACGTGCAGCGCTACGAACGCCTGATCCTGGAGGCCCGTGCCGCCGGCAACGTCGGCCGCAAGGAGGAGGCGACCACCCGTTATCGCGAGGCGCTCAGCCTGTGGCGGGGCCTGGCCCTGGAGGGTCTGGACAGCGAGCCGCTGCGGATGGTCGCCGACCGGCTGACCGAGCGCCGGCTCACGGTGAACGAGGACTGCATCGAGTTCGAGCTGGACCTCGGCCGGCATCGCGAGGTGATCGCGGAGCTGGGCGGCCTGGTGGCCGACCACCCGCTGCGCGAGCGTCTGCGCGGGCAGTTGATGCTGGCCCTCTACCGTTCCGGCCGGCAGGCCGAGGCGCTGGACGCCTATCGCGCGGCCCGCGCCGCGCTGATCGACGAGCTGGGCCTGGAGCCCAGCGAATGGCTCCAGCGGCTGGAACGGTCGATCCTGACCGCCGACTCCGCGCTGAGCGTGCCGGAGGTGGTGGTCGCCGCGGTCCCACCGGTGGTGCTGCCGCAGGAGCCGGCGGAGATCCTGCCGCCGCCGCTGATCATCGAGACGCTGGAGACGGTGGAGCCGGAGCCGGCCGCCGAAGCGGCGCCGCCGCCGCGCAACGACCCGGCGGTTCCGAGCATGCTGCCCACCGACATCGCCGACTTCACCGGTCGCAGCAAGCAGATCGACGCGATCCAGGTGCAACTGGCGATGGCGGCCGACGACCCCGGTCAGCTGGCCGTGCCGATCATCGTGGTGGCGGGCAAGCCGGGTATCGGCAAGACCGTGCTCGGCGTCCACGTCTCGCACCGGCTGGCGCCGCGTTATCCCGACGGCCAGCTCTTCGCCGACCTGCACGGCCGGGCCTCCAGCCGGGTCAGCCCGATGCAGATCCTGGAACGGTTCCTGCGCACGCTCGGGATCCCGGGCACCTCCATCCCCGACGGGCTGGAGGAACGCGCGGAGATGTACCGGGGCCTGCTGTCGAACCGGCGGATGCTCGTCGTGCTCGACAACGTCGGCTCGGAATCCCAGGTGCTGCCGCTGCTGCCGGGCAATCCGGCGACCGCGGTGCTGGTCACCACCCGCAGCCGGCTCGGGGCGCTGCCCGGCGCCGTGCACGTCGACATCGACGTGCTCGACCCGCAGCAGTGCGTCGAGCTGCTCTCCCGGATCGCCGGCCCGGACCGGTTCCTGGCCGAGCCGGACGCCACCACGATGCTCATCGACCTGTGCGGCCGGCTGCCGCTGGCGCTGCGGATCGCCGGCGCCCGGCTGTCGGCCCGCCCGCACTGGACGGTCGACCAGCTGGTCGAACGGCTGGAGAACGAGTCGCGCCGGCTCGACGAGCTGAACCACGGCGCGATGGGCATCCGGGTCAGCATCTCGATCACCTACGACAACATCAGCGACCCGGCTCGGCGGTTGTTCCGGCTCCTCGCCGTCCTCGACTGCACGTCCTTCTCCGTCTGGGTCTGCGCCGCGCTGCTCGACGAGCCGCTGCCGGACGCCCACGACCTGCTGGACCAGCTGGTGGAGGCGCAGTTGGTGGAGCTGGTCGGCACCGAGCACGGCCCGCACCGGCAATACCGCTTCCACGACCTGATCCGGGTCTTCGCCCGGGAGCGGCTGGCCGCGGAGGAGCCGCTGGGCGAACGCAACGCGGCGCTGCACCGGGTCTTCGGCGGTCTGCTCTTCCTCGCCGAGGAGGCCCACCGCCGGTTGTACGGCCAGAGCAACCGGCAACTGCACAGCCCGGCCCCGCGCTGGGAGTTCCCGCCCCGGTCCACCGACCGGATGCTGGTCGAACCGCTCGCCTGGTTCGAACGGGAACGGCAGCTGATCAGCTCGTCCGTTCGCCAGGCCGCCAAGGTCGGCGCCATCGAGTTCTGCTGGGACCTGGCGGTCACCGCGGTCACCCTGTTCGACTCCCGGGTCTATCTCAACGACTGGCGGGAGACGCACGAGGTGGCGCTCGGCGCGGTCCGGCAGGCCGGTGACCGGCTCGGCCAGGCCGTGGTCCTCTATTCGCTGGGCTCCCTGAACATCGTGGAGAAGCGGTTCACCGACGCCCGGCACCGGCTCGAGGACGCCGCCCAGCTGTTCCACGTCGTCGGCGAGGATCACGGCGAGGCCCTGGCCAGCCGCAACCTCGCCTATCTGGAACGGATCAACGGCAACCTGGCCGAGGCCGCCCGTCGGTACGAGCAGATCCTCCCGGTGCTGCGCCGGGTCGGCGACCTGGCCGCGTCGGCGTACGTGCTGCACAGCATGGCGCAGGTCGAGCTGGAGCGGGAGAACGCCGAGGGCGCCAAGGCGATGCTCGTCGAGGCCCTGGAACTCAGCCGCCGGGTCGGCAGCCGGCGGATCGAGGCGCAGGCGCTCTACCACCTCGGCGACGCCCACCTGCAGGCCGGTGAGGCCGACCGGGCGGTGAACGTCTTCGACGAGGCGCTGTCGGTGGTCCGCGACCTGGGCGATCCGATCGGGGAGGCGTACGCCCGTCTGGGTCTCGGTATGGCGTACACCCGCGGCGGCGACTGGGACAAGGCCGACGCGGCGCTGGCCAGCGCGCAGCAGATCGCCACCGACAACGGCGAGTTGCTGGTCGACGCGCGAGCCGAGTTCAGCAAGGGGGAACTGGCGCTGGTCGGCGGGAAACCGCACGCGGCGGTCACCCACCTGCAACGGGCGCTGGACAAGTTCCGGGAGATCAACGCGCCGGTCCTCGAGGAGCGGGTGCTGACGATGCTCAGCGGGGCGTACAGCGCGATGTCGCGCAGCGTCAGCCGTTCTTAAAAATCGGCACAGCCGAAAAGGCCGCCGCACCGATTCTTTCGCATCGGTGCGGCGGCCTTTTTGCGTTCGTGCCCGCAATTACCAGGGGAAGTTGTCCAGCGGGGCGTCGGAGGGGCCGTCGGTTCCCGGCGCGGGGGTGCTGGTGGCCGCCGGCGCGGTCGTGGGGGCGTCACCCTCAGCGGCGTATGCCGAACCAGTGCCGGTGACGGCGATCGTGATCGCGGTGGCGGCGGCGAGGACGATACGAGTGGTCCAACGGGCGAAGATACGCATGGGGATGACTGCCTCTCAGTGTCTGATTCGTGGTGAGCGGTGCTTGCCGCTTCGACACCGATGACGTTATGGATGCCGCCTATCGCAGCGTTATCAACGCCCTTTGGTCATGGCATCATCGGCGATATCGCCGGACGATAACGGGATGGAAACCCGGCGATAACGCGATGCCGGACCATTGCGCCAATGGGAGTCACCCACGAACCGGACAGCAAGGCCCACGCCATGAGAATCTCTGCACAGGCCGTCGACGTCGTCTACGGGCGGCCGGCAGCAGGAGTACGTGTCCGCATCGATCGCAAGATCACCGACGTCTACGGGAACGCGGACGAGTGGGTGACCGTCGCGCAGGCCGAGACGGACGGCGACGGCTGCATCGATCTGCAGGACTGGACGGTGGATCATCGGCTCGGGCCGGGACCGTACCGGCTCGTGTTCGACAGCGACGCCTACTTCGCCACGCTCGGGCTGAGCGCCGCGTACAAGGAGGTCTCGGTGGAGGTCCGGCTGACCGACGACTCCGACGGATGCCAGGTCGAGGTTCGGCTGGCGCCGTACTCCTACTCGATGTTTTTCGGACTCCGGGGCTGAACGGTCCCGCTCTGCAATCAGGGGGAAGACATGTCGGCACCATTCCGCCGTGCGGTGGAGCGTTACCGTCGTCCGGCCGCGGAGGCGTTCCCGGACCGCTTGTGGCCCTCCCGGACCATCACCACGGCGCCACGGTGGCTCTCGACCGACCTGCGCGACGGCAACCAGTCCCTGGTCGATCCGATGAGCCCGGAGCGGAAGATGACCATGTTCCGGCTGCTGACCGGGATGGGGTACAAGGAGATCGAGGTCGGGTTCCCGGTCGCGAGCCAGGACGACCACGACTTCCTGCGGATGCTCATCGAGCGGGACCTGATCCCGGACGACGTCCGGATCTCGGTGCTCGTGCAGGCCCGCGACGAGCTGATCCGGCGGACCGTGGAGAGCCTGGCCGGCGCGCGGAAGGCGACCATCCACCTCTACAACGCCACCTCGCCGCTGTTCCGCCGGGTGGTCTTCGGGATGGACCGCGCCGAGTGCAAGGAGATGGCCGTCCAGGGCACCCGCCTGATGCTCAAGTACGCCGACCGCACCCTGGCCGACTGCGACCTGGGCTTCCAGTACTCGCCGGAGCTGTTCAACGACACCGAGCTCGACTTCTCCCTGGAGGTCTGCGAGGCGGTGATGGACGTGTGGCAGCCGGAGACGGGCCGCCCCATCACGCTGAACTTCCCGACCACGGTGGAACGGACGATGCCGAACGTCTTCGCCGACCAGATCGAGTACATGGACCGCGGCCTGAGCCGCCGCCGGCACGTCTGCCTGTCGGTGCACCCGCACAACGACCGGGGCACCGGGGTCGCGACCGCCGAGATGGCGCTGCTGGCCGGGGCCGAGCGGATCGAGGGCTGCCTGCTCGGCAACGGGGAACGGGCCGGCAACGTCGACCTGGTCACCCTCGGGCTCAACCTGTTCAGCGCGGGCATCGACCCGGGCATCGACTTCTCCGACCTCAACGAGGTCCGCCGGGTGGTCGAGCACTGCACCGACATCCCCGTGCACCCCCGGCACCCGTACGCCGGCGACCTCGTCTACACCGCCTTCTCCGGCTCCCACCAGGACGCCATCAAGAAGGGCTTCGACGATCGCAAGCGCACCGGCGACCCGCGCTGGGAGATTCCCTACCTGCCGATCGACCCGCGTGACGTCGGCCGCACCTATGAGTCGATCGTGCGGATCAACAGCCAGTCGGGCAAGGGCGGCGTCGCGTACGTGATCAGCTCCCGGCTCGGCCTCAACATGCCCCGCGACCTGCAGATCGAGTTCGCCGCCCTGGTGCAGGCCCGGGCCGACGCCGAGGGCGGCCAGATCACCGGCGACCGGGTCGTCGAGCTCTTCGAGGCCGCGTACGCCACCCGGCCGCTGCTGCGGGTGCCGTTGAAACTGCGTACCGCCGTGCCCGTCGTCCTGCACATCGACGGCGCCGCCTTCGAGGTCGGCGCCGCCCGCACCGAGACCCTCGACCGGGTCCGGCAGAGCCTCGCCGCCTGGCGGGTCGACCTGCGTGCCGTGCACCGCACCGGAACCGGGCTGGCCGGGCACGACGGCACCGCCGTCTACGCCGAGATGCAGGCCGGCGACCGCACCCTGTGGGGTGTCGGGGTCGACGGCGACGTCGAGACGGCGATCCTGGCGGCGGTCCGTGCGGCGGCCCACCGGATCGGCCGCACCCGTGCCCGGACCCGCGATACCGCGCTCCTCCCGCACGCCGCCGACGCTGCATAAGCGCAGGTCAATGGCGATAGGCAAGCGATAAGGGTACGACAACGCAGCCCCGTAGCGTCCTTGGTGAAGGTAGACGTACAGGGCGCTCGGACACAGGGCACCCGCGGGAAGGAGGGAAGACCATGGGACTGGTGGAACGAGACGACGCTATGGCGATGCTCGACAGCCTGCTGGCCGCCGCAGTGGCCGGGAAGGGCCGCGTCGCGATGGTGACCGGCGCCGCCGCCACCGGCAAGACCGAGCTGTTGAACACGTTCGCCGAACGTGTCGTCGACCTGAACGGCCTGGCCATCACCGCGGTCGGCTCGCGCTCCGAGCAGGATCTGCCGCTCGGCGTGTTCGGTCAGCTGCTGATGGACGCGCCGCTGGTCGCCGAGGAGAGCCGGCGCGCCATGGACCTGCTGTCCGAGGGCGCCCAGAGCATCCCGCCCGGCCCGGACGGCGCCGCCCGGATGGACCCGCAGATCATGCACGGCCTCTGCACCATCCTGCTCGACCTGTCGCAGCGGTACCCGCTCGTCATCGTCATCGACGACATCGACCAGGCCGACCCGGCGTCGATCCTGTGCCTTTCGTACCTGGCCCGCCGGGTGCGGTTCGCGCCGATGCTCGCGCTGTTCAGCCACTCGGCGCACGCCTGGTCGGACGAGGCGACGTACGAGCTGGAAGGGTTGAGCCGGGCCCCGCTCGGCGCGCACCTGACCATCTCCACCCTGTCGCCGGCGGGCGTGGCGGCGATGGCCGCCGACGCCCTCCCGGCCGGCGACGCGCACCGCGTCGCCACCCGGTGGCACGAGCTCAGTGGCGGAAACCCGCTGCTCATCACCGGTCTTATCGACGATTATCGGCAGACCCTCGCCGAGGGCGGCACCCCGGACGAGGAACCGATCGTCGGCGGCCACTTCGCCCGTGCCGTGGTCTCCTGCCTGCACCGGGCCGACCCCCGACTGCGGCGGGTCGCCCGCGGGGCGGCGATCCTGCCCGGCCCGGCGTTCCTCAGCCGGCTGATCGACGCCGACCCCGCGCTGGTCAGCCAGGCCGTCCGGGCCCTCACCGCCGCCGGGATCCTGCGCAACGGCGAGTTCCGGCACGCGGTGGCCCGCGAGGCGGTGCTCGCCGAGATCGCCGACGCCGAACGCCGTGAGCTGCACGGGCGGGCGGCGGTGCTGGCGCACGACGGCGGCGCGTCCAGCCAGGTGGTCGGTGACCAGCTGCTCGGCGCGGGCCGGGCCGACGAGCCCTGGGGCGTCGCGGTGCTCGAGGACGCGGCCCGGCAGGCGCTGCGCGAGGGCCGGGTCGACGCGGCGATGAGCTACCTGCGGCTCGCCTGGCAGAACTGCTCCGACGAACAGCGCCGCGCGAAGATCATGACGACCATGCTGCGGGCCGCCTGGCGGATCAACCCGGGCAGCTCCACCACCTATCTGCCCGAGCTGACCGCGGCCCTGCGCCGCGGCCACCTGCGCAGCGGCGACGCCCTGGCGCTGACCAAGGCGCTGCTCTGGAACGGGCAGTTCACCGACGCGAAGGACGTGTTCGAGCACCTCAACGCCGCTACCGGCGATCTCGACCAGGAGAGCCGCAGCGAACTGGCGATCGCCCGGCCGCTGCTGCGGGTCACCTACCCGTCGTTCTTCGACGTGCTGCGTCAGCCGCCCGCGCACCTGCCGGCGGTGTCGACGGTCGCCTCCGGGCACCGGCTGGAGGCGGCGTCCGCGCTGGCCACCGTCCTCACCCACGGCCCGTCCGAGAAGATCGCGGCCGCGGTCGGCCGGATCCTGCACAACTCCCGGCTCGACGAGATGAGCCTGGACACCGTGGAGAGCGCGCTGCTCGCCCTCACCTACGGCGGCTGGTGCGACCAGGCGGCGTCCTGGTGCGCGATGTTCGTCGAGGAGGCCGTCACCCGGCGCGCCCCGAGCCGGCTGGCCCGCCTGTCGGCGATCAGCGCGGAGATCTCGCTGCGGCTCGGTGACCTGCCGGCCGCCGTCCGGCACGCGCAACTCGCCCTGAACGCCATGCCCGCCTCCAGCTGGGGTGTCGCGGTCGGCGCCGCGGTCGCGCCGATGATGATCGCGGCCACCGCGATGGGCCGCTACGACCTGGTCCGCGAGCAGCTGGACCAGCCGGTGCCGGAGGAGATGTTCCAGACCCGGCACGGCCTGCACTACCTGCAGGCGCGCGGCCGGTACAGCATGGCGATCGGGCAGCTGCCGCTCGCGCTGCGTGACTTCCAGCGCTGCGGTGAGCTGGCCGCGCGGTGGCACCTGGACGTGCCGGGCCTGGTCGCGTGGCGGGTGGACGCCGCGGAGGCGCTGCTGCGGCTGGGCCGCCCCGACGAGGCGCACAGTCTCGTCGAGGACCAGCTCAACCGGTGCGGCAAGAACAACGCCCGGGCCTGGTCGATGGCGATGCGGGTGTTCGCGGCGACCAGCCAGCTGCGGCACCGCCCGATGTTCCTGCGGCAGGCGGTGGACCTGCAGAGCGGCGACGAGTACGAGCAGGCCCGCGCCCTGGTCGACCTCACCGAGGCGTACCAGTCGCTGGGGGAGCAGCGGCGGGCCGGGATGATCGCCCGGCGGGCCCGCGCCCTGGCCGAGAAGATCGAGGCCGGGCCGCTGCTGCAGGCGCTCAAGCCGGAGCTCGGCGGCGACGACGCGGAGATGCCGGCGCAGTCGCTGAACCCGGCCCCGGGCACGGCGACCCTCAGCGAGGCCGAGCGGCGCGTCGCCGTGCTGGCCGCCGACGGCTACACCAACCGGGAGATCTCCAAGAAGCTGTTCATCACGGTCAGCACCGTGGAGCAGCACCTGACCCGGATCTACCGCAAGCTCAACGTGACCCGGCGTACCGACCTGCCGGCGCACTACCTGCTGGACCACGCGATCAGCGCCTGACGGCGCCGCATCGGCACGACAGAACGCCCGGTCGCGACGACCGGGCGTTCTCTCGTGCGTGCGATCGGCTCAGCGAGCGCTGAGCGTGGGCTGGCGGGCCTGCGCCGGAACGGCGATGGCGGTGATCACCAGGTCCTTCTCCACCAGCCAGCGGCCGCTGAAACCGGTGAGGCTGCGGCCGTGCAGCCGCGGCCCGGTGACCTTGAGCTCGGCGGTGAAGGTGGCCGTGCCCGGGTGGAAGGTCACCGAGGCGTCCTCGAAGTCCAGCCACCGCTCGGCGAGCGGGTACCACGCCTTGTACACCGACTCCTTGGCGCTGAACAGCATCCGGTCCCAGTGCAGGCCGGGATGCTCCCGCTCGAGCAGCATGATCCGGTCGCGTTCCTCGGGCAGCGAGACCGCCTCGAACACGCCGTCCGGCATGGTCTCGTGCGGCTCCGCGTCGATGCCGACCGTGCTGACGTGCGCCGCCGGCGCGGCGACGGCCGCGCGGTACCCGGCGCAGTGCGTGATGCTGCCGACCAGCCCGTCCGGCCACTGCGGCTCACCGCGTGGCCCGACCAGGATCGGCGCCGGCCGGCGGCCCATCCGCTGCATGGCCTGGCGGGCGCACCAGCGCCCGGTGGTGAACTCGGCCCGCCGTTTCGCCACCGCCTTGCTGACGAGGAACTCCTCCTCCGGGAAGAGCGTCGCCTGGGGCGGGTCCTCGAACGTGTCGACCGCGATGACACCGGCCGGCAGGATGCTCTCGATCATGACGTCCCCCGCGCCGGCGAGAAGGCGCCGAGCCGCCGGGCGTCCGGTTCCCTCTCGACAATGGTCATGGATACGAGCGTATGGAGCCCTCCGGCGCGGTGGAACGGGCGTGGCCCCTTTGCCGGGTGCGCCGTGCCGCGGCTAAGGGACGCTAGGGGCGCTCGCGGCTGCGGGGCGGGTCACCCCGGGCGGGCCGACCTCTGAACCGCGGTCGCCGATGGCCGATACTGCAGAGGTGACGTCTTCCCCCACGCCGCCGGAAACCCCCGCCGAGCCGCCGCGCAAGCCCGCGAACAACAGCTGGATCCTCACCGCCGGCGGCGGCCTGATCGGCGTCTACTTCCTGGTCAACGGCGCTCTGATGATCCGTGACGAGCACGGCGACGGCATCTTCGCCCTGCTGATGGCCGGCATCGTCGTCCTGGTCACGACGCTCGCCGTCTTCATGTTCAAGACCTACCGCGCCGAACGCGCCCCCCGCGACTGACCGGAGGGCGCCCCTCGTGAGCGGGGACACCCTCCGGCGTACGGGTCAGGCGCTCATGATGGCGTCGATGATGCCCTGCTGGGTCACCGTTGCGGAGTTGCGGTCGAACAGGGCGAACCCGTACTGGCCGTTGTAGCCGTTGTCCCAGTAGGCGGTCGCCGCGCCGTACTTCTTCGCGGTGGCCACCAGGGTGCGGGCGAAGTCGGCGCGGTACCTGTTGTTCGTCGCGTCGGCCGACGTCTTGTCGACCGAGCCGTACTCACCGACGAACACCGGGTAGCCCTTCGCCACGAACGTGTCGTGCACCTTCTTCAGCTGCGCGTCCATGAAGTCCTGCTGGCCCCACGTGGACTTCTTCGCGGGGTTGCTCGCCGCCGGGCCCCACTGGGTGATGGCGCCGCTCTCCTCGCCGGCGAAGTCCCACGGGTCGTAGTAGTGCACCGAGATCATGATCCGCTGCTCGGCGGCCGGGATGGCGGCCGACCGGTACCGGTCCGTGGGCAGCGCGAACCCGGAGCCGACGGTGTGGTCGATGTTGGTGTTCCAGCCCGGCACCAGCAGCCACCGGGAGGTGTTGTTGCCACCGGTCCGGCGGACCGTGTCGACGAAGATCTGGTTGTACGCGTTGATGTTGGAGTAGCACGGCTGGGTCGGTGCGCCGTACTGCCCGTCGAAGTTCTCGTTCATCGACTCGAAGATCAGGCGCCCGCTGTAGCTCTGGAACCTGCTCGCCACCTGCTGCCAGACCTTCTGGTACTTCTCCTTGATGGTCGTCTGCGCGGCCGCGTCGCAGATGAGCCAGGCGCCGCCGACGCTCTTGTACCCGTCGCCGTGCATGTTGATCAGCACGTACAGCCCGCGGTCGTGGGCCAGGTCGACGACCTGCTGAATCCGGTTCAGCCAGGCGGCGGCGACGGTGTAGCCCGGCGCGGCCCCGATCTTGCCCAGGTAGGACACCGGGATGCGGATCGTGTCGAAGCCGGCCGCCTTCACCCGGTCGATGAGGGCCGCCGTCACGACCGGGTTGCCCCAGGCCGTCTCGCTGGGCACCCCGCCGACGTTGGCTTCCAGCTGGTTGCCCAGGTTCCAGCCCTGGCCCATGTCGGCGACGAGCGCGGCGGCACCGCCGGTGACCGGCCCGGTGCCGGTGCTGGGTGACGTGCTCGGGGTGGTGCTCGGCGACGTGGCCGGCGAGCTGCTCGGCGTGGTCACCCCGCCCGTGCAGACGGTGCCGTTCAGGGTGAAGGCGCCCGGGACCGGATTCGACGAGGTGAAGGCGCCGTTGAACCCGAACGAGGTGGTGCCGTTGGTGGCGATCGAGGCGTTGTGACCGGCGTCGCGTACCGTCACCGCGGTCCCGGACTGGGTGAAGGAGCCGTTCCACAGCTGGGTGATGCTCTGGCCGGCGCCGAAGGCGAAGCCCAGATTCCACCCGGTGATCGGGTCGCCCAGGTTGGTGATCTTCACTGACGCGCCGAAGCCGCCCTGCCACTGGTTGGTGACCGCGTAGTCGACCTGGCAGCCGGCCGCCGCGCTGGCCTGAACGGCCACCGCCACCGACCCGCCGACGGCGGCCACCGCCATCGCGGCCGCCGACAGCACTTTCCGTGTTCGAGACATGAGGTGGTTTCCTTCGGGGGATCGGGAGCGCTCCCATTGGGGGATGGGCGGCGGCTCCGTCGGAGGAGAGGGGACCCGAATACTATGCCTGACGCCACGCCCGGGTCACCATGACCATCGACATCCGTGCCTCCGGAGGCCAATCGCGGGGGATCGCCGGCGGCGAGATCCGTGCTCCTCAGGGGGCCTGTCGTGGGGGATCGCCGGCGGCGAGCAGGGCGGTGCTCAGCGCCTCGACCAGCCAGGTCTCCGACTCGTCGAGAGGCCAGCCGAGGTCGTCGGTGCGGATGAAGTAGGCGGCGTTGCACAGGTGCAGCCACAGGATGTCGCCGGCCCGGCCGGCGGAGGCGCTCGCCGCGGCCGAGGAGTTCCGTCCCGATCTCGTCGTCGCCGACATGGTGGACTTCCTCGGTCAGCTCGTGGCCGCCGTCCGCGGTGTTCCCTACGCGGTCCACGGATCGACCCTTCCGCTGGCCGGCCCGCTCGCCACCGCCTTCGAGAAGGCCCTCGAACCCCGGTTCCGGGAGCACGGGGTGACGCGCACCCCGCCGGTGGCGTACCTCGACCCGTGGCCGGCGAGCCTGCTCCGGCCCACCGACGAGTACCCGGTCACCCGGATCCAGGTCCGGGCGCAACCGCACAGCAGCGAGGCCGGCCCGTCACCGGTGCCGCGGTTCCCCGGACGGGAGGGCCGGCCGGTCGTCCTCGTGACCCTCGGCACGGTCGTCGACGACTCGACCGCCATCGAGTCCATCGTCGGCTCCCTGACCCCGCTCGACGTCAACATCCTGGTCGCGCCGTACAGCGGTGACGGCCTCGAGGAACAGGACCTTCCCGACGCTCAGGTGCGCAGCGCGGCCTTCGTACCGATGAAGGATCTTCTCGCGGTCAGCGACCTGGTCGTCTCCACCGCCGGAGCCGGCACCGTCCTGGCCACCCTGAGCCGCGGGCTGCCGATGGTGCTGCTGCCCATGGGCCTGGACAAGCCGGTCAACGCGGAGCGGGCGGCGGCCGGCGCCGCGCTCGTCGTTGCGCGGCCCGGCCAGGTCGGCCCGGCCGTGGCGCAGGTCCTGGCCGACCCCTCCTATGCCGCCGCCTCCGGGGCGGTGGCCGCCCAGATCGCCGCCGCGAACACCCCGGACGCCGTCCTGGAGATGCTCCTCCGGTGAACGCCGCATCAGCCCGGGTTCGCCGCGGGCATCAGCATGCCGGTCATCGGGCCGGGACCAGCGCCCGGCCGTAGTTCTCGGCGGCCAGGTACGGATTGAGGTGCGGGTGCCGGCTGCCGACCGCCACGTCACGCCAATGCCGCTGCAAGGCGTTCGTCGTGGCGAACCCGCTCGCGCCGTGCAGGTCGAGCATCAGGTCGAGGGCCGCCCGGCAGTCACGGGCGGCGTCGGCCAGGTCCGTCTGCAGCCGCGGGCCGTCGGCGCCGGTCAGCTCGCCCGCGTCGGCGGTGGCGGCGAGGGCGAGCATGGTGCGCTCGGCCCGGTCGACCAGCCGGGTGGCGTCGGCCAGCCAGAGCCGCGCGCCCGGGGAGTCACCCATCCGCTGGTGGGCGCTCATGAACGGCTTGCGGTCCGAGCCGAACATCGCCGCGACGACGTCCAGCGCACCGCGGGCCGCGCCGACCACCGGGCCCAGCACGGTGAGCTGGATCAGGAGCCGGTCGGCGGGGTCGGCGGGCTGCGGCACCGGCACCAGCCGTGCGGCCGGCACCGGCACCCGCTCCGCCACCAGGGTGTGGCTGCCGGTACCGCGCATGCCGGCCATCCGCCAGGTCCGGTCGATGGTCAGGTCGGTCACCGGGATCAGGGCCAGCGCGACGGTGTCGCCGTCACGTACCGCCAGGACGGCCCACGACGCGTCCTCGCATCCGGAGGCGTTGGGCCAGCGGCCGGTCACGCGTACGCCGCCGGCGGCCCGTTCGGCCCGGCCGCCGGGGAAGCCCACCCCGCACACCAGCGCGTCCGGGTCGGCGTAGAGGTCTCGCAGCGCCTCGTCCCCGAAGGTGCGGGCGGCGAGTGTCTTGCCGGTGGCGCAGGTGCCGGCGATCCACGCCGTGGCGGGACAGGCGCGTCCCAGTTCGGCCAGGTGGCGTGCGACGTGCACCGCGCCGGCCCCGGCGCCTCCGTACGACGCCGGGGTCCGCAGCCCGAAGGCGCCGGCCTTCCGTGCGGCGGTCAGGCTCTCCGGGGCCGGGCGGCCCTGCTGGTCGGTGCGGGCGGCATGGCCGGCCAGGATCTCTCGTTCGTGTTCCACAGCAGTGAACTGAATCATCGCGGCACTGTGACCGGCCATACGCAGCAGTTCCGCGGGGATACGCGAACGTACCGGGTGGCTACGATCGGGCCGTGGACGTGATCAACGAGGCGGTGGGCGGTTTCCGTACCGGCCGCGTCCACGCCCGCCGGATCCACCGGTCCGGTTCCTGGGGCATGCGGTTCCCGGCCTTCACCGGCGTCGGCTTCCACGTCGTCCTGCACGGCGCCGGCTGGCTCGTCACCGCGGGCGAGCCGCCGGCGGCGCTGCGCCGAGGTGACATCGTGCTCGCCCCGCACGGTGCCGAGCACGGGCTCAGCCATGCGGCCGTGCACGGTCCCGGCGGTCTGCCGGTTCCGGACCGGCCGTCCGGCGATCCGGAACCGGAACAGGCCGACTTCATCCTGCTCTGCGGGGCGTACCGGCTCGACCGTGGGCAGGTGCACCGTTTCCTGCAGGACCTGCCGGCCGTCATCGCCGTGTCGCCCGACTACGACCGCCACCCCGAGTTGCGGGCGGTCGCCGGGCTGCTGAGCACGGATGTGGCCGAGGAGCGTTCCGGCGCCGCCACGACCAGGTCCGCGCTCGTCGACCTCATGCTGGTGCACGTGCTGCGTCAGTGGCAGGAGCAGACCGGGGCGGACGGCTGGCCCGCGGTCGGCGACCCGGCGATCGCGGCCGCGCTCCGGGAGATCCACGGCAGCCCGCAGCGGCCGTGGACGGTGCAGCAGCTCGGCGCCGTCGCGGGGATGTCCCGGACCGCGTTCACCAGGCGTTTCCACGCGCTGGTCGGCACCCCGCCGATGGCGTACCTGACCGGCTGGCGCCTGAGCCGCGGCGCCCGGCTGCTGCGCGAGACCACGGCACCGCTGGCGGCGATCGCCCGCCAGGTCGGCTATTCCACCGAGTACGCCTTCGCGGCCGCGTTCCGCCGGGAGTACGGCATCTCACCCGGCCGTTTCCGGCAGAGCTGACCGGGACGTCATCGGTCGCCGTGGGTGGCCGCGCCTTGCGGCAGCCTCGTCACCAGCTCGGTCTTCAAACCGTCGGTCGTGGGCGCGGACGTGTGAGCCCTTGAACCGAAGCGGGAGGATGGACCCATGATGATCACCATCGCACTTCTGGTCGGTGCCGTCGGCGTGGGGATGCTGCTCGTCTCCGGTGTGCTGCGCAGGTCCAAGCGGTCCGCCCCGGAGCACCCGGCCGATGCCGGAAGCCTGCACGCGGAGGTACGCGCCCTCCTCGCCGAGGACGGCGACACGGCCGCGGTCCGGCTCTACCGCCGCCGTACCGGGGCCGGGTTGGTGGAGGCCAAGGACGCGGTCGAGCGGATCGCCCGTGAGCAGCAGTGACGGGAGTACCTCCGTCGGTAGCCACCCAGCCGTCATGGGGCCCCGCAGATGACCACCGTATCGCCCTCAAGCCAGCGTGAGCCACCGCATGCCGAGCCGTTCCACCCGCGCGGCATCTGCCGACTCCAGCCGCTGCCGTCCGGTTGCCTTACGCAGGAATGTCAGTCGATCCCAACCCAGCTCGCGCATCGCGCTCCTCCAATCCGGGCCGAGCTGCAACTCCATCACGACGTCTCCGGCCTGCCGAGTCAGCCAGGGCGGGCGCCCCAGCGCATCGGCGATGTCGAGACCGTGGACGGCGATCTCGACCACCCGAGTGAGCAGGAACTGCGACAACAACATCGCGTCCCCATGCCGAGTACGCACCACCCGGTCCTCCCGCTCAGCACGGCACTGCCGATCCACCAGCTGCCATGTCGCGGTGAAATCCTCCACAAGCGCGGCACCGCTGCCCAACCCGGCCGCGTAGTCCTGCGCCACACCGATCCGGGCCGTATTGGTCGGCACGTCGAAACGGTCGTCGGGCCGGTAGTAGTCGACCGCGGAGACCTCCGCCTTCGCCGGCTCAGCAGCGGTCAGCATGCCCGGCAGCCAGGCGATCACCACCCGGACATGCCCCAACAGCTCTCGAACCGTCCACGGCTCACATCTCGTCGGGAGGCGCCATTCCTCCTCGGACAAGCCTGCCGCCGCCCGAGAAAGGCACTCGGCCTCAAGACGAAACGCGTCCAGCGCACCACTCAACGTCATGCCGATCAATTTATCAATCGATTTCGAGAAGGAGGGAATCGCGACACAGTGGCCAATGTTCATCGCGAACCCGGAGGTTCCGGCGAGCGTCTGACGCGTCTCCGTATCGACTTCTCGGCTGCGGTGCGCTGTTCTCACCCCGACCATGGGAAAATATCGATGCTCGTCAGCAGGCGGCCGCTACAGTGCCGCCATGTTGGATACGCACGGGCGATTTGTTGCTTTGGACCGTTACGGATCTGGACCGAGCGAGTCGGGGATCCGGAGCTTCCCGCTGTCCTGATGGTCATGGGGTCGGCTGCTCAGGGTGTCAGTAGCCCGAGGCGCTGGTCGGCCGGTTGGTCGAGCGCGGGGTCCAGGTGATCCGGTTCGATCATCGGGACACCGGCCGGTCCAGCGTCGTGGACTTCGACGCGCACCCGTACACGATCGTCGACCTGGGCCGCGACTGCCTGGCCGTGCTGGCCGGCTATGGCCTACAACCCATCTCCCTCCCAACGCCATCGGCCCTCGACACGACGGAGCGGAAACAGGCCGTATGCAGGTCCCGCGGCCCACGGCCGACGTGCAGGAGAAGGTCAGGTACTCGCCGGGTAGCTCGATGCCCAGCTGTAACTCCAACTCGGCCGGCGTCTGCTCGGAGCATCCCTGCGCCACGGCCGAGCTCCTCCATGGGCGCGGGGTCGGTAACCCGTACGTCGAGCAGCGATCGCCCGCCGCCTCGCAGGGCCGGTCCCCTCACGTTGTGAGCCCTCCGGGCACGGGGGATGTCACCGGTATCGTGCCGAGCATGCCGGCGGCGGGCGAAGAGGATTGGTGGTCGGTACTGCGCGCTTTGGACGAGCCCGGCAGATTGGGCTCGGCCGTCGGCCTGGAATTCCCGAGCAACTTCGATCGTGCGGCGACGCAGAATCGATTCGATCAGCTGGTCAAGGGTTTGAGCGAGGTCTTCGGCTGTCCGCTGGCCGGAGGGCACGGTCCGCAGGAGGACGCCGCTCGCTTCGGCGTCATCCAGATTCCAGCCGAGGTCACCCACACTCGCGACCAACGGAGCGGGGCCGGCCTCCCGCTCGCCGTCATGCTGAGCAATTTCGGTGCGCTGACCACTTGCCTGCCGTACCGGATTCGGCCCGCACCTGACGACAGCCAGACACCACCGGTACATCAAGAGGATTACCGTCGTATCGAGCTGGTGTCAGCCGATCTGCAACTCCGCCTCGTTCCCGAGTGCATCCTCGATGCGCCATATGAAGGTCCGAATCAATGGGTATTCGGGCCTAACCGGGCGACTTGGTTCCGGCGGTTCTTCGACTACCTATGAAGCACCTTGTCATCGTCCAGAACGCACGACTGCTCCCAAGCAGCCGCGACTCGCGCGTGCCACGAGCGCAATGTGGTCGGCGGCGGGTCTGCAGGAGTCGCCATCGCATACTCGTCAGCACGGCACCTTCGCGTCACCGGATCCGGCAGGTGAGGATCCGGCCGTCGCTGGTTCCGACCAGCAGCCGATCGCCTCCGACCGCTGTGAGCGCCGTCGGAAAGACTCCTTGACGGCGCTGTCGCCAGCGTACGGAGCCGTCCTGCAGATCGAGCGCCAGGATGTCGCCGTCTTGGTAGGCGACGTAGGCGGTTGCGGTGTCTGTATCCAGGTCGGTGACGGGACAAGCAGCGCGAAAGACCCAGTGCCTTGTCATCTTCCAGCCCGATCGCTGTTCACACAGGGTCCGCCAGTCAGTCCGTGGCGAGGTGTCACCAGAAGAAGATCAAGCCGTCGTCCGCAGCGATTACAAATGCCCGAGCGAAGGCGTCGAAGGCTTCTCCGCACCACTCGTGCGGCGGCCGGTATGCCGGCGAGTGTCTCCGGAAGTCGGCCAGTAGATCCGCCGCGGCTTCGGAGCCGATGGTGCCCTCGCAGTCGGAGAACCAGATCAGCTCATAGAACGGGCCGTCTGGGTCCAGCGTCGGATTGAATTGTTCCTGCAGGGTCGACCGCCAGTACCCATAGCTGCGGCACGAACCAGACCAGGCTTCGTACTCTTCGGTTTGAGCCGTAGTGGCGTAACACCCGCCGGTGAGGTATTCCCCCTGGCCAACGACAGGGATTCCCCGGAACGAGGCAGGGAAAGCGCTGTCGGTTAAGGTCGTCAGGTGCTCCTTCTCCTGGCAGCATAGGATGTGTTCCGGGGTCACCCGACCGGCATAACCCGGATTGTGGCTTTCCGGGGAGCAGAGCAAAACGTGTTCGCCCACGTATGCCAGCCTGCTGTAGGCATCAACGACTACGCCCAAGATTTCCGCCTCTCGAAACAAAGTTCGTGAATATTAGCGTCGGCAGGCGCAGCCTGATGGAGCACCATGGCGGATCAGTGTCCGTTCTGGCACCGCCGAGCGGGCGTTGTCGGCACTGGCTTTCGCCGGGACGCCGGGTAGCCCCTCGATCGACGAAGGCCTGACTCTGTATCGGCTTCGGACCGGGTGTCAAAGGCGCCAGGCGGCTGGGGAGGCCAGGTAGCGCGGCGGTAGGTGCGGCCAGGACAGCGCGCGGCCGTCGAGCGAGCCGGGTGGTGTGATGCCGCTCCACCCGTCGCCCAGGTCGGTTCGGTATAGCTGCGCTCGGTCGGCCGCGTCGTTACCTCCCGGGGCCGGGCTGGCCTCGCGGCTGCCCTGGTCGAGCAGCCAGCGGGCCGTGCGGGCCAGTGACAGCGACGCGTGCAGCGTCTTGCCGGTGCGTTCACGGTGGGTCAGGGCGGCGAGGACGCCGGCGGCGAGGAGGTAGCCGGTGGCGTGGTCGAGTAGCTGGCAGGGCAGCGTGCCGGGCCGTGTCCCGTCGGTGCTGGTGGCCCAGCCGATACCGGTGGCGACCTGCACCAGGCTGTCGAAGCCGCGGCGGGAGCCCCAGGTTCCGGTGGTCCCCCAGGCCGACAGTGTCGCCACCACCGTGCCGGGGTGTCGGTCGGCGATCTGGTCGGGGTCGAGCCCGAGCCGGCGCATCGCACCGGGGCGGTATCCGGTCACCACTACGTCGGCGTCGGCGATGAGCCGGTGCAGCGTCCGGCGGCCGTCCTCGGTATCGGCGTCCAGCGCTGCACTGGCCTTGCCCACCACGCCGTCCACGGCGTGCAGCCGCGGCTCCGGCCGGTGCGGATCATCGATGCGCAGTACCTCGGCACCGACTGCTGCCAGCATTCGGGTGCCCACCGGACCGGCTATGACCCGAGTCAGATCGAGCACTCGCACTCCGGCGGCCGGTAACGAGCCGCCGGCCCCCAGCGACGGGGCGCCGAGCGGCGGTGCGGTGCCGAGCGGCGTCAAGCCGACCAACGGCGTGGCATCGACCGGCTGCTCGGCGAGCCATTCGGCTTCGGTCCGGGCGGCTACCGCCAGGCCACCCGCCTGATATACCGCCCGCTCCACTTCTTGGGCCGGGCGTGCGGCCACTGCCGCGGCCACCGCCGCCTCGGTCTCCGTGTCCGGGCCGTCGGCTACGCCGAGGGCGGTCAGCAGCGCCGCCCGGTGCCACGGGTAGTTGCCATGGGTACGCACCCAGCTGTCCCCGGCCCGCCAGAGCCGCGAAAGCGGGGCCCAGCCGTTGACCGGCCGGCCGGCCGGGTCGTGCAGCCAGACCTCGCCGCGTACGGCGGCGGCCACGTGTCCGGTGTCCAGCGTGACGTCGGGCCGACGGCCGGTACGGGCGTACCCCAATTCCGCGGCAGCGGCAAGACAGGTGGCCACGGAGGCGATCGCACACTCGGCGACCGCCAGCGGCGATGCCAACACCACCGGCCGGGACTCCCCGGTCAGCCGAATCTCCCCGGTCTCCGAGCATCCGAGGTCGGCCAGCACAGGCCTCCACAGCGTCATGGCCCCATCCTGGCGTAGCCCGGTGCACCAGAAGCACCGGCCGCCGGAGGCTTTGATCACCACCAGGGCAACTGTGAGGCCGTGAGGCGGCCCGCCGTCTGTTGGCCGCAGGAGCGCTGGTTGGCGCCCGCGATTCGTACGGCAACTCCCATTGTCGAAACACCGACACGGACTTCCCTGGCCTGACAGCAACCCGATGCTCGTCCGTCGTCGGTCCCCGGAACCTCATGGCGGGCCGGTGTCACCGAGGGCCGCCCGGGCCCGTGCGGCCCAGTGCTCCGCCCCGATGCGCTGGGCGATGCCGGCGGCGTCCGCGTAGTGGCCGGCGGCGTCGCCGGGCCGGCCGAGCGCCCGCGCCAGGTCGCCCAGGGTGTGATCGACGGGGCCGAGGGTGATGTGCGCGTGCAGCAGCCCGGGAAGGTGGCCGCTCCACGGCAGCAACGCCCGATAGCAGGCCGCCGCCGTCTCGCGGTCACCGAGCGCGACCGCGTTCTCGGCCCGCAGCGCCATCCACCGGAACCAGTAGTGGTCGCGGGCCAGCGGCACTTGCGGACGCCACGCGGCACGCGCCTGCGCCCGCCGGCCGGCGGCGATCAGCAACCGGACGTACGGCTCGGCGACCGCGTCGCCGTACCGCTGGTGGATCGGGCCGGCCAGGTCGGCGAGCACCGTCATCCGCTTACGGCTGCCGGGGCCGCCCCGGGCATGTTCGATGCAGAAGCGGATGAGCAGGTCCACCTCGTCGATGTTGGGGCTGCCGACATGCTTGAGCTGGGCGATGACCGGGGCGTACGCCTGTTCTGCCGCTCCGAAACGGCCCGCGATCAGCTCCCGCAGCCCTCGGAACATCGCGATGATGCCGAGCGCCAGCGGAAGCTGCCCGATGGTCGCGTGCCCGGCGGCCCGGTCCAGGTGCCGGCGCGCCTCGTCCAGGTTGTTGCGGGCGAGCTGCGCCATGCAGAGGATGTGGTGGGCCTGGGCACGGTACGCCGTCAGCTCGTTGGCGGTGGCCACGTCCAGTTGCCGCTTGCCGATGTCGTCGAGCTCACCCCACCGGTCCGGCCCCAGCGTCGCGACGTACCGGTACCGCGCGTTGAGCGCCCGGCAGAGCAGTTCCGGGTCGTCGAGGACGGCGGCGATCTCGACCGCCTCGCCGCTGGCCCGGTCCGTCCGCGGCGCGTCGGTGGCCTCGGTCTCCAGCGCGAGGGTGGCGAGCAGCCGGCACCGGCGGGCCGCTTCCCCCGCCGGCGTCCGGGACAGGGTGGCCTCCAGACCGGCGATGAGCTGATGATCGGGCTCCTGGTACAGCCGGTTGGTCCACAGGGTGGGAGCGTCGTAGGCGCAGTACGCGCGGGCCAGATCCGGCAGGCCGCCGAGCCGCCGGGCGGTCCGGACCGCCCGTTCGCGGGACTGCCGGGCCCCGCGTACGTCACCCGCGTGGCCCTGCGCGGACACCAGCATGCAGAGCAGATCCAGGTACAACGCGTCGTCGCCTGCCCGGCGCGGGACGGACCCGGCGGTGCGGGGGAGACCCGGTGGCGCGTCGAGCACCGCGACCGATGTGGACAGCAACGTGATCGCCTCGGTGTAGGAGCAGGACGCGAGGGCGGCCCGGCCCGCCTCGGCGCCCCGGACGGCTGCGGACCGCGCGGTGTCCGGACCGGCGGAGGCGAGCGCGTGATGGGCCAGCGCCACGGTCTCGCCGGGCCGGGCCCGCGACAGCAGCCGCAGCGCCTCGGCGTGCAGGGCGGCCCGGCGCGGCCAGGTCAGGTCCCGGTAGACGATGTCGCGGATCAGCACGTGCGGGAAGCGGACCATCCCCGGTGACGGTTCGGTGAGCAGGCCCGCGCCCACGGCAGCCTCCAGCCCGTCGAGGGTCGCCGCCGCTCCGGCGCCGCCGGCCGCGAGCACCATCCCGGCCTCGGCCTCGATGCCGAAGACGGCAGCCGTCCGCAAGGTGGCCAGCGCGGACGGCGGCAGCCGCTCCAGCCGGCGTCGCAACACGTCGTCGACCCCGGCGGGCACCAGGTCCGCCGCCGCGCCGGCGCCCTGGTCGGCGATGAGCCGGGCGGTCTCGCCGACGAACAGCGGGTTGCCGCCGGTACGGCCGGTGATCAGGCGTACCAGGTCGGGTGCCACGACGGCGCCCAGATGCGCGTGCAGCAGACCGGCGACGCCGGTTTCGCCGAGCCCGGCGAGGCTGAGCCGGGACGAGCGGGGGCCGGTCAGCGCGGCCCGGGTCGCGCTCAGGGCCGGGCCCACCTCGGTCGGCCGGAACGTGGCCACCACCAGGACCGGCCGGTCGGCGAGCTCGGTGGCGGCGTACCGAAGAATCTGCAGGGTCTCCTCGCCCGCCCGGTGCACGTCGTCCAGGACTACCAGCAGCGGCCCCGCGTGCTCACGCAAGCACGCGACCACGGCCTGGGCGGTCCGGAACGGCGCCGGGGCGGCGCCGTCGACCGGCGGCGCACCGGCCGGCCCGCCGGCGGCCAGCGCCCGCACCACGTCCGTCCAGGCCCACGCGGACGGCACCCCGGTCACCTCGGGGCTGTGACCGGTGGCGGCACGCCACCCCCGTTCGCGCAGCCGGCCGGCGAGCGCCCGGGCCAGCGCCGATTTGCCGGCGCCCGCCTCGCCGTCCACCCAGACCAGGTGGAACCCGCCGTCCCGGGCCGCGTCCGCCCGGTCGAGCAGCGCCGACATCTCGGTGTCCCGGCCGAGCAGCTCCCGGACATCGGGCGCACCGGCCGGCGCCGCCCGGGCGCCGGACAGCTCCCGGCCGGCGGGCGTGCCGGCCCGCGCCGCCCGGTCCGGCCGGGCGACGAGCGCGAGCTGACAGAACTCGTCGCGGCCGGCGCCGGACATGCCGAACGCGTCGGCCAGCAGCCGTACCGTGACCGGCCGGGGCGCGCCGACCAGCTGGGCCTCGATCTTGCGGATGCCGCGGACGCTGATGCCGCTGCGGTGCGCAAGATCCTCCTGGGACAGGCCCAGCCGGTGCCGGTGCGCGCGGACCACCTCGCCGAACATCTGAGCGACCCCCTCGCTGGGTACGTGCCGCCACCGGACAATCTGCCAGCTTCGGGACACGCGGTCGTCACTACCGTCGGATGGCCGTCACCGCGGCGTCTCCCGGTCCGCGAAGTGCCGGTCGAGTGCCTGCCGCGTACCTCGTGATGGGCCGCGCCGGCCGAGAGAGTGGAAGACGCGGCCGGCGAACAGGTTCGGCGGGCCGCGTACCGAACATCACCGTTCCGCTCAGGAAAGGGACCACTCATGTCCAAGCTCCGCATGGCCGCCGGTGTCACCACGGTCGCCGGTCTGGCTCTGCTGGCCGGCGCCACCCCGGCGTACGCCGAGTCCGTAACGGCCGACTGCAAGGCCCTGCTCGGCCGTTACCACTCCACCGCCGTCGCCGATTACACGACTCAGGGCGCCACGCAGCACTGGATCAACGCCCAGTACCGGTTCACCAGCGCCTCGCCGTTCCCGGTCGGGAACAAGAGCAACGTGAACTTCCGGCTGCGGCACTCGCCGGACGGCGTCAGTCACAGCACCAGCCACAAGACCTACTTCGCGTACGACTCCCCGGACGCGCTGAGACCGAACATCGACCATACGACGCCGATCAACAAGGACACGCCGGTCAGCGAGAACATCTACGTCAAGTTCGACACGATCTTCGACCTGCCCAACGGCATCCCGGACGTCAACTGTGAGGCCTACACCCCGTTCGTGTGATCACCGGGCGCCGGCCGGGCCGTCCGGCCGGCGCCACCGTCGAGGGAGGCCACCATGAAGCATCGGCGGCTCGCCGTCGTACCCGCGCTGCTGCTGTTGACCGCCGCGGGCTGCGCGCCCACCGCAACCACCACCGGGCAGCCCAGGCCCCGGCCGGCCGAGTTCATCGTCATCGACGCCGACGCGCACGGCGCCGTCATCGCCGACGTGCGCCGAGCCGCGTTCCTCGGCGCCGACCGGAACGGCGCCGTCGTCTGGCGGGCGCCGCAGGACACCACCGCCCCGGACGTCACCGGCTGCGCCCGCCGATGCCCCGACGCGCTGCTCTCCGGGAACTCCGGCGCACGCAACGACGACGCCGCCGCGGGCCCCGCCCCGGCCCTGATCCGCGGCGGGCACCGCGAACCGGTCCGCGGCGCCGCACTGGCCGGGCGCACCGTGCTCACCGCCGACGGCGCCGACGACTACATCGTCACCGGCGGAACACCCGGCCGGTGGAGCCTCGACACCGTCCGGCCCGGCGCCCCGCCCACGCACGTCCCGGTCCCCGGCCCGCACGCGTCCTGGACCGCCACCGCCGACCGGCGTCACGGCCTCGCCGTCGCCTACGGCACGGACCCGTCCGCCGCGGTGGCCGTGTGGTTCACCCGGACCCGCGACGGCTGGCGCCCGGACCCCGCGACCACACCCGTCACCGGCACCGCCGCCTGCCTCGCCCCCGGCGGCGACCGGGCCATCGTGCTCGGTGACCGGCCGGCGGTACGAGCCCCCGGCGGACCGGCCCGCCCGGTGACCGGACTCGACCTCGCCAGCGACTGCGCCTTCGCCGCCTCCGGTGGCATCGTCGGCGCCTACGGACAGGACGCCGGCGGCGAGACCGTTCGCGTCGAGGTGTTCGGCCCCACCGGCGCGGTGGTCCGGCACATCGAGTCGCGGCACGCCACCCGGGTGACCGGCGACCCGCTCAGCAACCGGGTGGCGTACACGGCCGGCGGCCGGACCGTGGAGGTCGACACCGTCACCGGCGACATCGTGCGGACGACGGAAAAGGCTTTCGGCGCCCGGTACGACGGCTCCGGCAACCTCGTCACCGTCGACGCGAACGGCGTACCCCGCTGGCTGCCGGCGACCTGACCACCCCACAGGCTCAGGGAGGTCCCGGCGCCGTCGCGCTCAGGAGGGCGAAAGCCTCCGCGGAGCGGGATCGAGGGTCGGCTGGAGGACGGCGAACTGCTGGTGGGGCGCGCTACGAACGGCGAACGCGCTGGCGACGGCGCCGCACAGCGGTTTCGCACGGTTCGACAACCTGGCCCGGATGGTGTTCGCCGACCCGGCGGGCCGGGACTTCTATCCGGAGTGGGACCGGGCCGCGCACAGTTGTGTCGCCGAGATCCGTGCCGCGTACGGCGTCGATCCGTCGTCGCGGCGCATCGCGACGGTGGTGGGCGAGCTGAGCCGGGCCAGTGACGAGTTCGCCCGGCTGTGGCGGTTGCACGAGGTCCGGAGCAAGACCCAGAAAGGCAAACACCTCAGGCATCCGCGAGCCCGGCCGCCGAGGCCTTCCAGCGGCTGCGCGCGTCGATTGCGGCGCGCGGGCACGCCGAGTCCCCGGCCGCGGTGTGACCCGTCGAGGGGCGCCGCGGTCCTGGGAGTGACGCACCCAGGCACCGGCCGCCGGATCCGGGCACGCTGAGGTGGCGCACCGTTCGGCGAGAACCACCGGGTCCCGCCGGCGGCCGAACCGTGAGGAGCCGTCGTGATCATCCGTGTTGTCGCCCGGCCGCGGGCGCTGTAGCGCAGACGTGCGTCGCGTCCGGCGAACGTACCGGGACCTGGATCGACCGGGCCGCTGGCTGCACCAGGAACTGCTTGCCGAAGGCCGGTACGACGAGACGCGTGGCGGGCGCCGGCACGCCTACACCGGCCGTCACCGGCTCGACGGGGACCGCATCGACTACCTCGACGACTCCGGGTTCTACGCGATCGGCAGTTTCCTCGGCGAGGAGCTCTACCACGCCGAGTTCGTCATGCGGCACGGAGGAGGCGGGCGGGGCACGCCCCCTGCCCGGTGACCGGGGTGCGGGCATAAATCCGCGGGTCGTAAGGTTTACCGGACAGAATTTGCTTGACGAATCAAATAGTTGGAGGGCTGTGCCATGACGGACCTCATCATGGGTCTCGACACCTTCGGCGACGTGCCGGAGGACGACTCCGGCACCCTCATCTCGCAGGCCGCGGCGATCCGGCAGGTCATCGACGAAGCCGTGCTCGCCGACGAGCTCGGCGTCGACGTGATCGCGCTCGGCGAGCACCACCGCCCCGAGTACTCGATCTCCACCCCGGAGACCGTGCTCGCCGGCATCGCCGCGAAGACCTCCCGGATCACCCTCGCCTCCGGCGTGACCGTCCTCAGCTCCGACGACCCGGTACGCGTCTTCCAGCGCTTCGCCACCGTCGACGCCATCTCCGGCGGCAGGGCCCAGGCGATCCTCGGCCGCGGGTCGTTCACCGAGTCGTTCCCGCTGTTCGGCTACGACATGAGCGACTACGACGTGCTGTTCGAGGAGAAGCTCGACCTGTTCGTCAAGCTGCTCGACGAGAAGCCGGTCACCTGGAACGGCGCCACCCGGCCCGCGCTCACCGACGCCGAGGTCTTCCCGCACACCGAGTCCGGGCGGCTGAGCACCTGGGTCGGCGTCGGTGGCTCCCCGCAGTCGGTGGTGCGCACCGCCCGGCACGGGCTCCCGCTGATGCTCGCCATCATCGGCGGCCAGCCGCAACGCTTCGCGCCCTATGTCGACCTCTACCGGCGTGCGGCCGAGCAACTGGGCACGGTCGCGCACCCGGTCGGGATGCACTCGCCCGGCTTCCTCGCCGACACCGACGAGCAGGCCAAGGAGCTGTTCTACCCGTACTACAAGGTTCAGCGGGACCGGATCGGCGCGCTGCGCGGCTGGCCGCCGCTGCGCCGGCAGGAGTTCGACGCCGAGGTGGCGGACGGCTCGCTCTACGTCGGCTCACCGGACACCGTGGCCCGCAAGATCGCGGCCGCCGTCACGGCGCTCGGCATCGGCCGGTTCGACCTGGTCTACACCGTCGGAGCGCAGCCGGTCAGCGCCCGCATGCGCGCCGTCGAGCTGTACGGCGCGAAGGTGATCCCCATGGTCCGCGACATCCTGGCAGGTGAGCGGCGATGACCACGATCGGCATCCTCGGCGCCGGCAAGCTCGGCACCGTGCTGGCCCGGCTCGCCCGGGCAGCCGGGCACGACGTCCTCCTCGCCGGCTCGGGGGAGCCGGCGAGGATCGCCCTGATCGCGGAGATCCTCACCCCCGGCGCGACGGTGGTGACCGCGGCCGAGGCCGCCGAGCGCGCCGACATCGTGGTGCTGGCGCTGCCGCTGGGCCGCTACCGCACCATCCCGGCCGGTGCGCTGCGCGGCAAGCTGGTGATCGACGCGATGAACTACTGGTGGGAGGTCGACGGCGTCCGCGACGACCTGACCGACCCGCGGACCTCCTCCAGTGAGATCGTGCAGGAGTTCCTGCCCGGCGCCACGGTGGTCAAGGCGTTCAACCACATGGGCTACCACGACCTGGAACAGGAGGCCCGCGCCGCCGGAGCGCCCGGCCGCAAGGCGATCGCGCTCGCCGGCGACGACCCCGCCGCCGTCGCGCGGGTGGCGGACCTCGTCGACGCGCTCGGCTTCGACCCGGTGGCCGCCGGGCCGCTGGCCGAGGGCGTCCGGATGGAGCCCGGGACCGAGCTGTTCGGCGCGAACACCGGCGCGGACGAGGTCCGCGCCATGCTGAATCGGTTCGCGGACACCGAGCGGGGACGCCTCGTCAGCGCGGCCCGGGCGACCGGGCACGTCTGAGTCACCGGCTGAAGGCGCACGACGGCATGCCGTCCGGCGGGTGCACCGGTGCGGTGAGGTCCCCGCCGGCGACGTACCCCCAGCCGTCCCACTGCTGCTCGGTGCCGGCCTCGGCCCGGTCGCCGCGGGTCGACGGGGCCCTGCTGTTGTACGCCCACAGCGGTGACAACGCGGCCCCGTACGGCACGGGCCGGTCGATCGGGAGTGGCTGGGCCTCGTTCCGGCACGTGACCGTCGCCGACGTCACCGGTGACGGCAAAGCCGACATCCTCGGTGTCGCCTCCGACGGGACGCTGCTGCTGTATGCCCACAGTGGCGACAATGCGGCCCCGTACGGCACGGGTCGTCAGGTGGGCACCGGCTGGGCGGGCTTCTCGCATGTCACGGCTGCTGATGTGACAGGTGACGACAAGGCGGACGTGGTCACGGTCAGCCCGGACGGCTCGCTGCGGGTGTACGCCCACGGTGGTGACAACGCTGCCCCGTACAGCGGTGGTGCTGTTCTCGGTTCGGGCTGGCAGGGCTTCGACCGGGTGATGGCCACCGACGCCACCGGTGACGGCAAGGCCGACATCGTCGGCACGCACCCCGACGGCAGCCTCTACCTCTACACCCACAGCGGCGACGACACCGCCCCGTACGGCACCGGCCGCCTGATCGGCAGCGGCTGGAACACCCTCGCCTGACCCGACACCCCGAACGGAGTACGGACATGACCAGCTTCCTTCACCGGCGGGGCGCGACCACGGCTCTCGCCACCGCCGCCCTGATCGCCGGACTGCTGACCGGCACGGCCACCCCGGCGCACGCCTACGCCACCGTCGCCTGCAGCGCGGCGGGGGTGACCGCCGCCGACAACGCTCTC
Source organism: Actinoplanes utahensis (assembly GCF_016862455.1). GTDB lineage: Bacteria > Actinomycetota > Actinomycetes > Mycobacteriales > Micromonosporaceae > Actinoplanes > Actinoplanes utahensis. The sequence continues at coordinate 61,542 of NZ_BOMZ01000079.1, forward strand.
GCCGCCTCGCTCAACTCCCGGTTGCAGGCCCGGATGCGCAACCAGATGACCGGCTACCGGGTGTCCTGCGCCCGTGCCGTCGTCGCCGCCGTGCAGGCCCGTGGGCTGGACCGCCGCGCCGCCACGATCGCGGTGGCCACCGTCATCGTGGAGTCGACGATCCAGAACATCTCCGAGGAGGTCGACCACGACAGTCTCGGCCTGTTCCAGCAGCGGGCGTCCTGGGGCAGCCGGCAGCAGCGCCTCGACCCGGCCTGGGCGACCAACGCGTTCCTCAACAAGATGCTCAGCCTGTACCCGGACGGCTCCTGGCGGACCCGCCCGGTCGGTCAGGTGGCCCAGGCAGTGCAGGTGTCGGCCTACCCGAGCCGGTACGAGCCCGAGGCCGCCGACGCCGCCGTCATCACCGGGGCGCTGTTCGCCGGGTTCGGCGGGGTGGCGGCCGGGGATGTGACCGGGGACGGTTACGCGGATCTGGTCGGTCGCAGGTCCGACGGCACCTTGGCGTTGTATCCGAACAACGGTGCCGGGGCCACGGCGCCGTACGGCCCGAACCGGGTGGTGGGTTCCGGTTGGCAGTCGATGTCGACGTTCCGGGTCGCCGATGTCACCGGGGATGGCAAGGCCGACATCGTGGCGGTGGGTGCTGATGGGGCCTTGCTGTTGTACGCCCACAGTGGTGACAACGCCGCCCCGTATGGAACCGGCCGGGCGATCGGCAGTGGGTGGGCTTCGTTCCGGCACGTGACCGTCGCCGATGTGACCGGTGACGGCAAGGCGGACGTTCTCGGTGTCGCCTCGGACGGGGCGCTGTCGTTGTACGCCCACAGTGGCGACAACGCCGCCCCCTACGGCACCGGGCGTCAGGTCGGGACCGGCTGGGCCGCCTTCGCTCATGTGACCGCCGCAGATGTCACCGGTGACGGCAAGGCGGACGTGGTCACGGTCAGCCCGGACGGCTCGCTGCGGGTGTACGCCCACGGTGGTGACAACGCTGCCCCGTACAGCGGTGGTGCTGTTCTCGGTTCGGGCTGGCAGGGCTTCGACCGGGTGATGGCCACCGACGCCACCGGTGACGGCAAGGCCGACATCGTCGGCACGCACCCCGACGGCAGCCTCTACCTCTACACCCACAGCGGCGACGACACCGCCCCGTACGGCACCGGCCGCCTGATCGGCAGCGGCTGGAACACCCTCGCCTGACCCCGGGCAGGGAGACAGCTCCGGTCCATGGTCGTCAGCTCGCGTGGTCGTGGTGGGCCCCTCAGCCGAGGGGCCCACCACCGTGTGTGTGTCGGTGGCATCCGGATGTCGGCTACCACAACGTCGGGCTGATGCTCCACCACCGCGGCCAGCAACGCGTCGCCGTCGCCTACGGCTGCGCAACGGCACCCACGTAGGGGGAGTGGGCCGGCCGGCGGTTCAGCGGGATTTCGGGGGGTACACCAACCCGGACAGGCTGCGCGCCACAGGCCGCCGTGGGCCGGGCGGCGCGGCTGAGAGCGATGCGAACACGGAGGCTGCCCGTGACTCGACTGGCAACCCGAGAACAGGCGAACGACAGACAGGACCAGATGCAGCGGCGGGGCCGCGGACTCGGCTGGATGAGTCTCGGCCTGGGCGTGGCACAGCTGGCGGCGCCGGACGTGGTGCGCCGGATCAGCGGCGTGGACGACTCCGCGACCGCGCGGGCCGTGGTGCCGCTGGTCGGAGCACGCGAGTTGATCCACGCGGCCGGGCTCCTGACGAGCCGGCGGAAGGGCGCCTGGGCGTGGACCCGGGTCGCGGGCGACGCGATGGACCTGACCGCGCTGGGGATGGCCCTGGCTCACCGTGGCGGGAGCCGCCGGCGGCGGCTGCTCGCCGTGACCGGCGTCGTCGCCGGGATCACCGTGATCGACCTGCTGACCGCGGTGCGGGCCATCCGAACGAAGGAGCCGGCGGTGCACGGCGCACGCAGAGGAGGAACCATGGAGTTGACAGCGGCGACGACCATTCGCAAACCCGCCTCGGAGGTGTACGCGTTCTGGCGTGATCTGGAGAACCTCCCGACGTTCATGGCGCACCTCGAGCAGGTCCGCGCCACCGGTGACCGGACGAGCCGGTGGACCGCCGACGCCCCGTTCGGCAAGGACGTCGGATGGGACGCGGAGATCACCGAGGAGTCACCCGGCGAGAGGATCGCGTGGCGCTCGATCGGCAACGCCGACGTGCCGAACTCCGGCACCGTACGGTTCGTGCCCGCCCCCGACGGGGTGAGCACCGAGGTGCACGTCGCCCTGACGTACGACATCCCGGGCGGCACGATCGGCAAGGCGGTCGCGAAGTACTTCGGCGAGGAGCCGCACCAGCAGCTCGACGACGACCTGCGCCGGCTCAAGCAGGTGCTGGAGACCGGCGAGGTGGTCCGCTCCGACGGCGCGCCGTGGGGCAAACGGGCGCGTAAGGAGTTCCCGCAGCGCCCGGCACAGCCGCTGTCGGACGCCGAGCTCGCGAAGGGAGCGGACGCATGAGGGCGAACACCTGGGCCGGCCGTAACAAGGTCGAGGTCCGTGACGTGCCGGACCCCAGGATCCTCAACAAGCGGGACGCGATCGTACGGATCACCTCCACCGCCATCTGCGGCTCGGACCTGCACCTGGTCGACGGCTATGTGCCGACGATGCAGGACGGCGACATCATGGGTCACGAGTTCATGGGCGAGGTGATCGAGGTCGGCTCCGGGGTGCCCGGGGACAAGTTGCGGGTCGGGGACCGGGTCGTCGTGCCGTTCCCGATCGCCTGCGGCGCGTGCGCGGCCTGCGCCGCCGAGCTGTACTCCTGCTGCGAGAACTCCAACCCGAACGCCGGGATCGCGGAGAAGATGTTCGGTCACCCGACCGCCGGCATCTTCGGCTACTCGCATCTGACCGGCGGTTTCGCGGGCGGCCAGGCACAGTACGCGCGGGTGCCGTTCGCCGACGTCGGCCCCCTCAAGATCGAGTCCGATCTGAGTGACGAGCAGGTGCTGTTCCTGTCCGACATCCTGCCCACCGGGTACATGGGCGCCGAGATGTGCGACATCCAGCCCAGCGACGTGGTGGCGGTGTGGGGCGCCGGACCGGTCGGACAGTTCGCCATGGACAGCGCCCGGGTGCTCGGCGCCGCCAAGGTCATCGCCATCGACAAGCAGCCGTACCGGCTGCGGATGGCGGAGGAGGCGGGCCACATCCCGGTCAACTTCGACGAGGTCGACGTACGCTCCCGGCTGCTCGAACTGACCGGCGGGCGCGGACCCGACAAGTGCATCGACGCGGTCGGCCTGGAAGCGGACCACGGTAGCGCGCACGTCGCCGCGTACGACCGGATCAAGCAGGCCGTCCGGTCGGAGACCGACCGCCCGCACGCGTTGCGCCAGGCCATCATGTCGTGCCGCAGCGGCGGCGTGGTCTCGGTGATCGGCGTGTACGGCGGCCTGCTCGACAAGTTCCCCGCCGGCGCGTGGATGAACCGGTCGCTGACCCTGCGCACCGGTCAGTGCCATGTGCAGCGCTACATGAAGCCGTTGCTGCAGCGCATCGAACGCGGTGAGATCGACCCGACCCGGATCATCACCCACACCCTGCCGCTGGACGAGGCCGCACGCGGCTTCGAGATGTTCAAGAACAAGCAGGACGACTGCGAGAAGGTCGTCCTCAAACCCTGACGGACGACCGCGGGCGTGCCGGTGGCCGTGTCCTCGGCGCGCCCGCACTGACGGCGATCCGTCGCCCGCCACCGGACCGCTGCTGCTCCTGGGGGAGTGGCCGGAAACCCCTTCGCGGGGCGCTCTTCTCGATGGCGGCCGGCAGTGCGGAATGGCCGGCCCCGGGTCGGGCCGGCCATTCTTCGTCCCTTGCGGATTCGCCGCGGATGGCATTTACGGAACGGTGGTTATCAGCTCCAGCGCTCGGAACTCGCCTGGTTGTTCATGACGCCCAGGTTGTTACGGCTTCCCGCGTAACCGGTCGAGGAGCCGGTGTGGTTGTTGTGCTCCCAGTAGTTGACCCAGCAGTTCGCGTAGGTGAGGTTCGAGGAGACCCGGTCGTTCCAACCGGACGGCATGCTGTTGACGAAGTAATCCACGTCGGTCGACGTGGCCGTGCATCCGTTGTCCCCCGACCAGATGAACGACGTCCCGCCTGTGCCCGTGCCGTCGTAGTCGATGCTGAGCACGGTGGCGGCCTGGGCAGTGGTGGCCTGGTGGGATTTGACCTTCTCGGTCTCGTTGAGCCGGCCCTGGAAGCTCCGGTCGGTGAGGGCCTTGCCCGCGGTGTCCGGCGCGTCGGTGATGTACCCGCCGGTGGCCGCGGCGACGGCCTTGGTGAAAGTGGTGTGACACGTCATCGTGTTGCCCGCCGAAAGGTTGATGACGCAGGTCTTGGCGGGAGCGGCCGCCTGTGCCGGTGACGCGACGAGAAGCGCCCCCAGCACGGCGACGGCAGCACCCAATGTTGAGAACAGACGCATTTAATTCCCCCATAGACTGGATTTTCCCCGCAGTAAATCCAGTGGGGAACATTTCCAGTTTCATTGATCAGCGGCAATGTGTCCGGCTGTCGGTTATCGGACGCCGCCTGGCGGGAACTGATCTTCTTCTGCTATTCGGCCAGCCTGGGGAGGCCGAGCGCCCGGCACACCTCGCCGGCCGCCGGGAACACCGCGATCTCGCCCGATTTCAGGACGCAAGCGCTCAACGGAGGCACCTCGTGGGCGGCGCTCGGGTCGGTCTCCGCGTGCAGCTGCTTGTCGCCCGCCCGCAGGAAGCCCTGCCGGAACAGGTCGGCGCAGGCCGCCACCGGATCGCGGAACTCCTGTTTCCCGGACTCGCCGGACGGCACGGCCCGGGCCATCTCGGTGAAGCCGTCGGAACTCAGCTCGGCCACGCCGTAGCAGCGGATCACCTCGCGCTGCTCCGGCTCGCGATCGGCCAGGTAGGCGACGGCGCCGCCGGTGGCGAGCACCACCGCGACCCCCGCCACCGGGGCCAGCAGCCGGCGCCACCGCCGGGCCGGAGCCGGTTCCGGCGCGATCGCGTTGAGCAGCGCGGCCTTCCGCCGGGCCCGCTGTGCGGCAGGCATGCTCCGGGCCCCGGGCACCTCGTTGTCGATCATCTCTCACTCCTTGCCTTCGGCGGCGACGGCTTCTGCTAGACGGATTGGCATCAGGGCGCGCAATCGGGCGCGCGCCCGGGACAGCCGGGACCGGACGGTGCCGACGGGGACGCCGAGCGCGACGGCCGCCTCCTCGTAACTGAGGCCCGACCACACGCACAGCGACAGCACTGCCCGGTCGGCCGGCGCGAGCCGGTCGACGGCTCGCAACAGGCGCCGCATGGCCCGCTCGTCGTCGAGCCGCCCGGCGAGATCCTCGGCGAAGTCGGGCGCCGCGTCGGGCGGCCGGACCCGGGCGACCATCCGCCGGTATCGCCGGGAGGATCGGTCCGCGGCGCGAGCCGCGTTGTTGGCGACCCCGAGCAGCCAGGGCAGCACCGAGTCGTTGGCCAGCCGGACCCGTGGCCGGTGCCGCCAAACCTCGAGGAAGACCACCGACGTCAGATCCTCGGCGGCGGCCCAACTCGCCGTCCGCCGGAAGCAGTGGTTGTAGACCGCGTCGGCATGCCGCTCGAACAGCACACCGAACGCGTCGGTGCTTCCGGCCAGCACCTCGCCCCACAAGCCGGCATCGTCTCGTGCGTCGCTCATACCCCTCCATGTCCGCCCGGACAGGATGGGTTCCATGCTTCGCGCCTGCGCCGAGCGGGCGGCGTCCAAAGGTAGGCCGGGTGGCGAGGCCCGGTCCATCGCCGTGCGGGATATGGAAAACCGGCTGCTCGACAACCGGCATCGAGACTGATCGTTGTGACGCGTCGCGATCCATCGAGCACTACTAGCTTCGTGCACAGCCCCCCGAGTTGTGTGACCGCCAAGGTGTTGCTTAGGTTAGGCACACCTAAGACGTAAGGGCGACCGAACATGTCTATCAAGCTGCGCGCATTCACTTCCGTGCTTGCTCTGGCCCTCGCCGGTGGCTCTCTGGCCGCCTGCGGTGCGGACGAGAAGGAGGACGCTCCGAAGACCGGATCGTCGTCCGCCGCTGCCGTATATCCGGTGTCCATCACGCACAAGCTCGGCACCACCACTGTGGAGAAGGCGCCGGAGCGCATCGTCGCGCTCTCCGACGCCGACCTGGACGCCCTGCTGCTGCTCGGCATCCAGCCGGTGGGCGTCGGCGCCTCGGTGCACGACGGTGGCATCACCCCGTGGGCGAAGCCGAAGCTGACCGGCAAGCCCACCGTGATCGAGGTCGGGGAGAAGGGCGTGAACGCCGAGGCGGTCGCCAAGCTCAACCCCGATCTGGTGCTGGCCGGTGGCGACTACTACATCGACGACGAGTACAAGGCGCTCTCGCCGCTGGTGCCGACCACCGCGTACGAGGCGGGCCCGGTCGAGGACTCGTGGCAGACCACATTGCGCCAGGTCGCCAAGCTGGTCGGCAAGACCGAGCAGGGCGAGCAGGTCATCAAGGACGTCGAGGCGAAGGTCGCCGGCGTGAAGACGCGGTACCCGGCTCTGGCCGGTAAGACCTTCACCCTGGCGCAGGCCTTCGAGGCGGGCACCATCGGCGTGCTGCGCTCGCCGGAGGACTCCGGCGTCAAGGCGTTCAACGCGTACGGCATGGAGCTGGCGCCGGCCGTCAAGGCGCTCAAGAGCGAGGACTTCGCGGTCACGCTGAGCCTGGAGAAGGTGGCCACCCTGGACGCCGACGTGGTGATGGTCTACGCCGTCGAGGAGCAGTTCAAGACGGCGCTGGAGTCCAACACGCTGTTCAAGAACCTGACCGCGGTGCAGAAGGGTCACTACGTGGCGCTGGACCTGGAGCAGTTCACCGCGCTGCGCAACCCCAGCCCGCTGGCGATCCAGTACTCGATCGACACGGTGCTGCCGAAGATCGCCGAGGCGGCGGCCAAGTGACGGAAGCGGCGGCCTGGTCGTGTGACCGGGCCGCCGCTTTACTGCCGAAGATTAGTTAGGTTAGCCTAACCTCCTCAGCCCGCTTCGCTCCTGGAAAGGGCGTTCCCTTGGTTCCCTCGGACTCTACGGTGTACGACCTGGTCGGCATCGGTTTCGGACCGTCCAACCTGGCCCTCGCCATCGCTGTCGAGGAGCACAACACCCGCGCCGATCGGGTCGAGGACCGCATCGAGGCGGTGTTCCTGGAGAAGCAGGACGACTTCGGCTGGCATCGCGGGATGCTCTTCGAGAACGCCACGATGCAGGTCCACTTCCTCAAGGACCTGGTCTCGATGCGCAATCCGGCCAGCGACTTCAGCTTCGTGTCCTACCTGCACGCCCACGACCGGCTCGCCGACTTCGTCAACTACAAGTCGATGTACCCGCTGCGCGTGGAGTTCCACGACTACCTCAGCTGGGCGGCCGGCCGGATGAGCCACACCGTCGCGTACGGCCACACGGTCACCGACGTCGTGCCCGTGCTCGACGACGACGGTCAGGCCTGGGCGGTCGACGTGCTCACCACGCACGCCGGCGGCACCCGGGTGGTCCGGGCCCGCAACGTGGTGGTCGCGGTCGGCCTCGAGTCGAGCCTGCCGCCCGAGGTCACCGCCGGTGAGCGGGTCTGGCACAACCTCGACATCCTGCACCGGGCGGCCACCTTCACCGAGCCGCTGCCGCGGCGCTTCGTCGTGGTGGGCGCCGGGCAGAGCGCCGCCGAGTCGGTCGCCTTCCTGCACGAGCGGTACCCGAGCGCCGAGGTGTGCTCGGTCTTCTTCCGGTACGGCTACAGCCCGGCCGACGACAGCAACTTCGCCAACGGCATCTTCGACCCGGCCGCCGTCGACCTCTACTACGACGCCCCGGCCGACGTGAAGCGGATGCTGTTCGACTACCACCGCAACACCAACTACTCGGTGGTCGACGGCGACCTGATCACCGAGCTGTACCGCACGGCGTACCAGGAGCGGCTGCTCGGCAAGGAGCGGCTGCGGATGATGAACGCCTCCCGGATCGCCGAGCTGCGACCACGCCCGGACGGGGTGGAGGTCGTGGTGGAGCACCTGCCGACCGGCGAGCTGACCCCGCTGAGCGCCGACGCGATCGTGTTCGCCACCGGGTACCGGCCGGTCGACGCGGGCCGGCTGCTCGGCGCCACCGGGCCGCGCTGCCGCCGCGACGACGAGGGGCTGCTGCGCCTCGGCCGCGACTACCGGGTGGCCACCGACGAACAACTGCGGGCCGGTGTCTACCTGCAGGGCGGCACCGAGCACGTGCACGGCATAACGTCCACGCTGCTCTCCGCCGTGGCCGTCCGCTCCGGCGAGATCGTCGCCTCGGTCGCCGCCGGGCTCGCCGAGCGCCACCCGGTTCCGGCCGCTTCGCAGTGCGCCCTCGTCACCGCTGGAGAGATTCGATGAGCGACCTTCCCACCTCGGCCGGCGAACTGCACGAGCAGATCGCCCAGGTGATCGACGAACCGGCCGACAGCTTCGGCCCGGACGACGACCTGATGGACGTCGGGCTCGACTCGATCCGCCTGATGATCCTGGTCGAGCGCTGGCGCTCCGGCGGCATGCACCTCGGCTTCGTGGAACTCGCCGAGCAGCCCACCGTCAACGGATGGTGGGCCCTGATGACCGCACAGAAGGAGAGCCTGGCCCGATGAGCACCAACCCGTTCGAGGACGACGACGCCACCTACCTCGTGCTGGTCAACGACGAGGGCCAGCACTCCCTGTGGCCCTCCTTCGCCGACGTGCCGGCCGGCTGGACCGTCGCACATCCCGAGGACAGCCGGGCCAACTGCCTGGAGTACGTGGAGAAGAGCTGGACGGACATGCGCCCGGCCAGCCTGATCCGCGCGATGAACGCCTGAACCACCCCGCGTATGAGCCCGCCGCCGAGACCGGCGGCGGGTCCTACCGCCGTGCCTTGAACCTGGAGATCGACACCGTGACTGCCTCGCTGCCCTTGACCGCCGCCCAGGCCGGGGTCTGGTTCGCCCAGCAGATCGACACCACGAATCCGATCTTCAACACCGGCGCGGGCGTCGCGATCGACGGCGTGCTCGACGTCGCGGCGCTGGCCGAGGCCGGGCGGCGGCTGGTCGCCGAGACCGACGTGCTGCGGGTGCGCATCGACGGCCCGGACGACGAGCCCGTCCAGATCATCGACGACGCGATCACCGGTTCGCTCACCGTGGTGGACCTGCGCGGCGAGGCCGACCCGGACGCCGCCGCCGAGGCGTGGATCCGCGCCGACCTGGCCGACCTGATCGACCTGCGTACCGGGCCGATCTTCCGGCACGCCCTGCTGCGGCTGGCCGACGACCGGCAGATCTGGTTCCAGACCTGCCACCACCTGGCCCTGGACGCGTACACCTTCGCCCTCCTGATCAACCGGCTGGCCCAGCTCTACACGGCGCTGGCCGCCGGTGAGCAGCCCGCGCCGGCGACGTTCCGGCCGCTGAGCGACATGGTCGAGGCGGACGTCGCGTACCGCGCTTCGGAGCAGTTCGCCACCGACCGCGAGTTCTGGTCGCGGCGGTTCGCCGACCGCCCGGCGGTCGCCGGGCCGGCGCCCGGCACCGCGACCACCGCGCATTCCTTCCTGCGCGCCGAGCACCGGCTTCCCGAGCAGGTCACGGCCGGCCTCACCGCACTCGCCGCAGAGGTACGCGCCACCCGCGTCGAAGCGCTCTTCGCCGCGGTCGCGGTCTACCTGCACCGGCTGACCGGCGTCTCCGACGTGGTGCTGGGCCTGCCGGTGATGGGCCGCCTCGGCTCGGTCACCGCCAAGGTCCCCGGCACCGCCGTGAACGTGCTGCCGCTGCGGCTGCACGTCGGTGAGCGGGCGAGCATCGGTGAACTGATCGCCTCGGTGACCGCCGAACTGAAGGCGATCCGCCGGCACCAGCGGTACCGCGGCGAGGACATCCGCCGCGACCTCAAGCTGCTCGGCGGCGACAAGCGCTTGGTCGGGCCCTGGGTGAACATCAAGCCGTTCGGCGCCGCGCTGTCCTTCGGCGGCAATCCGGGGCACCCGGTCTACCGCTCGGCGGGGCCGGTCGACGACCTGTCGATCACCATCGACGACCGCGGCGACGGGCGGCTCGGGCTGACCGTGGACGCCAACCCGTCGCTCTACTCACGGCAGCGGCTCGACGAGCACGCCGAGCGGCTCGCCGAGTTCCTGCACCGCTTCGCCACGCTGGAGCCGGCCCGGCCGGTCGGCACGCTCGACGTGGTCACCCGCGCCGAGTGGGATCGGCTGCTCGCCGACGGCGCCGGGGAGTCCGCCGGACTGCCGGACGCGACCCTCACCACGCTCTTCCGGGAACAGGTGGCCCGTACGCCGGACGCGGTGGCGGTGACCGACGGCGCGTCGTCGCTGACGTATGCACAGCTCGACGCCGCGGCCGCGGAGCTCGCCGCACGGCTGGCCGCGACCGGGGCGCGACCCGGCACCATCGTCGCGGTCTGCCTCAAGCGCTCGACGCGGCTGCTGGTCGCGCTGCTCGCCGTCGCCCGGACCGGCGCCGCCTACCTGCCGCTGGACCCGGACTTCCCGGCCGAGCGCCGGGCCATGATGATCGAGGACGCCGCGCCGGTGCTGGTCCTCACCGAGGACACCGAGCTGAGCGGCGCCGGTGGCCCGGCGCCCGAGGTCCGGGTGAGCCCGGACGCGCCGGCCTACGTGCTCTACACCTCCGGCTCGACCGGGCGGCCCAAGGGCGTCGTGGTCACCCAGCGCAACCTGGTCAACTTCCTGCTCGCGATGCGGCGGCTCGTGCCGCTGAGCAGCGCGGACCGGCTGCTCGCGGTGACCACGGTCAGCTTCGACATCTCCGGGCTGGAGCTCTACCTGCCGTTGCTCAGCGGCGCGCGCGTGGTGCTCGCGCCGAAGGAGACCGTGCAGGACCCGGCGGTGTTGGAGGCGCTGGTCGCCTCGTCCGGGGCCACCGTGCTGCAGGCCACGCCGACGCTGTGGCGTGAGATCGCCGGCGCCGCGCTGCCGGGCGTGCGGGCCCTGGTCGGCGGCGAGGCGCTGCCCGCCGAGCTGGCCGACGAACTGCGCGCCGACACCGCCGGCGTCACCAACCTGTACGGGCCGACCGAGACCACCATCTGGTCCACCGCCGCGGAGATCACCACCGGTGGCACGCCGACCATCGGCCGGCCGATCCTGAACACCCAGGTCTACGTGCTGGACGCGGCGCTGCGGCCGGTGCCGTACGGCGTGGCGGGGGAGCTCTACATCGCCGGTGACGGCGTGGCGCTGGGCTACCTGGGCCGGGCCGGGCTGACCGCGGGCCGGTTCGTCGCCGACCCGTTCGGCCCGCCCGGCACCCGGATGTACCGAACCGGCGACCTGGCCGCCTGGCGTGCCGACGGCACCCTCGACGTGCTGGGCCGCGTCGACCACCAGGTCAAGCTGCGCGGCTTCCGGATCGAGCTCGGCGAGATCGAGGCGGCCCTGCTGGGCCACCCGGCGGTGACCCGGGCGGCCGTGGTGCTGCGCGACGGCCGGCTGGTCGGCTACGTGGTGGGTGACGCCGATCCGGGGGCGCTGCGCACGTTCGTCGGGGATTTCCTGCCCGACTACATGGTCCCGGCCGCGGTGCTGGTGCTCGACGAGCTGCCCACCACGCCGAACGGCAAGCTGGACCGCAACGCGCTGCCCGACCCGGTGTTCCAGGCGAGTGCCGCCGAGACCGCGCGCACCGTGGTGGAGGAGGTCCTCTGCGGGATCTTCGCCGAGGTGCTGGGTCTCGACACGGTCGGCGTCCGGGACGACTTCTTCGACCTGGGCGGGCACTCGCTGCTCGCCGCCCGGGTGGCGGCCCGGGTCCGGGCGGTGCTCGGCCGGGAGCTCACCATTCGCGACGTGTTCGACGCGCCGACCGTGGCCGGGCTCACCGGCCTGCTCAAGCGCTCCGCCGGGCTGCCGCCGCTGGTCGCGCTGCCGCCCGTCGAGCGGCCGCCGCTGTCGGCGGCGCAGCGCCGGATGTGGTTCCTGCACCAGCTCGACGGCGCCGACCCGACCTACAACCTGCCGCTCGCCCTCACCCTGACCGGACCGCTGGACGTGGCCGCGCTGCGCCGGGCCGTCACCGCGGTCGTGGCCCGGCACGAGCCGCTGCGCACCGTGTACGCCGTCGACGAGGGCGTGCCCTACCAGGTGGTGCTGCCCGCCCCGGAGGTCGAGCCGACCTTCGTGGACGATCTGGCCGAGGCGGTACGCCGGCCCTTCGACCTCGCCGCCGACCTGCCGATCCGCGCCCACCTGCACCGGGTGTCCGCCGACGAGCACGTGCTGCTGCTCGTGGTGCACCACATCGCGGCGGACGAGTGGTCGCTGACCCCGCTGCTCACCGATCTGGTGGCCGCCTACCGGGGCGAGCCGCTGGTAGCGCCCGCCCTGCGGTACGCCGACTTCGCCCGCTGGCAGGCCGGGCTGTCCCTGGACGACCAGCGGGAGCACTGGCGGTCGACGCTGCGCGACCTGCCCGGCCCGCTGGACCTGCCGACGGACCGGCCGCGCACCGCGACACCGTCGGCCGCCGGCGCCACGGTGACGGTCACCCTGCCGGACGGGCTGCCCGCCGCCCTGCGCGCGCTGTGCCGGGCCACCGGCACGACCATGTTCATGCTGACCCACGCCGCGACCGCCACCCTGCTGCACCGGCACGGCGCCGGCGACGACATCCCGCTCGGCACCCCGATCGCGGGGCGGCCCGACCCGGCCGTGGACGACCTGGTCGGCCTCTTCGTCAACACGCTGGTGCTGCGTACCGACCTGTCCGGCGATCCGGCCTTCACCGAGCTGCTGAGCCGGGTCCGTGCCGTGGACCTGGCCGCGCTGGCCCACGCGGACGTGCCGTTCGACCAGGTGGTGGACGTGGCCGCGGGGGAGCGCCGCGAGCTGTTCGACGTGATGGTCTCCTACCAGCACGCGCTTCCGGTGATCGGGGAGTGGCCGGTGCGGTTCGTCGACACCGGCACCGCCAAGTTCGACCTCTCGATCGACCTGGCCGAGCGGGACGACGACATCCTCGCCACCTTCGAATACCGCACCTCGCTCTTCGACCGGGCGACCGTCGAGGCGCTCGGTGCGCGCCTGATCCGGCTACTCACGGCGGTGGCCGCGAACCCGGACGTCCGGGTCGGCGCCGTCGACCTGCTCGGTGCGGACGAGCGGGCCGCGCTGCTGACCTGGAGCACCGCGACGGACCGGCCGGTTCCCGCCGAGTCGGTGGTGGACGTCTTCCGGCGCCAGGTCGCGGCCACGCCGGACGCCACGGCGGTGGTCTTCGGCGCCGAGACGCTGACCTTCGCCGCGCTCGCCTCCCGAGTGGACGCGCTCGCCGCGCGGCTGGTCGCGGCGGGCGCCGGGCCGGAACGCGTCGTGGCGGTGCAGCTGCCACGGTCGGCCGACTCGGTGATCGCCTGGCTGGCGGTGCTGGCGTCCGGTGCGGCGTACCTGCCGATCGATGTCGACCTGCCGGCGGAGCGGATCGAGTTCATGCTCGCCGACGCACAGCCCGTGGTGGTGCTGCGAGACCTCGATCTCGCCGGCGAGCCCCCGGTGTTCTCCGCGCCGGGGATTCACCCGCGGTCGGCGGCGTACGTGCTGTTCACCTCCGGGTCGACCGGGCGGCCCAAGGGTGTCGTGGTGCCGCACTCGGCGGTCACCAACTTCTTCCACCACCACGCGCGGGTGATCTTCCCGGCGCTGTCGGACGGACGGCGGATCCGGGTGGCGCTGACCGCGGCGCTCTCCTTCGACACCTCGTGGGAGGGCGTGCTGTGGCTGCTCGCCGGGCATGAGCTGCACGTCGTCGACGACGAGACCCGCCGCGACCCATGGCTGCTCAACGACTACGTGGCCACCCGCCGGATCGACTTCCTGGACGTCACGCCGTCGCTGGCCGATCGGCTGGTGGCCGAGGGACTGCTGACCGACGAGCGGCACGTTCCGGCATCGCTCGCCCTCGGCGGTGAGGCGGCGGGAGCGGCGCTCTGGACCGCGCTACGGGAATCCTCCACCACGGCGATCAACCTGTACGGGCCGACCGAATGCACCGTGGACACCCTGCTGGCGTGGGTGTCCGACAGCGAGTCCCCGTCGGTCGGCCGCCCGATCGGCAACACCCGAGCGTACGTGCTCGACGGCTCACTCCAGATGGTGCCGCCCGGCGTGGTCGGCGAGCTGTACCTGGCCGGGGCGCAGCTGGGGCGGGGCTACCTGAACCGGCCGGGGCTGACGGCCGAGCGGTTCGTGGCCGATCCGTTCGGCGCGCCGGGCACGGTCATGTACCGCACCGGCGACACCGTGCGGTGGACCGCCGACGGCAGTCTGGACTACGTCGGCCGCTCCGACGACCAGGTGAAGATCCGCGGCTTCCGGATCGAACTCGCCGAGATCGAGAACGTGCTGCGCACGTTCCCCGGCGTGGAGCAGGCCGTCGTCATCGCCCGCGAGGGGACGGCCGGCACGCCCAAGCGGCTCGTGGCGTACGTGGTCGGCGAGACCGACGGGGTGCGCGAGCACGCGGCGTCGCTGCTGCCGGACTACATGGTGCCGGCGGCGTTCGTCGAGCTGGACGTGCTGCCCACCACCACGGCCGGCAAGGTGGACCGCAAGGCGCTGCCGGCGCCGGTCATCACCGCCGCCACCGACGTCGCCGCCCCCCGCACCCCGCTCGAACAGGCCCTCTGCGACCTGTACGCCGGTCTGCTCGGCCTGCCCGCCGTCGGTGTGCACGACGACTTCTTCGCCCTCGGCGGCGACTCGATCGTCTCGATCCAGCTGGTCGCCCGGGCCCGCGCCGCGGGCCTGCGGATCACCCCGCGCCAGGTCTTCGACAGGCGGACACCGGCCGCGCTCGCCGCCGTCGCCGAGGTGGCCACCGCGACGGTGACCGACGCCGGCGGGACCGGCGAGGTGCCGCTCACCCCGATCCTGGCGTGGGCCCGCGACCTCGGCGTCGACCTGGACCGGTACAGCCAGGCGATGCTGGTGTACGCGCCCGCCGACCTGACCGCCGAGCGCCTGCGGGACGCGGTGCAGGCGCTGCTGGACACGCACCACCTGCTGCGGGCTCGGTGGACCGGCTCCGCCCTGGAGGTGCCGGACGCCCGGGACGCCGCCGGCCTGATCAGCGAGTCCGATCTCGAACCGGCCGCCGCGCTGGCCGCGGCGGTGGACCGGCTGTCGCCGCGCGACGGCGTGATGCTGCGGGTCGTCCGGTTGCCGGAACGGCTGCTCCTGGTCGCGCACCACCTGGTCGTCGACGGCGTCTCGTGGCGCATCCTGCTCGACGATCTGGCCCGCGCCTGCGCCGGCGAGCGGCTCACCCCGGCCGGCACCTCGTTCCGCACCTGGGCCCGCGCCCTTCCGCAGGCGGCGGCCGAGCGGACCGGCGAGCTCGGCCACTGGCTGGCGGTGACCGAGGGCGCGCCGGTGCCGCCGGTGCCCGAGGACGTGGCCGGCAACCTGACGGAGCTGACCGTCGAGGTCGGTCCCGAGGTGACCCGGGCGCTGCTCACCACGCTGCCCGAGGCGTACCACGCCGGCGTGCCGGACGTGCTGCTCGCCGCGCTCGCCCTGGCCGCCGGCCGGCCGCTGCTGGTCGGCCTGGAGGGGCACGGCCGTGAGGAGCAGGTGGTGCCGGGCGCCGACCTGACCCGTACGGTCGGCTGGTTCACCACCGAATACCCGGCGGCCATCGACACGGCCGGCGTGGCCGGCGCCGCCGCGATCAAGCGGGTGAAGGAACAGCTGCGCGCCGCGCCGGACCACGGCATCGGCTACGGCCTGCTGCGCCATCTCACCGACAGCGGCCTCGACGGCCGCCGTCATCCGGAGATCCTGGTCAACTACCTGGGCCGGTTCGACGGCTCGACCGGGCAGCCGTTCTCGCCCGCTCCCGAACTGCCCGCCCCGGCGGTCACCGTCGACGCGGACATCCCGGTGCACTACCCGATCAGCGTCAACGCCGGCACCGTGGACGGTCCGGACGGGCCGGTGCTGCGGATGCGGGTGTCCTACCTGCCGCACCGGGCGCCGTCGGTCGCCGACCTGATCGACCGGTGGGTGGGCGCGCTGACCGCCCTGGTCCGCGAACCGGGGCCGGGCGGGCGCACCCCCTCCGACTTCCCGCTGCTCGACCTGCGCCAGCACGAGGTGGAGGAGCTGGAGCGCCGGGTGCCCGGCCTCGTCGACGCCTGGCCGCTGTCACCGCTGCAGGCCGGCATCCACTTCCTGTCGTCGTTCTCCACCGACTCCGCCGACGTCTACCTGGTGCAGGAGCAGTTCGAGCTGACCGGCCCGCTGGACGTCGAGCGGTTGCACGCGGCCATGGACGCCCTGCTCGCGCGGTACCCCAACCTGCGGGGCGCCGTGCACGACCTCGGCCGCGGCCCGATCCAGGCGATCCCCGCCGAGGTGACCGTGCCGTGGCGGCACGTCGACCTGACCGGGGGCGGCGATCTCACCGCGCTGCTGGCCGCCGACCGTGCCGAGCGCTTCGACCTGAGCGCGCCGCCGCTGCTGCGGGTCACGCTGGTCACCACCGCCCCCGACCGGCACCTGATGGTCTTCACCCAGCACCACCTGCTGATGGACGGCTGGTCCGGGCCGCTGGCGATCCGGGACCTGTTCACCTTCTACGCGGGCGGCAATCCGCCGGCCGTGCGCCCGTACACCGATCATCTCGCCTGGCTGGCCCGGCAGGACACGGCGGCCAGCGACGCGGCCTGGGGCGCCGCGCTGGCCGGCGTCGAGGAGCCCACACTCGTCGCACCGGACGCGACCGGGGCGGCGGTGCCGCGGGTCGCCGAGGCGTTCCTGCCGATCGAGGGATTGACGGCGGTGGCCCGGTCGCGGGGGATCACCCTCAACACCGTGATCCAGGGTGTCTGGGCGGTGCTGCTCGGCCAGGTCACCGGGCGCGGCGACGTCGTCGCCGGCGCCACCGTCTCCGGCCGGCCCGCCGACCTGCCGGGCGCCGAGACGATGGTCGGCCTCTTCATCAACACCATTCCGGTACGCGTCCAGCCGTCGCCCGCCGACACCTGGGCGTCGCTGCTCACCCGGCTCCAGGCCGAGCAGGCGGAGCTGCTGGAACACCAGCACGTCGGCCTCACCGACCTGCACCGGATCGCCGGGCTGCCGCGGCTCTTCGACACGCTCACCGTCTTCGAGAGCTACCCCGTCGACTCGTCCGAACTGGCCGCGGGCAGCGGGCTCACCGTCCGGGCCGGTATCCCGCTCGACGCCACGCACTACCCGCTGAGCCTGGTCGTCATCCCGGAGGACCGGCTGCGGCTGCGCCTGGAGTACCGGCCCGACCTCTACACCGAGGACGCCGCCGCCGAACTGCTCGGCCGGGTGGTGCGGCTGCTGGAATCGGTCGCCGCCGACCCGGACCGGCGGCTGGCCTCGGTGTCGGCGCTCGACTCCGCGGAACTCGCCGCGCTGGAGGCGTGGAACGAGACCGCGTCGCCGGTTCCGGCCGAGTCGGTGATCGATGTGTTCCGCCGTCAGGTGGCGGCCACGCCGGACGCGCCGGCGCTGGTCTTCGAGAACGAGACGCTGACGTTCGCCGCGCTGTCGGATCGGGTGGACGCGGTGGCGGCGCGCCTGGTCGCGGCGGGCGCCGGGCCGGAGCGTACGGTCGCGGTGCTGTTGCCGCGGTCGGCGGATTCGGTCGTGGCGTGGCTGGCGGTGCTGGCGTCCGGTGCGGCGTACCTGCCGATCGATGTCGACCTGCCGGCGGAGCGCATCGAGTTCATGCTCGCCGACGCCGCTCCGGTCGTGGTGCTGCGCTCCCTCGACCTCGCCGGTGACGGTGGGGCGCCTCCCGCGCGGATCGATCCGCGGTCGGCGGCGTACGTGCTCTACACCTCCGGGTCGACCGGGCGGCCCAAGGGTGTCGTGGTGCCGCACTCGGCGGTCACCAACTTCTTCCACCACCACGCACAGGTGATCTTCCCGGCGTTGTCGGACGGACGGCGGATCCGGGTGGCGCTGACCGCGGCGCTCTCCTTCGACACGTCGTGGGAGGGTGTGCTCTGGCTGCTCGCCGGGCACGAGCTGCATGTCGTCGGTGACGAAGCTCGCCGCGACCCGCGGATGCTCAACGACTACGTGGCGCTCAACAAGATCGACTTCCTGGACGTGACGCCGTCGCTGGCGGACCGGCTGGTGGCCGAAGGGCTGCTGACCGACGAGCGGCATGTACCCGCGTCGCTCGCCCTCGGCGGCGAGGCGGCCGGTGCGGCGCTCTGGACCGCGCTGCGCGAGTCGCCCACCACGGCGATCAACCTGTACGGGCCCACCGAATGCACTGTCGACACCCTGCTCGCCTGGGTGTCCGACAGCGCGTCGCCGCTGGTGGGGCGGCCGATCGGCAACACCCGCGCGTACGTGCTGGACGGCGCGCTGCGGCCGGCTCCGCCCGGCGTCGCCGGTGAGCTGTACCTGGCCGGCGCCCAGCTGGGACGGGGTTACCTGAACCGGCCGGGGCTGACGGCCGAGCGGTTCGTGGCCGACCCGTTCGGCGCGCCGGGCACGGTCATGTACCGCACCGGCGACGTGGTCCGCTGGACGTCCGAGGGCAGCCTCGACTACGTCGGCCGGGCCGACGACCAGGTGAAGATCCGCGGTTTCCGGATCGAGCTGGGCGAGATCGAGAACGTGCTGCGTACGTTCCCCGGCGTGGAGCAGGCCGTCGTCATCGCCCGCGAGGGGTCGGCCGGCACGGCCAAGCGGCTCGTCGCGTACGTGGTGGGTGCGGAGCTGGACGGGTTGCGCGAGCACGCGGCGTCGCTGCTGCCGGACTACATGGTGCCGGCGGCGTTCGTCGAGCTGGACACGCTGCCGACCACCACGGCCGGCAAGGTGGACCGCAAGGCGCTGCCGGAACCGGACTTCGCCGCGTTCACCGTGACCGCCGCCCCGCGCACACCGGTCGAGGAGGTGCTCTGCGGCCTCTACGCGGACCTGCTCGGGCTGCCCGCCATCGGGGTGCACGACGACTTCTTCGCCCTCGGCGGGCACTCGCTGCTCGCCACCAGCCTGGCCGCCCGCATCCGGGGCACGCTGGGCGCGGCGGTCACCATCCGGGCGATCTTCGAGGCGCCGACCGTGGCCGGCCTGGCCCGGCGCCTGACCGAGGCCGCCGACCCGCGCCCGGCCCTGACCGCCCGCGAGCACGGCGACCGGCTCCCGGTCTCGTTCGCGCAGCGGCGGCTCTGGTTCCACGACCGGCTCAACGGGCCCAGCGCCGCCTACAACGTCGCGTTCGCGCAGACGCTCACCGGGCCGCTCGACGTGCCCGCGCTGACCGCCGCGCTCGGCGACGTGGTGGCCCGGCACGACAGCCTGCGTACCGTCTTCGGCGACGAGGACGGCCAGCCGTACGCCCGTCTGCTCCCGGCGGACGGCACACCGCTGGCGGTGGTGCGCTGCATTCCCGAACGGCTCGACGCGCTGCTGGCCGAGGCCGGCGGCGAGCCGTTCGACCTGGCACGCGGGCCGCTGTTGCGGGCCACCCTGTTCGTGACCGGCGAGCAGGAGGCGACCCTGCTGCTGCTGTTGCATCACATCGTCACCGACGAGTGGTCCGAGGGTCGGCTGATGAGCGACCTCGGCATCGCGTACGCCGCCCGGCAGGCCGGCACCGCGCCCGGCTGGACCCCGCTGCCGGTGCAGTACGCCGACTACGCCCTCTGGCAGCGGGACCTGCTCGGCGACCCGGCCGACCCGGACAGCCGCGCCGCCCGGCAGGCCGCCTTCTGGCGCGACGCGCTGGCCGGTGCCCCCGAGGAACTGGCCCTGCCCACCGACCGGCCCCGCCCGCCGGTGCCGTCCCACACCGGCGGGATCGTCACCTTCGACGTGCCCGGCACGGTGCACCAGCGGCTGCGCGGGCTGGCCCGGGAGACCGGGACCACCGCGTTCATGGTGGTGCAGGCGGCCACCGCGGTGCTGCTCAGCCGGCTCGGCGCGGGCGACGACATCCCGCTCGGCAGCCCTCTGGCGGGCCGCGACGAGGAGGTCCTCGACGACCTGGCCGGCTTCTTCGTCAACACGCTGGTGCTGCGCACCGACGTCTCCGGCGACCCGACGTTCCGCGACCTGGTGACCCGGGTCCGCGCCGCCGACCTGGCCGCGTTCGCCCACGCCGACCTGCCGTTCGAGCGCCTCGTCGAGGCGGTCAACCCGGAACGCTCGGCCGCCCGTAACCCGCTCTTCCAGACCATGCTGGCCTACCAGCACGTGCCCGCCGAGGTGCCGGGCCTGCCCGGCCTCACGGTCACGTCGCGGCCGATCGACACCGGGACGGCCCAGTTCGACCTGGGCATCGTGGTCACCGAACGGCACGGGGTGGACGGCCTGGCCGGCGCCGTCGAGTACGCCGCCGACCTCTACGACCGCGACAGCGCCGCGTTGCTGGCGGCACGCCTGGTGCGGCTGCTCGACGAGCTGACCGCGGCGCCGGACCGGCCGATCGGCACGGCCGGGCTGCTCACCCCGGACGAGCGTGCGGCGGTCCTGGCGGCCGGTCGTGGCCGCGTGGTGGGGCATCCGGCCGGCACGCTGCCGACGCTCTTCGCGGCGCAGGCGCGACGCACTCCGGAGGCGGTCGCGCTGGTCGACGGAGCGATCTCCTACACGTACGCCGAACTGGACGCCCGCACCAACCGGGTGGCCCGGGCGCTGCGGGCCCGCGGCGCCGGACCGGAGCGGATCGTGCTGGTCAGCCTGCCCCGCTCGGCGGACCTGATCGTGGCCGAGCTGGCGGTCAGCAAGGCGGGCGCGGCGTACCTGCCGTTGGAGCCCGGCCAGCCTGCGGAGCGGCTCGCGGCGATCGTCGACGCGGCGCGGCCGGTGCTGACCCTCGACGGGGAGCTGCCGGAGGACGCCGACTCCTCGGCGCTGGAGAGCACCCCGGAGCCGCTGCACCCGGCCTACGTGATCTTCACGTCCGGCTCGACGGGCCGGCCCAAGGGCGTGGTGGTGCCGCACGCCGGGCTGGCCGCGATGGCCGGCACCTTCCACGAGACGCTCGGCCTGCGTCCGGGCAGCCGGATGACGCAGTTCGCGTCGCCCAGCTTCGACGTCACCATCGCCGAACTGGTCGCCACCCTGACCTGCGGGGCCACCCTGGTCGTGGTGCCGCAGGAGCAGCGGCTCGGCGAGGACTTCGCGGCGTTCGTCACCGAGCACGGCATCACCCACTTCGCGGTGCCGCCGTCCGCGCTCGGCGCGATCCCGGCCGGGAGCATCCCGGCGCACGTCACCGTGGTGACCGGCGCCGACCGGTGCCCGCCCGAGCTGGTCGAGCGGTGGGCCGCCACCAACCCCATGATCAACGCGTACGGGCCGACCGAGACCACGGTCAACGCGACGTTCTGGGAGTGCGGGCCGGGCCCGGTGCTGATCGGCCGGCCGGACCACGACCGGACCGCGTACGTGCTGGACCACCGGTTGCGGCCGGTGCCGCCCGGCGTGCCCGGCGAGCTGTACCTGGGCGGGGCGGGCCTGGCCCGCGGCTACCTGGGCCAGCCGGGCCTGACCGCGCAGCGCTTCGTCGCCGACCCGTTCGGTGCGCCGGGCAGCCGCCTCTACCGCACCGGCGACGTGGTGCGCTGGGTGGACGGGCAGCTGGAGTTCCTGGGCCGCGCCGACGAGCAGGTCAAGATCCGCGGCTTCCGGATCGAGCTCGGCGAGATCGAGTCCGTGCTGCGGGCGCATCCCGCCGTCGAGCAGGTGGCGGTGGTGGTCCGGCCGGCACCCGGCGCCGTCTCCGAGGAGCCGGGACAGCGTTCCGGATCAGCCGGGCAACGGCACCTGGTCGCGTACGTCGTGGGGAAGGCCGACGGGCTGCGCGAGCATGTGGCGGCGGCGCTGCCGGACTACATGGTCCCGGCCGCGTTCGTGGCGCTGGACGAGCTGCCGCTCAACGCGGCCGGCAAGGTGGACGCCAAGCGCCTGCCCGAGCCGGTCTTCGCCCCGGCCGAGACGGTGGCCGCCGAGTCCCCGCTCGAACAGCGGTTCTGCGACCTCTTCGCCGAGCTGCTGGGCCTGAGCGAGGTGGGCGCGACGGACAGCTTCTTCGCGCTCGGCGGTGACTCGATCGTCTCCATCCAGCTGGTCTCGAAGGCCCGTGCGGCCGGTCTGCGGATCTCGCCGCGGCAGGTCTTCGAGGCGAAGACCCCGGCCGGCCTGGCCGCCGTGGCGACGGTGGACGAGGCGACGGCGGCGGAGTCGCCGGACGCCGGGCTCGGCGACGTGCCGGTGACCCCGATCGTGGGCTGGCTGCGCGGGCTCGGCGCCCCGATCGAGCGCTTCCACCAGGCGATGCTGCTGCGCGTGCCGGACGAGGTGACCGGCGACGACCTGATCCCGGCGCTGCAGGCGGTACTGGACCGGCACGACCTGCTGCGCGCCGGCTGGACCGGTGAGCGGCTGCACGTCCCGGCGCCGGGCGCCGTCGACGCGGCCACGCTGATCCGGCCGGCCGCCGGCGACCTGCACGCCGCCTACGCGGCCTCGGTGGACCGGCTCGAACCGGCGAACGGGGTCATGCTCCAGGCGGTCACCGCACCGGGCCGGCTGCTGCTGGTCGCGCACCACCTGGTGGTGGACGGCGTCTCCTGGCGGATCATCGTGCCCGACCTGCAGCAGGCCTGGGAGGCGGTGGCCGCCGGCAAGCGCCCGGACCTGGCGCCGACCGGCACCTCGTTCCGCACCTGGGCGACCGGTCTGCGGGCCGCGGCGGGCGCGCGGGCCACGGAGATGGCGTTCTGGCGCCGTACCGTCGAAGGTCTTGATCGTGTGGTCTGGCACGGCGAGACGCGGGAGCTGGTCCGGACGCTGCCGCCGGAGCGGACGGCCCCGCTGCTCACCACGGTGCCGGCGGCGGTGCACGGCAACACCCAGGACGTGCTGCTCGCCGCGCTCGCCCGCGCCCTGGCGCCCGGCGGCGACCTCGTCGTGGAGCTGGAGGGGCACGGCCGTGAGGAGCAGGTGGTGCCCGGCGCCGACCTGTCGCGCACGGTCGGCTGGTTCACCACCACCTATCCGGTACGCGTCGGCGGTGACCTGAAGCAGGTCAAGGAGCAGTTACGGGCGGTGCCGGACAACGGCATCGGCTACGGCCTGCTGCGCGACCGGATCGGCCACGTGAACCCGCCGGTGCTCTTCAACTACCTGGGCCGGTTCACGGCCGGGGACGGCATGTGGGCGCCGCACGACGAGGATCCGGGAACGGTGCCGGACGGGATGCCGCCCGGCCACGGCCTGGACGTCACCGTGACCACGCTCGACGGCGCGGACGGCCCGACGCTGCAGGTGCACTGGTCCTGGCCGTCGGACGCACACACCGAGGCGGAGGTGCGGGGCTTCGCCGAGGCGTTCGAGGCGGCGCTGGACGCGCTCGCCGCCGGTGACCTGGACGCGGGCCTGACCCCGTCCGACCTGCTGGTTCAGCTGAGCCAGGACGAGATCGACGACTTCGAGAACGAGTGGGGCGACCTGTGAGCGACAAGCCGGCTGGACTGCAGGACATCCTGCCCCTCTCCCCGCTGCAGGAGGGCTTCTACTTCCTGTCGCAGTTCGACGACGCGGACGTCTACACCGTGCAGCAGGTCCTCGAGCTGGACGGCCCGGTCGACGCCGACCGGCTGCGGGACGCGATCGCCGGGCTGCTGGAGCGGTACCCGAACCTGCGGGCCGCGTTCCGGCCGCGCAAGACCGGCGAGCCGGTGCAGCTGATCCCGGCCAAGCTCGAGGTGCCGTTCTCGGTCGTCGACCTGCACCCGGCGGCCCTGCCGCGGCTGCTGGACCAGGAGCGGGGGCGCCGGTTCGACCTGGCGAAGCCGCCGCTGCTGCGCTGGGTCCTGGTCCGGCTGGGGGAGGACACCCACCGGCTGGTGCTCACCGCCCATCACATCCTGCTCGACGGCTGGTCCGGTCCGCTGCTGGTGCAGGACCTGCTCGCCCTGTACGCGGGTCGGGCGCTGCCGCCCGCGCGGGCGTACCGTGACCATCTCGCCTGGGTGACCCGGCAGGACACCGCGGCGGCGCGCCGGGCGTGGGCCGCGCATCTGGCCGGCGTGGACGAGCCGACGCTGCTCGCCCCGGCACGGCCGGAGCGCCGCGCGGTCGTGCCCGTCGAGGTGTCGGCCGCGGTGCCGGCCGGGCCGCTGACCGCGTTCGCGCGGGCCCACGGCGTCACGCTGAACACCGTCGTGCAGACCCTCTGGGCGATCCTGCTGGGCCGGTTCACCGGCCGTGACGACGTGGTGTTCGGCGCCACCGTCTCCGGCCGGCCGGCGTCGCTGCCCGGCGCCGGTGAGATGGTCGGCCTCTTCATCAACACCGTCCCGGTCCGGGTGCGGCTGCACCCCGCGGACACGTTCCTCGACACGGTGCAGCGGGTGCAGGCCGAGCAGGCCGGGCTGCTGGACCACCAGCACCTGAGCCTGTCGCAGATCCAGCGGCAGGCCGGTGGCGGCACGCTCTTCGACACGCTCGTGGTCTTCGAGAGCTACCCCGTCGACGACGACTCGCTGGCGGCCTCGCAGGAGTCGGCCGGCCTGCGGATCACGGCGGTGACCGGGCGCGACGCCACCCACTATCCGGCGACGCTGACCGTGGTGCCGGACCCCGAGCGGGTGACGTTCAGCCTGGACTACCGGCCGGACGAGTTCTCCCCGGAGTGGGCGGCGAGCCTGCTGGAGCAGCTGACCGGCCTGGCGGCCACGCTGGTCGCCGACCCGTCGGCGCGGCCCGCCTCGGTCGACACCTGCCCGCCGCCGCTCGTCGGGGAGATCACGGCCGGGCCGGACGAGCCGGTGACGGACGTCTTCCGGCGGCAGGTGGCGGCAACGCCGTCGGCGACCGCGCTGGTGTCGGGCGGGTCGTCGCTCAGCTTCGCCGAGCTCGGCGCCCGGGTGGACGCGCTCGCCGCGAGCCTGGTGGCGCGGGGCGCCGGACCCGAGCGGGTGGTGGCGGTCGTGCTGCCGCGCGGGGTGGACGCCATGGTGGCGTGGCTGGCGGTGCTGGCCGCCGGGGCGGTGTACCTGCCGATCGACGCGGGCCTGCCGGCCGAGCGGATCGACTTCATGATCGCCGACGCGGGCGCGGTGGTGGTGCTGCGCGCCGGCGCCGGCGCCGAGCCCGGCCCCGCCGAACTGCCCGAGGTACGGCTGGAGAACGCGGCCTACCTGCTCTACACGTCCGGATCGACCGGCCGGCCGAAGGGCGTGGTGGCCGACCACGCCAACCTCGCCAACCTCTACGCCGCCCAGCGGGCGATCTTCCCGGCCGACCGGCGGATCCGGGCCGCGCTCACCGCCGCGCTCTGGGTGGACACCGCCTTCGAGGGCCTGCTCTGGCTGATCGCCGGCCACGAGCTGCACCTGATCGACGACGAGACCCGGCACGACCCGGCGCTGCTGGCCGAGTACGTCGCCACCCGGCGGATCGACTACCTGGACGTCACGCCGTCCTTCGCCGAGCCGCTGCTGCCGCTGCTCACCACCGCGCCGCGGTACCTGGTGGTCGGTGGTGAGGCGACCGGCCCGGCGCTCTGGTCGAGGCTGCGGGAGACCGGGAGCACGGTGGTCAACCTCTACGGGCCCACCGAGTGCACCGTGGACGCGCTCGTCGCGTACGCCGCCGACAGCGAGACGCCGCTGGTCGGGGGGCCGATCCGGAACACCCGCGCGTACGTGCTGGACGCGGCGCTGCGCCCGGCCGACACCGGTGAGCTCTACCTGGCCGGCGCCCACCTGACCCGCGGCTACCTGGGACGCGCCGGGCTGACCGCGACCCGGTTCGTCGCCGACCCGTTCGGTGCGCCGGGCGCCCGGATGTATCGCACCGGCGACCTGGTCCGGCGCGTCGGCGCCGGCCTGGAGTTCGTCGGCCGCACCGACGACCAGGTCAAGCTCCGTGGTTTCCGGGTCGAGCTGGGCGAGGTGCAGGCCGCGCTGGAGGCGGTGCCGGAGGTCCGGCAGGCCGCCGTGGTGGTCCGCGCGAACCGCCTGATCGGCTATGTGACCGGCGACGTCGACCCGGCGAAGCTGGCGGCGCGACTGACCCTGCCGGAGCACATGGTGCCGGCCGCTTTCGTGGTGCTCGACGCGCTGCCGCTGACCGCGGCCGGCAAGGTGGACCGCCGGGCGCTGCCGGAGCCGTCGATCAGCGTCGGCGCGGCCGCCGCCCGCAACCCGGTGGAGGAGACCCTCGCGGGCCTGTTCGCCCAGGTGCTCGGACTGCCGGCGGTCGGCGTCGAGGACGGCTTCTTCGCCCTCGGCGGCGACAGCATCCTCAGCCTCCAGCTGGTCGCTCGCGCCCGCGCCGCGGGCCTGCGGATCACCCCGCGACAGATCTTCGAGCAGCGTACGGTCGCCGCCCTCGCAGGCGTGGCCGAGCCGGTCACCGCGCGGGCCCGTCCGGCCGTGGCGGCGACCGGCCCGGTGCCGCTGACCCCGGCCGTCGGGTGGCTGGCCGAGCAGGGCGTGCCGGCCCGGTTCAGCCAGTCGATGCTGTGGCGGACCCCGGCCGGGCTGACCCGTACCACGCTCACCGGGATGCTGCGCACCCTCGCGGATACCCATGAGCTGCTGCGGGCCCGCTGGGTCGGCACCCACCTGGACGTCCCGCCGCCCGGCGTGACACCGCACCTGACCGTGCTGCCCGGCGACGCCGACGTGGAGCACGCCCGCGCCGAGGCGGTGGCCCGGCTCGACCCGGCCGCCGGGGTGATGGCCGTCGCGGTCTTCTTCGACGCGGGCGACCGGCCGGGCCGTCTGCTGCTCGTCGTGCACCACCTGGTGATCGACGGCGTCTCCTGGCGGGTGCTCGGGGACGACCTGCGCACCCTCGGCGAGGGCGGCACGCTCGCCCCGGCGCCGACCTCGTTCCGGGCCTGGGCGACCGGGCTGGCCACCGTCGACCGCACCGCCGAGACGGGGTACTGGGCCGAGGTGCTGGCCGGCGACGAGCCGCCGCTGGGCGACCGGGCCGTCGACCCGGCGATCGACACCGTCGGCGCCAGCCGGGTGGTCTCCGTGACGTTGCCGCGGCTGACCGAGGTCGCCGCGCGGTTCCGGGCGACCGTGCAGGAGGTGCTGCTCGGCGGCCTGGCGGTGGCGCTCGCTCCGCGTACCGGCGGGTCGATCCGGGTGCAGCTGGAGGGCCACGGCCGGCACGAGGAGGCCGTCCCGGGCGCCGACCTGTCCCGCACGGTCGGCTGGTTCACCACCGAGTACCCGGTTCGCCTCCAGGTGGGCCGGGAGAAGCCGTCCACCGCGGTCAAACGGGTGAAGGACCAGCTGCGGACGGTGCCGGGAGACGGGCTGGGATACGGGTTGCTGGGGCTGCCCGCCACCGCCGCCCAGGTGCTCTTCAACTATCTCGGGCGGTTCGAGGACGCCGCCGAGGGCGGCGACTGGACGGCCGTCGACGGACTCGGCGGGGACGCCGACCCGGACAGCCCGATGACGCATGTTCTCGAGATCAACGTGGCGGAGACCGGGGGAGCGCTGACGGCGCACCTGGCGTACCCGGAGGGCGTGCTCGACCAGGCGTCGGTGGCGGAGATCGCCGCGCGCTGGGATGCGGCGCTCACCGAACTGCGGGACGCGCCCGGCGGGCGCAGCACCGCGGACCTGCCGTTGCTGAGCCTCACCCAGGACGACGTCGACGACCTGGAGCGGCGCTACCCGGATCTGACCGACGCCTGGTCCCTCGCTCCGCTGCAGCGCGGCCTCTACTTCCTGTCGTCCTACGACGAGGCGGCGGGCGACGTCTACACCGTGCAGCAGGTCCTCGACCTGTCCGGCCCGCTGGACGCCGCACGCCTGCGGGCGGCCGCCGCGGAGCTGTTCGAGCGGCACCCCAACCTGCGGGCCGGCTTCGTGACCAGCCCGTCCGGCGTACCGGTGCAGGTCATCCCGGCGCACGTCGAGCTGCCGTGGCGCGAGGTCGACGGCGGCGACCTGGACGAGATCCTGACCGAGGAACGCGGCCACTTCGACCTGTCCCGGCCGCCGCTGCTGCGCTGGACCCTGCTGCGGCACGGCCCGGACAAGCACCAGCTGATCAGCACCGAGCACCACATCCTGCTGGACGGCTGGTCCGGTCCGCTGGTGGTGCAGGACCTGCTCCGCGTCTACGCCGGCGCCGCCGGGAAGACGGCACGTCCGTACCGGGAGCATCTCGCCTGGCTGGCGACCCGGGACGTCCGCGCCGCCGAGCGGGCGTGGCGGGACGCCCTGGACGGGCTGACCGAGGCGACCCGGGTGGTGCCGCCGGACGCGGGCGAGGCGGCCGGGCCCGGCTATCTCGACGCGCGGCTGCCCGATGAGCTGCGGACCCGCCTGACCGCGCTGGCCCGGGAGCGGGAGGTCACCCTCAACACCGTGGTCCAGGCCGCCTGGGGCGTGCTGCTCGGCGGGCTGACCGGCCGCGACGACGTGGTCTTCGGCGCCACCGTCTCCGGGCGCGAGTCCGGGCTGGACGGGGTCGAGGACATGATCGGCTTGTTCATCACCACCGTGCCGGTACGGGTCCGGCTGCGGACCGGGGAGCCGTGGCACGAGCTGCTCACCCGGCTGCAGGGCGAGCAGTCCCGCCTGCTCGAACACCACCACCTGGGTCTCGCCGAGATCCAGCGGGCGCACGGGCGCGGCGAGCTGTTCGACACGCTCACCGTCTTCGAGAGCTATCCGGTGGACGCCGAGGGGCTCGCCGCCGGCGAGGCGTCGGCCGGGCTCACCATCGAGGGTGTACGCCAGCACGACGCCACCCACTACCCGCTGACCCTGGTCGCCGGCGACGAGGACGGGCTGGTGCTCAACCTGGAGTACCGCCGCGACCTGTTCACCGCCGAGCAGGCCGGCACCCTGCTGGACCGGCTGACCGGCATCCTGTCCGCGCTCGCCGCCGACCCGGCGCTGCCGGTCGGCCGCACCGACGTGGTGGCGCCCGCGGAGCGGCAGCGGATGCTCGTCGACTGGAACGCCGACCGCACCCCGGTCACCGCGTCGACGCTGCCGGCGATCCTGAACCGCTGGGCCGCCGAGACCCCGTCCGCGCACGCCTTGACGGTCCGCGACGAGACCCTGACCTACGCGGCGTTCGCCGCCCGGGTCAACCGGCTGGCCCGGCTGCTGATCGAGCGCGGGGCGGCGCCGGAGCGGCGGGTCGCGCTGCTGCTGCCGCGGGGCGTGGACATCGTGGTGGCGATCTGGGCGGTGCTGGCGTCCGGTGCGGCGTACGTGCCGATCGACCCGGACTACCCGGCCGACCGGATCGCGCTGATGCTGGACGACGCCGACCCGGTGCTGGTGCTCACCGATCGTGCGCACGCCGGGCTCCTTCCGGCGTCGTCGCCACGGCTGCTGGTGGAGGACGACCCCGCGGCCGGCTACGACGGCACCCCGGTGCCGACCGATCTCACCCCGGACAACGCGGCCTACGTGATCTACACGTCGGGCAGCACCGGCCGGCCCAAGGGTGTCGTCGTGCCGCACCGTACGGTGGTCAACCTCTTCGCCAACCACGACCGTGACGTGCTCACCCCGGCCCGGCTGGACCGGCCCGGCGGCCGGCTGCGGATCGGGCACAACTGGTCGTTCGCCTTCGACGCCTCCTGGCAGCCGATGCTCGGCCTGCTCGGCGGGCACCACCTCGACCTGGTCACCGAGGAGGTCCGGCGCGACCCGGCCGCGCTCGTCTCGTTCATCAGGGACCGGGGGATCGACTTCATCGAGCTGGCGCCCTCGCACCTGGAGCAGCTGCTCGCCGCCGGCCTGGCCGAGGGCGGCCGGACCGGTCTCTCGGTGCTCGGCGTCGGTGGTGAGGCGATCCCGCAGCCGCTCTGGGAGAAGATGCAGCACCTGCCGGGCACTGCCGCGTTCAACTTCTACGGGCCGACCGAGTGCACCGTGGACGCGGTGGTGGCGAACGTGCGCGACTCGGCACGGCCGCTGATCGGCCGGGGCGTCACCAACAGCAGCCTCTACGTGCTGGACCACGCGCTGCGGCCGGTGCCGCCGGGTGTGGACGGCGAGCTCTACATCGCCGGGGCGCAGGTGGCCCGCGGCTATCACGGCCGGCCGGACCTGACCGCGGGCCGGTTCGTGGCCGACCCGTTCGGGCCGCCCGGCACCCGGATGTACCGCACCGGCGACGTGGTGCGGTGGACGGCGGACGGGCGGATCGACTTCGTCGGGCGTACCGACAACCAGGTCAAGATCCGGGGCTTCCGGATCGAGCTGGGGGAGATCGAGGCCGCGCTCGCCGCGCACCCCCGGGTCACGCAGGCCGCTCTGGACGTACGCGACGACAACGGTGTGAAGCGGCTCATCGGCTACGTGGTGGCGCCCGCCGACCTGGCGCCCGGTGACCTGCGGGCGTTCCTGGCCACCCGGCTGCCGGCGCACCTGATCCCGGCCGCGTTCGTGGTGCTCGGCGCCATGCCGGTCACCGTGAACGGCAAGATCGACCGGGCGGCGCTGCCGGCTCCGGTGATCGAGGGCAGCGGCCGGGCGCCGGTCACCGAGACCGAGCGGGTGCTCTGCGAGACGGTGGCCGAGGTGCTCGGCGTGTCCGGTGTGGGCGCCGACGACGACGTGTTCGACCTGGGTGCGGACAGCATCTCGGCGATGCGGCTGGTGGCCGTGGCGCGTACCCGTGGGGTGAGCCTGCGGACCCGTGATCTGTTCGCGGGCCGCACGGTGGAGGCCGTGGCGCGCCTCGCCGAAGCTCAGGTTAGGCTGCCCTAATCATGAGGCGGATTCTGGGCTGGGCCCTGCGCGACAGCGGCCCACGACTGAGTGTCGCCTGGCTCTTCGGGCTGCTCTACCAGGGCGGTCTGCTGGCCCTGCCGATCTGTCTGGGCCGCGCGCTCGACCAGGGCATCCGGCCCGGCGACGACGGGCGGCTGCTGTTCTGGGTGGGCGCCCTGCTGGCCGTCTCGGTGGCGCTCACCGCCGGCGAGTTCGGGATGCGCTGGTTCGGCGTGCTGGGCGCCTCGCGCACCGGCAACCGGCTGGTCGCCCGCCTCGCCGACCACGTGCTGCGGCTGGACCGCCACGGCGTCCAGCGCTACGGCTCCGGCGACCTGATCACCCGGTCCACTCGCGACGTCGAGGCGGTGCACACCTTCCTGGCCGGGGCGCCGACGCTGCTCAGCGGCCTGCTCGGCTGCGCCGCGGTGATCGTCTCGATCGCTCTGCTGGAGCCGGTCCTGGCCGTCGTCGGCCTGGCCACCCTGCCGCTGCTGGTGCTCGTCAACCTCTGGTACCCGCCCCGTTTCGAACGCTCCAACCAGCAGGTCTCGCAAGCGCACGCGGAACGCGCGGACGCGGTCGAGGACCTGCTCACCGCCGGCCTCGCGGCCCGCGGCCTGGGCGGCGAGCACATGCTGGTACGGCGCCATCACGAGCGCAGCGCGACGGTGACCGACCGGACGCTGAGCCTGGCCCGGATCACCGCGAACTGGTCCGCGCACGCCCCGTTCCTGCCCGCCCTCGCGCTCGCGGTGGGTGTGCTGGTCGGCGGTCTGTCCGTGCTGGACGGCGCCCTGACCGTCGGCGGGCTGGTCACCTTCGCCGGCTGGATGAGCCTGCTCAGCCTGCAGGTGGAGCGGATCACCGGCCGGTTCGCCCAGGTCGGCGCGGGCTGGACCGCCGCCGGCCGGATCGCCGAGGTGCTCGACATCGCGGTCGCGGTGACCGACCCGGACCGGCCCGTGCCGCTGCCCGCGCGCGGCGACCTGATCGCCACCGGCCTGCGCGCCGAGCTGCCCGGGCGCACGCTGACCTGGCCGGACCTGCACGTCACGGCGGGCGAGTTCGTCGCGATCACCGGGCCGGTCGGCACCGGCAAGACCACCCTGCTGCGCCTGCTGGCCCGGCTGGAGGACCCGGCGGCCGGAACCGTGCGGTACGGCGGTGTGCCGCTGCCCGGCGCCGCGCTCACCGACCTGCGCGCCCGGATCACCGGGGTTCCGCAGCGGCCGGTGCTGCTCTCCGGCACCATCGCCGACAACCTGCGGCTCGGCCGGCCCGAGCTGACCGACGAGGAGCTGCGGGCCGCGTGCCACGCAGCGGCCTTCGACGTGGACGCGCTGCCCGACGGCTACGCCACCGAGGTCGGCGAGCGCGGCGACGCGCTCTCCGGCGGCCAGGTCCAGCGGCTCGCCCTGGCCCGCGCGCTGCTGCGCCGCCCGTCCGTGCTGCTGCTCGACGACGTGACGTCGGCCGTGGACGGACCGACCGAGACGGCCCTCCTGGACCGGCTGCGCGGCTGGCTCCCGGACGCCACCATCATCGCCGCGACCTCGCGCCCGGCCGTCGCCGAGCGCGCCGACCGGGTCATCGAGCTGCGGTCCGACCTCGCGGAGGTGGCGCATGGCTGAGATCCGGATGCTGAACGAGGAACCCGAGCTGCGCGGCGTGCTGCGCCGGGTCTGGCCCTACCTGCGGCCGCACCGCCGGCTGCTGACCGCCGGGGTCACCGTCAACCTGCTCTCCACCCTCGCGCTCAGCCTGGTGCCGGCCGTCGTCGGCCGCGCCACCGACGCGCTCCTCGACCTGGACCGCGATCGGCTCCTGCAGCTGTGCGCGCTGCTGTTCGTCCTGGTCATCGCCCGGATGGTGCTGCTGCGCCAGGCCGAGATCCTGCTGGTGCGCCTGGGCGAGCGAGTGGTCCGCGACCTGCGCGACCGGGCGGTGGAGCGGCTCGCCGCCGCGCCGTTGCGCTTCCTGGAGACGCACCGCGGCGGAGACCTGCTGCAGCGGGTCACGGTCGAGGTCGCCGAGCTGGCCGCCTTCGTACGCCAGCAGATCCCCGACCTGATCTCGCTCACCGGCTACGTCGTGTTCACCGCCGTGGTGCTGTTCACCTCGTCCTGGCAGCTCGCGTCGCTGCTGGTGGTGCTCTTCGCGCCGGCGATGTGGCTCATCGGGCGGCGCTTCCGCCGGGCCGCCGGCGACGCGTACGCCGGGGAGGCGGCCGCCGAGGCGCAGGTCACCGCCGCGGTGCGGGAGACCCTGGAGGCCCGCGAGCAGGTGCAGGCAGCCGACGCGGCCGGTCCGTGGCGGCAGCGGCTCGGCGAGCGCCTGGACGCCTGGTTCGCTGCGGTACGGCGTACCCAGAAGGCTCTGACCTGGCTGGAGACCGCCTGGATCGTGCAGGGGGTGGTGACCGCCGGACTGCTGCTGGCCGGCGGCGCGATGGTCGCGGCGCAGACCGTGACCGTCGGCGTGGTGGTGACGTTCGTGCTGGCCAGCCGGGAGCTGTTCAGCTCGGTCGACGACCTCACCTACGTGGCCGGTGAGCTGGTCGGCTCGCAGGTCGGCCTGGCCCGGCTGCTCGACCTGCTGGACGCGACCGAACCGCCGGCGCGCGAGCGGACCGGCGGCGGCGCGGGATCGGATCTGGCCGTCGAGGGCGTCTGCTTCGGCTACGGCCCGGACCGGGTGCTGCACGAGGTGAGCCTGGAGTTCCCGGCTGGTTCCCGGGTGGCCCTGGTGGGCGAGACCGGATCCGGCAAGACCACCCTCGCCAAGCTGCTCTGCGGGCTCTACACCCCGGACGCCGGCACGGTCCGCCTCGGCGGCACCGACCTGGCCGGGATGGACGAGCGGGAGCTGCGCCGCCGCCTGGTCCTGGTGCCGCAGCAGGTGCACCTGATCACCGGGACGCTCGCCGAGAACCTGTTCACCGACGCGGACCCGATGCCGGCCGTCCGGCAGCTGGGGCTGGCCGACTGGGTGGCGTCGCTGCCCGACGGCCTGGACACCCACCTCGGCCCGCGCGGCGCCCACCTCTCCGCCGGGGAGCGGCAGCTGATCGGGCTGATCCGGGCCGCCCTGCTCACCCCCGACGTGGTGATCCTCGACGAGGCCACCGCCGACCTGGACCCGGCGACCGCGCACCGCATCGAGACCGCGGTCGCCCAGCTGCACACCGCCCGCACCCTGATCGTCATCGCCCACCGGCAGGCCACCATCGAGCGGTTCCCGTGCGTGGTACGCCTGGCCGGCGGCGTCCTGGCCGGAGCCTGAGATGTTGCACCACGAGAAGTTCGGATCCGGGCAGCCGGTCGTGCTGGTCCCGGGCGGCGGCGCCCGCGGCCGCACCTACGCGCTCTACCAGGTGCCGGCCCTGGTCGAGGCGGGCTATCAGGTCTACATCGTCGACAACCGGCCGGATGCGCGGACCATCGGCGAGCTCGTCGCCGACCTGGCCGCCTTCGTGGAGCGGGTGGTCGGCGGCCCGTGCCGGCTGGCCGGCTCCTCGATGGGCGCGCACACCGTGCAGGAGCTGCTGGTCGCCCGCCCCGATCTGGCCGTGCAGGGGGTGCTGATGGCGTCCCGGGCCCGGCCGGACGCGTTGTCGAAGGCGTACGCCGGCGCCGAACGTGAGCTGCGCGCCAGCGGCATCACCCTGCCGCCCGGGTTCGAGGCGCTGATCCGGGCCATGCAGAACCTGTCGCCGCGCACCCTCGCCGACGAGCAGAAGGCACAGGACTGGCTGGAGATCATCGAGCTGGCCGGCTCGTCCGGCCCGGCCACGCCGGAGGTGGCGGCGGTCGACTGGGACACCGACCGGCGCGACGCGTACCGCACGATCACCGTGCCCACCCTTGTCGTCTCCTTCGCCGACGACCTGGTCACGCCGGCCGCCCGCGGCCGTGAGCTCGCCGACAGCATTCCGGGCGCCCGGTACGCCGAGATCCCGGACGCCGGCCACTACGGCTACCTCGAACAGCCCGGCCCGGTCAACGAGGCCCTTCTCGCCTTCTTCAAGGAGATCTGACATGAGCACCGAAGTCCGCGAGATCGAACTCGTCTGGCACGACCTGGTCCCGCGTCTGCTCACCGTGGTGCGCAACGAGCGGATCACCCCGAAGATGGCCCGGATCACGCTGACCGGCGACGACCTGGACGTCTTCGCGTACGCCGCCCCCGAGGACCACGTCAAGGTGTTCTTCCCGGAGCCCGGCGCCGAGCTGCCGGCGATGCCCACGATCGGTCCCGAGGGCTTCGAGCCGCCCGGCCCGGACGGCCCGCAGCCGATCTTCCGCGACTACACGGTGCGCTACGTGCGCCGCGACGCCAAGGAGATCGACATCGACTTCGCGCTGCACGGGCACGGGCCGGGCGCCACCTGGGCCTCTACCGCGCGGCCCGGGCAGCGGATCGGCGTGCTGGGCCCGCGGGGGTCGTACCTGAACCCGCTCGACTTCGACTGGTACCTGGTGGCCGGCGACGAGACCGCCCTGCCCGCGCTGGGCGCCTGGCTGGAGCAGCTGCCGGCCGGCAAGCCGGTGATCGCGTACGCCGAGGTGGCCGACCCGGCCGAGGAACAGGACCTGGTGCGATCCGCCGACACCACGCTGACCTGGCTGCACCGCAGCGCCGGGCAGTCGCTGGGCGCCGCCCTCGCCGAGTTCCGGGCGCCGGCCGGCGCCGGCTACATCTGGGTGGCCGGCGAGGCCACCGCGCTCAAGCCGATCCGCCGGCACCTGCGCTCGCTGGGGCTGCCCCGCGACCACGTCGAGGTGGACGGCTACTGGAAGCGCGGCATCGTCAACCTGGACCACCATGACGCTGACGACTGACACACCGGGACGGACCGTCCCCAAGCGCCTCCTCGGCCTGCTCGGGCTGGTCCTGCTCGCGGCGTTCGCGGTGCTGCTCAGCTTCGCCCTCGGCGCGCAGGACCTGCACCCGGCCGACGTGTGGCGGGCTCTGGTCAGCCCGGACGGCACCGACGCCACCGCCGTGGTCCGTGAGCTGCGCGCGCCGCGTACGGTCCTCGGCGTGATCGTCGGCCTCGCCCTCGGCGTGGCGGGCGCCCTGATCCAGGGACACACCCGCAACCCGATCGCCGACCCGGGCCTGCTCGGCGTCTCGGCCGGCGCGTCGTTCGCGGTGGTCCTCGCCATCGGCGTGTTCAGCGTCGAGGCGTTCGGCGGCTACATCTGGTTCGCCTTCGCCGGCGCGCTGATCGCCAGCGTCCTGGTCTTCGGGGTGGGCGCCGGCAGCCGCGACGGGCCCACCCCGGTCACCCTGGCGCTGGCCGGCATGGCGGTCAGCGCCCTGCTGTCGTCGTTCACCTCGTCGATGCTGGTCACCTCACCGGAGACACTGAACGTCTTCCGTTTCTGGATCATCGGCTCGCTCTCCGGCCGGGAGATCGAGACCGCCTGGCAGGTGGCGCCGTTCGTCGCGGCCGGCCTGCTGCTCGCCGCGGTGAACGCGCCCGCGCTCAACGCGCTCAGCCTCGGTGAGGACGTCGCCCGCGGCCTCGGCCAGAGCGTCGTCGCGGCCCGGGTCGCCGGCGTCGCCGCGATCATGCTGCTGACCGGCGCGGCCACCGCGGCCTGCGGCCCGATCGGGTTCGTCGGGCTGTTCGTGCCGCACCTGGCCCGCCTCCTCACCGGCCCCGACCACCGCTGGCTGCTGCCCTTCTCCGGCCTGCTGGGCGTCACCGCGGTGCTGCTCGCCGACGTGGCCGGCCGGCTCGTCGCCCGGCCCGCCGAGATCCAGACCGGCATCGTGCTCGCGGTCGCCGGGGCGCCCTTCTTCATCTGGCTGGTCCGCCGGGTCAGGCTGGTGCAGCTGTGACCGACCAGCTCATCCTTCCCGGCCGCCGGGTGGTCCGCGCCGGCCCGGTCTCCGCCTCGGTCCCGCTGCGCCCGGTCCTGGTCACCGTGCTGGCGCTGGCCGGTGCGCTCGGCGTCGCGGTCCTCGCGGTCGGGCACGGGGAGTTCCCGATCCCCCCGGCGACCGTGTGGGAGGTCCTCACCGGCGGCGGCACCCGCATCGAGCGGCACATCCTGCTCAACCTGCGGCTGCCCCGGGTGGTCTGTGCGCTGCTCGTCGGGGTCGCGCTGGCGATCGCCGGCGCGCTCACCCAGACCTTCGCCCGCAACCCTCTCGCCAGCCCGGACGTGCTCGGTATCACGGCCGGCGCGTCGGCCGGGGCGGTCGCCGCGATCGTGCTCGGCGGGGTGGCCGGCTCGCTCGGTGTGCCACTCGCCGCGCTGGTCGGCGCCGGGATCAGCGCCACCCTGGTCTACCTGCTCGCCTGGCGGCGCGGCCTGGACGGCTTCCGGCTGGTTCTGATCGGTTTGGGCATCGGTGAGATCCTGCGCGGCTTCATCTCCTGGGTGCTGATCCGCGCCGAACTGGTCGACGCCACCCGGGCCAACATCTGGATCACCGGATCGCTCGCCGGGCGGGACTGGTCGCACGCCGAGCCGTTGGCTCTCGCGCTGCTGGTGCTGGTGCCGCTGGCGCTGGCCGCCACCATCGCGCTGCGGGTCCTGGCGTTCGGTGCGGAGACCGCCCGCGGCCTCGGCGTACGCCTGCAGCGTGCCCAGCTGTTCGTGGTGGTGATCGCGGCCGCGCTGGCCGCCGTCGCGGTCGCCGCCGCCGGGCCGATCGAGTTCGTCGCCTTCGTCGTGCCGCAGATCGCCCTGCGGCTCTGCGGCGGCAGCCGGCCGCCCCTGCTCGCCTCGGCGATGCTCGGCGCGCTGCTGGTGGTCGGCGCCGACCTGGTCGCTCAGATCGTGGTGGCGCCGAAGGAGCTGCCGGTCGGCCTGCTCACCGCGATGATCGGCACCCCGTACCTGCTCTGGCTCCTGCTTCGGCGATCAAGAAAGGTGAGCGGATGAACGCCCGCCTGCGTGGCGAGGGCCTGCACCTCGCGTACGGGGACCTGACCGTGATCGACGGCCTCGACGTCGACGTGCACGACGGGCTGGTCACCACCATCATCGGGCCCAACGGGTGCGGCAAGTCGACGCTGCTCAAGGCGCTCGGCCGGCTGCTGCGCCCGACCGGCGGGCAGGTGCTGCTGGACGGCCGCCGCATCGACCGGACCCCCACCCGTGACGTGGCCCGGGTGCTCGGCGTGCTGCCGCAGTCGCCCACCGCGCCCGAAGGGCTCACCGTCGCCGACCTGGTGATGCGCGGCCGGCACCCGCACCAGACCTGGTTCCGGCAGTGGTCGCGCGACGACGAGGACCAGGTCGCCGACGCGCTGCGCTGGACCGACATGCTGGCGTACGCGGACCGCCCGGTGGACGCCCTCTCCGGCGGTCAGCGCCAGCGCGCCTGGATCAGCATGGCGCTGGCCCAGGGCACCGACCTGCTGCTGCTGGACGAGCCGACCACCTTCCTCGACCTGGCCCACCAGATCGACGTGCTGGACCTGGTCCGCCGGCTGCACGCCGAGATGGGCCGGACCGTGGTGATGGTGCTGCACGACCTGAGCCTGGCCGCCCGGTACGCCGACCGGCTGATCGCGATGAAGGACGGCCGGATCGTGGCGAGCGGGGCGCCGGACGAGGTGCTCACCCCGGCGCTGCTGGAGTCGGTCTTCGGGCTGCGCGCGATGGTGGTGCCCGACCCGGCGACCGGCACCCCGCTGGTGATCCCCCTGCCGCGCACCGCCACCTCGGTGCGGGCCTGAAATCGATGAGCGTGGTTGCTTCATCGGCCTGCCGAGCGATGAGAGTATGTGGGCGGTAGAGCGAGTCTCGAGGGGGAGATGCCGCCGTGACGTCCTCGTACATGCGCCTGAAAGCAGCAGCGATCGCCTTCGGTGTGATCGTGGCGACCGCAGCCGTGCCGTCACCCGCTTCCGGCAGGGAACATGACGGCGGCTATGCGGCCCTGATCCGCCGGGCCTCGTACGGCGTCCCGCACATCACCGCCGACGACTTCGGGAGCCTCGGTTTCGGCGTCGGGTACGTGCAGGCCGAGGACAACATCTGCGTCATCGCCGAGAGCGTGGTGACGGCCAACGGTGAGCGGTCGCGGTGGTTCGGTGCGACCGGGCCGGACGACGCCGATGTGCGCAGCGACCTCTTCCACCGCAAGGCGATCGACGACCGCGTCGCCGAGCGGCTCCTCGAAGGGCCCCGCGACGGCGTGCGGGCGCCGTCGGACGACGTCCGGGACCAGATGCGCGGCTTCGTCGCCGGCTACAACCACTTCCTACGCCGCACCGGCGTGCACCGCCTGACCGACCCGGCGTGCCGCGGCAAGGCCTGGGTGCGCCCGCTCTCCGAGATCGATCTCTGGCGTACGTCGTGGGACAGCATGGTCCGGGCCGGTTCCGGGGCGCTGCTCGACGGCATCGTCGCCGCGACGCCACCGACAGCCGCCGGGCCCGCGTCAGCCCCGGAGGCACCCGACGCCGCCGCGATCGCCGCCGCCCTCGACGGGACGAGCGCGGGCATCGGCAGCAACGCGTACGGCCTCGGCGCGCAGGCCACCGTGAACGGCAGCGGGATGGTGCTGGCCAACCCGCACTTCCCGTGGCAGGGCGCCGAACGCTTCTACCGGATGCACCTCAAGGTGCCCGGCCGCTACGACGTCGAGGGCGCGGCGCTGATCGGCGACCCGATCATCGAGATCGGGCACAACCGCACGGTCGCCTGGAGCCACACCGTCTCCACCGCCCGCCGGTTCGTGTGGCACCGCCTGAGCCTCGTGCCCGGCGACCCCACCTCCTATTACGTCGACGGCCGGCCCGAGCGGATGCGCGCCCGCACGGTCACGGTCCAGACCGGCAGCGGCCCGGTCAGCCGCACCTTCCACGACACCCGCTACGGCCCGGTGGCCGTGGTGCCGGGCACCTTCGACTGGACGCCGGCCACCGCGTACGCCATCACCGACGTCAACG
Organism: Actinoplanes utahensis; assembly: GCF_016862455.1. Lineage (GTDB taxonomy): Bacteria > Actinomycetota > Actinomycetes > Mycobacteriales > Micromonosporaceae > Actinoplanes > Actinoplanes utahensis. Next base: position 101,314 of record NZ_BOMZ01000079.1, read on the forward strand.
CGGGCAACAACCGCGCCTTCGACGGGTGGCTGCGGATGGGCCAGGCCAAGGACGTCCGGGCGCTCAAGGCGGTCCTCGACCGGCACCAGTTCCTGCCCTGGGTCAACGTGATCGCCGCCGACGCGCGGGGCGAGGCCCTCTACGGCGATCATTCGGTCGTCCCCCGGGTGACCGGCGCGCTCGCTGCCGCCTGCATCCCGGCGCCGTTCCAGCCGCTCTACGCCTCCAGCGGCCAGGCGGTCCTGGACGGTTCCCGGTCGGACTGCGCGCTCGGCGCCGACCCCGACGCCGCGGTCCCGGGCATTCTCGGCCCGGCGAGCCTGCCGGTGCGGTTCCGCGACGACTACGTCACCAACTCCAACGACAGTCACTGGCTGGCCAGCCCGGCCGCCCCGCTGGAAGGCTTCCCGCGGATCCTCGGCAACGAACGCACCCCGCGCAGCCTGCGCACCCGGCTCGGGCTGGACCAGATCCAGCAGCGCCTCGCCGGCACGGACGGTCTGCCCGGCAAGGGCTTCACCACCGCCCGGCTCTGGCAGGTCATGTTCGGCAACCGGATGCACGGCGCCGAACTCGTCCGCGACGACCTGGTCGCGCTCTGCCGCCGCCAGCCGACCGCGACCGCCTCGAACGGCGCGATCGTCGACCTCACCGCGGCCTGCACGGCGCTGTCCCGCTTCGATGAGCGTGCCGACCTGGACAGCCGGGGCGCGCACCTGTTCACCGAGTTCGCCCTCGCGGGCGGAATCAGGTTCGCCGACACCTTCGAGGTGACCGATCCGGTACGCACCCCGCGCCGTCTGAACACCACGGATCCGCGGGTACGGACGGCGCTCGCCGACGCCGTGCAACGGCTCGCCGGCATCCCCCTCGACGCGAAGCTGGGAGACATCCACACCGACAGCCGCGGCGAACGGCGCATCCCCATCCACGGTGGCCGCGGGGAAGCAGGCACCTTCAACGTGATCACCAACCCGCTCGTGCCGGGCGTGGGATACCCGCAGGTCGTCCACGGAACATCGTTCGTGATGGCCGTCGAACTCGGCCCGCACGGCCCGTCGGGACGGCAGATCCTCACCTATGCGCAGTCGACGAACCCGAACTCACCCTGGTACGCCGACCAGACCGTGCTCTACTCGCGGAAGGGCTGGGACACCATCAAGTACACCGAGGCGCAGATCGCGGCCGACCCGAACCTGCGCGTCTACCGGGTGGCACAGCGGGGACGCTGACCCACGTCACGCCGGCTCGGCCCGTGCGGGGGCGCAGGGCGCCGATCGTCTCTGCATCGCCGGTCAGCCGGGGCCTGCGTCGACCGGCGGCGGCCGGTCGACGCCCGCGTCCCGGCGCAGCGACTGGCTGAAGCGCCAGGCGTCGGCGGCCCGGGGCAGGTTGTTGAACATCACGTACGCCGGGCCGCCGTCGAGGATGCCGGCGAGGTGTGCCAGCTCGGCATCCGTGTACACATGCCGGGCGCCGGTGATGCCGTGCAGCCGGTAATAGGCCATCGGCGTCAGACTGCGGCGCAGGAACGGGTCGGCGGCGTGGGTCAGGTCCAGCTCCTGGCACAAGCCCTCGACCACCTCGTCCGGCCACGGGCCGCGCGGCTCCCACAACAGCCGGACACCGGCCGGCCGGCGCGCTCGGGCGCAGAACTCACGCAGTCGCGCGATGGCGGGTTCGGTCGGCCGGAAACTCGCCGGGCACTGCAGCAGGATCGCCGTCGCCTCCAGGAGCGCGGCGCAGTCGAGCGTGGTCTCCCAGGCACGTGCGACGACGGGCGTCCACCGGAATCCGCCGACCTGGGCGCGTTCCTCGGCGCTCAGAGAGGTGCGCAGCCGCCGGTACGTGGGGCTCTTCGCCTCATGTGTGATCAACTGCCAGGCCTTGACGGTGAACTCGAACGCCGGTGGAACAGCCGCCCGCCACCGCCGTAGCGTCGCCTCGCGGGGTGGCTCGTAGAACGTCTGTTGCACCTCCAGCACCGGGAAGCGCTGCGCGTAGGTCGTCAGCGCCATGCCGGCGCCGCACAGGCCCACCTTCGTCGGAGTCATGCGCCACGGATACCCCCGGATCCCGGAGGATCCACCTCGGGACGTCGGAGGAGTGATCAGGACTTCGCTGCCGCGGCCTCCCTGGCCTCGGGAGGTGCTCCGGGAACACCGAGGACTCCCAGGAAGTCACGGGCCCAGTAGTCGATGTCGTGGGCCCGAACCTGCTCCCGCATGTGACGCATCCGCGCGGCGAGGTCCTGCGGGTCGGCGTTGAGGGCTTCGAGGATCCCCCGTTTGATGTCGTCGGTGTCGTGCGCGTTGACCAGGAACGCGTCGTCGAGTTCGGCGGCGGCGCCGGTGAACTCGCTGAGGACCAGTGCGCCCTGCTCGTCGCGGCGTGCCGCGACGAACTCCTTGGCGACGAGGTTCATGCCGTCGCGCAGCGGGGTGACCAGCATGACGTCGGCGGCGAGATACAGGGCGACGAGTTCGGCGCGGCCGAAGGACTGGAACAGGTAGTGCACCGGGGCGCGGCCGACATCGCCGAATTCGCCGGTGGTGCGGCCGACCTCGCGTTCGACGCGCTCGCGTAGCTGCTGGTACTGCGTGATGCGTTGCCGGCTCGGGGTGGCCACCTGCACCAGCACGACGTCGTCGTTGGAGATCTCTCCGTCGGCGAGCAGGTCATGGTAGGCCTCGAGGCGCTGCTCGATGCCTTTGGTGTAGTCGAGGCGGTCGACGCCCAGCAGCAGGCGCCGGTCCCCGCCGAGTTCGGTCCGCAACTGCCGGGCACGCTCCTGGACCGCGGGGTCCGCGGTGAGCTGATCCACCTCGGCGACGTCGATGGAGATCGGGAAGGCTCGCGCCACGACGGTACGTCCGTCGACCTCGACCCGGTCGTCCTTCGGTTCCAGTCCCGCCAGCAGCCGTGTCAGGCGTAGGAAGTTCTGCGCTGCCAGGGCGCCCTGGAAGCCGACCAGGTCGGCGCCGAGCAGTCCCGTCAGCAGCTCCCGGCGGCGCGGTAGCTGCATGAACAGCTCGACCGGCGGGAAGGGGATGTGCAGGAAGAACCCGATACGCACGTCCGGCCGCAACTCGCGCAGCATGGCCGGCACCAGGAGCAACTGATAGTCGTGCACCCAGACGGTCGCGTCCGGCGCGGCCGCGTCCGCTGCGGCCCGGGCGAAGCGGCGGTTCACCGCCTCGTAGGCCCGTCGCCAGTCACGGCGATGGGTCGGCTGCTCGACCAGGTCGTGGAACAGCGGCCAGATGGTGGCGTTGGACTGGCCTTCGTAGTACTGGTCGACCTCCTCGGCGCTCAGCGGCACAGGCCGCAGCCGCATGCCGTCGATGTCGAAAGGCTCAGGCGCCTCCCCAGCGCTGCCCGTCCACCCGACCCAGGCTCCGCCCCTCTGGCGTACCACCGGCTGCAGGGCGCTGACCAGTCCTCCAGGGCTGCGCTCCCATCTGTGCTGCCCATCTTCGCCGGTTACCTCGTCGACCGGTAGCCGGTTGGCGACCACCACGAATTCGTGCCCGCCACCCGCGTCTTCACCCATGCCTGCGGAGTACCTCCAGACCGGCGGATGAAACGTCGTCAGCCCTCCCGACCCGCCTCACCCTGGATTCCGGCCACCGCCACCGCCACCGCCGCCACCGCCGCCACCGCCGCCACCGCCGCCACCGCCGCTTCCGCCGGCGCCGTCGCGGGGGCGGCGCCGACGAGAGCCAACGCCGCCGACCACTACAAGTCCAACACCGATCTGTACGCCCAGCCGGATTTGACCGAGGGCGTCCACTACAGCCGGCGGTTCCGCCGGCACCCGTCGTTCGACAACGATCTCACCAACACGGAGACGTTCGCGCAGGTCACCGGCCCGATCATCCGGTATCGGCCTGACCGGGGGAGGGGCCCGGCGATCCGGCATGCGCGGACAGGTCGGTGACGTCGCCCGTGTCGCTGGTCGCGGCGAGTGCGGTGGCGAACAGGATCAACTGGTTGATGATGTTGAGCGTGAACAGCAGCCCGACCGTTCCGGCGACGACCTGATACGTCGGGTTGGCCTCGACGTTCTGCACGAAGGCCCGGCCGACGGTCTTGAGCAGTTCGAGGCCGCCGGCCACGATCAGCGCGGGCACGATGACGCGGCGCAGCGGCATGCGCAACCGTGGTAGTCCGGTGAGCACCGCGGTCGCCAGCAGGGTGTTCACCGCGATGCTGACCGCGAAGCCGACCGCGGCGAGCAGCCATCGGCTCTGGGTGGCGTCGGCGGCCGGTTCGATCAGGCGGTTGACCACGGTGACGGTGAGGAACGCCGTGCCCAGGGAGGCGGCCAGCAGCAGGCCGAGGCCGAGCAGCGCGAGCAGATCGATGAGCAGCCGGGGTACGAGGGCGCCGGGGTACTCGGGCAGGCGCCACACCTTGCGGATGGACGAACGCATGGCGTCGATCCAGAACCATCCGGTGATCGGTAGCCCGAGGAACGCGATCACCCCGATGGTGCCGCGGGCTATGCGGATCCGTTCGATGTCGAGGCTGGGCAGGTGCTCGGCGAGGTACTGCTGCAGCACCTGCTGCACCTCCGGCCGGTCCAGGACGAAGCCGAAGGCCGAGAAGCCCAGCAGGGCGAACGCGAACGTCGCGAAGAACGCGTAGTAGGTGACCGCGGCGGCGAGCCGGCCGCCGTCGGCCTCGTCGTAGCGTGCGACGGCGCGGGCCAGGTGGTCGACCCGGCCATGGCGTCGCCGGGCATGCCGCCATGCCGCAGTGACCCGGTTCATCGACGGGCCGACGCTCGCGGGGCTTGCGCCGGCCCCTGGTACGGGAAGGACCCGGACACGACGACCCGACGGGCGACGTCTCCGATGGCGTACGACTCGGTTCTCTCCACGATGTTCACTATGCGATCTCCAGGGACTCGAGATGCAAGTCCCGGGCCGACGCCGGTCCGGCGCAGGGACCCATGCCCGGCCGGCCGGCGCCTCACGGGGAGCTCAGCCGGGCGCTTGCAGCGACTGTCTCCTCCGTCTCGGTACGGCGGCGGTCTTCGTAGGCGGCGAAGGCGGCCGCCGGATCGTTGTGGTCGTGCAGCGCCGCGGCCAGGGCCACGGCATCCTCGATGGCCATCGACGCGCCCTGGGCGGCGGCCGGGACCGCGGCGTGGGCGGCGTCGCCGGCCAGGACCATGCGGGCGTTGTGCCAGTGCGGGGTGGTCGGGATGTCATGGGAGTCGCCTCCCACGATCTCCGCACCGGAGGCCGCGATGAGCGCGTGGGCGGGGGTGGCGTCGTCGCGGAACATCCGCAGGGCCAGGTCGCGCCACTGCTGCGCCGTGATCCCCGCGGCCGGCTTCTCACCGGGAATGCGGGCGAACCACCAGGTCCGGCCGTCACCGCCGGGCACGGTGACGCCGAAGAACGCTCGGCTGCCGCGGATCATGTGGTACTCGTCCAGGTCCAGACCGGCCGGATTGCCGGGCGTGTAGCCGTACACGACATGCAGCCCGGCGTAGCGGGGTTCGGGCGCGTCCGGATCGATGAGCCGACGGGTCCGGGAATGGATGCCGTCCGCCCCGACCAGCACGTCTCCGGTGACCCGGCTGCCGTCGGAGAAACCGACCTCGATGCCGTCGCGGTCGCTCGATGCCGCGGTCACCCGCTTGCCGTGGTGCACCGGGATGCCTCGCGTGGCCGCGAGGTCTTGCAATGCCCGGTACAGCGCGGCCCGCGTGAGCGATCGGGCCGGGCCCTCGATCGGCCGGCGCCCGAGCTCTTGGCCCTGGGCGTCGAGCAGCGCCACCGCCCGTGCCGGGAACGACACCGCGTTCACCGCCTCGGCCGCGCCGAGCCCGGCGAGCGCGGCCATGCCGTTGCGCATGACGGTGAGGAACGCGCCGGCATCCGCGCCGCCGGAGGGGTGCGCCTCGTAAACCTCGGCCTCGATACCGGCTTGCTGCAGGGCGAGCGCGGTTGCGGTCCCCGCGACACCGCCACCAGCGATGATCACTTTGCGTACGGCCATGCCATCCATCCTGCCGCACCGTCCACTTCGTACCGCGCCGGGCACCCGCGACGTCCGAGCCCCGGCCTGGCGGAGCGGTGCGGCCGGACTGCGGCGCAAGGACTCACGGCGCCGACCTAATGGCGGGCCGCCCCGGGCCCCACCACCAGGGCCACGCGAGGGGCGCCGGGTCGTTACGATCAACCCCTTCCAGGGGATCCCGCCAGAGGCCGGCCATCGACGGCCGTCCTTCCCGGCCAGTCTCGCACCCAGCGCCGAGAGGAACCTTCCACCGTGCGAATCATGATCGCCGCCACCGCACTCCTGGGCGCCGCTCTGCTCACCGCCTGCGATTCCGGCGATCCGCCCGTCCTGGACTCGACGCTGAACACCGGCACGGCCGCCCCCTCGCCGATCGTCGCCACCGGCGCGCCCGGGAAGTGGCAGAAGCTCGCCGGTGAATGCCCGCAGATCCCCGCCGCCGCGGGCGTCCTGCAACCCGGCAAGACGAGCCGGGGGACGATCGAGAACTCGATCGTGCTCAACGTGCAGTGTGAGTACGCGGCCATCAAGGGCAAGCTCCCGAAGGCGAGCGTCAACATCGGTATCTACCGCATCGCCACCATCGAGGGACCGGCGGACCAGCTGGCCGTGGCCAATCTGGCGAAGAACAGGCGCGTCGCCGACACCGACCCGACGGTCCCCGTCCGGACGCTCCGCGGCATCGGCGACGCCGGCTTCGCCAGCGTGTTCCCGGGCAAGGGCGTGCGACTGTACGCCCAGAGCAGCAACGCCGTCGTGCTCCTCGAATACGCCGACCCCGGCGACGGCGAGCGCAGCCTCGCCCGCGCCGAGGCGTACACCAGGGATGTGCTCGCCGCTCTGCAGTGACCGCGGATCCCCGGCCCTTCTGACCGCGAGCGCTCACCGCCGTACCGAGCGTGCTCACCGATGACGAGCATGAGCGGCTGCTCGCCTGGTCGCGACCGATCGATCGCGGGTGGGCCGTCCGCGACGACGCAAGGCGGGCCCGGGAGATGTCCCGAGCCCGCCTGAGCCGTGCTGTGCGTCAGTCTTTCAGTCGCGGATCTTGTTGTACCGCCACGGCTTGTACCCGCCGCTCTTGGCCCTGCTGACCTTCACCTTGTAGTGGTTCATGTCGGACGCGGTGCTGCCCTCCTCGTAGATCCAGAAGGAGGTGTGCGACTTGTTGGCCCACTTCTCGAACATCTGGACGTGGCCGTTGCGCAGCAGCATGTCGCCGGGCTTGAGGCTCGACCAGTTGATGCGGTGCGAGACCTCGTCCAGGGTGCGGGTGTTGCGGCTGCTCTTCAGCGCCCAGCCCATCGACACGAAGCCCGAGCAGTCGGTACGGAACTTCTTGCCCTTGTTGACATCCCAGGCGTACGCCGACTGGCTGTACGGAACGTTGCGGCCGTACCAGTTCTTGGCCCGGGCGATGACCTTGGACCGCTTGATCGGCGCGCCGTACTTCAATTTCGCTGCGGCAGCGGCCGACGACTGGGCCTGGGCATCGGGGGCGTTTTCCGTGTCACCCTCGGGAGCCACGTAGTCGTCCGCCGGGAGGGTGCCCTTCTCCTCGCCACCCACCGGCGGGACCGTCGGGTCGACGTCGGTCGCCGGGTCGAACTCCTCGACCGGAAGCGCGTCGTCGGCGTCCGGGGCGGGGCGGACCTCGACGATCCTGTCGGCGCCGTCGATCTCGGCGGCGTTCGCGGGCCGCTCGTTCGGGCACCAGCCGTCGTTGGCCGTCGGCTTCTCCACGATCTCTCTGGCGTTGCCGATGTACATCCACCCGTGGGTCTGGGTGCCGTCGATGCGGCCCCAGATCCAGGTGTTGTCGTAGTCGTTCTCCACCGCGCACCAGGACCAGATCTTGGTGCCGGCCGGTGCGGTGGCATAGGTGCCACAGGCCGCGTACGGCGCCTTCTGCAGGTTGGCGGTCTCGCCGAGGATCAGGTAGCCGTCGTCGGCGTTGGTCACTGCCTGGCTGCCGCAGCTCGCCGCCGCTGCCGCCGCGGCGGCGGCCGACCGCGCCCCCACCCCGGGCTCGGGCTCGGGTCTGGCCTGCGCCGGACCGGCGACGAACAGCCCCGACGTGGCGAACGCCGCCGACACACCCACCGTGAGGGCGCGCCGATATCCGGACGGCCCTGCCATTCTCTTAATCAACTCTTGCTCCTTGTGGAAATGGTTCGAAAATCCGGCAAAGAATCGGCAGAACATGTCCTCGACGGAGCCGAGGATCCCGAAACCGGCGCGACCGTTCCGCGATGGAATACGGAAGGAACGTGCCGGGGAATCGATGGAGAAAGTCGAATGCTGAGGATCCGTGCCGTCGATGCCGGCGAATCCCGTCCCGTTCGGGCTGATGCCAGTCTTGCCGGGTGGCCGGTGAGCTCTCAAGGGCTGTGCGGTGTCAGCAAGCTGCACGGCAGCTTCACCCGCCCGGCACCGCGGCAGGAACCTGCCGTGCAGCTAACTACACCTGGTGTCGCGGCCGGCCGGCTGTCAGGATTCGGCGTGCAACATTCACGGGGGATGGAGAGCAACATGCAGCGCAAATACGGATCGGTCTCGGCGCCGGCCCGAAAGATTCTGGGCCCGCTCATCATGCTGGCGACCTCCGCCGTTTACGCCATTCCGGCCGTCATGGTCGTGACCGGTTCGACGGCGTGGGACTGACGGATCCATAAAAAGTCATCGCCCGCCGGTCGGACCTGAATCAGGGAAACCGAGTGAGACCGGCCGGCAGAGAGGCAGGGAAGCGCGTGGACCGGATGGCTCTACCACTCACCGTTGCGGGCGAGGTGGTGGTCATCGGGCCGCGCTTCGGCCCCGAGCGCAAGCACGCCGCACTGGTGGAGCGCGCCGTGCAATGGCACGGCACGCCCGGTTGGAGCGCGGCGCCGGATCGCTTGGCCGACACGCCGGTCCCGTCCGCCGGCACGGTGGTCCAGCGGGCCATCCAGCATCTGCGGCAGGCGACGCCCGGCGCCGCGGCCATCGTGGACAGGCGGGAGCAGCGGACGCTCCACCTGCGGCTGCCGGGCACCGGACGGATGCGCTGGACCGGGATCCGTAGCCTGTCCGACGTGCCGGCCGACTCGCCCGGCAACCGGACGGTGCCGCCGGAGGCGTTCGCGCGGTTGACCAATCCGGGTTCCGGCCTGTTCGCACCCGTGGTGGGCGAGCCGCCGCCGATCGGCGGGACGGCCACCGCCCGGCTGCACATCATCGGGGCGCCGGCACAGCTCAGCCTCGGCTGGGCACCGGACTCCGCATCGGCGTACGCGCGGGCCCTGCTGGCCGGCGTACGGGTGCTGTCCACCAGGCTCGCACCGACCGCTTCCCATGGCCGGATGCTGGTGGGCGCCGCCGGAGCCTCCGAGCTGCATTGGCTCCTCGACGGCGGTCTGCGGCTGCTCTCCGCGTACGGCACCGGATCCGGGCAGTGGCCCGCCACCGACAAGACGCTGCAGGTGGCGGTACACCGGGTGCCTCATCTCGACAACGAGTGGCGCATCGCCCGGGTCTTCAGCGTCTCCTCGGGCGCCCCGGTCGCCGCTGCCTGGGGACGCACCGCGCCGGAGGCCGTCGGGCACGCCCTCACGCAGGCACGCGTCCGGCTCGCGGCGTCCGTACCGGGCATGGTCTGCGACCCGCGGTACCCGACAGCCGACCCGATGCTGCAGGAGCTCTCGGTGACCGAGTTGAGCGGGCTGCAGCAGGATGTGCAGCGGTGTCTGGGCCGGCTGCGGTTCCGTCTGCTCGGTGTCCGGATAGAGACCGACGCCCTGCTCGGCGACCCCGGGCTGGCGTGGGGGGTCGTGTGGTGGGCGTGACGCTCAGGCGGCGTCGTCCGCGTCCAGCCCGGACGCGGCGAAGGCCCCGGCGATCGTCTGGTCGGTCAACAGTCCGGTGCTGCTCGCCAGAACCCCCGCCTGGAACCGGCTGGTGGCCCGGAGTTCCTCCATCAGTTCCGCGATGTGCCGTCGGCAGGTCCGTACCGAGATGCCGAGTCGGCGGGCGATGTGGTCGTCCTTGGCCCCGGTCGCGAGCATCCGCAGGATGGCGCGCTTGAGGTCGTCACCGGCGACGCCGTACCCGGCGGTGGGCGCGGAGCCGTCGATCAGCGGCAGGGACGCCGACCAGCACTGCTCCAGCCCGCGGTAGAGGTAGTCGACCACCGACGGTTCTCGTACCACGACGGCCCCACCGCCGGCCGCCCGGCTGGAGAGGACCGCCACCTCGCGGTCCAGGATGATGATGCGGTCCGCGATCTCCTCACAGGTACGGACCTCCGCCCCCGCCTCGGTGAGGGTGTGCAGGAACTCCCGCATCCGCGGATGAACCCGGGCGGAGTGCTGGTAGACCGAACGCATCCGCACACCCCGCGCCATGAGCTCGGTGTCATGGGGCACCGACTCCGCGATCGCCGCCTCCGACAGGATGCCGGGATGGGCGCTGAACACCTCGACGGTGCACCGGCGGGCGATGTCGGCCAGGGTGGCGCGGATCCGGTCGACCTCTTCGATGACGTCGATGGCCTCGCGGCTGTTCCGGGCCCGCCGACTGTCGTAGTACAGCCCTTGCAGAGGCGACAGCTCCGCCTTCAGGGTCTGCACCGAACGCTGGCGCTGCCGGATCTCCAGCTCGATCGGACCGACCAGCTCGGCGATGGCCACCTCCGGGCTCGCCGGGACCACCACGCTGCCCTGATGGGGCGCCCTCCGGAGCAGTCGCAGGCCGAGCAGGGTCTCGAAGTGTGCCGCCAGGACGTCGGCCGGCGAATGCAGCGCCTCCGCGACAGCGGCACAGTCCGCCATGTCGACGAAACCGCACTGCAGCACCCATTGATACAGATCAGCCGCGCCCGCGCAGACGACGGGTGCCCCGGCCGCCGGCGGCGTCTCCGTAGCCGGCCACTCCGCCCGTCCGCCCGGACTGTCCAATCGTCGGCTCGGATGATCACCCACGCTGCTGTCTCCCCCATGATCACAGGTGGCAGAGACTGTACAACGAAGCCGTCCTCAATGGAGGGTTGCTGCGCTGTTCCGGAACGTGCACTTCGCGGTCGACGATCAGGGGCATCGGCGGGTCGTGATCGTGGTCCTGATTTCGGTGACCCACCTCGGGGGTCTGCGGATGCGAACCGGGCCCCGTTCTCCATAGGCTACCGCCGTGCCCGCCACCCCGGCCGTACAACGGCTGACCAAGAGAACCCTCGTGACCGTCTCGCACGCCATCGAGCGTGCGGCCCTCGCCGCCGCCGAAGACGGGCCCATGGTGGTCGTCGCGATGTTCCAGCGGCTGCCGTACTTCGAACGAGAACGCCAGGTGTACGCCGACATCGCGAGCAGTGCGGCGGCGACCGTGGTCGGTCTCGTCGCCGACGAGATACCGGAGATGCCGGCCGAGAGCGAGATGGTGCTTCTCGACGAGAAGGACGAGCTGGCACGGGAGTGGACGGTCGTCGTGCTGACCCCGCGCTTCGGCGCGATGCTGGTGGCGTACGACCTGGAGCAGTTCCAGCCCGGAGCGGCGACGCTGGAGAGCGGCCGGCTGTTCGAGGCGCGCACCGCCTTCCGCCGTGACGACGCGCTGCACGAGGTGCTGCGCCTGCGTCAACGGCTCGGCGACCGCCTGTCCCCGGCGACCCGGGCGGCCGTCGACGCGGTCGTGCAACGGGTACGCCACCTGCCGGCCACGCCGGGGGAGAGCCGCGCCGACGCGGCACTGCGGCTGTTCACGGCCCGGGCCGAACGCGACCACGAACGCCTGCGGTCCGGCCCCGAACCGGCGCCGGCGCCGGAGGTGCCCGGCGACACCGACCTGGCCGGCGAGCCCGGCATGTTGCGCTGGACGGGAGCGGCCGGCACCACCGCCTCGGGGATTCTGCCGGTCGCGGTGGTCGCGGTGCGGGTCACCCACGCGGCGGGTGCGTCGGAGGGGCGGATCGGCCGCACCACCACGCGGCAACATCAGGCCGCCGTCGAACTGCTCCTCAGCCGGCTGCGTCAAGGCGACCGGGCGCTCAAGATCGGACCCGACGACTTCATGCTGCTGCTCCCGACGCTGGGCCACGACGACGCGGTGCGGTTCGCCTACGAGCTCGTCGAGGCGTTCTCCGCGGCCGAAGCGCGCAGCGCATTCCTGTCGGCGCAAGTGACGGTGGCTCTGACGGTCACCCGCCGTCGGCCGCTCCCGCAGGAGGACCTGCGGCAGGCCCTGGACTGGGCGATGTCCGAGAACACCCCGGTCGTGACCCTCGCCGACTGATCCCGACGAAGCCGGCGCGGCGGCGACCCGAGCAGTCAGTCGACGAGGGCGGGGATCGCGCAGAGGAGAAGGCGCCTCCCGAGGTAGGGGCGCGGCAGGTCGACAGCGTTCTCGGCACGTAGACGGCCGCTCCTGACGGGACCACGGCGAGCGCGGTGATCACTAAGATCAATACGTTGCAGTAAGTCGTCGCAGACGTCTGCAGTTCCCTGCCGCTCCGATCCGAGGATCGCTCCTTGCACAGATCGTTCCGAGCCCTCGGGCTCGCCATCCTGTCCGGAATCCTGGCAGCGGGCGCGTCGGCCACGCCCGCTGCCGCCGACGACCTCGGCGTCATCGCCGGCACCTTCACGGACCGGGCCGGCAACCCGATCCCCAACGCTTACACGATCATCGAGAACATCGATGGGGGCGCTGCCGAATACACCTACACCCACCCGGTGGGTGGCGACTACCAGGTGCCAGTCGCCCCCGGCACCTACCGGGTGTCGTTCCGATGGAAAGGGCTGACCCAATGGGCGCACCAGCAGCTCGACGCGGGTCAAGCGAACACCTTCACCGTCGCCGCGGGTGAGACCGTCCAGGTGAGCGACCAACTGGTGCCGTCCGGGACATTGAACGGCCACCTCACCAACGCGGACGGCACACCACTGGCGTACGCGTGGGTCAGCCTCTGGCGCGAAGGCGTGTCCGTCAACTACACCGAGTCTGACGCGAACGGCTTCTACTCCTTCCCCGCGGTGCTGCCCGGCGACTACCAGGTGCGGTTCACATCGCAGTACATCCCGGGCACGTTCACCGTCGTGACCGATCAGTCCACCACGGCGGACGGCACGCTGCAGCCTCCACCGCCGTCGACCACGCTTGTCGTCAAGGCGGTCGACGCGGTCAGCGGCGAGCCGGCGCCCGGTTTCTGCGTGCTCGTCGCCGAGCGGGAGGAGTGTGGAAACCCCGACGCTGACACCGTCACGATGACCCGGATGCCCACCGGCCCGATCAGCTTCACCCTGATATCGAAGGGGCAGTACCACTTGGACAAGAGCGGTGTGACCGCCACCCTCGTCGAGAACGAGACGACCACGATCACCGTGCCGCTGGTCCTCGGTGGCACGGTCCAGGTCGCCGCCAGCGACCCCGGGCAGTTCGGGGTCCCGGTCAGCCGCGCCTGCTTCGACCTCAAGGTGATCGGCCGCCCGGCCAACGTCGGTAGCGGCTGCACCGGGAACAACGGCATCGGCTGGACGCAGCCGGTCCCGGCCGGCACCTACACGATCTTCGTCGACGCCCCCGGCGACCTGGGTGACCAGTGGCTGGGCGAGAACGGCGGCACCGGCGACCAGCAGACGGCCGCCCGGATCGTCGTCGAGCCGGGCAAGACCACGCAGGCGCCGGACGTGCTCCTCGACCGCGCCGGATCCATCACCGGCGTGGTCACCGGGACGGACGGCACTCCGCTGGAGTCGGCCCACGTCAACGTCTTACCGGCCGCGGACCACGGCACCGGCGACCCGATCGGCGTCTACACGGACGCCTCCGGCCGGTACCTGCTCGACAAGCTCGGACCGTACTCCTGGCCGTTGCAGTTCGAGAAGCGCCCCGACTATCCGATCCAGTGGTCCGGGAACGTCAGCGACCGTTCCCAGGCCGTCCCCATCCCGGTCACCGCCGGCGCCACCAGCACCTACGACATCACGCTGACCAAGGGGGCGACGCTCCGCGGCGCCCTCTCCTAGGGTGGCTCGCATGTGCGGGCACCGTCCCACCACGCGGCCACCGGCGATCTGACCGTCGACTGACCGGCTACGACGGATCCTCGTTGTGGAGTCTCACCAGACGCTCCGGCGGTTGCCCGCCGGGGCGTCTCTCTTCCTCTACGACCGCGGTCCCCTGGGAACCCCGGGCTGGTGAGACAGCCCTTGAGGCCGGGCGGGCCGATGGCCCCTTCCGGTTTCCGGGCGCCGGGGAACCGGGGAGTCATGTCGAAGCCCGCCGGGTGAGCAGCCTCCGACCCCGGCGCCGCGTCGATCAGGGCGGAGGTCCGCGAGAAGCCGGCTGCCGGAGCTGCCGTCGGACGCGAACGAGGTCCTGTCGAGGGGTTCAGATGGATGAACAATGCCGGCAAGGTCGCGTACCCGGGCGGGCCGATCTTCACCAAGTGGTCGTACTTCAAGCGGGCCAGAACCAACTCGCCTACAGAACCGCGGGCTCTTATCTCGACTTCTGCGTCCAGATCCCATGGCGGCCTGATGTCAGCCGACACCGAGCCCGTCGGCTGACTCGGCCTGTTCTGCGCCGATGAAGGCATTGCACCACGGCGCCCGGTTCGGTGCGGCTCCCGGACCTGGATGGTCAGTAGGACAGCGGCGTCGGTGTGCCGAGCATGGCGGAGCCGTGGCCGGTCAGCCAGCCTTCGGCGGCCGCGGCGTGCTGACTGAAGGTGTGCATGTCCCGGAACCGGCGCTGGAGCGGCGACGAGTCACGGGCTGCCTGGCCGCCGCCGGCCCGGTAACAGGCGTCGACAGCCGCGGACGCGGCCTCGGTGACCCAGGCCAGCGTGGCGGAGATCCGGGGCCCGATGGCCGGCACGGTGGCCGGATCGGAGGCGCACCGCGTCCACAGCTCATCGGCGGTGGACTCCAGCAGGGCCCGTGCGGCGCGTACGGTGACGTCGGCCCGGCCCAGATCGGTCTGGAAGAGCGGGCTGTCGGCGAGGCGGGCTTTCGCGTACAGCCGCTGTTTGCCCTCGCTGGCGAGGCTGGTGGTGGCGTCGAGGGCGCCCTGGGCGATACCGACCGCGACGGCGCCGAGGTGCAGGACGAAGTGCATCAGCGGTGCCACGTAACCGGGCCCGGGGATGCAGGAGACGCCGGCGAACAGGTCGAAGGTGTGCTCGTCGGGGACCGGGATGTCGCGGATCTCGATGTCGTGGGAGCCGGTTCCGCGCAGCCCCAGCACGTGCCAGGTGTCGACGATCCTGGCCTGCGAGGCGGGCACCAGCATCGACCGCAGCTCCGGTGCCGCGGTGGACGGCTCGGCCGGAAGGACCACACAGTTGCCGAACAGCCAGTCGGCGTGGGTGCTGCCGCTGGCGAACGCCCACCGGCCGTCGGTCAGGTAGCCGTCGGCGGTGCGGGTGGCGGTGCCCTGCGGGTTGAAGCCGCCGGCGACGACCACGTCGGGGCCGGCGGCGTACATCTTGTCGAAGGTGTCCCGAGCCAGGAAGGCGAGCAACTGCGGCGTCTCCGAGCCGATCATCACGGTCCAGCCGACAGCCGGATCTGCGGTGGCCAGGGCCTCCAGGACAGCCATGCCGGTCCGCAGGTCGATCTCGTGGCCGCCGTGGCTGCGGGGCACGAACATTCGGAGGAGACCCGCCGCCCGCAGCTCGGCGATCAGGTCGTCGGGCAGTCGCCGTGCCTCGTCGAACTCGGCGGCGCGGGCTCGCAGTGACGGCGCCATGGTCCGGGCGCGGCTCACCAGGTCATGCATGTTCTTCTCCTACCGGGATACGGTGTTCCGCCACTCATCACAGTGGACGGACGAGCCGGCGCGCCAGAGCCGGGCGGTGTCCTGAATCGGACCGGACGGTATGGCCGCGCTCCTGGTAGGAAGAGCCCGGGGTGGTCCGGAGAAGGTGCTCACGGGGTGTCCCTGGTCGAAACGGCTGAACTCGTCGATGGAGTCCATGAGCAGCCACTCGATCACGCGGAGTGCGTAGGTGCGGACCGCTTCGTCGAACAGTTCGGCCTTGGTGCCGAAGGCGGCGTACAGGCTGGAGCTCGTGCGCCGCGTCCCCGGCGCAACCGTCCACGAGCTCAGCGGGCATCACCATGAACCACCGAGCGGGCACCTGTACCGGCGTCCGCTCGATCCGTTCCACAGGTGGATCAGGGAACGGGCTTGGCTGTGGAGTCCCAGCGCCAGGCGCGTCCTCGACTCTCAGGAGTACGTCCGGTGGCGGCCAGCAGGTCCTGCCAGGGGTCATCGGAACGTTCGGCGTGGGCGAAGATGCGATCGAGGCACGGCGCTACGAGCTGTGCCGGCGCCCGGTAGTCGATGTGGTGCGCGCCCAGGATGTCGCGGGTGTGCAGGACCAGTTCGACGATGCCCATCGCGGCCAGAGCCGAGCGGTCGGGGTTTCCGTACGGATGCCAGCCGGTGCGGTCGGCGGGCGCGCCGGCGATCACCGCGACCAGAAGACCTCCGACAGCGTCCAGGCAGGTGAGCACCGCCCGTGTTCCACCCTCTTCCTCTGGCCAGAACATGCACGCGGGTCGTCCGGGGGCCGGCGAGAACTCCATCAGCGGGGTCCAGCCCTCCTGACGGTGTATACCGGACAACTGCATCGCATAGGCGCCCAGGTCGTCCAGGATGTGCGCGATCGTCTCCCGGCAGGTCCATTCCAGACCGGCCGCCTGCAGCCCCCACCCGTCGTCGGGGATCTGTCGAAGGCCCGCGCGTGCATGCTCCAGCGCTGCCGAGACGAGATTGCTGTCGGGAAGGCCGATCAAGGTCACCATGAGAGCAGCTTCCCAGCCGTGACGGCTTCCGGCTAACGGAAATCATCTCCCGCATCCGGGGGAGGGGTGACGATGCGAGCGGCCGGATGAGTGTGCGCCGTCGTGTCCAGGGTACGAAGGTCGTTGTGCCTGTCGGCGCTGTGCCGATCCTGCTCGCCGCGGGGCCGTCGGCGTCCACCCATCACCGTGTACGGGAGGATCTGAGAAAAATCACGATCATGACTATTGGCGTACGGGCGACAGCGGCTGCGATGGACTGGTGATGACCGTGGACCACGCGGCCGAAGAGGGTGTGCTGGGATTCGCGCACGCCGCTCTGATCATCGACGCGGGCCTGGACCTGTCTTCGGTGCTGGGCGCGGAGCTGCGCCGGTCGGCGGAGGTCTACGACGAGGTGCTGCTGATCGTCGGCGACCGTACCCGCGCCGTGCTGGCCGACACGGACGTGCCCGGCGAGGTGGTGAGCTGGGCTGATCCCGCCGCCTTCTACCAGCGGCTCGGCTCCGCGTACGAAACGTTCCGCCACTATCTCGCCGCGCAGCATCAGGCGGGCCGGCGGGTGCACGTGATCGCCGAACCGGATCTGACCAGCACCGTGGACCCCGGGTTCCACGCCGAGCGGGTCGCGGCCTACCTGGCGTACGAAGCCGTCTGCAACGACGCGTACGCGCTCGGCGGCGGGTCCGCGGTGACCTGTATCTGGGACAGCCGTGACCATGCGGACACCGTCATCGACGCGGTCCGGTCCACGCATTCGTACCTGCTCACCGCCGCCGGACCGATGTCGTCCCCCGGCTATCTGTCTCCGGAGCGGTACCTGGCCGAACGGCACGAGAGCTCGCTGCGGCCGGCGCCCCCGTACGTGGACCGCGCAGTGACGCTGTACGAGGTCGCCGAACTCAGCGCCCTGCGTTCGATGCTGGGTGCCTGGACGGCCGAGCACGGCTTCACCGTGCAGGCGACAGAAGACGTCATGGTGGCCGTGGTCGAGGTGGCGACCAACGGACTGCGATACGGCGGAGCCCCGGTCCGAATCCGCGCCTGGCGGCACGGTGCGACCTTGATCGTCCAATGCGACGATGCGGGGGGCCACCCGATCCCGGTCACCGCCGGCTACCACCGCCCTCATCCGCTCGCCGCGGTCACCGGCGGCCGTGGGCTGTGGCTGGCCCGCCAGCTCGCCGACGTGGCCGTGATGTCCTCGGCGCCGGGCCGGACCTCGGTGCGGCTCTACTTCCCGCGACAGCTCATGCAGCCACCGTCCTGACCATGCGACGCCCGGTGGTGTGGGAATTCGGTCATTAGGGTACTTTGCGGTCTCGCTTGACTCGCTCCTGGAGAGGCGGCACGGTGACGAGACCATCAGCGCGGATTCCCATCGACCTGAGGCAGCCGTTGGTCAAGGCGCTCGCGGGGCTGGCCGACACGCCGGACGATGTGCCCGGCCTGGACGCTGATCTGCAGAAGGTGGCGCGGTTGGCCGCTGATCGGATCACCGGCATCGCCTATGCGGCGATCAGCCGACGTCCTGGCGACGGCTGCTGCACTGTCGCGGTCGGTGGCGACCTGGTGCAAACCGTCGAGGAGGCGTCCGGGGCCGCCGGCGAGGAGAAGGCGCCGCGGCATACCGGCGATGCCGCGGCCACGACGACGGCCTGGCCCGGGTTCCGCGAGAAGGCAGCAGACTGGGGCCTGGGTATGGTGTCGGTGCCGCTTTTCACCGGCAGTGGCGCCACGATCGCCACCCTCGATCTGTACGGGCGTGATGCTGCGGTGATGGCGCCGCTGACGGCGGGGATCTGCGCTGCTTACGATCCGGACCTGTGGTGGCTCGACGAGTCCGGCGACGGGCCGTCGATGGATTCCGGCGGCGCGGAATTGGTCGCCGGATTCGCGGAGGCACTGTCGGTGCGCTCGACCATCCAGCTCGCCCTCACCTTGATCGGAAAGGGGGAGAGGGTCGACGCTCGGTGTGCTTATCTCACCCTGCGCATGCGAGCCGCGGGCGAAGGTGTCCTCCTGCGGTCGGCCGCTTCGGCGGTCATCGCGTCCAGCCTCGGGAACCAGTCGGCCGGCGACACGACATAGAACCCCCTGCCGCCGAAGTCTTTCCGAGAACGGGAAGGCGCTCGCCCCGCAGGCCGGGACGCGGACCTTCTCAGGCGCGACGGGCGGAGTGAATGCCGAGATCGGTACGCCCCGGCAGGAGATCCTCGCGCAGGGCCCGGGTTCCCTGGTAGTCGCCATCGCGCAGGCGCCGGAACGGCAGGGTGGGCTCGGCATCGACGGTGCGCAGCCGCTCTCGCAGTCGCGTGGTCTCGCGTTCGACAGCGGCGGCGTCCAGACTGTCGGCGTCGTGGACGACGTGCAGGTCGAGCACGTCGATGCCGACGTACCAGAGCACGCCGTGGGTGACGGGGAACAGCAGGGATTCGATGTCGCCGCTGATGCCGCGCGGGCCGATCGATGCGGCGTCTTCGCCGGCGGTCACCACGATCAGCGCCCGGCGTCCGGCGAGGCCGCCGTCGCCGTAGCGGCGCGGCAGCCCGTCGTCGTCGACGTCGCCGTAGGCGAATCCGCTGGTGAGCACCCGGTCGAACCAGCCTTTGAGGATCGCGGGCGGCCCGTACCACCACAGTGGGAACTGGATGACCAGCAACTCCGCCGCGGCCAGTTTCGCCTGCTCGTCACGCACGTCGGCGGGCAGTTCGCCGCGGGTGTACGCCTCGCCGGCCAGTTCGGCGATGTTGCCGGGTTTCGCGGCCAGCTCACCCAGGTCGCGGTCGCTGAGCACCGGGTCGAAGCCCTGCGCGTACAGATCGGAGGTCTGCACCCGATAGCGAGCGGCCAGCGCCTCGGTGCCCGCCTGAAGGAGGTGAGCGTTGAAGGATTCCCGGCGGGGGTGCGCGTACACCCAGAGGGCGTTGCCTGTCTCGGGGGTGTGGGTGATCGTCATGAGGTCTCCTCGCTCGTGGGGTGCCGGTTCTCGGTGGCGACCGCCGTGACGACGCGGGCAAGCGCGTCGCGGGCGCGTTCGGGGCTGATCCGCCCGTCGAGGGCGCTGCGGGCGAGGGCGTCGCCGGCGCCGACGATGGCCTGCAGTCCCGCCGTGTCGATGGGGCCGGCCAGCGGCGTGAGCGCCTCGCGGCACATGTCGAGGTAGGCCGCTTCGGCCTCCTGGCGCAGCCGGTTGAGGGTTGCCGAGCCGGTCAGCGCGGCGACGACGTCGGCCAGCTCTCGGCCTTCGGCGAGGCAGCAGTCGATGTACGCCCCCGCGACCAGGTCCGCCACCGGCGGCAGGTCGGGCTCGGTCTCGCCGAGCGCGGCGCGCAGCGTCTCGCGCTGGCGGGCCTCGAACTCGCGGTACAGCTCGGCGAGGACGCCGTCCCGGTCGCCGAAGTGGTCGTAGACCAGGGGTTTGGTCACTCCGGCGCGGTCGGCGAGCCGGGCCAGGGTGAACTCGCCGGTGCCGGCGTCGCGGATGAGCTCGCGGGCGACCTGCAGCAGTTGGGTGTGCCGCTGCTGCTTGGACATCCTGCGGCGCGGGCTCACCGGGGACGGCTCACTCATCCGGCCTCCGTCAACTCGAGATCAGCAGAAGTTACTTTTAGTAAGTTACCATAAGTAGCTTAGCCCTGCAGGCCCCGCCGTGCCTGAATCACTGCCGTCCACGCCGGTGCCAACCCCTGTTTGGCGGAATCCACTCAGGGCAATACGTCCTCGACGGCAACGGATGACCGTTGCGCGACGAATCTCGTCCATCGGCTACCTGGTCAGCCGCGGCCCGGCGAAGTCAGGCAGCCGTGACCCCGCCGACGCCTGACGAATGCCGACGGCCGCCGCCGACCCCGGACGGGGCCGGCGGCGGCCGATTTCTGCACGGAAAGGGACTCTCCCGTGGATGTCATGACCATTACCGGCCCTCAACGATCAGCCGTTGTCGTGAACCCGGTGAAAGTGCCCGACCTCGACGTGCTGCGCCGTACCGTCACCGATGCCCTCACCGCGCAGGGCTGGCCGGAGCCGATGTGGCTCGAGACGACCGTCGACGACCCCGGCGCCGGCCAGGCCCGCCAGGCGGTCCGCGACGGCGCCGAACTCGTCCTGGCGTGCGGTGGCGACGGCACCGTGATGGCCTGCGTGACCGCCCTCGCCGGCTCCGACGTCGCGCTGGCCGTGCTGCCCGCCGGTACCGGCAACCTGCTGGCCGCCAACCTCGGGCTCTCCGGAGACCTCGCCACCGGCCTCGAGGTCGTCCTGCAGGGCGGGCGCCGCCGCATCGACGTGGGAGCGGTCGGCGAGCAGAGCTTCGCGGTGATGGCCGGCATGGGCTTCGACGCCCACATGCTCGACGCCACCAGCGACACCGCCAAGAAGCACATCGGCTGGCTCGCCTATGTCGCCGGAGCCGTCCAGCACCTCCGCGACCGCCCCATGCACCTGCGCATCACCCTCGACGACAAGCCGTCCTTCACCCGCCGGCCCCGTACCGTCATCGTCGGCAACGTCGGCCGGCTGCAGGGCGGCATGCGACTGCTCAGCGAGGCACGACCCGACGACGGCCTGCTCGACGTCGCCATCCTCAGCCCGCGCACCCTGCGCCACTGGGCCGCCCTCGGCTGGGGCGTGCTGCGCCGCAAACAGCGCGTGCCGCGCATGGAGACGTACACCGCCACCCGCGTGCAGATCCGCAGCAAGCGCGCGCAGCCCCGCCAGCTCGACGGGGATCTCATCGACCCGGGCAAGGACCTGCTGGTCACCGTACGGCCGAAGGCACTGCTGCTCTGTGTGCCCCAGCCCGCCACCGATCCCGACCTCACCCACGACGCGAACGCGGTCGAGCACGACGCCCACGAGGTGCGCTGATTCGGATGCCGGATCGCGGTTCGGGTGGGGGGATCAGGTCGCCGCCGGCCGGCTGCCTGCGGTGGCGGGTCGGCCGGTGGGCAGGCGGACGGTGAAGGTGGTGGCGGCTTCGTCGGGTTCGCTGACGGTGATGGTGCCGCCGTGTTGTTCGACGATGGTCCGGGCGACGGTGAGGCCGAGGCCGGTGCCGGGGATGCCGCCGTGGCGGGCGGTGTCGCTGCGGAAGAACATCTCGAACAGCTGGTCGCGGTCGTCGGCGGGGATGCGGTCTCCGGTGTTCGACACGGCCAGTGTGAGGACATGCGGGTCGGCGTGCAGGTTGATTCCGACAGTGCTGCCGGCGCCGGCCCAGGTGAGCGCGTTGGAGAGCAGTTCGTCGACGACTTGTCGCAGCCGGTCGGGGTCTCCGTGCAACGGCGCCGTGGGTGGCGTGTTCGTCTCGATCGCGATGTCGGCGGTCGAGGCCGCTCGGGCGGCGTCGACCGCCGCGTGCACCACAGTGATCAGGTCCATGGGTTGCGTGTTCAGGTCGATATGCCCGGAACGCATACCGGAGACATCGAGTAGTTTCATGACGATGCCGTGCAGGGCGTCGGTGTTACGCCGCATCACCTGCAGCATGGACCGCTGGTCCTCGGTCGTGCTCGGGTCGTCGAGCATCACCTCGGTGTAGGCCTGCACGCTGGTCAGCGGAGTCCGGAGCTCGTGACCGACCAGGGCGATGTACTCGTCGCGGGCCCGGTCGAGTTCGGCGGCGAGGCGTTCGGCGCGGCGGCGGGCGAGGAACTCGCCGAGGTGCGCCCCGACGCCGGTCATGATCGCGGTGCGGGTGTCGTCCGGGCTTTCGGCGGTGGTGCTGTAGCAGGCCAGCACTGCCAGGATGACCGAGCCGCTGGGGACGGGGATGGCCAGGGCGGTGCGCAGCGGGCCCCAATCGGTGGTCTGCTGTGCGGCGTCCGGGTGTGCGGGCAGGTTCGCGGCCCATACCGGTTCCGAGGTCTGCCAAGCGCGGCCGGGGATGCCTTGGCCGTGCAGGAGCGGGTCGGCCGGCCGGGACGGCACGTCGTAGCCGGGCTCGGCCCAGCAGCCGGCACGGCGCAGCACCTGGGCGACGTCGTCGACGGTCCACAGTTCCACCATCACCCAGCCGGCCATCCGCCCGAGAACCTCGACGACCTGGGCCAGGATCTCGTCTGCCGGGTTCGGCTTGGAGATCAGGCGGGAGATCTCCAGTTCGCATTCCTTGTAGCGGGCGGCGCGGCGGTGCAGGGTCACTTCGTGCAACGCGACCACCGCGGCCAGACCCGGCTGGCCGGTGACCGGCCGGCCGTTGGCCCGGAAGTGGCGCCGTGGCGCTGCGGGCGTGCGGACCACCATCTCGGCGTCGCGGACCCGTTGCCCTCGCAGCGCGCGTACCAGCGGCAGCTCCTGGCCGTGCATGCGCCTGCCGTCGGGGTGGAACACCGCCTGGCGCTGCGCCCACTGGTCGGCCGGTATCCCGTCGAGCAGGTCACCGAACAGCCGTCGGGCGCCCTCGTTGAACAGGACCGGCAGTCCCGCGGCGTCGCAGCCGACGACGGCGGTGTCGAGGCTGTCGAGCAGCGCGTGCAGCGTCTCGTTCTGCTGTTGCAACTCGTGGCGGGCGAAGACTTCGGCGGCCATCTGTTCGGTACGGGTCCGCAGTTGCGCGGTGAGCTCGTCCACCGCCGGAGAGTGCTGCCGGGCCTGCATGAAGGCGGTGACGTCCTCGGTGCGGTGCAGGATCCAGCGCAGTCTGCCGTCGGGGCCGAACACCGGTGCGTTGGCCGGCGCCCAGTAGCGGGTGTCGAAGCCGCCGTCCGGGCGGGGGATGTCGTACTTCTGGATCGCCATCACGTCGGTGGCCCGCTCACTGAGGACACGTCGCAGCGAGGCGCCCCACATGCTCACACCGCTGGCCGACGGGTCGTCGGGGTTGTCGGGGAACGCGTCGAAGACGGGCCGGCCCACCAGTTCGTCACGGCGGCGCATGGTAGCGGCCAGGTACGCCTGGTTGGCCTCGACGATCACCAGACTCGGGTCCAGCACGAGCACCGGCGTCGGCACCGCCAGGAACAACGACCGATGATCGACACCGACCGTGCGACCGGGCGCTCCGTCGTTCTCGCTCACTTCCCCCATCACTGCATGATATCCAATACCCGAAAAGTCGTAATTTTCCAGTAGGCCCTGACCGTGCCCCTCGCGTTGACGGCCCGGCAGCGCGCGGTGGCGATACCGGCGGTCACGGGCCTGCTCGAGGAGCTGTGCTGACCGGTCGTCTGCCCGGATTCCGGGCATGGCCCGCTCTGGTTCGGGTAGGACCTTTCATGCCCGTTCGGTCATTCTGTGGCAACCTCGCGGGTGCCCGCTGCTTCCGGTACAGAAACTCGGCGATCATGGCGACTGGTGCAAAGGCCCCCTCACCTGTGATGGTCATGTCATGATCGTGAACCGTCGCGGTCACGAGGCCGGTTCCGGCTTCGTGCACACCGCGCTGATCGCCGGCACGGACGACGAGGTGATCGACGCTCTGGTGCCCGCCCTGCGGCGTTCGGCGAGCACCTACGACGAGGTTCTGATGGTGGTCGGCAAGCACACCCGGGCACTGCTTGCCGGCCACGTCGACGATCTCGCCGGTGTCCTGCGGTGGGATGACGTCGCCGCGTTCTACCGGCGACTGGGGTTCGCTTACGAAAGCTTCCGCCGCTACCTGGCGGAGCAGGCCGAAGCCGGCCGCCGGGTCCATGTGATCGCCGAGCCGGACCTCGCGGACAAGAGCGACGCTGACCCGCCGCCCGGCCGTGCCGAGGCGTACCTGGCGTACGAAGCGGTCTGCAACGACACGTACGCGCCCTACCGGTTCCCGGTGACCTGCTTGTGGGACACCCGCCATCACTCGGCCGCCGTGATCGAGGGCGTCCAGGCCACCCATCCTCGCCTGCTGACCCCGGCGGGCCCGCAGCCGAGTCCGCACTACCGACAGCCTGATCAGTACCTGACGCTGCGCAGCCACGTGACCCTGCCGCCGGTACCGCGAGCCGTCAGCCACGACCAGATCCTGTCCGAGGTGGCCCAGCTCAGCCGGTTGCGGGCACTGCTGAACGCCTGGGCCGGCGACAACGGCTTCGCCGAGGAGAGCGCCGACGACCTCGTCGTGACCGCCGTGGAGATCGCCAGCAACGCCCTGTGCCATGCCGCCACCCCGGTCCGCGTACGCGCGTGGCGCCACGACGACACCCTCGTCGTCCAATGCGACGACACTGCCGGCATCCCGATCCCGGCCACCGCCGGATACCACCGCCCCGACACCACCGGCGCCCTGCCCGGAGGCCGCGGACTCTGGCTCGCCCGGCAACTCGCCGATGTCGTCCTCATCGACTCCCACGCCGGCCGTACATCGATACGCCTGCACTTCCCGCACGACGTCATGCACCGCGGATAGCACCCGAGGTCCGGTGTGGGCCGTCTCGAGCACACCGGCCATCGGCCGGCACCGCATCGGGCAGGCGAAACGCGTGCACCGGCGGGCCGCGTACCTCGCCGATGGGAAGACTTTGAAGGTAATGGCCGGATTCCTCCTGGGGCGTCACGGTGACCAGGTCAAACGCGAGGTCGGCCACTCGATGTGGTGACAGCCGGCGTGAATGGAGCCGTGATCGGGGGGTAGCGAATAGGCGTAGCCGTTGAATCCCCCAGAGGAAGAGAGATCCCCGTGATCACCCAGGACAAGATCAATTCGCTGTACGGGCTCGACGTCATCGACAACGACGGCGACAAGATCGGCACCGTCGGCGCGGTGTGGACCGACGGCGCCGGCCGGCCCGCGTGGGCGAGCGTCCGGACCGGACTGTTCGGCCTGAAGGAGTCGCTGTTCCCGCTGCAGAACACGGACCTGCGTGGTGACCAGCTGGTGGTGCCGTTCGACAAGGCGACGGTCAAGGACGCCCCGAACGTCGACGCCGACCACGACGAGCCGCTGGCCCAGGACGAGGTCGACCGGCTCTACCGGCACTACGACATCAACTGGGACGACACCTACCAGGCGTACCAGACCGGCGCCGCCACCGCGCACACCTCCTACACCGGCGCGGACACGACGTCGGCGGGCAGCCGGGAGTCCGCGGAGGCGACCGGCGACGCGATGACCCGGTCGGAGCAGCGCCTCGACGTCGGCACCGAACGCGAGCAGACCGGCCGGGCCCGGCTGCGCAAGTACGTGGTGACCGAGCAGCAGCAGGTGACGGTGCCGGTCGAGCGGGAAGAGGTCCGGCTCGAACGTGAGCCGATCACCGGCGCCAACCGGGACGCCGCCTACGCCGGCCCGGACCTGACCGAGTCGGAGCACGAGGTGACCCTGCACGCCGAGCGGCCGGTGGTCGACACCGAGACCGTCCCGGTGGAGCGGGTCAGGCTCGGTAAGGAGACCGTCACCGAGCAGCAGACCGTCGGTGGTGAGGTTCGCAAGGAGCGCATCGAGGCCGACCTGCCCGACGAGGACGGCCGCCGCACCATCGGCTGAACGGGCGGTTGCGACACGTTGGAACGGGTACTGCTGGTGTACATCGACGACGTGGAGGTGCCCGATGGCGTTCGACGACAAGGTCGACAACAAGGCCGAAGAGGTCGGCGGCAAGGTCAAGGAAGGTGTCGGCAAGGCCACCGACGACGAGCGCCTGGAGACCGAGGGCAAGGCCGACCAGGCCGGTTCGAACATCAAGCAGGCCGGCGAGAAGATCAAGGACGCTTTCAAGTCCTGATCACCGCCTGAGCACGGGTACGGGCTGCGGCATGCGATGGCTGCCGCAGCCCGTATCTGCTTGCCCCTGCCGACTCTCGTACGGCGTTTCCGAAGTCGTCCCGGGAGCGCCCTCCATGCCATCCTCCGTCGTTGCACCTACTCCACCGTTCCTGATCCGGATCGCGGGGTATCGCGGGTGGCGCCGGAAATGCTTTGATCGTTCCCGCTGACGGACGCGGGGGGCTGCATGGCAGGGTTCGAGGTCGATCAGGAGCTGTTGCGTGCTTTGGCGCGCTCGTACGACGCCGCGGCCGACGGCATCACGGCGATCCGCCCGCGGCTGACCGCGGTCGCCGGTGCGCTGCCCGGTTCGCTGGCCGGCAAAGCCGCCGACCCGGCCCCGGACCGGGCCCGGGACGCCTTCGGGACGGTCGCGCGGCGGCACGAGGACCTCGCCGCCCTCGTCCGGGGGACCGACGGCCAGTACACCGCGTCCGAGGGCCGGGTGGTCGAGGGTATGCAGCGCCTCATCCCGCCCGCGGCCTTCCACGGACCGTGGAGGACGCCACGATGACCTACACCGTTTCCGGGGTGCGCGCGTGGCGCCCGGAGGTGCTCAACGACGTCGCCGACGGGCTGGTCACGGCCCTGGACGCCTTCGAGGGCGAGCTGGAGCAGGCACTGCGCGCGGCCGACGAGGCGACCGGGACCTGGGGCGGCGCCGCATCCGACGCGGCGCACGCCCGGGCGATCATCGAGAACCGGATGGGCCGCCGGATCGTGGCGGCGACGGACACGGCGATCTCCGTCCTGCGCTCCGGTGCCAAGGAGCTGCGCTCCGTACGCGACCATGTCCTGGCGCGGGTGGACGACGCCGTCGGCGAGGGGTTCTCGGTGTCGGACGAGTGGCAGGTCACCGACACCGGGTCGGCCCTGTCCGCGACGGCCCGCCAGCAGCTGCCGCCCACGGAGGTGGCCCGCCTCGACGCCGAGCGCCGGGCTCGCCTGGCGCATCACGCCGACCTCGTCGGCGATGCCCTGCGCCAGCTGGGGGAAGTCGACCACCGTGCCTCGTTCGCCATCGACGGGGCGCTCGACGAGCTGCGCTCGACCGGTAAGGACGTGACGGCGGGCACCGACTACGCGCCGCCGAAGACCCTGACCGGCATGACTCCGGCGCAGCTCGGCGCGCTGCTGAACGACCCGGCGTTCGCGGCGTGGACGGCCGGGCACCCGGACGCGGCCAAGCGGCTGCTCGACGGCGCGGTCGACGCCGGCCTGCTGCCGCCCAAGGACCCCCGCTACAGAGGTTTCCTTGACCAGTTCTGGGAGCGTGAAGCGCTCGAGGGGGCGGGCATCGACATCGACGCCTGGGACCCGTCGAAGGGAACCGCGGCGAACGCGGCGATCATCGAGCAGGTCTACACGTACTACGGCGGGCTGTTCCTGAACCACCCCGAGCTGCAGTGGGCGGGGATGGCGAACATGATCGGACCCTCGTTCGCCGGCGGCTTCTACGATCTGGGGATGATTCGTGACATCGCCCGCCGTGTGCAGGAGGCCGGCGGCGACCTGCCGGACATCCCGTTCACGGGGACCGATGACGACCTGCGCAAGGCCATCGACGGTCTGGCGAAACTCAGTGACGGGGAGCTGCATTTCTACGAGTCGACGTTCCTGTCGATGCAGAAGGAGATCTTCCTCGATCAGGCGTCGATGCACGAGGCCTACCTGGTGGGCGGGACGGCGGAGATCGATCGTCTGCAGCGCGCGGGTGTCTTCGACGACCAGACCGCTCAGGCCTGGCACGACATCGCCGACGGCGTCGCCCGCGACGACCCGTCGCTCGTGGCCGCCGGCAACAAGGAGCTGCTGCGCCGGGAGCAGTGGGACATCATCCGCGACGACTACGACTCGATGCGCGGTCGTCCGGTCACGGGTGAGGTGTTCACCTACGCGGCGACCCTCGTCGGCGCCCCTTCGATCCCGGGTGCGCACACCTTCCCCCAGCAGTTCCCCCTCGTCGTGGACAACCTCGAACTGCCGGTCAGCCACACGAGCCTCGGCGAGTTGGTGACGCCGCTGCCCGACGGCAACATCTCGGTCGCCGACGACCGCTGGAAGCTCGTCGTGACCGACACGCTTCCGGCGTACCAGCACCTGCTGGCCACCGACCTGCAGGGCGCTCGTGACCTCATCGCGTCGGACTTCGGTGACCGCATCGGCGAGCAGCGGTTGACGGAACGCGCCGACGAGATCGCCGAGCGTCTCCTCACCGACTGGGAGTACCGGCGATGAGGGCCGGCCGCATCGCCGGTGCCCTGCTCACCGTCGTACTCCTGGCAGCATGCACCCCCACACCCGAGAAGAAGGGGCCGACCTTGGGACCCGGCGAATACTCCCGGCTGGACGACGCCGGGATCGCGCAGATCGAAGAGCACCGCTTCGCACGGTTCGACGTGCGCGACGGGACGCTCCTGCCGACGGACGTCGGGCTCGCCGCCGACGACACGTCCGGGCCGATCATCGGCGACCCGTCCAAGCCGGAGATGACCGTCGAGATCGTCGGACCGCACGGCACCGAGACGATCACCACGCGGACGCTCAGCGTCCAACCGGGCGAGCGCAGCGCGTCGATCAGGTTCTTCCGCGACCCCGTCGACCGCGCCGCCTCCGCCGCGCGGCTCCGCGAGGACCAGACGGTGTGGGGCATCCAGGCGAAGACCGTCGACTACTGGCTGGCCGCCACCGCCGACCCCACGGTCGGCCAGGACAGACCGTACAAGGCCGTGCTCGGCGAGGGCGTGGGCCGCAGCGGACTCGTGGGGAGTGTTCAGGCGTCGCTGAAGAACGGCGTCGAGATTCACGACGTGCTCATCCTCCTCGGGGCCCACCTCTACACGCCCGAGGCCCTCAAGATCATCCGCTCGACGGGGTCGACCGTGGACGTCCCGAGACCCCACTGAGCCTCCACCGCGGCCAACGAGCCGCCGGCATCTCGCCACCGGTGCGCCGCATCACCTATCGATGCACGACGACGGTGTCGGCCATCCGGTCGTGCAACGTCCGGCGCCGGTCCCCGAAGACCATGACGGCGTCGATCAGCGTGAAGACGCCGAGGGTCACCACGCCGAAGGTGTAGGCGCAGACGAATTTCAAGAACAGCTCCCGGTACGCCATCCGACGCCAGCCCACCGGCCGGGAGGTGCGGGCGTCGGCGACCACGTGTCCCAGGATCTGGCGGGCCGGGGTCTGCCCACGATCGAACAGCCATGAGGCCCACACCAGCCAGCCGATGCCGGCGGTCACGGCGATCAGCACGCCGTCGACGATCTGTGCCGCCAGCCGGCCGGCGGGACTCACCAGGCGAGGGGACGAAGGGTCGCCGACGTGCTGGTTGATCTGGTGGGAAGTCGCCTGAGTCATTCGGGTTCCGGTCCTTGTCGCGGATCACATGGTGGATCCGGCGACCCTATTCGATCATGTCCAGTCGCCCGGGTAGGCGCCCGCTCACGGCAGCCCGGCCGGCTGACGCTTGCCTCAGGCGTCCGCAGCGAGACTCACTCCCATGCCGCGAGTCCCGTGAGCGGGATGGCGCGCTCCGGGCCGGCCAGGCGCGGTAGCGCTCGTCAGGAACGCCGCTAGCCCAAGGTGGCGTGGACCACGTTCCTGATAACGGTCTGGACACAGGCTGTGTGATGGCTGGTTGTCGCCTCGTAGCCGGGGTAGTCGCTGGTTGCGCCGTTGCCAGACGGCTTGAACACGATCCCCAGGAGACAATCATGGCTACCAGCACTCACGCTCACAACGAGAGCGTCACCGTCAAGGGCGCCCGGTTCCGGGGCGAGGAGACCAAGCCCTCCTTCAAGACCACTGAACTGGTCGTCTACGTGCTCGCGGTCATCGGCGTACTGATCGCCTCGTACACCGTCGGTGACGGGGACGCGAACAACGGTGCCGACTACTTCGCTGCCGACAAGGCGTGGTGGTACATCACGCTGCTGACCATCGGTTACATGATCAGCCGCGGCCTGGCCAAGGCCGGCAGCCGCAGCAGCGACGTCGACCCGCGCACGCACTGATCAGTCTTGCTGCATCAGCGGGCGTGGCCGAGTCGCAAGTCTCGGCCACGCCCGTCGCGCGGTACGAGCCGAGCGACATCCAGCGGTCTGTTTCCGGGCATACCGGTGTTCTACTGGTGCCTGGCCAGCTTGGTCGCGGCGGCCTTCGCCTTGTCGCGTTCACCGGGCATGGCGGCCCACTCCGCCGCGACAGCGTCCAGTTCGTCCTTGTGCGCCGCCGCCCAGACGGTCAGCCTGTCCACGTTGCTCTCGATCAGCCGGGCCGCCTTCGCGCCTCGGCACTCCCAGTCGGCGGCAGCCGCTGCCTTCTCGAAGCCGACCGCCTCCGCCCAGCCCTCGACCTGGGTGAGGTCGGTGTTCCCGGACGGGATCGGGTACTTCTGTTCGGCCGACATCATGACGTCCGGCAGTCCTTCCTCGACCGCGATGCCCTTGCCGCTCATGCAGGTTCGGTACTCGTTGAGCAGGTCCGGGACCTGGCCTTTCTGGAGGGCATGGAGTTCCCCGGCCAGCTTTTCCTTGACGGCGGCAGCCCCGGCGGGCACGGCCAGGTCCTCGGTCGCCCTGGTGGCCGGCTCACACCCGTACTGGATGCTCAGCCACCTCTCGGCGGCGCTGCCGGTCAACTTCAGCAGCGCGGGGTTGTCTCCGGTGCCGGCCTTGGCGGCGGCCTGCCTGCGTTCGGCGATCTTGAAATCGTCGTAGCGCATGGACCAGCCCAGCATGTTGCTGACGGAGACGGTCTCGCCGGCTACGTACTCCGACGGCGGCGGGATCTCGAAGGTCGCGCCCTTGGCGGTCATGCACGCGCCCAAGGCGGTCTGCCAGGCGTAATACTGCCGCTGCTGGCCGGCGACCCGCTGCTTCGGGGTGCCGTTCAGCTTGTGGACGATCTCCGTGAGCAGCCGACCTCCGTCGCTGTCCGCAAGGGTCTCAGCTGCGGGGGCCGCAGTCGGCCGGCTGCCGGCTTGGGCACAGCCACTGAGGAACGCTGTGAAGGCGAGGGCGGTGACCGCGGGCACACGGGTCATGTGGTGGATCTCCTGAGCCGCTCGGGAACGGGAACCGGAGTGGTCACTGGTCGCACTCCACGGGTCACCGGCGGGAAGGACTGCGGGATGCCGGTGGTCCACGAACACTCAACTGTCGGCGGGGCGGATCCGCTCTGGGGCGCGAGCTGCCGATTCACGAGATGGCGGGCGGGGCTTCGCCGCCGCTGAAGCTCGCCGCCGCCTGACGGCCCGCCGCCTGGTTCTCGAGGACGTAAGGCCGCAGCCGCTCCTCGTACGCGGTGTAGGCGATCTCGTGGCGGCCGCCGGCAGCGGACAACTCCCGGGCGAGGGTCCACGCGCCGACCAGTGCCTGTGAGGTGCCCATCCCGCTGGTCGGCGCGGCGCAGTAGCCCGCGTCACCGATCAGGGCCACCCGGCCACGGTGCCAGTGGTCGAGGTGGACCTGGCAGCTGGAGGCGAAGTAGAAGTCGTCGGCCTCGCTCATCGCCGTGAGTAGCCGGGGCGCCTCCCAGCCGTATCCGGCGAACGCGTCCCGCAGCGCCTGCTCCTGTTCCGTACGCGTCAGCCGGTCCAGTGCCGGTGAGGCGGTGGCGAAGGAGAGGCTGACGGTGAGCGGCTCCGTGGGGCCGGTGCTGAACAGCAGGATGCTCGCCTTCCCGGGCATCATCAGTCCACGGCGGTCCAGGCCGAGGTGATTGGCGGTGCTGAAGCCGGCTCCGGACATCCCGAGGTGCCGCAGGGCGTCCCCGTCCGGTCCGAAGGCCAGCCTCCGAACGTTGGAGTGCACGCCGTCCGCCCCGATCACCAGGTCGAACTCGCGGGCCGGGTGGTGTTCGAACTCGACGGTGACGCCCGGCCCGTGGTCGGTCAACGCGGTGATCGAGTCGTCGAACAGGTACTCCACGTCATCGGCCGTCAGCCGGTGGAGGATGCGGGTCAGGTCACGCTTGGGCACGTCCAGCTCGCCGCCGAACGCCTCGGCAGGCAGCTGCACGACCTCGTTGCCCGCCTCGTCGACGATGGTCGTTCCGCCCATCCTGGTGTCGTGCTCGCGCAGCTCGGTGAGGATGCCCAACTCCTTGAGGACGTCGAGTGCCGGGCCGCGGAAGTCCACCGCGTACCCGGTGTCGCGGAGGGCCGGCGCCCGCTCGACGACGGTCACGTCGTACCCCGCGTGGTGCAGGAAGTAGGCGAGGGCGGGACCGGCGACGCTCGCGCCGGAGATGAGAACGTTCGGCTTCGTCATGAGAGGAACCGTAGCGACGTTCATCCACCTGGTCAATCCAAGTGGATTAACCGCGTGGATGAACTTTGTTATGCTCGGTCCATGGGAAATCGTGAGGACCTGCTCCGGGGCGCCAAGCAGTGCCTGATCGAACGCGGCTGGGCACGCACCACCGTCCGGGACATCGCCGCAGCGGCCGGCGTCAACCACGCCGCCATCGGCTACCACTTCGGATCCAAGGACGCCCTGCTGACGCAGGCCCTGGTCGAGGCGGTGGAGGACCTGTCCGAGCAACTCGCGCTGCAGGCCCGGGCCGACACCCCGGAGCAGAGGTGGCAGGCACTCATCGACACCTTCACCACACACCGGCCGTTGTGGGTGGCCCAACTGGAAGCCGCGGTCCAAGCCGAGCGATCCCCCGAGGTCCGTGAGTACCTCGCCAAGGGCCAGCACGAAGGGCGGCAAGGCCTCGGGGGCTCCGTGCCGCTCGCCCTGCTGACCGGCCTGATGATGCAGTGGCTGGTCGACCCGGAGCACGCCCCCTCCGGCGCGGACGTCACCGCCGAGCTTCGCGCACTCGCCACAGACACCTGAACCGGCCCGCGTACGAGCCCCGGGAACGGCCGAGCTGGGCCGTGAGCCCGCCGTCGCCTCGGCGCTCAGCGGTTCCATGCGGTTGCCGAGCAGGAACGACGAGCAGAGCCAGACCTGCGTGACCACGTTCTCGCCTACCAGTAGGTCACCGCCGGTGACGACATCCTGCTTCCGTCCACGATCCTTGCTGCGTCTCGGCCTCTACCCGGGCCGGGTTTCCATCTCGCCGGTGTCGGCTGCGCGTAGTAGAGCGTCGTGAATGCGGGTCAGGGCAGTGGCGGCGTCGGCGAGGTCGGCGGCGGCCTGGGGCTGACCGGCCGGGCTCCGTGCCGCGGCGCGCAGCACCTTCTGGCGGGTGGCTCGGGCGTGGAGGGCGGCAGCGAGCAGCTGGTTGACGACGTCTTGACGGTTGTGGTGGGCAGTGGCCGTTGGTGGTGGATGCATGGTCGTCCTTGCTTGCAGCGCTGCTGGGTGCCGTGGTTGCCGCGACCCTCGTTGACTTCGTGATCACGGCGCTGGCCTCACTCCCGGCGCATGGCTGATCGGTTCCCAGGACGGCTGATCCTGGTCCGGGAGCGGGGCGTGGCCGGTACACCGCCCGCGGTGGGATAGCGCAGGGCGTACCGGCAGCCTTCTGTCAGGGCGTCGGGTATGGCGGCTTCTGGAGTTCTGATCAACGGTTTTCGCCCGGTTCGATGACCGGGTCCGGTGTGGTGCGGTGTTCGGCCAGGATGTGCATGGTTTCGGCGGCGCCGTTGGTGAGGACGGTGATGTCGTGCTCGGTGAAGGTGCGGGGCGTGACGTCGATGACGCAGTGGGCGCCTAGGATCTGGCCGCTGTCGTCGCTCAGGGGTACGCCGGCGTAGCTGCGAATCGGTGACATGGCCAGCAGCGGGTTCGCCGCGTACACGGGGTCGGCGGTGCCGTCGGTGATGCAGTACGGCCGGCCGGCGAGCACGGTCTGGGTGCACAGCGCCCATTCCGCCGGGGTTCCCTGGACCTCGCTGATCCAGCCGGTCAGGCCGTGCTGGCCGATGATGAACTGCGAGGTGTCGAGCACCATCGAGATCATGGAGATCGGTGCGTGCAGCAGGTCGGCGGTGCGGGCCGCGACCGCGTCCAGCCGGGCTTGCAGGGTGGGGTCGAACAAGTCGTATCGGGCGATCTGCTGAATGCGGGCGGGCTTGCCGAGCCGGTCGAACAGGCCGGTGGGGGTGATGGTGTTCATGTGGGGCTCCTGGTCATGGTGTGCGCGGCGGACAGGTGGGTGTGCGACGACAGGCGGATCCGCAGGGCCTGGGCGCAGAGCCGGCTGACCGGGTCGAGGCCGGCCATCGCGGTGACCAGCCGGTGCAGGGCGTCGTCGCCGGTTTCGGTGCCGGACAGCCCGGCGGCTTGCAGGAGTCGT
Organism: Actinoplanes utahensis; assembly: GCF_016862455.1. Taxonomy (GTDB): domain Bacteria; phylum Actinomycetota; class Actinomycetes; order Mycobacteriales; family Micromonosporaceae; genus Actinoplanes; species Actinoplanes utahensis. The sequence continues at coordinate 136,078 of NZ_BOMZ01000079.1, forward strand.
TCCCAGGCGGAGCGGCCGGTGTGGCCGTGCACCCGGTGCATCGCCTCGCGTGCGTCGGCCATGGTGGGACGGTGCAGCCCGTACGCTCCGGCGCTGTCGTCTGGTGTGGTCGGCATGGATGCCTCCTCGGGTGCCGAGCAGGCCGCGCGGCCTGCTCCAGGTGAGCCGTAGCGCCGGGTGCGCAACACGGAGCCGGTCAGTGGCGGAAGCTGCCGACCAGGCTGGTCAGGTCGCTGGCCAGGCGGGTCAGGTCGCCGGCGGCCTGCTGGGTGGCTTTGGCGCCGTCGGCGGTGGCGTTGGCGACCTCGGCCACCCCGGACACGGTGCGGGCCACATCCGCGCTGCTGGACGCGGCTTCGGCCACCGACCGGCTCATCTCTCCGGTGGTCGCGGTCTGTTCCTCCACCGCGGAGGCGATGGTGGTGGTGTAGTCACCGATCTGCCCGATCACGGCGGTGATCTCCCCGATCGCGGTGGCCGCGCTCGCGCTGGAGGTCTGGATGTTGGCGATCCGGACGGTGATCTCCTCGGTGGCCTTCGCGGTCTGCTGCGCCAGATCCTTGACCTCCCCGGCGACCACCGCGAATCCCTTGCCCAACTCCCCCGCGCGGGCGGCCTCGATGGTCGCGTTCAACGCCAGCAGGTTGGTCTGCTCCGCGATGCTGGTGATCAACCGGACGACGTCGCCGATCTCCACGCTGGCCGCGCCGAGCGCGGCGACCTGACTGGTGGTGCGCTCGGCGACCGCCATCCCGGTCTGCGACACCTCGGCCGCCCGGCCGGCATTCGACGCGATCTCGGTGATCGAAGCGCTCATCTGCTCCGCGCCGGCGGCGATCGACTGCACTCCGGCGTTGACCTCTTCGCTCGCTGACGTCGCCGTGGTAGCCCGCTGCGCCGCGTCCGCAGCGCCGACCTGCAGCTGGGTGCTGACCGCGGACAGCTCCTCCGAGGCGCTGGCCAGCGTCACCGCCGAACCTCCGATGGTGGTCACCGCCTGGCGCAGCACGGCGACCGCGGCGTCCAGGGCGCGGCCCATCTGACCGGGCTCGTCCCGAGAGGTCAGCCCGGTGCTGCGGGTCAGATCGTTACCGGCCAGCGCGTCACACACGGCCTTCACCTTGTGCAGCGACCGCACGATGGACCGGGCGACGAACACGCCCAGGCCCAAAGCCAGCGTCACCCCCACCACGAGCAGCACGATCGACTGGATCCGGCTGGCATCGTAGGCCGACTGCGCCGCCTCGGCGTTACGGGCCGCGTCGGCGTCCTCGGCCGCGGTCAAGTCGGCGAGGTTCTTGTTGACCACACCGATGAGCGGCAGGACCTGGGTGTCGCGGGTCTTCGCCCACGCGGCCAGGTCGTTTCTGTTACCGGCCGGTAGCTGCTTGCTTTCGAGGAGGTCGGCATAGGCCTGCCACTTCGTCGCCAGGTCGTCGATCATGGCGGGGTCACCGGCCGGGTTGCTCTGCCGGTAGGCGGTCAGGCCCGCCTCGACCTCCTGCAGGCCGGCGGTGACCGCTTCGGTGAAGCGGGCCGTGGCAGCGGCATCCAGCGACAGAGCTTGATTCGCCGCGTCGGATCGCACCTGGGTCATCGCTCCGTCCACCACGCCGATGGCCCTGATGCTGGCCACGTTGCTGCGGTAGATCAGCTGTGCGGACCCGCTGGCGTCACCCAGCGCCGAGAGACCCAGCAACCCGATCAGCAACGCGACCAGCGCAGCGAGTCCCACCGCCGTCAGAATCTTGACGTTGACGCTGAGGTCAGCCAAGGATCGCCGCCCCCGGGCCGCAGGCGCCACCGGAACGGTGCCGGCATAGGTGTTCATATCGATTCTCCTTGGGACGTGTCAGAAGCACCCCAGTCGTTTCCCGGCCGGTCGGTTCCTACGATCGGCCCTCCGTCAGCCGCACTACTCCCGATCGGCAACCATCGCCACCCCCTGAGCCCACCGCCGTGATCTGCGGACGGGCAGTGACCCGGCGGCCGCGAGTTTCGGCGCACGGCGGAATGGTGCGGGTCCAGCAGCGAGACGAAGCGGAGCAAGCGCGCAACCGGCGCCTCACCGGCCTTGCGGGGTTGCCCGCTGGAACCTGGTTCCGCAGTGGTGGTGCTGGGAAACAAAGGACCGGCACCGTCCTCACCCGTGGAAGGACCGATTGATGGACCCGACATCCGAAAGCCCGTCTCTGCGGCGACGGATGCGCCGGTGGGCGCCCGCGCTGATCTGCGTGCTGGCGCTGGTGTGGATCCTGTGGCTGGCGGTGTTGATCTCCGGCATGCCCACGGTGGAGTAGCCGTACTGGAGCGCGCCGCTGCCGTCAACTACGACGAGCTACTGAACGCGATCCTGCAGGCCCGGCTGGGGCAGGTGACCGTCGACCAGAACAACGACATGCGCAAGATCGCCTCATGGGCGGCGATCGCTGCCATGCAGACCGCCATCGCCGGCATCTACGGCATGAACTTCACCTACATGCCCGAACTGAAATGGCGGTACGGCTATCCCGGCGTCCTGCTGGTCATGCTCGTCAGCTCGGTCCTGCTCTACCGGCGGCTACGCCGTGCGGGCTGGCTATGATCCGGCATCAGCACCGCTGTGAGGGCATTCGCGGGTCCGGTGCCGCCGGAGCGGCCGCTTCCCCGATCCGTGCAGGGAAGCATGTCCCTGTCAGCGCGGTCCGACAGTGCGCCTATCGGCTTGGCAGCTTGAGCCGGACCGACCTGCCCGACAGTGCTGGTCCGCACGTGGCAACCCATTGATAGGTTTCGGATCATGGGGACCGAGGAAGTGCGGGTGGAGCCGGTAGTCCTGGAGGCGGCAGCTCGTGTCTGTGCCGAGCTGGCCGACCGGGTCAAGGAAAGTAATCGTGACGTCGGCCCGGAGACCGAGGCGGCGATGACCGGGCTCGGAGGGTGGAAGACCCGGTACTCCCTGGAATTGCTGGCGACGGCGTGGACCGACGACGCGGAGGACCTCGCCGGGTATCTGTCCGCGCTCGGCGACGCGTTGAGTGGGTGTGCCCGGGACTACCAGCACACCGACCGTGCCACCGCGGCCTTGTTCGACATCACCCGGGGCAGGTGACCGGCCCGTGATCACCTTCGCTGACCTCGAAGACGCCCGCGTCGGCCTGCTCGCCGCGGCGGCCGAGGAATGGCAACGGGTGGCCGACAGGTACGCCGCGCTGAGCGCGGACACCACCGGCACGCTGACCCGCCCGATACGCCAGTCCGGATGGGCCGGCGACGCCGCGGCGGCCGCGACCGCCCGGCTGGAGATCCTCGACGACGAGTTCGAGGTGGCCGCCTCCCGGGCCCGGATGGCCGCCGTCGTACTGCGGCGGGCCGTCGAGGACATCACCGACCTGCAACGGCGGCTGCGCGGTGTCGTCGACGGGGCCGTCGCGGCCGGACTGAGCGTGACCGATGACGGCCGGGTGATCCCGCCATTCATGAGTACGGCCGAGCAGAGCACTCCGGAAGGCCGCACGGTGTCCGAGCGCAACGCCGCGAACGCCGGCGTCTACGCCGACCTGCTCTGGAAGATCCTGGTCGAGGCCGGTGAGGGCGACACCCGGATCGCCCTGGCCCTGGAGAGCATCTGCGGCGTCGGCAAGCTGCCTGCCGGGCAGCACGCGGGCGAGTACAACGATGTGACCAAGGCGGCCCGGTCCGCAGCCGCCGCCCTGGGCCTGACCGAGGACGCCATTCCGGCCGCCGGCACCGACCCGGCGGCGGTCAAGGCGTGGTGGGACGGCCTGTCCACTGACGAACGGCAGCTGTACGCGGCCGCCTGGCCGGAGAAGGTCGGCGGGCTCGACGGGCTGCCCGCCACCGACCGGGACACCGCGAACCGGCAGGCCCTGCGCAACTACATCGGTGACAACATCAGTGGTGGCGACACCTACCGCAACGCCCCGCACGACCGGGCCGTGTACCTGCTCCAGCGCCTGGAAGGCGAGGGCGAGCACGACACCGGCCCCGCGCCGATGTACCTGCTGGGCTTCGATCCCGACGACGACGGGCAAGCGATCGTCGCTTTCGGCAACCCCGACACCGCCGCCCACACCGCCGTGGTCGTTCCCGGCGTGGGTACCGAACTCGACGAGTACTACAAGGAACTACGCCGGGCACAGATTCTGCAGGAGGCCGGCACCGCGGCCGGCAAGGGCGAGCCCGTCTCGGTGATCACGTGGCTCGGCTACGACACTCCCGGCGGTGGTCTCACCGGCATCGACATCGTCACCGCCCCCTTCGGCGGCAAGAGCGAAGCCGGCGCCCGCGCCCTGGACACCTTCGTCGACGGGCTGCGGGCCAGCCACGACGACTCACCGTCGCACATCACCGGCATCGGGCACAGCTACGGTTCGACCGTGTTCGGCGAGGCCGCCAGCACCGGTGACGGCATCGCCGTCGACGACATCATCGTCGCGGGAAGCCCCGGTATGCGCGTCGACTACGCCAGCGAACTCAACACCGGCACCGAACACACCTGGGCCACCGCGGCCGTCGACGACAGTTTCGTGGCCCGTCCCGAGAAGCTGCAGGAGAAGCTGTACCCGGAGATCGGCGAGATCCCGGTGGGCCCCGGCCCGGTGGTGCTCTTCGGCGAAGGGCTGGAAGCGGTTCACGGCCCGGCACCGCACAACCCCGAGTTCGGCGCGAAAGTGCTGCAGGCCGACACCTCCGGCCACAGCGGCTACTGGAAGGACCCGAAGGAACAGGTCACCGACATCCTCAAGGCACAAGCAGCCGTCATCGTCGGTGACTACGAGAGAGCCGAAGCGCTCGGAAAGGTCCCCGCCCGATGATCCGGACACCCGCCGGGATGCTCGCCCTGACCGCAGCGTTCGCCCTCACCGCGGGTTGCACTCCCACCGATCCGAAAGGCAAGGACGCGCCGTTGCCCACCCGCCCGTTCGCCGAAGTCACCCAGCAAGCCGAAGCAGACGCGAAGATCATCACCGATGCGGCGCCCGACGCTGAGAAGAGCCTCTGGACTGCCACGCCGGCACCCTGCACCGGGCAGAACGGTGAGTTCGCCGACGACGACCGCTGGTACCTCGCCGCGGGCTTCGTGCTCGACGTGCCCCCGTCCGACCAGTTCACCACCCTCGGGCGCATCAAGACCGCCCTCCAGAACAAGGGCTGGGTGATCACCGGGGAGGAGAGTTTCGCCGACGGCACCCGTGGTGACCTGACCGCCCACAACCCCGCGACCGGTCATACCACCAACCTCTTCACCACGAAGGACCGAACAGGCATCGCCGTCTCGGTCGACAGCCCCTGCTACATGCCCAGCCCCGGCGAGAACCCCCTCAAGGGCTGACGATCGTTCCATCGCCCGGGGCCCGCGGCGAACGCCGCGGTCTGGCCGGGCGCCCGGGGACCTGCTCGGCACCGTGAGGGCGCCCATGGCGCGGCGATCGAGGCCGGCTTTGGCGGTGACACCGAGAGCCGCCTGTCGCTGACCACCAGCGCCGACCCACGACGACCCGGCATGGTACGTCCGCGACTCGCGGCTTTTGGCATTCGGGAAGCGGTGAATTCGCGGCGAGTCCACTTCTGCGATCATGGCGGAGTGTTCGAGCAGGGATCGCGTTCCAAGCAAGTGGCCACCTTCATGTTGCCTGCTGACGTCGCGGCCTTCAGCGAAGTCGTGGCTGAGCCGATCGCGGACCTCGCGTCCTGGGAGACACACGATCGGACTGCGGGCGTCGTGCTGCACAACTCTTTGAGCGAGGCGCTGCTGCACAACGGAGTGCAGGCGTTCCTGCGCCTGCTCGGACGAGAGGGTGGGACGGTAGGACCTCTCATCCAATATCTGCACACCTCTGTGTTCACCAAGGACGAAGATCTACTGGCGGCCACCGGAGGTCGGTATCGACCTCTTGGTGGCGAGGGCGAGAAGATGGAGCCGGGACGACTGGCGTTCAAGTGGTTCCCGGAGGATCAGACAGACTGCGTGCGCCGTGATTTCGTTGTGCTGGTCGACTTGGCGTGGAAGGCGTTGCAGAAGGTGACATCACCCCACGTCACGACGGTGGATGGAAAGCCTCTGCGTCGGTATCGAGTGGGGCCGGCGGCGAAAGCGTGGGCGTTGAAACATCCGGAATGTGTCCTCCGAGACGGCGGCCTGGTCCTCAAAGTCAAAGACGGTGGCTGACCCTCCGGGCCCGTTCGATCAAGTTTGCTGCGCTCGTTCCGGCCAAACGGTCATGGCGTAACGCAGCGCCGGCTTGGCGGTGAGGCCGAACGGTGAGGCGGGAAGAGCTGACGTGTTGCTCAGGTCGCCCTCCAGGAAACAGCCATCGTGAGGTGCCCTGGTCACCGAGACGGGCGTGGCCGCGACGGGTGGCGACGAGTTCGTGCCGCTCGACGAGATGGTCCAGGCTGTCCTGTTCCGTCCCCGCTGACCGAGAAGACGAAGACCCCGAGAAGGCCTCGAGATTGGGCTCGTGCACGCCACTCATTGGCGGGACCCGGCAGTGGTACAGCGTTCTGATGGTCAGGTCGCCGGGGGTGGGTGAACTCCGGCGCGCTCGCCATATATACAATGAAAATCGTTATCTCTAAGCGGTGTGTGGAGGCTTCGTGAAGTCAGATGCGAGTCACTCGAGCCGTGGGGCGCCCGCATGGCAAGCCTGTGCCGGATCCGGGTGATCCCGGTCAGCGGCGTGCGGGACAGCTCGATGCTGTCGGCCCGCATGTCGCTCCGGCTCTGGCTTTCGGATGCCTCGCCGGCTCGCCACACCATCGACCTCGGTCGACAGGCGCCTCTGCTCCTGGATGGAGCCGGCGGTCTGGCGCGCATCGGCTCCCACCGGGCGTGGAACGGCCGGGCGGTCGTTGACGCGCAGCGCCGTCCGTCGGTCTCGACGACGGCGCTGCCGAGCTCGTTCACGCATTTCACCGTTGCCTCCTCATCGATGAGGAGCCGGCGACCGCGGCCGGATCTGGGACGGGCCCTGCCCCGGACCGATCACGCCAACCGCCTGACCTCGTAACCGATCCGACCAAGGAGTTCTGATGGCTGTCCCCAAGCGGAAGATGTCTCGCAGTAACACCCGTCATCGCCGTGCCAACTGGAAGGCGACGCCGGTGGACCTGGTGCCCCTCCACGTCGGTGGCACCACCTACCAGGTTCCTCGTCGCCTCGTCCGCGCTGTGCAGCGCGGATACATCGACCTGAGCACTCTGCGCTGAGTCGTCCGGTGCGCGATCGGTCAGGACGAAGCTCCGGCCGATCGCGCACCGGGGCCTGGGAGATGAAGAGGATGTGGGGTACGGCCGGCGAAGGCTCACAGGCGGGTGCTGCTCGAAGACCTGGGTGACCGGGCCCGCCTGCTGCTCGGCCGGTGGGGTGGCGTAGCGCTCGCCGCCGGTGGGATCGCCTCCGGTCGGGACCAGGCGCCGGCTGGGAGGGGCTTGCGCGCCGAGGGCTTGCAGGAGCCGCGCCTGGGTCTGTTCGTTCGCGGCGACGATGCCTAGATCACCGAACCCGTGCCTGTGGACGCGATCCCCAACGAGATCAGCGGCACCGTCTCGGGCCACTGACGAACTGCTCAGCGACGGGCCTCGTTCGTCATGAACGTGGGGCGACGGGTTCTCCCGGCCGCGACATGTGGCCTGGAGAGCCCGTCGATGGCAGCATGCTGACGGGGCCGGTGGGGCGTGGAAACATACGCTGCATGCAGCGGCGCGAAATGACTGGGTACGAGGCGGCGGGCGAGCTGTTCCGGGCATTGTCGTCGCCGGTCCGCCTGGCGATCGTCGACCTGCTGGCGTCCGAGCCGCGCTTCGTGCATCAGCTCGTCGCGCTGACCGGCCTCACCCAGCCCCATGTGTCGCAGCAGCTGCGCGTCCTCCGGGACGCTGGAGTGGTCCGCGGAGTCCGGCAGAGCCGGGAGACCGCTTATGTGCTCCGTGACGAGCACGTGGCGCACATCGTCCGGGACGCCCTGGCTCATGTGGCCGAGGACGGCGACGGCCCGCCGGCCTCTCCTCCGCAAGCCGGTCAGTGCTCGTCGTAGTGGTTCTCGTGCGCCGCGTGGCGGTGCCCGTCGTGGAGGAAGTCCACGTGGTCACCGTGTGACACGGCGGTGTGCCCGCAGTCGTCACCGTGGGCGTGCTCGTGAGTCTCGGCGGCGACGTGGCTGTCGAGGGCGCACTCGTCGTAGTGGCCGGTGTGCTCAGTGTGCACGTGCCCGTCATGCAGGTAGTCCACGTGGCCCTGGTGCTCGACGGCGACGTGCCCGCAGTCGGTGCCGTGCAGGTGCTCGTGGGTCTCATGGATCTCGTGCGTCGCGGTGCTCATCGTTACCTCCATCTGTCGGATCTTGACTGCTGCCGACGGTAGCATGCCGCGATGCGCATATTGCAATTATCGCATAAATGGGGCCGGCGGCCCCCGTAGCCGTCGCGCACCCTCTTCGATGTCGGGAGGTGGGTGTGTCGACGGGATCCGAGGCGCTACGCCTCTACTTGATTATGACAACGGTTTTCATTATATAGTCGGGGCATGTCTCTCGTCTGTGACGTGACCGGCGCGAAGCCGAGCTTCGGCAACGCCGTGTCGCACTCCCACCGCCGCACCCGGCGCCGCTGGAACCCGAACGTTCAGCGCCGCCGTTTCCGGCTCGCCGACGGCACCACCGTTCGCCTGAACGTCAGCACCACCGGCATCAAGATCATCGACCGGGACGGCATCGACTCGGTCGTCGCCCGGCTGCGGGCCAAGGGGGTGCGGGTCTGATGGCCAAGAGCACCGACGTCCGCCCCGTGATCAAGCTGAAGAGCACTGCCGGCACCGGGTACACGTACGTCACCCGCAAGAACCGCCGTAACGATCCGGACCGCCTCGTGCTGCGCAAGTACGACCCCATGGTCCGTAAGCACGTCGACTTCAAAGAGGACCGCTGATGGCCCGCCTGAGCCTCACTCTGCGTGAGAAGCGCCGCGCCGAGCTTGCCGAGCGCTACGCCGAGCGCCGTGCCGCGCTGAAGAGGGCGATCTCCGCGCCGTCGACCGACCCGGAGGAGCGGGCGGCCGCCGTGCGGGCCCTCGCGTCGCTGCCCCGTGATTCGAGCCGTTGCCGGCAGCGCAGCCGCGACCAGATCGACGGACGGCCCCGTGGGGTGCTGACCCGGTTCGGCCTGTCCCGGGTCCGGTTCCGTGGACTGGCACACCGCGGCGAGCTCCCGGGCGTTCGCAAGGCCTCCTGGTGACGGTCCAGGGGCGCTGGTGGCGGTGGGGGCCGGAGGAGACGACCCGGGGATGACCGTAGTCATCTGCGACGGGCATCGATGCCATGCCCTGCAGGGGCGTACCGACACCGGTGTCGCCGAAGGGGAAGCCGTCACCCTGCTGGGCGCGCTGCGCCAGAAGGTCCGCGCCACCCGGTGGGCGATCCTGATCCGCAGCGATTGCCTGGGCGCCTGTGACAAGGCGCCGGTGGTGTTGCTGAGCCGGCGCGGCGACCGGGCCGCGGGTCTGCTCTTCGGGCCGGTGGAGCAGCCGGGCCAGGTGCGGGCCGTGCTGGACGCCGTGCGGGCCGACGATTGACGGTGGATCAACCGTGGGGACGCCACCGATCGGCGGTGTCCCCACGGCGTGTCAGGCGATCACTCCCAAGACGGTCCGGCCGATCCGGGTGGTGCCGTCTCCGTAGCCGATCACGCCCAGGTGCCGGGGCGGTGGTGCCGACGGTGACGTTCCGACCTCCGCCGGCACCGCGATCGGGCTGCGCACGTCGGATGGCGGCGCTGCTGCCGAGGCCGGCCTTCTGTCCGTCGGCGGATTCGGGCTCGGCGAGAGTCTCGAAGCAGTCCAGGACCGATGGCGGCTCACCGGATGAGGACATCGGCGCCGCGCACCAGCCACTGATTCGGAAGTGACATTCATTCTCGATAGGGTGATGCTGTGACGGATGAATACAGCACCTCCGGCGAGTTCCTCGACATTCTCAGCCGTGACGCCTGGACGGCGTTGCGGGAGCCGGTCGCGCTCGCTCTGCGCGGGCTGGACCCTGTGGCCGGGCCCCTGCTCGACCTCGGTGCGGGCGGTGGCCGGGGGACGCTCCTGCTCGCCGAGCTGGCCCCCTCCGCCGCTCTCGTCGCTGTCGAGCCTTCGCTGGTCCAGCGTGCGGTGTTGCTCGCCCGGCTGGCCGACGAGCCGACGCTGGCGCAGCGGGTGTCCGTGATCGCGCAGCGAGCCGAAACGGTCGACCTGCCCGACGCGGTCGGTGGGGTGCTCGCCATGAACATGATCGGTCACCTGAGCGCGGTCGACCGCCGGCGCCTCTGGCGCAGGCTGGCCGATCGGATGGCTCCGGAGGTGCCCCTGGTCGTCAACCTCCAGCCGCCCGCACGGGCCGAGGCGGTACCCGATGCCGACTTCGCCGCGGTCCGGATCGGCTCCTGCACCTACGAGGGTGGAGGGCGTGCGGAGCCGGCGGGCGCTGACGCCGTGGTCTGGCACATGCGTTACGGCGTTCGTGATCAGCAGGGTGACCTCGTCCGGGACGTCACCGCCGCCTATCGATGGCATGTGCTCGACGAGGAGACGCTGCTCGCCGAGGTCGCGGCGGTGGGTCTCGCCGCGCAAGCGTGCGGAATGGGCGTCTATCGGGTGGCCCGTACCGTCGGCTGACCGTCGCGAAGTGCCGCGCCACGTCGAACCTTACTGCAAACGATACCCATTCCGAGCAGGGGGACGCCACGTCGCGGCCTCGCCGAGCTCCCGTTAGTCTGGCAGCGAAACGAAAATCGTTGTCGTTTCGGGAGGTGTGATGGAGCAGGCTGCTGTGCGGGTGACGGGCCTGTCGCTGCAGGGCGGCGGCGGCGCCTTGCTCGCCGGCGTGGATCTGGTCTGCCGGGCCGGCGAGCGGGTCGCTCTCGTCGGCGCCTCCGGCTCGGGCAAGAGTCTCACCGCGAAAGCCGTCCTCGGGGTGCTGCCGCCCGGCCTGACCGCGGAGGGAAGCGTCCGGATCGCCGGGACGGAGGTTCTCGGCGTGCCGTGCGCCCGCCGGGCCCCGGACCGGCGTCCTGCCGCCGTGCTTCAGGACTCCGCCCTCGCCCTGCATCCACTGGTCACCGTCGGAGAACAGATCGCCCTTCCCCTGCCGGGGCGCCTCCGTCGTGCCGACACCCGGCGCCGGGTGCGCGACCTGCTCGCCTCGGTGGGACTGCCGGACCAGATCGCGGAACGCTATCCGGGTCAGCTGTCCGGTGGCCAGCGCCAGCGCGCCTGTCTCGCTCTCGCCCTGGCCGCACAGCCCCCGTTGCTGGTCGCCGACGAGCCCACCACGGCGCTCGACGTGATCACCCAGGCCGCGATCGTGAGCCTGCTCAAGGACCGCACCGGGCGCCCGGACGGCCCCGCCCTGCTGTTCATCACCCATGACCTCGCGGTCGCCGCCGGCCTGTGCACCCGGATCGTCGTCATGCACGGCGGCCGGGTGATCGAGAACGGTCCCATCCTGGACGTGCTGCGCGAGCCCCGGCACGAGCGCACCCGCGAGCTGGTCGGCGCCGCCCGGAGCGCCGCCGCGTGAGCGTCATCGACTGCGTGCGGGTGCGGCACTCCTACACACCGGCTACGCCGGTGCTGCACGACGTGGACCTGGCCATCGGCGACGGCGAGCGCGTCGCGCTCCTCGGCCGGTCCGGGTCCGGCAAATCCACCCTGGTCCGCGCGATGCTCGCCCTCGAGCCTCTGGCGTCGGGCGCCATCCACTGCGACGGACGCGTGGTCACCCCCGGCCCGGTACGTCGGCTGCGCTGGTTCCGCCGCCTCGTCCAGTACGTTCCCCAAGACCCCGGCGCCACCCTCGACCCGCAGGCGCGGGTCCTGGACATCGTCGCCGAACCGCTGCGCCGGCTGTGCGGCGTCACCGACCGGGCCCGGCTCACCGCTGCGGCGGCCACCGTCCTGGAGGCCGTCGGCCTGCCGGCGGCCCTGCACACCGTTCGCGCCCGTGACCTGTCCGGCGGGCAGGCCCAGCGGGTCGCCATCGCCCGCGCGCTGGCGCCGGAGCCGCGCCTGCTGATCGCCGACGAACCGATCAGCGGCCTCGACGCACCGCTGCGCGCGCATGTCATCGACGCGCTGCGCCACGCTTCCGCCAGCCGTGGCACCGCGCTGCTGCTGGTCACTCACGACGTGTCCGCGGCTGCCGCTCTCAGTGACCGGATCGCGGTCATGCACGACGGCCGCATCGTCGAGGACCGCCGCACCGGCGACCTGCTCGCCGCCCCCGACCACCCGGAGACCCGCGCGCTGCTCGCCGCGGTGCCCCGGTTCCCGGCCTGACCGGGCTCTTCCCCTTTTGGTTTGGAGATTCACCGTGCCACATCCCCGCGTCCGTCTCGCCGCCGCCGCAACCGCCGGCCTGCTGCTGCTCACCGGCTGCTTCAGCAACTCCGGCGACACCGCCGACAGCAGCGGCGACGACCGGATCTCGCTGGCCATGCTGCTGCCGCCGCGCAGCGGCCTGAGCCCGTTCAGTGACGACGCCTTCAAACTGTCCCGCTGGTCGACCGCCGAGACCCTGGTCACCCTGGACGCCGACGGCGTCGCCCAACCCGCCCTCGCCACCGCCTTCACCCAGACCCCGGACGCCAAGACCTGGCGTTTCGAGATCCGCGACGGCGTCACCTTCCACGACGGCACCCCGCTCACCGTGGCCTCCGTGGTCGCCGCGCTGACCGCCGCCACCAAGGCCGGCCCCAAGCCGCGCATCCTCGACGGCGTCGACCTGACCGTGCGCCCCGACCCGGCGGCCGCCGGCAAAGCCGTACTCGTCAGCACGGCCGAGGTCGACCCGCTGATCCCGCAGCGGCTGTCCAGCCCGCAGCTGTCCATCCTGGCCACCGCCGCGTACGGCGCCGACGGTGCGGTGAACCCGGCCGGGCACGGCACCGGCCCGTTCAAACTGATCTCCAGCAACACCACGACCGCGAAGCTCGACCGCTACGACGCCTACTGGGGCGGACCGGCCAAGGCCGCCGGCATCGACGTCAGCTTCGTGCCCGACGGTACCGCCCGCGCCGCGGCCCTGCGTACCGGCACCGCCGATGTGGTGGAGGCGATCCCGGTGTCGCAGGCCGGCCTGCTCGACGGCGGCAAGGTGCACGAAGTGCCCATGCCGCGCACCAACACCCTCTACCTGAACACCGAGAAGGGCGCGTTCGCCGACCCCGCCGTCCGGGCCGCCGCCCGGCAGGCGATCAAGCGGGAGCCGATCGTCGCGAACGTCTACGAGAACCGTGCCGACGTCGCCACCGGACTGCTCGGGCCGGCGCTGCCGTGGGCGGCGAAGGCCCGTCAGCCGCGTACCGAGACCGCCCCGAAACCGGTCAGCGGCACGGAGATCGTCCTCGCGACCTTCACCGATCGTGCTGAGCTTCCCGAGGTCGCCGTCCAGTTGCAGCAGCAGCTCGAGGCGGCCGGTTTCAAGGTGCGCCAGGAGGTCCGTGAGTACGCGCAGATCGAGGCCGACGCCCTTGCCGGTGAGTTCGACGCGTTCATCCTGTCCCGCGCCACCGTCCTGGACTCCGGCGACCCGGTCGCCTACATGTACAGCGACTTCTCCTGCGAAGGCTCCTTCAACATCGCCCAGCTCTGCGACCCGGCCATCGACGCCGCGCTGAAGAAGGCCGCCGGCATCGTCGCCGGACCCGAGCGCCAGACGGCGATCATGGAGGCGGAGAAGCTGATCCTGCAGTCCGACGCCGCCGTCCCGCTGCTGCACGAGCGGGTCATCCAGGGCGAGTCGGGCGCCTTCACCGGCGTGCGACGCGACTCGCGGGAGCGCACGCTGATCACCGCCGGGACCGCCCCGGCGTGACGGCGACCAAGGTCAAGATCAAAAGCCCTTCCCGGTACGGGCGAAGCAGACCGGCCGCCCTCGCGGCCGGTCTGTCCCGGGCCGGTGCCGTCGCGGTCGTCGTCGCCGTCGTGGGCCTGCTGCCCTGGCTGTCCGGCCGGGACCCGGCGCTGACCGTGCTGCGCGGCCGGTCCGCCGAACAGGAGGCCACGCCGGAGGCGCTCGCCGCGGTCCGCGAGCAGCTCGGCCTCGACGCCGGGCCGCTCACGCTGCTGGGCCGCTGGCTCGGCGGCATCCTCCGCGGTGACCTCGGCGCCTCCTGGGTCAGTGGCCGGCCGGTGCTGCCCGACCTGCTGCGCGCCACCGGCGTATCACTGACCCTGATGGGTTTCGCGGCCCTGGTCGCGCTGGTGGTGACCGCGGCCCTGACCGCACCCGCGCTGACGGCGGCGGTACGCGGACGGCAACGGCGCAGCGGCGGGGCGGCCGCCGCGGCGCTGACCGCGCTCCCGGAGTTCCTGCTCGCCTCGGTGCTGCTGCTGGCCGGCGCCGTCGCTCTGCGCGCCTTCCCACCGTACGGCTGGGACTCGGCGCACCATGCCGTCCTGCCGGCGCTCGCTCTCGGCCTGCCGGCCGGCGGACTGATCGGGATGCTGCTGGCCGACGCGGTGTCGAGGGTCGCGGGCGAACCGTGGACGGTCACCTGGGCGACCGCCGGCGCCGGCCGCGCCCGTACCGTGGCTGCTCTGCTGCGCCGCGCCCTGCCCGGCCTGATCCCGCAGATCGCCCTGGTGCTCATCGGCCTGACCGGTGGCGCCGTCGCCGTCGAACGGGTCTTCGCCGTTCCCGGCCTGGGCCGGGTCACCCTGGGCGCCGCCCAGACCCAGGACCTGCCGGTGCTGCAGGGTGGCGTGCTGATCCTGCTGGCTCTCGGCGTGATCGCCGGGATCGCCGCCGAACTGCTGCGCCGCGCCGTGCTGGGCCCTGCGCTGCGGGCGGCGAGCCTGCCGGTGGCCGCGCACACCCCGGCGCCGCACCGTGGACTGTGGATCACCGCCGGGGCCGCGCTGGCCGTGCTGACGGCACTGATCGCCGCCGGATTGGCCGGGGATCCGTACACCGCCGACCGGGGCCGGCTCGCCGCCCCGTCGTGGGACCTGCCGTTCGGCGCCGACGCCTCCGGCCGCGACCTGCTCGCCCGCCTCGGCCACGGCGCCGCCCTCACCATCGGCGCCGCTGTGCTGCTCTGCGCCGCCTGCCTGCTGCTCGGCCTCCTCATCGGCCTGCTGCCACGGACGGCGACCGGGCCGCTCGAGGTCGCCAACGCGGCCCCGCCGGTACTCGCCGGTCTGCTGGTCGCCGCGGTCACCGGCCCGGCCGCCGGAGCGGCAGCCGTCGCCGTCCTGCTGGTCGGATGGGCGCCGCTGGCCGCGCACACGGTGACACTGGTCGCCGAGGCCCGGGCCCGGCCGCACGTGGCCATCCTGCCGGTCCTCGGCGTCGGCCCGGCCCGCGCGCTGTGGCGGCACATCGTGCCCACGATCCTCGGACCGCTGACCCGCCACGCCGTCCTGCGGGTCCCCGGCATCGCCCTCGCCCTGGCCGCCCTCGGCTTCCTCGGCCTCGGCCCGCAACCACCCACCCCCGACTGGGGCCTGGTGCTGTCCGAGGGCATGCCCTATGTGGAACGCGCGCCCTGGACCGTGCTCGGGCCGTGCCTGTCCCTGGTCGCCCTCTCGGTGCTGGCCGTCACGGCGTCGGCGTTGCGGCGTGCCCGGTGATCCGGAGGGTGGTCCGCCGCTGGTCGGTCCTCGGCGGTCTCCGGGAACTGTCGCCGGTGGCTCGCCTGCTGGTGCTCACCCAGCTGGCCTTCAACGTCGGGTTCTTCCTGGTGCTGCCGTTCCTGGCCGGGCACCTCGGCGACGACCTCGGACTGGCCGGCGCCACCGTCGGCCTGGTCCTCGGGGTGCGCACGTTCAGCCAGCAGGGCCTGTTCGTGCTCGGCGGCACCCTCGCCGACCGGTACGGCACCCGCCCACTGGTGCTGACCGGCTGTGCCCTCCGGGTCGCCGGCTTCCTGGTGCTGGGCTACGCCGGTGAGCTGGTCACCGTGCTCGCCGGGGTGGTGCTCACCGGGCTGGCCGCCGCGCTGTTCTCCCCGGCGGTCGAAGCGGCACTGGCCCGCGAAGGCGCCCGCAGCGAGGCCACCGGTGGACCGCCGCGTAGCCGGCTGCTGGCCATGTTCGCCGTCGCGGGGGAGATCGGGGCGGTGACGGGCCCGGTCCTCGGCACGATCCTGCTGGCCGCCGGCTTCCGGGCCACCTGTCTCACGGCCGCGGCCGTGTTCGTCCTGATCCTGGCTCTGCACGCCCGGTTGCTGCCGCGCGAGCCCGGCGCCCACGCCGCGGAACCCCCGGTCGCCGGGTTGCGCCGGGTCCTGCGGCACCGGCGGTTCCTGGCGTTCGCCGCCGCCTACAGCGCCGGCCTCGTCGCCTACAACCAGCTCTATCCGGCATTGCCCGCCGAACTGGAACGCGCCGGCCACACATCGGCGCTCGGCTGGTTGTTCGCGCTCGCCTCCGCCCAAGTCGTCCTCGGGCAGACGGCGGTCACCGAGGGCGCCCGGCGGCTCGGCGCACGCCGGGCTCTCACCGTGGGATTCGCCGTCACCGCGCTCGCGTTCGCGCCCGCCGCGTTCGCCGCTCCCGCCGGCCTTCGCGGCCCGCTTCCGGCGGTGACGATGGTCGTGCTGCTGACCTGCGGTCAGATGCTGATCACCCCGGTCGCCACGGACGTCGCCGCCCGGCTCGCCGGCGAGCAGCATCTCGGCGCCCACCTCGGTGTCCTCTCCACCGCCGGTGGTCTCGCCGTGCTGATCGCCGGCACGCTCACCGGCGGCCTGCTCGAGCTCGTCCCGGACGGTGGGGCCCTCGCCGTCACGCCGTGGGCGGTGCTGGCCCTCATCCCGGCCGCCGCGGCCACGGCGATGTGGATGCTGCTGCGCCCCTCGGCCGTGCCCTACCCGGGCGAGCACGTCAGTCGCGCCATGTCGCGCTGACAGCGGCCGGGGTGCCGGGCGGTTCGCGAACCACGGCGGGCGACCAGATCGGTCCCAGCCACCCACTTCGATGTCCCCGGTGCTGAACGCTGACTCGTCGATGCCGGTCCGACTGATCGGCCGGTGCGGTGGCGGCGGCGCGTCGGGAGAAGACGTCGGCCCCGGGATCCGGGCCGGTAACGCTGCCGGCGCCGGCTACTACGGCGGAGCCCTTGCCGAGTTCGCCGGCGCGGGCGGCCTGCACGGGGGCGTTCAAGGCGAGCAGGTGGCCTGTTCGGCGCCTTACCTGCAGCGCTTCGAGCTGCCCGAACGATCCAGTGGAGCGCCGCCCGGCCCCAGAAGGGGCAGGGGCAGGGCGGCGGATGGTGATGCCACCGGCCGTCAGCGGTGGATCGACGGGCACGAGGTGACCCGCGCGGCGCTGACGGTCGGTGGCAGTCGACTCAGATGGCGGTCAGGGTCAGGGTGCCGGTGTAGGTGCCGGCCGCGGTGTCGGTCGGCACGCTCAGCTTCAGCTGCGCGTCGAGCCGGGCGGTGCCCCGTCCCGCGCCGCCGGGAGCCGTCGCCAGCACCGCGCCGTCGCCGAGTCCCGTGCCGGACTGCCCCGGTACGGACGGAACAGCGACCGGCCCGGCCACCACGCCCTGCGTTTCACCCTGCGCGACGACGGCGGGCGCCCAGCCGAGGTGGCTCCCGGCGAAGGTCTTGCCGTCGTCGGTGCGGAACCCGTCGGCGACCTGCCCGGACGCCGTCCACCCGGGCCGGCCGGACCGGGTGTCGGTGACGGTCACCGGTTTGAGCGCGCCGCTGCTCTCCCACCTGTCACCGGCCCCGTTCAGTGTGGCCGCCGGCAGGGTGACGGCCCGGTCGGCGTCGTCGACGCTGATCACGAGAGCACCGTCGGTGTCGCTGATCGTCGCGGTCACCGTCTTCGCCGCGGCGCCACCCTGCGGACCGTCCGCGACCTTCACCGTGACCGGGCTGCTGACGGCGGCCACCGTCGTGCCGTCGTACAGTTTGACCAGGTATTGAGCACCGTCGAGCTCCTTGGTGGCGGTGAATCCGTAGGAGGCGCCGGTCTCGCCGGCGACGGGTGTGAAGTCGGCGTCGCCGTCCCGCTTGACGAACCACTGGTAGGCGGTCAGCGGCCCTTGCGGTGACTGGACGGCCTGCAACGTGACCGCGTCACCGGGCTGGTACTCGCCGTCGGCCATGCCGGACACCGACAGGGCCAGGTCACCGGGTGCACCGGTCCCGTTCACGTGCAGGGTCACCGGCGCGGACTCGACGTACTTGCGGCCGTCGTCGAAGGTCAGCCGGGCGACGACCGCGGCGCCGTCGTGCTCGCCGGCTGCCGTGAGGGACAGTTGCGCGCCGTTCTGGCCGGGGACGAGTTGCCCGTCGAGGTACCACTCCCAGCGGGCCAGCACCGAGGCGGGCGTCACCGAGGCGGACAACCTGATCTCGTCGCCGGTCCGGTAGCTGTCGGCGACACCGTCGACGGTCGCCTTCTGCCGCGGCGCGGCGCCGTGGTCGTCCACGTGGATGGTCGCCGGCTCACTGGTCGCCAGCAGCGTGCCGGCTGCCGAGTACAGCTCCGCCTTGATCTGCGCGCCGTCGAGGGCCTGCTCGGCGACGATCTCGTGGCTGGCAGTGGTGACCTTGTCCATGACGGCGAACGCGGCCTGGTCGGGTCGTTTCCACAGCCAGCGGTAGGTGTCGGTGTCGCTGGCGGCCGGGTCGCCGAAGGCGCGCAGGCGGATGGTGCCGCCCTGGTGGTAGTGGCCGGACAGCGAGTCGAGGAACAGTAGTTGCTCGCCGGGTGCGGCGTCGGTGACGCGCAGCTCGTGCTGGGCGCTGGCGACGAAGTAGCCGGTGGCGGCGTCGGTGATGGTCAGGTACAGGCTGGTGCCGTCGAGGTCCGCGGTGACCGGCAGCTCGATCGAGGAGGAGGTGGCGCCCGGGATCGGGGTCCACTGGTCGGCCGCGATGCCCCACTCGTAGGCGAGGCCGTCTCGTGCGGGGTAGACCTCCGACTTCGCCGTGATGGTGTCGCCGGCGCGGTAGACGGTGCGCAGGCCGGAGAGCTGCAGTTCCCGGTCGATGATCTTCGCGGTGATGGCGGGGGAGCGGCCCACCACGGTGCCGTCGGAGGCGACGATCTCGTACGCCCACTCGTTCTGGTTGACCCACAGCGCGTCGATCAGGTGGGTGCGAGGGCTGCCCGGGTCCGTCTTGGGCATCGCCCATTCGCCCACCTCCTCCCACGCGACGGCACTGGGGAAGCCTCGGATGAGCCACCTGGTCCTCTCGCCGGCGGCCAGGGTGCGGTGTTCGACGGAGACGCGGACCGGGTCTCCCATGTGGTAGCTGTCGCGGAGCCCGGTGATCGTGACGGATTCCCCGGATCCGACGTCGGGGCCGTCCACGTTGAGGCGCCGGTATTCACTGTCCTGCACGAGCTTGTTGCGCGCGTCGAGGATCTGCACCTTGATGTCCGCGCCGTCGAGGGCGACGGTGGCGTCGCGGGTGTACCGGTCACCGAGGACCGCGTAGTACTCGGTGGTCTGCCCCTTGGGCCGGATGAGCCAGATCGCCTGGTGGCCGTCGCCGAGGGTGACGCCGGTGAACCGCAGGTCGATCTGCTCGCCGGCGCGGTAGCGGTCGGCGAGTCCGGTGATGGCGAAGACGTCACCGCCGGCCTGTTCGGTGACGGTGACGCTCACCGGGTCCGAGGTGGACCGGCCATACCGGTTGAGCACGTGCGGCACGAACCGGGCGCTGACCGACCGCCTGCCCAGCGGCAGCGTGGCCACCTCGAAGCGCGCTTTCCCGTCGCTCACGGCGGTGTGCCCGAGGACGGTGCCGCCGTCGAGGAACTCGACCCAACCGGTTGCGTCCGCCGGGGTGACGGTCGCGTCCAAGCGCACGTTGTCGCCGGTCACGATGCTGGTCGCGCTCGCGGTCAGCGCTGTCGTGGTGGCGGTCGCGGCGGGGAGCCCGCCGACGACGAACGTGTAGGTGGCCTCCGCGGTCTGCTCCCGCCCGGCAACGGTGACGGCAGCCCGGACGCCGACGCGGTAGGTGCCCGCCGCGGTGAACGCCCAGTTGGCGTGCATGTGGGTGCGGCCCACGGTGAACGCGGTGAAGCCGTCCTCGTCGGAGGACCACAGGCGCTTGGTGCCACCGAACCCGGCGGCGGTGAACAGTTCCAGGCTGCCGGGCCCTTCGAGGCCGGTCAGTGTCAGCGTCGTCCGGTCGCCCTCGATCGCGCCGAGCGGAACCGCCTCGGTGGAGAAGCCGGGCCACAGCCGGCCGGCTCCGGGGTTGGACTCCGGCGCGATCCAGACCTCGGTGCCGGCCGGGGCGAGGAACTCGTAGCCGGCGGGCACGGTGGCCTTGGCGTCGTCGGCCAGGTGGAACCAGACGTCGTCGGCGGCGAACCGGGTGCCGTTGCCTTCGGCGACGTCGGCCCGCGACGCCAGGGTCAGGCGGCCGTCGTCGAGGAACGTGGAGACGGCGTCGGTGTGCACCCCGGCGATGACCCGGTGTTCCCGCGGTTGCGGGGCGGGACCTTCGGCCGCGGTCGCGGTCGTCGCCGGGGCGAGCACGGCGGCGGTCGCGACGGTGAGCACCGCCAAGGCCGTGGCCCGGCGGCGTGGTCGTGAGCGTATGAGCACTGCTTTGCCTTCTCGAGGATATGGCGGTGGAACGCCCGGCGATCGCCGGGCGTGGGAGGCGAGGGCGTGAGGTCAGGCGGCGAGCCGGGCGATCAGCCCGTGACGCGGTGCCGCCAGCTGTGCGATCAGGAAGGCGCCGGTGAGGGTGAGCACGACGGTGCCGCCGACCGGCAGGTCCCACGACCAGGACAGGTAGAGGCCGACGAGGGCGCAGCCGGCGCCGATGGCCGGTGCCAGGGCCATCATCACCGCGAGACGGTCGGTGAGCAGCCGGGCGGTCGCGGCCGGGGTGACCAGCAGGGCCAGGACCAGGATGTTGCCGATGGTCTGCACGGCCATCACCACGGCCAGGGTGACCAGCACGTACAGCATCAGGTCGAGCCAGAACACGCGCAGGCCCAGCGCGCGGGCCATCTCCCGGTCCAGGGTGACGGCGACGAACTCCTTGTGCAGCAGGAACACCGTCAGCAGGACGGCGATGGTGGTGGCGCCGACCACGTACAGGTCCCGGTCCGGGATGCCGGTGATCGAGCCGAACAGGAACTGCTGCAGGGAGCCGGCGTAGCCCGGCGCCCGGGAGATGATGACGATGCCGAGGGCGAAGGCGGCGACGAAGAAGATGCCGATGACGGAGTCCTCCTTGAGCCGCCGGTTCTGGGCGAACACGGTGACCAGCAGGGCGGTGACGACGCCTGCGATCGTGCCGCCCAGCACCAGGCTGCCGGAGAACAGGAACGCGATGGCCAGGCCGGGGAACACCGCGTGGGCGACGGCGTCACCGATGAACGCCATGCCGCGCAGCACGACGTAGCATCCGACGACCCCGCACATGATCGCCGACAGCACGGCGATGGTCAGGGCTTTGGGTAGGAACGCCAGGTCGGGGTTGGTGAGGTCGGCGAGGAACTGCCAGGGGGACACGGTCAGGCTCCCACGAGGTCGAGGGCTTTGAGCAGGTGGCTGCCGGGACCGACGTCGAAGGTGCGCATCCAGACCTCCGGGTCCTTCAGGTCCGCCGGGGGTCCGGACGCGATGACGGTGCGGTTGAGCAGGATCAGACGATCACAGGTGTACGCCGCCGCGGTCAGATCGTGGGTGGCCATCAGCACGGCGCGTTCCCGGGCGATCTCGGTGAACAGGTCGGTCAGGGTCTCCTGGGCGGGCATGTCGAGGCCGGTGAACGGCTCGTCGAGCAGCAGCACCGCCGGTTCCAGGACGAGCGCCCGGGCGACCAGAACCCGCTGCCGCTGCCCGCCGGACAGCTCCCCGACCGGGCGTTTGCGCAGGTCACCGAGCTTCACCTGGTCGAGGGCGGCCCACACCGCCTGCCAGTGGGCGACCTTCGGGCGGCGCAGCAGGCCGATCCGGCGGACCAGGCCGCTGAGCACGGCGTCCTGCACCGAGGCGGGGAAGTCCCAGGTGAACTCGTGGCGCTGCGGCACATATCCGGCGCTGGCGGTGCTGACCGTGCCGGCGCGTAGCGGGAGCAGGCCGAGGGCGGCCCGCATCAGGGTGGTCTTGCCGGCGCCGTTCGGGCCCAGCAGGGCGGTGAAATCCCCGGCGTCCAGGCGCAGGTCGACGTCGCGCAGCACGGGCCGCCCGCCGAGGTCGGCGGCGACCCCGGTCATCTGCAAGGCGGCGGTCATCGTGGCGGCTCCTGCTCGGCGCGGCGGCGGACGGCGGCCTGGCGGAGCACGAGCAGGACCAGGATCAGGACGGCCACCCCGACGGCTACGGCGACATAGATGAGCGCGTTGCCCGTACCCGACGAGGGTTTCTCGGCCTGGGCGGACGCGGAGCTGGACGCGGACACCGCGGCCAGAGGTGCGGTGAAAGCGGCGCCGAAGGCGTCGTCGGGATTGGTGGCGTCGCCGACGGCCAGGCGCAGGACGGTGCTCGCCGAGGCGGTGGAGCCGTCGGCGAGATCGGCGGTGACGTCGACGGCGAGCAGGTAGGCGCCGGGTTTGCCGAACACCCAGTTGGCGTGGGTGTGCGTGTTGGTCTCCACCCACAGTGGCTGCGGGTACGGCTTCGCCGAGCTCCACAGCACCTGCGGGGCGCCGAGGTTGCCCGACTGCAGGAAGACGTCGACGGGGCCGGGCCCCTGCACGCCGCGCAGGGTCAGCGTGACACCGCGGCTGATCGCGCCGAGCACACCCGGGTCCTGGGTGTTCCAGCCGATCCAGACGACGCCCTGTTTCTCGGTCTGCGGCACCACGTGCACGTCGGTGCCCGCCTGCGCGCCGAGGAAGGCGTAGGCCGGGTCGTCGGGAACCTGCTGGCGGGCGGTGTCGCGGATCCGCAGGACGGTGTCGGCGGGTTCGCGCCACACCGACGGCACGGCGTGGTCGTCGTGGATCTGAATCGTCCACTTCCCGTCGCGCAGCCGCGGGCCGATGTCGACGTGGCCGGTCTCCAGCACGGCACGTCCGGCCGCCTGGGACTGGTTGGCGTCCAGCGTCTGGCCGAGATCGGGAGAGGGGGTCGGCGCTGTCGCGAGCACGAGCGCCAGGAGAGCTTTGATCACGGATGTCTCCTCAGGTCAGGCACTGTCGGAGGGAGTCGGCGTTGAAGCGCATCAGCTGCGCGTAGGTGCGCACCCGGTCGTCGAAGGCATCGCCGTAGATGTCGCAGACCCGCACGTCCTCGTGCTGGGCGACCTCGACCAGGGTGGAGGAGCGGGCTCGCAGGTTGGGTTCCAGGAACACCGCTTTGATGTGCAGGTTCCGCAGGGTCTCGGTGAGGCGGCGCCGGTCGGCGAGGCTCGGCTCCACCGCCGGGTTCGGCGTGACGAATCCGGCCACCGGGATTCCGTAGGCTTTCGCGAGATAGGCGAAGGCGTCGTGGGTGGTCACCAGATGGCGGTTCGCTTGCGGGATCCCGGCGATCCTTTCCCGGACGTACGCGTCCAGCGCGCTCAGTTCGGCCAGGTAACGGTCGGCGTTGGCGCGGTACTGCGCGGTCCCGCCCGGGTCGGCGGCGATCAGGGTGTCCCGGATCAGTTCGGTGTACGCCTGCGCGTTGCCGACGTCCTGCCACAGGTGCGGATCGATCTCGCCGTGCACGTGCCGTCCGAGGACGGCCTGCGGCAGCTGGTAGATCCGTGTTCCCGGCCGGCCGAGGAAGCGGAATCCCGGTCCGGCGGGCACCTCTTTCAAGGCCTTCGCCGGAACCTCGATGACGGTACGGGCGGGATCGTGCCGCTCCTGGTGGGTGCCGTCCTCCCCGTCGGAGTACAGATACAGCTCGCCGGTGTCGATGTCGGCGGTGACGTCGGTGTGCCCGTCGCGCAGCACCAGCGCCCCGGACATGCCCGGCACGGTGTGCGGATCGACACCGACGGCGAAGGTGAACGTCTGCTCGCCCATCGGCACCGGCTTCGCGTCGGCGGACACGGCGAGCTCCGCGCGCAGGGTCAGCCGATAGACTCCCGGTTCGGTGAACGCCCAGCTCATGTGGGTGTGCGCGTCGGGCGGCAGGGTCATGGTGTCGTCGCGGTAGCCGTTGGCCGGCTCCAGGCCGTCACCGGAGTCGAACGCGGTGTCCGGGTTGCCGAACGACTCGGTCAGATAGGCGGACAACCGGCCCGGACCGTCGATGCGGGTCGCCGAGAGCCGCACATCCGAGGAGCGCGTGACACCGTGCGCCGCGCCGTCGCCTCTGGCCCGCAGCCCGAGCCAGATGGTGTCCAGGGAGACGTCCTCGACCAGCGGGATGATCTCGGCGGCGTACTTGGTGGCGCCTTCGGCGAGGGAGATCTGCTCGACGCCGTCCGGCAGGTTCGCGTCGAGCGTCTTGATCACGCTCTGGGCTTCCAGAAGGAGATAGTTGCTGAACGCCACGTCGGCGTAGACGATGTTGCGCACGTCGCGCAGAGTCGGCTCGTACGCGTGCGCGTCGGCGTTGTCGGGCACGATCGAGTCGACGAGCACCCGGTCGCCGCCGACGTTGCGGACCAGGTCGGCGAGGATGCCGGTGGTGGTGACCACCTGGACCCGGCCGTCGGTGCCGGACAGGGCGGGCGGCGGTGCGCAGCCGGCCGCCGTAGCCACCGTCAGGACGGCGGCGAGGAGGCGTCTCATCGATGTCGGATGCGGCGCGGCGGTGGAACGTGCCATCAGGACGGTTCCGACGTGGGCGCCGCGGTCGTCTCGCCGCGCCGGCGGCGGGTGAGGACGAGGACGCCCGCCCCGGACGCGAGCAGCACCGCGCCGCCACCGGCGATCGACACGAGGTTCATGCCGGTCTTGGCCAGGCTGCCGCCGCCGTTCTTGCCGCCGCTGTCGTCGCCGGTCCCGGATCCGCCACCGGTCCCGTTGCCGCTGCCGGCGGACCCGTTGCCGCCGGTGCCGGTGCCGGTGCCGTTGCCGCCGTTGCCGGTGTCGGTCGAGTCGCCGACGGCGATGGTCAGCGTCTTGGTGTCCGAGACGGTCTTCCCGCCGGTCGTGGTGGCGGTCATCGCGACGTTGAGCTTGTAGATCCCGGCCTTGGTGAAGGCCCAGTTGCCGTGCGCGTGGGTGTTCGGCGCGATGCTGAGCTGCTGCGGCAGTGACTTCGCCGAGTCGAAGACGACCTCCGGGGTGCCGAACGAGCCGGTCAGGAACAGCTTGAACGCGCCCGGGCCGGTGACTCCCTTGAGCTGCCACGTGACGTTGCCTCTGGTGCCCTTGACGATCGATTCGTGCTGGGTGTTCCAGCCCGGCCAGACGATGCCGGACTGCTGGGACTGCGGCAGCAGGTACACCTTGTCGCCGGCCTTGCCGAGGAACGCGTACCCGGCGCCGGCCGGCACGTCGATGATCGCCTTCTGAGTCACCTTGAGCGTGACGTCGGCGACCTCCCGCCACGTCGGGGGAGTGGTGGAGTCGTCCTTGAGCCGGATGGTCATGGCGCTGCCGCTGAGGTTCGGGCCCATGTCGACATGCCCGTCGGAGATCACCTTCTTGCCGGTGGCGGCCGGGGCGGCCTTCGCGGCGGCGGCCTCGGCAGCGGCTGGTGCCGCCTTCGCAGCCGCCGGCTGCTGCGGTGCGGGCGCCTGCGCTGCGGGGGTCTTCACCGCCGGCGCCGCCTGTGCCTGGGTGGGTACCGAGACGCGGTAGACCGCCTGGTCGCGCAGCGTCTTCGCGCCGGTGTGCGCGGTCGCCTGCAGTGTCACGCGGTAGTCGCCGACGGCGTCGAACAGCCACACCACGCCGCCGAGTCGCTGCCCGGCGGGCAGCCGGGTGCTCTTCCGGCCGTCGCTGTCGAGCAGCAGGGTGGGCCGTCCCCACTCGGACAGTGTGTAGGCGGCGAAGGAGCCGGGACCCTCCACCGACGCCAGTTCGAGGGTGAGCTCGCCGTCGTTGATCGCGGTGGTGTCGAAGGTGGAGAACGGCGAGTCCTCCTGTAGCGACCACACCGGTGCGCCGGGCCGGCCGAGGAAGGCGAACGCGGGATCGTCGGGGATGACGCCGACCGGTGATCCGGACGCGGTGAAGCGCACCGACTGGGGATCCGTGCCGGCCTTTCCGGCATCGCGGAAGCTCATCCGCAGCTGTCCGGACTCGACGGAGAGCGCGATCAGGTCGGCGCCGTCGGCCGGGGTGGCCGCGACGGCCGGTGCTCCCGCGGTCAGCGCCACGGCGAGAGAGGTCGTGACCACGGCGGCAGCCCGGTGAAGGCGGATTCTTCTCCTGCGGGTCATGCGGTTCCTTCCTTCTGCAGGGTCGCGTTCGCCTGTTCGCGCCCGCGCTGCTCGGCGGCGGCCAGCGCCGCCTGCAGACGGCTGCGACGCCGGCGGCGGGCGAACAGCCAGGCGAGCAGGAGCGCGACGGCGAGCGTGATGAGGGCGAGATGCGGCCACGGCATCAACCACAGGGTGTGGTCGGAGACCGCGCGGGCCGGTGTGGGATCGATGGTGCGGCCGTCGGCGGGCGCGGGGAGGATGTCGAGGGTCAGGCTCTCGTGGAAGAGTGGCGGCACCGAGTCCAGCGTGACCGTCGTGGTCAGGGAGCCGCCGGGCAGGATCTCCGGGATCGCCGGCGCCGCGGCGGTGCGGCTGCCGAGGCCGAAGGGGCCTTCGATCCGGGCCGACGGGGTGCCGGTGAGGCGTACGTTGCCGGTGTTGACGATGGTGAAGCTGGCCGTGACGCGCGGCAGTGTCAGCGGGTTCCAGGACGTCGCGGTGTCGATCCGGACGTCGGTGATGCCGAGGGCCGGCTGCAGCGGCCCGGTGACGCGCAGATGGACGCGGGCGCCGACCCGGTGATCGACGGAGACCTGGTTGCCGGCACTGTCCGTGGTGGCGGCGGCGAGCGAGGCGACCACCCCGGCCGCGTGGTCGCCGGGCGTGGCGTCGGCCGGCACGGTCACGGTGAACGGCACGACGGCGCGGGACGACGCCGGCAGGGTGATCGTCGACTGGGCCGGTTCGATCCAGCTTCCGGCGTCGGTGGGCGCGGCGTTGCCGGCGCGCAGGGCGAAGCCGCCGCCCGCGGTGGTGAACGCGTCGTTGGCGTAGAGCCGCAGGGTGAGCGGGCGCTTCGAGTGGTTGGTGACGGCGACGTGGTCGGTGATGGTGGCGCCGGGGTCGAGTTTGTAGTCCAGTGCCGAGCGGCCGTTCGGGCCTTTCGGCCCGGATGGCGCCACCGACCAGGTCAGCGCGTCGCCGCTGGGCGCTGCCTGTGCGGGCACGGGGCTGAGGAGGGCGGCTGCTACGGCCAGGACGGCCGCGATGACGCGGGTACGCATGAGGGGTCTTTCACATCGGTTCGAAGATCGAGGCACAGCGGATCGAAGGTCGCGGGGCGGCCGTGGACAGGGGGTGTCTCGTGGGCCGCCCCGCGACGTCTCAGATGGCCGTCAGGGTCAGGGTGCCGGTGTAGGTGCCGGCTGCCGTGTCGGTCGGGACGCTCAGCTTGAGCGCCGCGTCGAGCTGGGCGGTGCCCAGACCCTTGCCATGCGGTGCGGTCGCCAGGACCGCGCTGCCACCCAGACCGGTCTGGGTCTGCACGGTGCCGTACGGTGCCGACACCGGCCCGGCCACCACGCCCTGCTGGGTGCCCTGCGTGGTGATGCTGGGCGTCCAGCCGAGATAGCTGCCGGAGAACGTCTTGCCGTCGGTGGTCCGGAACCCGTCGGCGACCTGGCCGGAGGCGGTCCAACCGGGCTTGGCGGCCCGGGTGTCGGTCACCGTGACCGGCTGGAGGGCGCCGTTGCTCTCCCACCGGTCACCTGACGCCGACAGCGTCGCCGCCGGCAGGGCCACCGTCCGGTGCGCGGGATCCACGCTGATCACCAGGGCGCCGTCGGCGGTGTTGATGGTGGCGGTCACCGACTTGGCGGCGTTGCTGCCCTCCGGCGGGAAGGCCACCCACAGCCAGACCTCGGTGCTGGTCGCCACGACCTTCTCGCCGTCGTACAGCTTGACGGCGTACTGATTGCCGTTGAGGGCCCGGGTCGCGGTGAAGCCGTACGACGCCCCGGTCTCGCCGGAGATCGGCGTGAACTCGGCTTCGGACGGCTTCTTGCTGAACCACTGGTACCTGGTCAGCGGGCCCTGCGGGGACTGCACCGCCTGCAGCGTCACGGTGTCGCCGGGCTGGTACTCGCCGTCGGACATGCCGGAGACGGTCAGGCTGAGGTCACCGCCGCCGGCCTGAAGGTCGCCGACGACGAACTTGTAGTCGACCGGGCCGGTGCTGACCGTGCCGCCGCCGGCGAGGGTGGCGTCGGCCTGGAACGTCAGCGTGTACGTGCCCACCGCGGAGAACACCCAGCCGGCGTGGGCGTGGGTGTGCACCGGCACGTCGAGCTTGTCGGGCAGGCCGTCGTTGCTGCGGAACTTGATGCTGGGCGTGCCGAGCGAGTTGGTGTCGAACAGGGTCACGTCGCCGGGACCGTCCACACCGACCAGGCTGATCGACACCTTGTCGCCGGCGAAGACGCCGGAGTCGAGGTGGCCGGTGTTCCAGCCCGGCCACAGCAGCGCCGGGTCCTGGACCTGCGGCAGCATCCAGATCTTGCGGCCCGGGGCGCCGAGGAACGAGAAGGCCGGCAGGTCCGGCACCGTCGTCTCGGCGGTGGGCAGCACCTGGAAGGTGACGTCCGCCGGATCGCGGACCACCGCCGGGCTCACCGTGTCGTCCTTGACCTTGAGCTTCAGCGCCCCGCCCTCATAGTGGACGTCGACGGCGTCGGTGTGCCCTTTGGACAACACCGCCGTGTCGGCGGCCAGCGCGGACGTAGCGCCGATGAGGGTCGTGACGAGGGCCAGACCGAGCGCAGCGGACGTGACCCGCAGATCGGGTCTTCTCACGCATCGACTCCCTTCCGAACGAGCATACAGTTGAAAACGACTCTCGTTTTCGCTGGGACGCTAGCACGTTGAGGTGGGGGAAGTGATGCCGCTCGACAGCCGGCTCGAGGTCTAATCGGTAACGATATCGATTTTCTTTAGCTCGCGCAGAGACTGATACATGCACAATGTTGCATTCAGTGATGAGCCGGTCACCTTGTGCTGATGATCCTCTTGGGTTTGATCAGTTCATCGATTACGTTGGGATGACCGGCTTCCGGGAGTGTGATGACGCTTTATCTGCAACCGCGTGTGGACGGTGACCTGCGGCTCGTCCTGGAGGACCGGGATCTGCCGCATCGGCTCGCCGACGGGCTGGGGTCGCCGCTCAACCTGGTCCTGCCCGGCCGGGTCGGCCACAACGTGCGGCGTTTCCGTGACATCTACCACCGGCATCACCTCAGCGGAGGTGTCTACTTCGCACACAAGGCCAATCGGTCGGCGGCTCTGCTCCGCGCGCTCGCGGCGACCGACGCCGGCGTGGACGTGGCCTCGCTCGGCGAGCTCCAGCACGCCCTCGGCGCGGGCTTCGACCCGGGCCGGATCATGGCCACCGGCCCGAAGAGCCGGGAGTACCTGTGGCTGGCCGCCCGGACCGGCGCGGTCGTCAACGCCGACTCCACCACCGAGCTGAGCGAGCTGGCCGGCATCGTCGCCGCGCATGCCCTGCCCCGGGTGCGGGTGATGGCCCGCCTGTCCGGGTTCACCTCGTCCGGGACCAACGTGATGAGCCGGGCCAGCCGGTTCGGTGTTCCAGCCGCCGAGCTCGGCGCGCTCTGGGAGGTCCTCGGCAAGCATCGCGAGCAGCTCGACTTCCTCGGTGTGGCCTACCACCTCGACACCGTCGGCATGCCGGAGAAGGCCACCGCCCTGGAAGGCTGCCTGCTCGCGGTGGAGGAGGCCTACCGCCATGGCCTGAGCCCGCGCGCGGTCGACATCGGCGGTGGCTTCGGCGTCAGCTATCTCGCCGACGGCCGGCAGTGGGAGGCGTGGACCAGTGAGCTGACCGCCGCGGTCCTCGGCAAACGTCCACCGATCACCTGGAACGGGCACGGCTACGGGCTGCGCAACGAGGGCGGCACCGTGCGGGGCGCCCTCAGCGTCTACCCGGCACATCGGGGCGTCGCCGGGCCGGACTATCTGGAGAGCCTGCTGACGGCCGAGTCGGCGGTGCACCGGCGACCCTTCGGCACGCTGCTGCTCGACGGCCTCCACGACTTGCACGTCGAACCGGGGCGGGCGCTGCTCGACCAGTGCGGCGCCGTGCTCATGCGGGTCGAGGAGGTCCGTGGCGACGGGCGGGGCGAGACCCTGGTCCGGCTCGCCGGCAACAGCGGCGACGTCGCTCTGGAGGCGCACGGCGTACTGATGGATCCGCTCCTGCTGTCGCGGGGCGAACCGGGACCGGAGGAACCGGCCGGTGTCCATCTGACCGGCAACCTGTGCCTGGAAGCCGACCTGATCACCCGCCGCAAGGTCTTCCTGCCCCGCCTGCCGCGGCCCGGTGACCTGCTGGCCTTCGCCAACACCGCCGGCTATCTCATGGATTTCAGCGTCGGGAACGCGCTGATGCAGCCCACCGCCCGGACCGTCGCCGTCGTCCGGGACGGCGACCGGTGGCGGTGGTGCCTGGACGAGCAGTACTGGCCCGTGCTGGGCCGGGAGGAGACCGGGTGAGGTTCGACCACGTCACCGACGTCATCGGCGACACGCCACTGGTGCGCATCGACGCGGCTGTGCACGGCCTGAACAACATCGACCTGTACGCCAAGATGGAGCTGTTCAACCCGTTCGGCTCGGTCAAGGACCGGGCCGCCTGGAACATGGTCCGCCACCGGCTGCCCGGCGCCGCCGACCGGGGCGAGACCGTGGTCGAGCTCTCCAGTGGCAACACCGCCAAGGCCCTCGCCGTGATCGCCGGCATGCACGGCCTGCCGTTCCGCAGCGTCACCAACCGGATGCGGATCCCGGAGGTCAAGGATCTGCTGCTCCTGCTCGGCGCCCAGATCGACGAGCTGCCCGGGCGGTCCGAGTGCCTGGACCCCTCCGACGCCGACGACCCGCTCACCCGGATGTACCACACGGTCTCCGCCGACGGCGCCGGTTACCTGCACACCGACCAGTACTTCAACGACCTCAACATCGAGGCGCACCTGCGGGGTACCGGCCCCGAGATCATCGCCGACCTGGACGGGCGGGCGCCCGACTACTTCATCGCCTGTGTCGGCACCGCCGGCTCGTCCACCGGCGTGGCCCGGGCACTGCGCGCCCACGACCCGGCGGTCACCGTCGTCGGGCTGGTCGCGGAGAAGTCCGACTTCGTCCCCGGCATCCGCAACCTCGACGAGGTGCACGAGGTCGGGCTGTTCGATCCGGACGTCTACGACACCATCGAGGCGGTCAGCTCCGACGACGCGATCGACGGGCTGCTCACCCTGGTCCGCCGCTGCGGGACCCTGGCCGGGCCCAC
Source organism: Actinoplanes utahensis (assembly GCF_016862455.1). Lineage (GTDB taxonomy): Bacteria > Actinomycetota > Actinomycetes > Mycobacteriales > Micromonosporaceae > Actinoplanes > Actinoplanes utahensis. The sequence goes on from NZ_BOMZ01000079.1 coordinate 167,455, forward strand.
CGGCGGCGGCGCCTACCAGGGAGCGGTCCGCTACCTGCGCCGGATCGACGCCGGGCTCACCGAACGGCGTACCGCGGTGTTCATCGTCTGCGACCGGGTCGAGAGCTACCTGAGCTACCTGCGCGAACGCCGTCCCGCCCTGTTCCGGCAGCAGGCCCGCGCCAACACCGTGCGCAGCCTCACCGCCGAGGACGTGGCGGCCGCCCGCACCGTCGGCGTCGCCGACGCGCGGACGTGGATCGACAAGGAGCATCCGCTGATCGTGGACCTGCGCAGCCCGTTCGCCTACCGTGCGCAGCACATCGACCGGTCGATCAACATCGTTGACGAGCAGTTCGGGGAGATGCTGCACGGCGGTCTGCCGTTCAGCACCCGGCAGCCGGTCCTGCTGGTCTGCCCGGTGGGGGAGAAGTCCGCCCGGTACGCGGCGCTGCTGGCCCGGATGGGGCATCCGGACGCGCGGTCGCTGGCCGGAGGTGTGATCGCCTGGCGCGACGCCGGCGCCGAACTGGTTCGGGACTGACGTGACGACCGTGTCCGCGCCCGCCCGCTACAACCACGGCCCGGCCTTCCCCGACGACTTACGGCCGTGGCAGGCCGGGCTGCGTGAACAGTTCCCGATCCTGACGCGCCATCCCGGCCACTCCTACCTGGACAGTGCCGCCACGTCGCAGAAGCCGCAGGCCGTCCTCGACGCCGTGAACGACTACCTGACCAGCGGCAACGCCAACGCCGGCCGGGGCACCTACCCGTGGGCGAACCGGACGACCGCGCTGATCGAGCAGGTGCGCCACCGGGTGCGCGAGTTCCTCGCCGATCCGGAGCCGGACCGCTCCGGTGTGCACTTCGTCGGCGGCACCACCGACGGGCTGCGGCTGATCGCCCGGGACTGGCTGGTCCACCATCTGCGGGACGGCGACGAGATCATCGTCCCGTTCGCCGACCACTCCGCGAACGCCCTGCCCTGGCAGGAGGCTGTGGACCTGCTGGGCCGGCAGGGTGTGCGGGTCACGGTGCGGGCGATGCCGTACGACCCGGCTCACGACTACGACCACCGGGCGCTGCCGGAGCTGGTCACCGAACGGACCCGGTTCATCGCCACCACCCATGTGCACCACGTCTACGGCGGCGACATGAACATCGGCCGGATCCGCGCGGCGGTCGGCCCGGACGTGGTGATCTGCCTGGACGCGGCGCAGAGCGTGGGGCACCTGCCGGTGTCGGTGGCCGATCTCGACGTCGACTTCGTGGCCTTCTCCGGGCACAAGGCGATGGCGCTGCCCGGCATCGGCGCCGTCTGGGCGGCGAACCGGCGCGGGGCGGCGTTCGTTCCCGCGGGCTGGGCCGGGACGCCGAACACCAGCGGCATCGTCAGCCTGCACGCCGCCCTCGACTGGCTGCAGGCCGCGGGCGTGGCGGACGTCGCTCGCTGGACGGTCGCGCTCGGCGCCCGGCTGACCGACGGCTTGAGCCGGCTGTCGGCCTACGAGATCCTCGGCTGCCAGCGCAGCCTGGCCGCCGATTCCCCGGTGCAGCAGCGGCACGGCATCGTGACCTTCCGCCATCGCGACATCGGCTCCAACGACCTGGGTTTCATCCTGGCGGCGGAAGGGTTCATGGTCCGGGCCGACGGCCACTGCCAGGCCGGCGGCGGGGAGAAGACCACATCGGTACGGGCCAGCCTGCACGTCTACAACACCGTCGAGGAGGTCGATCGGCTTCTGGAGGTGCTCGCCGGGCTCGACACGGGCGCCTGACAGTCCACGCATTGTTGAAAACGGTTTCCGTTATACTCTGCTGGCCGATCCCGATCGCCCGCACCCCGAGGTAGCCGATGTCGTCTCTCCCGGAAGCGTCCCTTGCCGCACCGAGCCTGGACCGGCCGGTCGTCGACCGGTTGCGCTCCGGCTGGGACGAGGTGATGGCCGGGTTCCTGCCCGCGGCGCAGAGTGGTGAGGCCGCGATGCTCACCGTCGCCGAGGCGGTGTGCGGCGGCCCGCCTCGCCGTGTGCTCGACCTGGGCGGCGGCCCGGGAGTCTTCGCCGAGCGGATGGCGACGCGCTGGCCCGCCGCCGACGTCGCCGTGCTCGACCTCGACCCGGTGCTGCTCGCGCTCGCCGCGGCGGCGGCCGGCGACCGCCTGACGCTGCACCGTGGGGACCTCGAGGCGTCCTGGTGGGCCGATCTCGCCGCCGCCGGGCCCTACGACCTGATCACCACTGTCATGACCATTCACTACCTCGCCGCTGATCAGGCGCGGGCCCTCTATCGGGCCGCCCGTGCCCTGCTGAGTCCCGGCGGCCTGCTCGTGGTCGCCGACCTGATGCCCGAGCCCGCGCTGACCGGCGTCATGGACCGGCTGCACCCGGCAGTCGACGAGGCCGTCGCCGGGCTGGCGTGGACGCGCTGGTGGGACCAGTTGCGGGCGGACGCGTCACTGGAGCCGCTGATGAGCGAGCGGGCATCGCTCCTGCGTGATCGAGTGCCGGCCGAGTTCACCCCGCCGGTCGACTGGCACCGGGCCGCTGCCCGTGATGCCGGTTTCGGTGAAGCCGGTGTCGTGTGGCGGTGGGGTGCCCATGCCGCGCTCGCCGCCGTGGCGTGAGCCGCGCGATGTGCCGGCCCGACGCCGGCCTGCCCTGGCCCACCGCTCACCGATGGGCCGTTCGTATGCTCACCATTGCATAATTGCGGGACTGCCGCGGCGCCCGCGCGGCCATATCGTGACGGAGCAGACGCCGTGAAGACCGTGCCGACCGCGACCCGCAGCACCCGCCAGCGTGCGGACATCCTCTCCTTGCTGCAGGAGGTCGATGGGGCCCGCAGCGCCCAGCAGCTCTACCTGATGCTGCGTGAGCGCGACGTCAAGGTCGGTTTGACCACCGTCTACCGCACCCTGCAGATGCTGGTCGACGCCGGCGAGGCGGACACCACTCGTCTGCCGGGTGGCGAGCAGTTGTTCCGGCTGTGCAGCCCGACCCACCACCACCATCTGGTGTGCCGGACCTGCGGCAAGACCGTCGAGGTCGACGGCCCCGCCGTGGAGCGATGGACCGACGAGGTGGCCGCCGAGCACGGTTTCACCGACGTCGGTCACACCATCGAGATCTTCGGCACCTGCCGGGACTGCGCCGCCTGAGTGTCCGTCCGGCATGTCCCGATCCGCACCGTCGTCCGGCGTGCGCGGGCGCGCCGTCCCCCATACATCGTCAATTTGCCATTAGACGATACTTTTTGACAACGATTATCGTTTCGCTCCTCAGTGACAGGAGTGAGATCGATGAAGCACGGTCGTTTGTCCCTTATCGTGGCCGCCGCAACCCTGCTGGCCGGCTGTGGCGCCGAAGCCGCCACCGACAACCCGCCCGCCGCGGCGGCGCCGAAGCTGGCTGTCGTCGCCACCACGCCCGAGGTCGCCGACTTCGTCCGCAGCATCGGTGGCGACGCGGTGGCCGTCACCCAGATCCTCAAGCCCAATGTGGATCCCCATGACTACGAGCCCACCCCGGCCGACCTGCAAGCCATCGCCGGCGCGAAGCTTCTGGTGAAGAACGGGGTCGGCCTCGAGGAATGGCTCGACCGCACCATCGAGTCCGCCGGCTACAAGGGCCCGGTCGTCGACTCCAGTCAGGGCGTGACCCTGCGTGAGGGTGGGCACGAGCACGAGGAGGGCGAGGAGGAGCACGCCGGGGAGGAGCCGAAGGAGGAGCACGCGGGCGAGGAGGAGCACGACCCGCACATCTGGCACGACCCGCGCAACGCCAAGACCATGGTGACGAACATCCAGAAGGGTCTCGCCGCCGCCGAGCCGGCCCAGGCGTCCGCGTTCGCGGCGAACCTCACCACCTACTCCGCCGAACTCGACAAGCTCGACGCCGAGAACACCGCCGCCTGGGCGAAGATCCCGGCCGCGGACCGCAAGCTGGTCACCAACCACGACGCGTTCGGCTACTACATCGCCCGCTACGAGCTGAAGTTCGTCGGCTCGGTCATCCCCAGCCTCGACACGTCGGCGGAACTGTCCGGCAAGCAGCTCACCGACCTGGTCGCCAAGATCAAGGGCGCCGGCGTCAAGGCGATCTTCGCGGAGAGCTCGCTGCCGCCGAAGACCGCCGAGGCGATCGGCCAGCAGGCCGGGGTCAAGGTGGTCGCCGGTGAGGACGCGCTGTTCGGCGACAGCCTCGGCGAGCCGGGCACCCCGGAGGGCACCTACCTGGGCGCCCAGCGGCACAACACCAAGACCCTCGTCGACGCGTTGGCCGGCTGAGATGACCTCCGCTGCTCTGCGCTACACCGGGGTCAGCGTCGGATACCAGGGCACACCCGTTCTCACCGGAGTGGACCTGGAACTGCAAGCAGGGCAGCGGCTCGCCCTCGTCGGCCCGAACGGCGCCGGCAAATCCACGCTGATCAAGTCGGTTCTCGGCATGTCACAGGTTCTCAGCGGTTCGGCGAACGTTCTGGGGCGTTCGCCGGCCGCGGCCCGGGGACTCGCCGGTTACGTGCCGCAGACCGACACCCTCGACGCCGACTTCCCGGTGAGCGTCCGGCAGGTCGTCATGATGGGCCGCTACCGGCAGCTCGGCTGGTGGCGGCCCACCCGCCCGGCCGACCGCCGCGCGGTCGCCGACGGCCTGGAACAGGTCGGGCTCGCCGACCGGGCCCGGCACCGGTTCGGCACCCTCTCCGGCGGTCAGCGCCAGCGGGTGCTGCTGGCCCGCGCGATCGTCGCCGAGCCGCGGCTGCTGCTGCTCGACGAGCCGTTCAACGGGGTCGACGCGGTCAGCCAGGAGGCGATCGTCCGGGTGCTGCGGGAGCTGAGCGCCGCCGGCACCGCCTTGATCCTCAGCACCCACGACCTGGCCGTCGCCCGGGACCTGGCCGACCTGGTCTGCCTGATCAACGGCCGGCAGTGGGCGGTGGGCGCGCCGGGCGAGACCCTCACGGCCACGGCCCTGCGGCAGACGTACGCCCATGCCGCCGTCGACCTGGCCGACGGCCGGATGGTGCTGGTCGAACCGTGATCGAGCCGTTCACCGTACCGTTCATGGCCCGTGCCCTCGCCGAGATCGCGCTGCTGGCGGTGATCTGCGGCCCGGTCAGCGTGTTCGTCTTCGCCCGCCGCCTGGCGTTCGTCTCCGACGCGCTCACCCACACGGTGTTTCCCGGCGTGGTCATCGGTTTCGTCGCCGCGGGTCTGGAGGGCGTGTTCGCCGGCGCGCTCGTCGCCGGGCTGCTCACTGCCGTGGTCCTGACCGTCCTGACCCGCGGCGCCAAGGTGTCCGACGACGCGGCCACCGCCGTGGTGCTGACCGCCATGTTCTCGATCGGCGTGGTCCTGGTGTCGCGGCGTTCCTCCTATACGAGCGATCTGACGTCGTTCCTGTTCGGCCGGCTGCTGACCGTCACGGGTCGCCAGTTGGCCGAGACCGCCGTGCTGGCCCTGGTGATCCTGGTCGGGCTGCTGGTCGGAGCCCGTGCGCTGATCTTTCGCACCTTCGACCCGGTCGGCGCGAGCGCGGCCGGTTTCCGGGTCGGCTGGATCGACCTCTGGCTCAACGTCATCCTGGCGCTCGTGGTCGTCGCCGCGGTCCGCGCGGTCGGCACCATCCTGGTGGTGGCGCTGCTGATCGTCCCGGCCGCGGCCGCCCGCATGGTCACCGGCCGGCTCGCGGTCATGGCCGTCCTCGGCGCCGGGCTGGTTCTCGCCGCCGGCTACACCGGGCTGCTGGTGAGCTGGATCGCTTCCGTCGACCATCAGGTGTCGCTGCCGTCGGCGTCCGCGGTGGTCCTGGCGCTGGTGCTGTTCTATCTGCTGCTTCTGCCGGTGCGGCTGTGGCGCGACCGCCGGGGCGCCACCGTGCCGATCCCGGCGCAGAGGAGGTCGCCGCATGAACTGGTTCGATGACGTGATGCACCGGGCCGTCGCCGAGGTGGTGCTGGTCGGAGTGCTGACCGGCCTGGTCGGGGTGCACGTGGTGTTACGGCGGCTGTCGTTCTTCACCATGGCCCTGACGCACGCCACCTTCCCCGGCGTGGTGGCCGCCTCCATCCTGGGCATGAGCCTGCTCGTCGGCGGGATCGCCAGTGGAGCGGTGATCGCGCTGGGGGTGGCGGCCCTGAGCCGCCGCCGGGGTCAGGACGCCGCGGCGGCCACCGGTGTGGTGCTCTCCGGCGGGTTCGCGCTCGGCACCGCGCTGGTCGCCACACAGAGCGGCTTCAGCCGCGACCTGTCGTCGTTCCTGGTGGGTTCGATCTTGACGGTCGGTGTGGCGGATCTGGTCGCCACCACGGTGGTGCTCGTGGTGGTCGCGACGCTGCTGGCGATCTGTGCGCGTCCGCTGCTGTACGCCGGGTTCGACCCGGCCGGCGCGCGTGCCGGCGGCCTGCGGATCGGCGTGTGGGACGTGGTCCTGCTGCTGATCATCGAGGTCGTGGTGGTGACCGTCGTCCCCGCGGTCGGCACCATCCTGGCGCTGTCGTTGATCGTCGCCCCGGCGGCCGCGGCACGGCTGTGGTCGGACCGCCTGGCCGTGATCACCGGTCTGGCGGTGGTGTTCGCCGTCGGCAGCGGCCTGGCCGGTCTCTACGCCTCGAGCCGGTGGAACGTCGCTGCCGGCGCGGCGATCTCGCTGGCCGCGACCGCGGTCCTGCTCGTCTCCTGGGTGCTGGTGCGTCTGACGCGACCGGCGGCCCGTCCGGCGAGCCGGGAGGCGGTGGCGGCATGAGCCCGGAGGACCTGGACCGGGCGGTGGAGGTGCTGCGCGGGATGGCCTATCAGATCCGGTTGCACATCCTGGTGCTGCTGCGTGACGGGGAGGCGACGCCCGCGCAACTGTGCGAGGCGACCGCCGTGCACCCCACCGTGGTGTCACATCATCTGCGCAATCTCGCCCATGCCGGTCTGATCCGCCGGACCCGGCGTGGCCGGCACGTGTATTACTCGCTGCCGGGAGACGCCACCGGCAGGCTGCTCGACGAGATCGTCAGCTTCGTGGCCCGCTGACCGGGGGCGGCACTCATAGGTGCCGCCCCCGGGTGTCGTCATCTCGCTTTACGGGCGTACTTGGCGCGGAATTTCTCGACGCGGCCGGCGGTGTCGAGCAGGCGCTGCTTGCCGGTCCAGAAGGGGTGGCTGGCGGCGGAGATCTCGACGTCGATGACGGGGTAGGTGTCGCCGTCCTCCCACTCGACGGTCCGGTCGCTGTTCGCGGTCGATCGTGTCAGGAAGGCGAAGCCGGCGCTGCGGTCGCGGTAGACGACAGGGTGGTAGTCGGGGTGGATGCCGGGTTTCACTTACTTCTCCTCGGTGGTGGTGTCGCCGGTCAGCGGGAAGCAGCCGGCGAACGGGTCGGGCAGGGCGCGCCAGCTGTCGAAGCCGTCGGCGAGTTCGGCGTCGGTGAGCAGGCATGCGGTGAGCAGGCCGGTGATGGCCTCGTGGTCCAGATGCAGGCCGATCAGGGCGAGGACGGTCCGGCGGTCGCCGTAGTAGGGGTCCCAGTCGAGGTCGGCGGCGAGGCGGCGTTCGTCGCTGGTCTCGGTCCAGCGTTCGAGGGGTAGCGCGGCGAGCCAGTAGCCGAGGGTGCCGAGGCTGACGCCGCCGCCGGCGAACTCGAAGGCCAGGGCGGTGTCGGGCTGGCTGGCGATCCACAGTTGCCCGCGGCCGCGCAGCAGCTGCTCGGTGAGGTCTTCCAGCGCGTCGTGCAGGCGTTGCGGGTGGAACGGGCGGCGCGAGCGGAAGACGAGGGAGGTGACGCCGTGGCCGCCGTCGGGGTCGTGCACGGCGATCGGCCGGCCTTCCAGGGCGAGGCCGAGCATGCCGGGGCGGGCCGGATCGTGGCGGCCGGTGCCGCGCACCATGTCGGCGAGGCCGGTGCAGTCGAGGTGCGTGGAGGTGCCGACGGACACCTGGATCGACCACGGGGCGAGCCGGTGCACCAGGGTGCCGAGCCGGCTGAGCTCCAGGGCGTCGGTGTCGGGGCGGCTCCACAGGATGACGGTGTCGCTGAACTCGACCTGGTGGACGACCACCTCGGCGACGGCGCGGTGATCGTCGTCGGCGGCGTGCAGATCGCGGTCGCTCAGGTCGTCGGGGCTGGCCAGGTCGTCGAGGAAACAGTCGGCGTCGACGACGGTGACGTAGGAGTCGAACCGTACGGTCTCGGTCACCGGCACCCCGTCGATCAGGCAGTGCGAGCAGGCCGCCGCCACGGCCTCCGGCTCGACGGCCGGCGGCAGCACCAGCAACAGGTCACTGCCGGGACGCTCACGAGCCAGCCGGACCACGGTGGGCAGCACGTCCTCGCGCAGCGTGCAGGAGACACAGCCGTGCACCAGCTCGACGGCGGTGTGCTCCAGCACCGCGGCGGCGGACTCCACCGTGCGGGTGATCAGCCCGTGCCGGATGCCGGTCAGGTCGTGGCGGATCGCCAGCAACTCCTCGTCGGCGATCAGCAGGGCCCGGGCGGCGGCCTGGACGGCGCCGGGGGAGAAGCCGGACAGCACGGTCACAGCGGGCCGGTGATCCACGGGCGGGCGTACGGCGGAGGTGATCGGGTTGGCACTCACGCCATCATCCTGACGGATCCAGCCGATAATGACAACGGTTTTCATTATAGAGTTGCGACATGTCTGTCATCGGTGAAGTGACAGGCGCCGCGCTCCGCGGTCTCGCCGGCCGGCTGTGCCGGTGCGGCACAGGTCCCGAAGATCTCGATGCGGTGATCGATGTCCCGGAACCCGCGCCTGGCGGCGACCGTCGTCGCCCATCGCGCGTGAGCGAGGCCCTGTTCCACGCGGGCACGGCGGATCAGGCGTCCGCGGCCGCCGAGGCGGGATAGGCGCGGCGGAACGGGTCCGGCAGCCGCCGCCAGTGTTGTTCTCCGCGGGACAGCTCGTCGTCGGTGAGCAGGCAGCCGGCCAGGGTGCGGTGGATGCCGACCGGGTCGATGTCGATGCCGGTGAACGCCAGGTGATGATGCCGGTCGCCGTAGTACGGATCCCACTCCAGATCAGCGGCGAGACGGCGTTCCGTGTCGACCTCGTCCCAGTGTTCCTCCGGGAGCTCGGCCAGCCAGCCGCTGTGCGGGCCGATGCCGAGCCCGCCGGCCGATTCCCACGTCATGACGAGATCGGGACGGCTGGCGAGCCAGAAATGCCCGCGGGATCGCAGCACGCCGTGGGTGATCTCGTCCAGGGCGTCGTGCAGCCGGCCCGGGTGGAACGGGCGGCGGGCGCGGAAGACGCAAGAGCTCACCGCGTGTGAGGGGACCGGCTCGTGGACGCCCACCGCGTACCCGCGCAGCCCTCGGGTGATCGGGTCGATCGGATGGGTGCGGCCGCGTACCGCGGTGAACGGGTCGCCAGGGCGCAGGTGGACCGCCCACGGCGCGAGCCGCCGCAGCAGCACCCGTAGCTGTTCGGTCTCCCAGTCGTCGTCGAGTCGCCCGGTCAGCAGGACGCCGTCGGCCTGCTCGATCTGCCGGGCGACCAGGTCGCCGATGCTGCGCCCGTCACTGTCGTCGTGGTGCGGGTCCAACTCGTGCAGGAGCCGGTCGTCGGTCAGGCCGTCGAGCAGCAGATCGGCGGGGACGACCGTGACGACCGCCGGATTCGGTCTCCCGGCCGTGCGTGTCCGATCCGGCTCGACGGTCTCGGGCAGGACCGCGAGCGGTCCGGCGACGTCGCTGGTGGCATGGGGCCAGAAGCCGCAGATCATGAGCTCAGTGCTGGTGGGCATGAGGCTCCATGTCGTCGAGTGCCCACTGGGGGAACGGGTCGGGCCAGGTCTGCCAGGTGTCCGCGCCTGCCGCCAGTTCCTCGTCGGTCAGCAGGCAGCGGCGTAGTCCTTCGCGCAGTTCCTCCGCGGGGAGCCGGACCCCGATGAAGACGAGTTCCTGGCGCCGGTCGCCGAAGACCGGGTGCCACAGCTGTTCGAGGTCGGCGCGTTCCTCCGGGTCGTCGGGCCACTCGCCGGAGACGGCGACCGGCACGCCGGCCGGATCGCATCGGCCGTGGGGGCCGGCCTGCGACCAGAGGCCGATCATGCCGGGCCGGGTGGCCAGCCACAGGAAGCCCTTGGAGCGCAGGACGCCGTAGTCGGTGACCGCGGTGTCCAGCAGATCCCACAGCCGTTGCGGATGGAACGGCTCGGCGGCGCGGAACAGCAGGCTGCCGATGCCGTACTCGATGGTCTCCGGGATGTGGTCGCCGTTGAGTTCGGCGACCCAGCCGGGCGCGGTCTCGGCGGCGGCCATGTCGAAGCTGCCGGTGTCCAGCAGGTCGGCGGGGGAGACCCGGCCGAACGTCGAGCGGATCTGCCGGGCGCGCGGGTTGAGCCGGGTCACCAGCGCCTCCACCCGGGCGAGCTCCACGTCGGTGACCAGGTCGGTCTTGTTGATCACGATGGCGTCGGCGAACTCGAGCTGGTCGATGAGAAGGTCCGCGATCGTACGGTCGTCGTCCTCGAACGCCGCCAGGCCGCGCGCTTCGAGGGCCTCGCCGGCGTTGATCTGCGCGATGAGGTGGGGTGCGTCGACGACCGTGACCATGGTGTCGAGCCGGGCGATGTCGGCGAGGACCCGATCCTGTTCGTCGATGCCGAGGGCGAAGGTGGCGGCGACCGGCAGGGGCTCGGAGATGCCGCTGGACTCGATGATCAGGTAGTCGAAGCGGCCCTGCCGGGCGAGGTCGGCCACCTCGCCGAGCAGATCGTCGCGCAGGGTGCAGCAGATGCACCCGTTGGTCATCTCGACCAGGCGTTCCTCGGTACGCGACAGGGCGCCGCCGTCGCGGATCAGGGCGCCGTCGATGTTGATCTCGCTCATGTCGTTGACGATCACCGCGACGCGCAGACCGTCGCGGTTGGCAAGGACGTGGTTGAGCAGGGTGGTCTTGCCGGCGCTGAGGAATCCGGACAGGACGGTGACCGGCAGCCGTTCGGGTGTGGTGGTGCTGCTCATCGCGGGTCGGTCACCTGCCGGCCGGGGCAGGGGCAATGGGCCAGGCGGGGGCGGCCGCCTTCCATCGGGCGCGGCGGTGGCGGGTGTCGGCGCGTGCGGTGCGCCGGTGCGGGACGGCCATGGGTGTTCCTTCGGCACGACGGGAAAGACTGACACGCACATATTGTTGGAAACGGTTTTCATTGTAAAGTCGTGGGCGCATCGGGTTGCGCGACATCCGGCACTCCTGACCGACAGCGGGACCGCCGGATGCGTTCCGCCGGGGCCCGGCGGACAACGGCGTCCGCCGGGCGCGTCCCGTACCGGCCCTCGCGCAGGTGGCTGCCCCGTTCTGCGGCGGACATCGATGCGCGGCTCTCCGGCTGGGCCATGAGGTAGACGGCGATCACTATTGACGGCCAGTCGAAAATGAATACCATTCCCAACTAGCGCCGCTCAGGCGCCTGCTGATGAATGGGAGTGCACATGCGTATTGGCCTCAAGGCGCTGGTGACGGTGCCTGCGCTGCTGGCGGCGGTGGCAGTGGCGACTCCGGCGCAGGCCGCGCCGATCGCGCTCTCGGAAGGTCATGTCGACGTGGTCGACGTGGCCTATGAGGGCGGCCAGTTGGAGATCGCCATCCACGACGAGGAGACCGACACCGAGTACGAGCCGTCGGACGTGCTGCTGGTGGTCAAGAAGGAGTCCGCGACACCGGTTCCCACCGACCCCGCGTTCAGCTTCCTCGGCGCGCCCGGCGCAACCGTCTACGTGCTGCCGGACACCGAGACCGAGGGCCTGCTGTTCCCTGGCCTGGCCGCCGAGGAGGTCGAGCCGGGAGTCTTCCTCGACGACCAGGTGACGATCCGGTTCAAGCAGGTCGTCGGGCCGGACGGAGTCAGCCTGTTCGGCTACCACCCGGACGGCTCGCCCAACAAGCGCGTCGACAGTGAGGACGGCCTGCCGGACGGCATCGTTCTGGGCGCGGGCGCCCACGCGCACACGAACTGGGCCTTCGAGAAGGCCGGCAAGTACTGGATCAAGGTGGACGCCACCGCGAAGCTCGCCTCCACCGGCGCGACCGTGACATCCCCGGCGACGTGGCTCACGTTCCGGGTCGACAAGAACTGAGCAGGGAGAAACCGATGAAACTGTTGTCCCGCATGCTCGCCGCCGCGGCGGCGGCCACTCTCGGCGCTGTGGCGTCGGTGACGATGCTGTCCGGCCCGGCCCTCGCCGCCACCTACAGCACCGGCCACATCGACATCCTGGATCTCGACTACGAGGGCACCGCCCTCTCGCTGAACGCGAAGACCTATGCCGGGGTCACCCCGGTGACCGACGACCTGTCGCCGAGCGGCAACGTCTTCCGCGTCCTGTCGTCGTGGACGACGACGGTCCCGTCCGGCTCGAGCTGGTCGTGTCTGGGCCCGGCGGGGTCGACGATGTATGTCCTCCCGCAGGACTACGACGCCGCCAAGCTCTACCCCGGCTGGAACACCGAGGACGTCGCCTCGGCGCAGGGCCCGGTCAAGCTGGAGCTGGTCAGTGCCACCTCCAACCCGCCGGGCGGCCGCTTCACGCTCTACACCACCGTGAAGAGTGGCCTGGTCGTCGTGCCGACCTTCCGGCTGAACAGCAACACCGCCGCCGGGTGCAACCTGCCGGTGTGGCCGGGTGGCATCAGCGCCGGCGGGCACGGCCACAGCAACTTCGCGTTCTCTCAGCTCGGCACCTACACCGTCACCTTCAAGGCCACCGCCCAGAACGGGTCCGGGGCCACCACGGGCAACGTCGTCTACACCTTCCAGGTCGGCTGACCGTCGCGTGAGCCGGCTCCGCCGCCGGTGACCGGATCCGGTCCGCCGCCGGCGGCGGAGCCCCTTGACGATTTAATGAAAACGAATATCATCTGCGAGCGATGCTGGCATCGACGCCGATGGAATGAGGACTCTGTGATGCGACCCCTGGCGTTGCGGCAGCCCGGCGCCCGGCGATGGCTCGCTGCCGCGGGGGCGACGACTCTGCTGTTCCTGGCCGGCTTCGGCGGGATGGTGAGTACGCCGGCTTCAGCGGCACCGCTCAGCGGGCAGAAGCGCGTGATCAACGACACGCACGCCGACGTGGTGAGTGTGCACTGGGTCGACGGTCGGCTGGAACTCAAGAGCAAGGTTCAGGAACCGGGTGGGCAGAGCACCTACCTGGATCCGGCTGGTGTGGTGTTCCAGCTTCGCGAGACACCCGAGACGAAGGTGGAAGTGCCGCCGGACGCTCCCTACTACGACTTCCTCGGCCCGCCCGGAACGCAGGTCTGGCTCGCGCCGAACGTGCAGGTCCCCGGGGTGATCTGGGCCGGATTCGAGAATCAGGGCATCCCTCCGGGCACGTTCGTCGAGGACATGTCCACCGTGCGCCTGCGGAACGTGCAAGGTCCCGGCCGGTTGGAGATCTTCGGTGACAACTCGGACGGCACGCCGCTGCGCAGGTTCTCGTCCACCGATCCGGCGTACTCCACGTTCGCGATGGCCAACACGCACGTCCATTCCACCTGGGCCTTCACCGCTCCGGGGTGGTACACGGTCACCTTCGACGTCAGCGCGACCACGCTCGATGGAACCGAGGTGCGGTCGGAGCCGGTCGACTTCACCTGGTACGTCGGGGGTGACGTTGCCGCTGACCTGGTGCCGATCGCGACCTCTGTCGGCTTGACGGTCAGCCCGCAGGAAGGACAGGCCGAGGACCGGTACACCTTCACCGCTCGGGTGACGCCCGCGCAGGCTGACGGGTGGGTGGAGTTCTTCGACAACGGTGTCGGCATCGCGGAAGGCCCGGTCGACGACGGCGTGGCCACGGCGGGAATCGAGAACCTCGCCGTCGGCGCTCACCAGATCACCGCGCGTTTCGTCCCGGCCTACGACAACCATTACGCGGCCGCGACGTCGGAGGGGGTGACAGTCGCGGTGACGTCTGGCGGGCCGACCACCGGTCCGACGACGA
>NZ_BOMZ01000080.1 GCF_016862455.1 Actinoplanes utahensis
CCCCGCCCACCACCGGTCCGACCACGACCCCGTCCGGCACGGCGACCGCGTCATGTGTGCCCGTCTCCGCCGGTGTCGTTCTGGATCAGGGGCATGTCGACTATGCCGCGAGGATCGTCGACGGGAAGCTGGTCAACCAGATCAAGGACGGTACGAAGGCTGGCGACGCGGTCTGGCGGTCCCCCGCGGAAGTCGTGTTCCACCTGACCGGCAAGGCCGCCAGGACGGTCCCGGAGGGCCCCTTCGACTTCATCGGCCCGCCGGGTTCGCCGATCTGGCAGGTGCCACAGACGCAGCAGTCGGACATCCTGTGGCTGGGATGGAACACCGAGGAGCTCAAGGGCTCACAGCTCAGCGGTACGGTCGACTGGAAGCTGACCGAGGTGGAAGGCCCCGGCGAGCTGTCGATCTTCGAGTTCACCTCGTTCGGCGTACCAAAAATGATCTTCAACAGTAAGGACGGTCTGCCGGACGGCCATGCCGTCTCCCCGGGCACGCATGCGCACGGCAACTGGGTCTTCACCGCGGCAGGGGCTTACCGGCTGACCTTCAGTCAGACGGTCACGCCGGCGTCCGGTGGCCAGTTGAGCACGAGCGAGGTCGTCACGTTCGCGGTCGGCGACGAGACCGATCCCGAGGCCCTGCTGCCGAAGAGCACGACCCTGGGTTGTGGCCCGTCCGGCAACGGTGGCGGCGGCGGGAGCACCGACGGTGACAGCGACAACGGCGGTGACGGCGGCAACGGTGGTGACGGCGGTGACGGTGGCAACGGCAGTGTGGATGGCGACCTGGCGAAGACCGGGATGGCGCTGCAGGGGCCGATCGTCGGCGGAGTCGCTCTGCTCGTCGTCGGTGCGATGCTGGTAGTGGCGACATCGAAGCGCCGCCCCAGTCGGCTCCAGGCGGCCACGGCGGCAGTCTCACCGGACGAATCAGCCGGCGCCATGGCGCTGCGCCCGGCCTCACCGCGGCAATAGACCGATCACATCGGACACGGATCCTCTCGACCGCTCACGCACCTGATCCCGCGGCGTCATCCTCAAGGTGCTGATGACGGCCGGGCTCCGATCGGAGCCCGGCCAGGATCCAGTCGAGACCGGCTCCGAAGGCCTCCGGGAGCGCAAGGGTTGACCCGGATCGCCCGAGCGACAGTCCGCGGCCCGGCCGCCCGGATCCCTCGGACCGTGGAGCTCGCGAAGGACGGGCCGGCTACCCGGGTGCCGGGTTGGTGGCGGGCGTTACATCGTCGAGCCCGACAGCGTTGATGAAAACGATAATCATTTACTCTTCCGGTGGCCGCCCGATCGGAGGCGGCCGAGGAAGGGAAGTCCATGCCGTACACCACAGCTCGGCGCGCCCGCCGCCGCGTGATCGTCGCCTCCGGCCTGCTGGCCGGGGCCCTGGTGATCACACCCGCGTCACCCGCCGCCGCCTACGATCCCGCCGCCGGTCGAGAGGTCCTCGGGGCGGGCCGGCACGTTGACGCCATCTATGCCGAGGTGACCGGCGGCAAGCTCGACATCAGGACACGGACCCCGAAAGGCGTCGTCGAAGGCGACCGTGTCGTCCTGCACATACCGGAGACCGGCACCTCGCACACCAAGCTGCCGAAGGGCTACGAGTTCCTCGGCCCCGAGGGCGCCGAGGCGTGGGTCTCGACCGAGGTGCAGGACCCCTCGGTCGTCTGGCCGGGCTGGTCCTTCGAGGGAGTCAAGCCCGGCGTCCTCAAAGGCACCTTGAAGATCAAATACGACAGCTTCCGGTACGCCGGCCCGGCGGCCGCCCCGAAGTTCGCCGTCACCCAGCCCGGCGGCTTCGACGGCACCAAGGTCAGCAAGCTGTTCGTCCCCGGCACCACCTTCACCACCGTCAGCGGGGAGCCTGGCTCCCACACCCACGGCACCTGGACGTTCACCGCCCCGGGTGTCTACGACATCGACTTCACCGTCACCGCGACCCTGGCCACGGACGTCCCGATCTCCGACAGCACCACCGTACGATTCGTCGTCGGCGAGCTCGGCCCGACCGCCGCCGAGCCCACGCCGCGCGCCGACCCACCGGCCACCGCCGGCCTCGACGACCTGACCATCGTGCCCAACAAGGTGGACGCCGAGTACTTCGTCGGGCAGACCATCACCCTCAGCGCGCTGTCACCGGACGCCGCGCCCACGGACACCTACCGCTGGCAGGTCACCAGCCCCGGCGCCGCCACCCCGGTCGCGGATCCGAAGCAGACCACGGCCACCTGGACGACAAAGCCCAACCGTGCCGTCGACGGCACCAGCATCCGGGTCGAACGGCTGTCCGCCGCCGGACAGGTCGTGGAAACCTCGGAACCGCAGATCCTGCGTACCCGGGCCAAGGCGCCCACCACCACCCTGACGGTCTCCGCCGACAAGAGCACCTACGCCGTCGGCGACACCGCTACCTTGCGCTCGGCGCAGAGCCCGCAGACCGAGGACGAGCACTACCACTGGTATCTGCGCAAGCCCGGCGAGGACAGCTACCAGTGGATCCCCGAGTCCCGCCTGGCCGACCAGCAGTTGCCGATCACGGCGGACCTGAACGGTGCCGAGGTCACGGCGCGGCTGTTCAACACCGACCACTCGGTGCTCGCCGAATCGGCGCCGATCCGCCTCACCATGACCGGAGCGGGCGCGACGGACCCGGCCGCCACCATCAAGATCACCTCCGCCGCGACGACGTTCGCCGCCGGGGAGCGGGCGACCTTCACCGCCGAACCCTCGACGCCCGGAAGCGCCGTCGAATGGTCGGTCCGCAAGAACGGCGAGAACCCGTACGTCGTCTTCGAAGGCACCCCCACACTCGACGAGTCCTGGGACGGAGCCGAGATCCGCGCCGTCGTGCGTGACGCGCAAGGCGGGGTGCTCACCGAAACGACCATTCCGGTTGTCGACGTGACTTCGGCCGCCGCCGCGAGCAGTGGCGACTCGTCCGGCTCCATGCTGCGGTACGTCGTTGCGGGAGTCGTGCTGCTCGTACTGATCACGGGCGCCGTCGTGGTGGTCGTCCGGCGCCGCCGGGCGCACGGCGCCTCCTAGCCGCTCCACGAGGTGCCGCCGGCTGCGGCGGCACCTCACCATCCCTCACGGATCGAGAACTCGTGCTTCTTCGTCTGCCGGCAACCGTCCTCGCCATCCTTGCGCTCGGTGTCCTTCCCCCGGCGTCGGCCCGGGCGGCCGCCGGCGTCTCCGCCGAGCTGGCGACCGGGCACGCCGATATCGCTCCCGCGCTGGTAGACGGGGTCTGGGTCATCCGCGTCAAGGACGACTCCGCCGAACCGGCCGTCTGGCGAGACCCCGGCGAAGTGGTCCTCCGGGTCGGGGACGGCGCCCGCACCACGCTTCCCGCAGCAGCCCACTACGGCTTTCTCGGCAAGGCCGGCGACCCGGTGTACCTGCTCCCGCAGACCCGGATGCCAGGGGTCCTCTGGCTCGGTTTCAACACCCGGCACGACAGTGTGCTGAGCGGTGGTTTCCAGGACATATCGCTGTCCCTGCGTGACATCGACGGGCCTGGCACCGTCCACGTCTACTTCGACTACGGCGGCTTTCGTGCACCGCAGATCTTGTGGGACGGCACGGCCGGTCACCGGGAGCACGTGGTCGAACCCGGCGTGCATGCCCACGCGAACTGGGCCTTCAGCGCGCCGGGGGAGTACCGGGCGCGGTTCAGCGCCTCATTGCGCCGAGCAGACGGCACCGCTGCTGCCGCGACCTCGACATTGCGCTTCGTCGTCGGTACGCCGGGTGCTGAGGCGCCGCGTCAGATCGAGCCCTCTGTGCATCTCATCGCGGCAGCGGGCGCTCTGCTCCTCGTTCTGTCGGCCACGACTGTTCTCATACTGCGTCGCCGGCGCCGCCGTCCGAAAACCGAACCGGTAGTCACCGGACGTGCGGAAGCATGACTGGCACGCGCGCCTCAGCGGCTGACCGAACCCGACACGGGAGTCGCCTGGAGTGAGCGGCACCGATGGGGGTTGAACATCGCTCGACACTTTTGTTACCGGTGGCCGTCGTACGGGTTCAGCGATCCGAGGAAACCGCCGATTGGCAGGTGTAGTGCCGGTGCGTTCCGGTGTTGCGCTGGTAGGCCTCGTCGACGGGGATATGGGCGGGATGGGTATGTTCAGGGATGTTGGGCTCGGTGTCCGGCTCGGTTCAGCCTTCGGCACAGTCGCCATGCTGACGGTGATCGCGGTCGGGGTGGGCCTCAGCGGCATCGCGGCGGGCCGTGACGGCACCGCGCGGATGCGCAGTGCCGCGGCGGTCGCGAACCTGGCGAGTGAGGCGAAGTTCCAGGCAGCCGACATGGCGGGCTGGCAGACCGGTTACCTGTTCGACACGTTACGGGGCGTGCCGGACGCGACGGCGGATGACACCGGCCAGCGCAAGGAGTTCCTCGCCTCAGCGGCCCGGCTGCGCCAGTTGCTCACGGACCTGAGCGGACAGCCGCTGACCGGCGGCCAGCAGGACATGGTCAGCGACGCGACAGCGGCCTACGAGGGTTTCCTGCAAACCGACGAGAAGATCGTCGCGCTGTACCGGGCCGACACGCCGGCGAGCCTGCGCACCGGCGGTGAGCTGGCCTCCGGTGAGTCGCTGGAGTGGTTCGGCAAGGTCGCCGACGGTGTGGGGCAGCTGTCGGCCGACGCCGTCCAGATGCAGCAGCAGGTGGCCGACGAGACGGAGGCCGACAGCGGCCGGGCACGGGTGTTGACGGTTGCGGCCGGTATCGCGTGCCTGCTGCTGGCGGTCGTGCTCGCCATCCTGGTGACCCGGTCGATCACGCGCCCGATCGCGCGGATCGTTGCCGTGCTGACCGGGTTGGCCGCTGGGGACCTGACCTCCACCACCGGGCTCGCCAGCCGCGACGAGACCGGGCGGATGGGCCAGGCCCTGGACACCGCGGTGACGAACCTGCGGGAGACGGTGACCACGATCGGCGGGTCGGCGATCACCTTGGCCGGCGCGTCGGAGGAACTGTCCGCGGTCAGCTCACAGCTGCAGTCCGGGGCGGCGAGCGCCGCCGCCAAGGCATCCGCCGCCGCGCACGGCTCCGAGGACGTCAACGCCGGCGTGCAGAGCATCGCCGCCGGTGCGGAGCAGATGAGCGCCTCGATCAGCGAGATCGCCCGCAACGCCGGCCAGGCCGCGCAGGTCTCGCATCAGGCCATGGCCGTCGCCCAGCGCACCACCGTGCAGGTCGCCCAGCTCGGTACGGCCAGCGCCGAGATCGGCGACGTCGTCCGGCTGATCACCAGCATCGCGGAGCAGACCAACCTGCTCGCCCTGAACGCCACCATCGAGGCCGCTCGCGCCGGCGAACTGGGCAAAGGCTTCGCGGTGGTCGCCGGCGAGGTCAAGGAGCTGGCCCAGCAGACCGCGAAGGCCACCGAGGAGATCACCACCCGGATCGCCGCGATCCAAGCTTCCAGCGGCACCGCGGCCGAGGCCATCGGCGAGATCACCGGTGTCATCCAGCAGATCAGCGATTACACCACCACGATCGCCTCGGCGGTGGAGGAGCAGACCGCCACCACGGCGGAGATGAGCCGGTCGGTGGCCGACGCCGCGGCCAACAGTGGCGACGTCGCTCGCACCGTCTCCGGCGTCGCCGAGGTGACCAACGCCACCGCCGCCGGCGCCGACGCCACCCAGCAGGCCGCGACCGACCTGACGCGGCTCTCCAACGACCTGACCCGACTCGTCAACCGATTCCGTCACTGACCCGCCCATTCCGGTGCTGGAGTGCTGTCACAGCGTGGCGAGGACGAAGGACAGCACGAACCCCGCGGTGGTGCTCAACGCCACCAGAGGGCCACCTTTCTCGTACGCCTCAGGCATCAGGGTGTCGGCGAGGGAGGCGAGCACGGCGCCGCCGGCGAACGCGAGCGGCAGTGAGATGACCTCCGGTGATGCGGTGGAGAGGGGGCCCGCCCCGACGACCACGGCCAGGGTCAGCAGCGCCGCGCAGGTGAGCCAGGTCCCGAGGATGAACGTCTGGGAGCGGCCCTGCTCGCGCATGGAGGCGCTGCCGACCAGCGCCTCGGGGAAGTTGGAGACGAAGATCGCCGCGAGCAGGGCCAGCCCGCCGCTGCCTTCGCCGAGCGACACACCCAGAGCGACGTTCTCCGGTACGCCGTCGAGGGTCACGGCGGCCAGCAGCGCCAGCCCGGCGGCGCCGGAGGTGGACGCGGTGGACGGCGCCCGGTCCTGGGCGGCGGCGTCGACGTCCAGTTTGTCGCTGCCCTGGGCATCCGGCCTGCCGGCCTGCGCCCAGCGGTCGAGCCATGAGCTGAGCACCGTGAACACCACGGCACCGGCGATCAGGCCGAGGGCGGCTCGCCAGATGCCGCCGTGCTCGTAGGCGTCCTCGAACAACTCGAACGCCAGCGCGGTGATCAGCGCGCCGGCCGCGAAGGCCAGCATGCCCGCCAGCACCGCCTTGGGCAACTGGAACCGGGCGCCCACCAGCGCGCCGATGACCAGCGCGCTGGAGGCGATGAGGCCGAAGATCAGTGCGTCCATGGCGAGGGGTTACCCGGGACCCGTGCCGTCGACACGGCCATGAGGCGCCCCGGATCTGCGGAGTCCCGGGCAGAGGGTGACGGCGCGGCTCGTCGGCGTCAGGCCGGCGGTCGATCGATGATCGTCAACGCCAGATCGATGAGGGCATGTGCACGGCCGCTGAGGAGCGTCAGTATCGCCTGGGCTTCCGGGGCGCGATGGGCTGCCTCCCGCAACGCCGCGAGCCCGGCGGCGAGGTCGTTCAGTTTCGTGGTCAGGTCGGTGTCTCCGGTGCCGTGGAGTGCGGTGGTGATGGCCTGCAGGCTCAGGCCGTGCTCCTCCAACTGCTTGACGGTGGCGATGGTGACGACGGCTGCGGGGTCGTAGAGCCGGAATCCGCCGCCGGTTCGTTCGGCGGTCCGCAGCAGGCCGAGGTGGGTGTAGTAATCCACGGTGCGGGTGCTGACGCCGGCTCGGGCGGCGAGTTCGCCGATGCGGAGCAGGTTGCTCACAGCGACCTCCCGATGATCGGCTTTCAGCAACCGTACAGTCGCAGGTGTTAGTTTGCGAGGGTGTCCAACGGTTCTGTTGAAGGCTGTAGTACCTGGCCGGGTGTGACCCGGCCCCTTGTTTTCCACGGTTGCTCCCGCGACGGCGGTGACCTCGCGTGCTGATCGCCATCGGTGTTCTGGCGATCGTGCTGCTGACCGCGGCGACCGGCTATTTCGTGGCGCAGGAGTTCGCCTATGTCGCCGTCGACCGGGAGAAGTTGCGGGCGATGGCCGACGACGGCGACCCGGCCGCGGAACGCGCGCTGCGGGTGACGCAGCGGTTGTCGTTCGTGTTGTCCGGCGCCCAGGTCGGGATCACCGTCACCGCCCTGCTCGCCGGCTATGTCGCCGAGCCCTACCTCGGGCGCGGCACCGCCGACCTGCTCGGACTCACCGGCCTGTCGGAGACGGTCAGCGCCTCGATCTCGATGGTCTTCGCGCTGCTGTTCGCGACCGTGGTCCAGATGGTGCTCGGTGAGCTCGCCCCGAAGAACCTCGCCATCGCCAAACCGGAGACCCTCGCGCGGGCGCTGTCGCGGTCGACGCTGGTCTACCTGGCCGTGGCCGGTCCGCTGATCCGGATGTTCGACGCCACCGCCAACCGGCTGCTGCGCGCCGTCGGCATCGAACCGATCGAGGAACTACCGCAGGGCGCCACCAGTGAGGACCTGGATCGCATCATCGCCAACGCCGGCAGCGAGGGAACCCTCGACGCGCGTGCCGCCCGGCTGCTCGACCACGGCCTGGACTTCCGGGACCGCACTGCCGCCGAGGCGATGCGCCCCCGCGTGGACGTCGTCACGATCGGGCAGAACGAGCCGGCGTTGCGGGTCGTCGACCTGCTCGACACCGGCCACTCCCGGTTCCCGGTGACGGGCGACGGCGTCGACGACGTGATCGGCGTGGTCTCCATCGCCGACGTCGTCACCCTCGAACCGGCTGCCCGCACCACCACGACGGTCGGTGACCTGGCCACCGAACCCGTGGTGCTGCCGGAGGGCACCCGCCTGCCCGCGGTGCTGGACCGGCTGAAAGCGGCGCACCGGCAGATGGCGATCGTGGTCGACGAATACGGCGGCTTCGCCGGCATCATCACCCTGGAGGACGTGGCCGAGGAACTGGTCGGTGACATCCGCGACGAGGACGACCTGCCCGAACCGGCTATCGAGACGACCGGCGACGAATCCTGGGTGATCCCGGGCCGGGCCCGGGTCGACGAGATCGCCGAAGCCACCGGGATCCGGCTGCCCGACGACGACAGGTACGACACCGTCTCCGGACTGGTCCTCGCCCGCCTCGGGCACCTCCCGGCCGTTCACGAACAGGTCGACGTGCCGTTGCCGCCGCTGGTCGACGCCGACGGGCAGCCGGTGCCGCAGGGTGTGGCCCGGCTGACCGTCCTCGCCGTTCGCCGGCACGTGCCCGACCGGTTGGCCCTGACCGTCGTTCACGACCACGCCGATGGGCAGGTGACCGCATGAGCACCGCCTGGTCGCTGTCGATCTCGGTGCTGCTGCTCGCGGCCAACGGATTCTTCGTCGCCGCGGAGTTCGCGCTGGTCGCCGCGAAACGGCACCGCCTCGAAACCGCCGCCGCCGAAGGCTCCCGCGGCGCCCGGGCCGCGATGGCCGGCACCCGCCAGTTGTCGATGATGCTCGCGGGCGCGCAGCTCGGCATCACCCTGTGCACTCTCGGCCTCGGCGCGCTGGCCAAACCGACGGTCGCGCACCTGCTCGAACCGGTGTTCACCGCCGTCGGGCTGCCCGCGGGCGCGGCGTACGTGGTGGCGTTCATCCTGGCCGTCGCCCTGGTCGGGTTCCTGCACGTCGTCGTGGGGGAGATGGCGCCGAAGTCGTGGGCGATCAGCCATCCGGAGAACTCGGCGCAGCTGCTGGCGATCCCGTTCGTCGGGTTCACCACCGTCTTCCGTCCCGTCCTGGTCGCTCTCAACGGGCTGGCCAACGCCTGCCTGCGCCTGATCAAGGTGACCCCGCAGGACGAGCTGGCGCAGGTGCACAACGCCGACCAGTTGCGCATGCTCCTGAAGACTTCCAAGGAACACGGCACCATCGAGGACGCCGAGCACGAACTGCTGTCGGCGATGCTGCAGGTGCAGTCGATGAGCGTACGCGAGGTGATGGTCCCGACCGCGGGCATCCTGGACGTCCCGGCCGACGCCGACGCCCGCGCTGTGGAGGTGCGCAGCACCGAGACCGGCCGGTCCCGGCTTCCCGTCACCGACCGGGCCGGGACGATCGTCGGCGTCGTGCACGTCCGGGACGCGGCCAAAGCCACCAGCGCACGGCGGGCCGCGACGGCGCGGGACCTGATGACCGCCGCGCTGCCCGTGCCGGCCGACACCAGCGTCCTGGACGCCATCGCGACGATGCGCGGCCGGCGCAGCCATCTCGCCCTGGTCGCCGACGGCGCCACGGTGATCGGCCTGGTCACCCTCGAGGACCTTCTCGAGCAGGTGATCGGCCAGTTCGACGACGAGACAGACCCGGTCGTGGACGCCGCCCGCCGCGCCGGGCGCACGATCACCCCTCGATAGGTGTTCCGGGTGGGCGGGGCATCGGCCCCGCCCACCCGGAAGTGTGGTCCACCCCGCTCTCATGGAGGAGAAAAGACGTGACCGGCGGCCTGGTGACCCGGCAGGTCGACCTGACCGGCGGCAGCCACGACGTCGAGATCGAGCACATCACCCTCGGCCTGGTCACCCGGATGGAGGTCGAAGGCGGCGACGGTGAGGGGACGGCCACCGGCGAGTTCCACCGGGTCACCGTCGGCGGCCCGGTCCGGCTGGCCGAAGGGCAGCACCTGTCGGTGCCGTTCCAGGTGGAACTGCCGTGGGAGACCCCGATCACCGCCGTCCACGGCCGGCCGCTGCCCGGCATGGTCATGGGTGTGCACACCGAGGTGTCGATCGCCCGGGCCGTCGACAAGGGTGACCTCGACCCCATCGTGATCAACCCGTTGCCGGTGCAGCAGCGCATCCTGGACGGCTTCGCCCAGCTCGGGTTCGGGTTCAAAGGCGCCGACCTGGAGTACGGGCAGATCGCCGGCCCGCCGCAGAACCTGCCGTTCTACCAGGGCGGGTAGGGCTGGTGCCGCTGGTGAGCGTCACACTCTGTTCCCGGAGGCCGACGATGCCCACCCTGAACCGGCGGGGCACCGTCAGCGTCCGCCGTGGTGATCGAGGTGGTCCTGCATCTGCTGGGCGAATCCTTCGGCGGTGCCGAGTTGGTCGCGCAGTGTCTGGACCCGGGCTTGAGCGGCTTCGTGGTAGCCGGCGAGCCGCTGCAGCAGTGCGGTCCGCTCGCCGGTGCCGGCGGTGAGCTCGTCGAGGATGGCGAGCAGGTCGCGCATCTCGTCGAGGGTGAAGCCGAGCGGCTTCATCCGCTTGACGACCCGGAGCCGGTCGAGGTCGGGTTCGGTGTAGAGCCGGAAGCCACCGTCGCTGCGGGCGGACGGCACGATGAGACCCGCGTCCTCGTAGTGGCGGATGGTGCGGATGCTCAGCCCCACCCGCTCCGCAGCTTCGCCGATCTGCATGTGCCGTCCCGTCATCGTCACAGTGTGCCCGCCGGTGATCAGTGACCGGCGTTGAGCTTGCCGGCCAGGTTCCCGTGGAAGCTGGCGCTGGCCTCGTTGAGGCCAACGATCTCGATCTGCTTGCCGCGGGCGGCGTACTTGGTGGTGATGGCGTCGAGGGCGGCGACCGACGAGGCGTCCCAGATGTGCGCGCCGCTCATGTCGACCACGATCCGGTCCGGATCGTTCGCGTAGTCGAACTGGTAGACGAGGTCGTTGCTGGAGGCGAAGAACAGCTCCCCGCGTACGTGATACGTCTTGGCAGTGCCGTCGGCCGTGGTCTCGGGCTCGACTTGGGCGAAGTGGGCGACCCGGCGGGCGAAGACGACCATGGCGGCCAGGACGCCGAGGACGACGCCGACGGCGAGGTTGTGGGTGGTCAGGGTGCCGGCGACGGTGACCAGCATGACGATGATCTCGCCGGCCGGCATGCGCTTGAGGGTGGCCGGGGCGATGCTGTGCCAGTCGAAGGTGCCGACCGACACGATGATCATGACGGCGACCAGGGCGGCCATCGGGATCAGCGCGACCACATCACCCAATGCCACGACCAGGATCAACAGGAACACCCCGGCAAGGAACGTCGACAGCCGGGTACGGGCGCCGGACGCCTTCACGTTGATCATCGTTTGGCCGATCATGGCGCAGCCGCCCATGCCGCCGAAGAAGCCGGTGACGATGTTCGCCACGCCCTGGCCCCAGGATTCGCGGGTCTTGTCGGAACGGGTGTCGGTGACGTCGTCGACCAGTTTCGCGGTCATCAGCGATTCCATCAGGCCGACCAGGGCGATCCCGAGGGCGTACGGGGCGATCAGTTGCAGGGTGGCGAGGGTGAACGGCACGTCGGGGAGGCCGAGGATCGGGAGACTGTTGGGCAGAGTGCCCTCGTCGCCGACGTTCGGCACGGTGACGTGTGCGATCAGTACGAACGCGGTCAGCAGCACGATCGCCACCAGCGGGGCCGGCACCACGGTGGTGAACCTGGGCAGGGCGAACATGATGACCAGGCCGACGGCGACCAGCGGGTAGACCAGCCACGGCACGTCGATCAGGTGCGGCAGTTGAGCGGTGAAGATCAGGATGGCGAGGGCGTTGACGAAGCCGACCATGACGCTGCGCGGGATGAACCGCATCAACTTCGCCACCCCGGCCAGGGCCAGCGCTATCTGAAGCAAGCCGCCGAGGATCACCGCGGCGATCAGGTAGTCCAGGCCGTGATCTTTCGCCAGCGGTGCGACGACCAGGGCGATGGCGCCGGTGGCGGCGGAGATCATCGCCGGACGCCCGCCGGTGAAGGCGATGGTGACGGCCATCGTGAAAGAGGCGAACAGCCCGACCCGTGGGTCCACTCCGGCCAGGATGGAGAACGAGATCGCCTCCGGGATCAACGCCAGAGCAACGACCAGACCGGCCAGCACCTCGGTGCGCAGCACCTTCGGCGAGGAGAGCCATACCGGTCGCGACCAGCGCGCAGCGGTCTGCGCCATATGCGTACGTTCCTCTCAAAATGCGCACCCGGGGACGCGCGGATACCTGCCGTGGTGCGGCAGAAGCGTTCTGCGGTGTCGGTGTCGTCGCGGAGGAGACACGCCACGACGGTGCGGTGGGTCGCTGTGCCCACCGGCTCCGGCCACCGACCCTACCCTTCCGTAAGGGGAGAGTCTTGGTCGTCCCCCGGTGGCGATCATCACCCCCGCCCAGCCGTGCCCCTATTCCCGATGAGGCCCCGCCTCCGCCACGAGCCCGCTGCGGCGGCAGTGGAACTCATCAGTCACGGAAGAGCCGGCCGATCCTCCGCCCGTACCGAAAAGTCGCTGCGACCTGGAAGGAGACAAGGTGCGCCCTCATCCCTTGAAAATACGACTGGCCGCGGCAGCGATCGCCGGATTCGCTCTAGTAGCCGATGTGGCTGCGCTGGCTCGTACGCACCATGGTCAGTGCCGTCATATTCCGCGGCGTGGAAATGTGGCGGCTGCGATGATGCCGCCGTGACAGACAATGGCCTGTGGTATGCGATGCCCGCTCTGGTCGGCGATCGGATCCGGCTCGAACCTCTACGGTACGAACACGCTGCCGGCTATCTCGCGGCGGCCGGCAGTGAGGATGACGCGGCCGAGATCTTCCGCTGGCAGAGCCCGCCGGCCGGGGCACTGACCCAGCCGGCCACCGTGGAGGACGCCCGCGCGCACATCGTTGCCGCACTCGCTGCGCGTGCCCGCGGAACCCGCTTTCCATACGCCCAGATCGACGCGGTGACGGGCCGGTTCGCTGGCACGACGTCCTTCGCGGATCCTGATCCCACCCTGCGTACTGTGACGATCGGATACACCTGGCTCGGCCGGCCGTGGTGGGGGACCGGCGCGAACGCGGAAGCCAAACTGCTGATGCTCCGCTTCGCTTTCGAGACCCTCGGCGCGATCCGGGTAGCGCTGGTGACCGACATCCGCAACGAGCGCGCGCAAGCCGCCATTGAGCGGCTGGGCGCCAGCCGGGAAGGCATCCTGCGCAAACACCGCCGCCGCGCCGACGGCTCATGGCGCGACACCGTCCTCTACGGCATCACCGACGACGACTGGCCCAAGGTGAAGCACGAGCTGGACGCCCGGCTGCGCCGTGACCCGGCGGCCGGGTGACGGCTATCCGCTGCGGCGACCGTGGCCGGGCCCGCTGTGCATCTGCCGACGTTGAACAACGGGAGGTCGTGGTCATCCCCTCGACAAGATCCGCCGGGACAGATGAGGATTCCCGGGTGATCAGAGCCGCGGTGGTACAGGATCGTGCCGCTTCGCTCTGATCGCCGAGGACGACGACACGAAAGACGTCGTCGGCTATGCGGTGTGGTTCCCGTTCTTCTCGACCTGGACCGGCACTCGCGGGAGGCACCTGGACGATCTCTATGTGCGACCGGATGCACGCGGTGGGGGCCACGGCCGGGCTCTGCTCGCCGGCCTTTTGAGCGGCGAACCTCTCGCGGACCTTGCTCGGCAGGCCTCACCCGTGGACGGCTGACTTCGTCGCCGTCCGGAGCGCGAAGCCCTTCAGGGAGTGCTGACTGCACCTATCTGCCGCGATAGCGCGCGTCCCCGTGCCGGCCCTCACCGCGCGTGAGCGGGGTGAGGGCCGCCAGCAGATTCAGCTGTACCAACGCGCGGGAGGTTCGCCGAGTCACCTCCACGTGCCGTCGGCTCATGGATCCCGGAGGCAATCGTCGACCTCCGCCTATCTCGAGACGAATCATGATGTCGGCGGGCTTCAGGCGTGGTCGATGTTCTGCTCGGTGGGAAGCCGTGAGGTGTGCGCCGCCCCGGTGGCGGCCGGGTCGATGCTGCCGAGACGGAGGACCAGATAGGGGTGGCCGATGCCGGCGATCATCGCGCGCATCGCCTGGCGGGTGGCGATCACTTCGATCGGGGCGCTGTGCGGTACCACCGAGATGCCGTGTTCGGTGGCGGTGAGCCAGCCGGCGGACAGCGCTTCACCGGCGCGCAGCCAGGCGAGGGGTTCGTCGGTGTTGCCGTAGAGCATGGCGAACACGGCCGTCTCGTCGTGGCCGGCGCTGACGGGCAGGTCTCCGTGGTGGCCGAAGTCGCGGATCGGCACCGTGGTCTGCGTGGCGTGGTCGGGGATGACGGCGTCAGGGATCCCGGCGCCGGCCGGGCGGGCGGGGCCGGCCCAGTAGGCGAGTTCGGCCTGCCAGGCGGGGTCCGCAGCCTCACTGCTCTGGGCGTGTTCAGCGGCGGCGGCCAGTTCGGGGACCTGGTCGGGTCGCAGCGTGTGCAGGTGGGTGTCCTGTGTCTCGACGGCGGCGGTGATGGCGGCGAGACCGGCCGGATCGACGGGTGTGCTGGTGACCGGGCGGCGGTCGGTGTGCCGCAACGGGATGGTCTGCAGATGGAGTACGGATGCGGGGTCGACCGGTGCCCGGCCGTCGAGGTGGAGCCGGGCGAGCAGCTCAGAGTCGGTGTCGTCGGGCATGCGGGTCACGGTGGCGTGCCAGCCTTGGGCGCTGAGGGCGACGCGGGCGTGGTGCAGGGCGACGCCGCAGCTGACTGTCGCCAGTCGTCCGTCGGGGTCGGTGACCTGCAGGATCCGGGTGGGTGCGAGCCGCAGCTCCAGCGTGGTGCCGGTGAGCCGCCACCGCCACGGTTGGGTGTTGTGGAGCGATGGGGCGTATCCGGCGGCGGCTGCCGACTCGGTCAGTGCGTGGGTGGCGAGTTGCGGGTCGGTGGGGTGGGTCATCGCGTCGATGTCCATGAGAGGCGTCCTCGCGGTGTCGGTCCTGGTGTCTGCCGCGGCGGTTACGAAGATGGCGGACGCGACGGAGGCTTGGTGCCGATCGCGATGAGTCGCCGCGTTGTGGTCCGGGTTCGCTGCGGCGTCGATGTGCCCACAGCGGCAGGATGCCTGTCACCGGGGTCCAGGGCGACACTTCGAGCCTACGCCTGCCCGCCGACGCCGGCGGCGCGTCGCTTGGTCACCTCATCGTCATGTGACCCGAAGGTGCCGCTCTCGGGAAATGCGCGTACGGTGAGTTTGTCGCTCTGGATCCCGGTGGCTGTCTGTCCGTCGCCGTCGATGTCGTCACTCCACCGGGGCGACGTTCCGGGCTCCCGCTCTGCTGCAGCTACCGCCATGCGGCTGCTGGCTGGCATCTGTTCACCAAGCGGCAATATGTCTGTGGGCGCTGCGTAGCTCGGGGAAACGCCCTCGAGACCGGGGCATGTACCGTGCCGCCATCACCGGTGGAGCCGTATCCGAAGGGTCGAACGGCCGCGGCTGAAGGCATTGAACCGGTGGGCTCGATACGCGCCCCCGGATCGTCGCTGTCCTACCGGAAGGCCCCACTCATGGACCGCATGTCGTTGACCGTACTGATCCAGCAACAACTCTCACTGGCCCGGGACGCTGCCAGCGGCCGCAGCGCCCAGACCGTGTACGGAGGGCATGCCCGCACTCTCCGGCAGACCCTCATCGCGATGACCGGTGGCCGGCGACTCGACGATCACGAGAACCCCGGTGAGGCGACCCTGCACGTCCTGCACGGCCGGGTTCGCCTCACCGCCGGAGACGCTGCGGAGGAAGGCGAGACCGGCGACCTGCTGATCATCCCGGACGCTCGGCACGCCCTCGAGGCGATCGAGGACAGCGCCGTCCTGCTCACGGTGGCCAAACGGTGACCTGCCGCATGACTGTCAGCCATCCGCCGGCCTGAAATCCGTGGCTGCGGGCCGTGACGAGACCGGCATGGTGTGACCGGTGTATCGCCGTCGCGGCGTGGCGGGTCATCGGACGATGGCGACGGGGCAGGCGGCATGATGAAGGACGGTGTGACTGACCGATCCAAGGCGCCGGCCGGGCAGCTGTGCATGTCCGCGGGCGCCGAGGACGACGAGTTGGGCGTGCCGGCTGGCGTCGACGATGGCGTCGGCGGGGCGGCCTGTGGCCAGTTCCCGGTGCATCGTGACGTTGGGGTACTTGCGGGTCCAGTTCTGCACGGCGCCGGTCAGCAGTTGGGCGTGTGCGGCCCTTTCCGGTCCGGTGTCGTACTGAAGCAGCAACCCGGGGTTGCTCAGATGGGGCCGGTCCCATGCGTGTAGCGCTCGCAGATCGGCGCCGCGTAGGGCTGCCTCGTGGAAGGCGAAGCCGAGGGGGGCGTCGTCGGAGGGGGAGCCGTCCACACCGACGAGAACGTCGCCGTCGTCCGGTGCCGCGCCGCGGGTGATCATGACGGGACAGGTGGCGTGCGCGGAGACCTTGATCGCGACCGAGCCCAGGAGCAGTTCGGTGAAGCCTCCTTGGCCGCGGTGTCCGAGGATGAGCAGGTCGGTGTGGGCGGATTCGCGGATGAGGACCGTGGCGGGGTCACCGGCGAGGATCTCCCCGGTCACCGGGACCTGTGCGGCGGCCGCACGGTCGGTGGCGTCCCGGATGGCCTGTTGCGGCTCGGACAAGAGCCCGGCGGTGAGATCCGCGGCAGGGTCGTTGCCGGTCCAGGCGGGGTGATCAGCCCAGGTGTCGCCGAACACGAGGCGGACTTCCCGGTCGCGTACGGCTGCTTCGCGGATGGCGAGGTCGACGGCGCCGAGACTGGGTGCGGATCCGTCGACGCCGACGAGGATCGGTGGGCCGGTCATGGCTGTCTCCTGTGCTCTGTCGAAGTCATGCGGCCGGGTCGGCCGTGCGGGTCGAGGTCATGCTGTGGGGTGGCGGGCGGTGGGTGATGTGCACGCGCCGGTCGAGGCGGATCGCGGCGTAGCCGAGGCTCGCGACGGCGGTGACGATGAGCAGGTCGGTGATGGCCAGCGGCTGGGTGCCGAGCAGGGACTGCAGAGGCGGCAGGTAGATGCCGGCGAGTTGCAGGGCGAGCGCGGCGGCGACGGCGGCGAGCAGCATCGGGTTGGCCCGGGTGCCGGGCCGGGCCCGGGAGCCGAGCGCGACAGCGAGCTGGGTGACGCCGAGGGCGAGGAAGGTCAGCGTTTGCCAAGGGCGGTCGGTGGCATGCGCCCAGACGCCGACGCCGACGGTGACCGCGGCGATGACCACGCCGACGCGCAGGATGCGTTGCCACAGTCCGGCGCCGAGGATCGTCTCGGACGGCGGCCGCGGCGGCTTGTCCATGACGTCGGCGTCGACGGGTTCGCTGCCCAGGGCGAGTCCCGGCAGGCCGTGGGTGATCAGGTTGATCCAGAGAATCTGCGCGGGCAGTAACGGCAACGCGAGGCCGACGAACGGCCCGGCGAGCATCACGGCGATCTCCGCGGCGCCACCCGACAAGGCATACAGCAGGAAGCGGCGGATGTTGGCGTACACCCGGCGGCCTTCCTCAGCGGCGGCGACGACCGTGCCGAGTTCGTCGTCGGCCAGCACCAGGTCGGCGGCCTGGCGGGCGACTTCGGTGCCTCGTTTTCCCATGGCGACGCCGATGTCGGCGCGGTGCAGGGCGGGTCCGTCGTTGACGCCGTCGCCGGTCATCGCGACGACCTGACCGGCGGTGCGGAGGGCGTCGATGATGGCGACCTTCTGCTGCGGGGTGGCCCGCGCGAAGACCCGGGCGCCCTGTCCGGCGCGGGCACCGGGTTCGACGGTACGGCAGTCGACCACATCGTCGCCGGCGTCGATGATGCCGAGTTCGACGGCGATCGCGCCGGCGGTGGCCGGATGGTCGCCGGTGATCAGCACCGGGGTGATGCCCGCGCGCTGGCACGCGGCGATGGTCGCGCCGGCCGACGCCCGGGGCGGGTCGAGGATCGCGACGAGCCCGAGCAGGCTCAGACCCTGCTCCAGGGAACCGGAGTCTGTTGAAGGTGTGTGGTCGGCTTGGACCACTGCGAGAACCCGGTAGCCGTCGGCGGCGAGGGCGTCCGCGCGGGCCGCCGCCCGGTCGATCAGGTCGGCGGGGTCGGCGAGGACCTCCGGTTGCAGGATGGCTTCGGGTGCGCCTTTGCAGACGATCCGCGTGGTGCCGTCGGGGAGCCGGTGGGTAGTGGACATGCGTTTGCGGACGCTGTCGAACGGTTCCTCACCGATGCGGGGCAGCTGGGCGTGGAGGGTTTCGCGGTCGATGCCGAGTTTCGCGGCGCCGGTGAGTAGTGCTACCTCGGTGGGGTCCCCGACCGGCAGCCAGTCGGGGTTGTCGCCGTCCGGTGGTTGCAGGGAGCCGTCGTTGCACAACACGGCCGCGCGCAGTAGTCGCGTCAGATCGGGGACGTCGCCGTCGGCTACCACGGTGTCGTCGCGTCGGACGTCGCCGTGCGGTGCGTAGCCGGATCCTTCGACCTGGGCTTCTCCGGTGGGGGTCCACAGCTGTCGCAGAACCATCCGGCCTTCGGTGAGCGTGCCGGTCTTGTCGGTGGCCAGGACGGTGACCGAGCCGAGGGTCTCGACCGCGGGCAGCCGCCGGATGACGGCGTTGCGGGCGGTCATCCGGCGGGCGCCGAGGGCGAGGCTGAGCGTGACGACAGCCGGAAGCGATTCGGGGACGGCCGCGACGACCAGGGTGATCGCGGTGACGATCATCAGTTGTAGCGGCTGACCGCGGAACACTCCGAGAGCCAGGACTACAGCGCACAGCACCAGCGCGGCGGCGGCGAGCAGCCGGCCCACCCCGGCCAGGCGGCGCTGCAGGGGCGTCATGGCGGGGGCGGTGGTCATCATGGCGGCGATGCGGCCCATGGCGCTGGCTGCGCCGGTGGCGGTGATGATGGCGTGCCCCCGCCCGCGGACAACGACCGTTCCGGCGGACACGTCCGCCGTCGGCCCGTCCGGGCCGGCGGATTTGTCGACCGGCGCGGACTCCCCCGTCAGGGCTGCTTCGTCGATCAGCAGAGCGCTGGCCTCGACGACGTGGGCGTCGGCGGGCACGATGTCGCCTTCGGCAAGGACCAGCAGATCACCGGCGACCAGGTCCGCGGCGGGCACCTCACGGTTCGTGCCGTCGCGTACCACCCGGGCGGCGGGTGCGGTCAGCGCGGACAGTGCGGAGATCGCCCGTTCCGCTTTGACCTCCTGAATCACCCCGACCGTGGTGTTGACGACGATCACGAACAGGATGACCGACGCGTCGGTGAAGTCCGCGGTGGCCAGTGTGAAACCGGCCGCAGCGAGCAGGACCAGCACGAGCGGGTCACGCAGTTGCGACACGACGCGGCGCCACAACGGCGGCGGCCGGCGGGCCGGCAGCACGTTGCCGCCGTCGCGGGCCAGCCGTTGCGCGGCCTCACCCGATGACAGGCCGCCCGCACCGGGCGCGGCCGGGCACGTGGTGGCGTTCCCTCCGGGTGGCCGGGTGATGTCCGACGAATCCGGAGCGACCTGAAGATTGCGTACGGTCATGTCGTTCCTGCCTTGCTGGATCGTGGTGAGGGCTCCGCGTACGCCCGCGTCAGAACCGTTCGATGACCTGCTCCGCCGGCAGCCGTGGGGTGTGCGGTGCGGCGGTGCCGGCCGGATCGCCGGTGGCGAGCCGCAGGACGAGGTGCGGATGGCCGAGGTCGGCGAGCAGGTGCCGGATACGTTCCCGGGTGATGGCGACCTCGATGGTCGCGCTGAGCGGCAGGACCGACAGGCCGAGCTCGGTGGCGGTGAGCCAGGCGGCCGACAGTGCCTCGCCGGCGCGGAGCCAGCCGGCTTCGTCGTCCTCGGGTCCGTAGAGGATCGCAAAGGTGGCGCCGTTCTCGTGCGCCGCGGAGACGGGCAGCTCACCGTGGTGGCCGAAGTCGCGCCCCGGCACGGTCGTCAGCGTGGCCCGATCCGGGATGACGGCGTCCGGGATGCCGCTGCCCAGTGGCCGGGTACCACCGGTCCAGTAGCGGAGTTCGGCCTGCCAGGCGAGGTCCTCGCCCTCGGCACGCTGAGCCTGATCGGCGGCGCTGGCCAGGTCGTACACCTGGTCCGGTCGCAGCAGATGCAGGCCCGCGCCGGTGGACTCGACGGCAGCGACGACGGCGCGCAGGCTCTCGGCGTGGATCGGGGTGCTCGCGGAGGGCCGGCGCTCGGTGTGCCGCAGCCCGACGGTCTGGAGGTGACGTATCGCTGCGGGGGCGACCGGCATCCGGTGATCGAGGCGTAGTCGGGCGAGGTGGTCGGGGTGTGCGGGATCCGGCATCCGGGCGAGGATGGTGTGCCAGCCGTCGGCCGCGAGGCTCACCAGGGCGTGATGCAGGGCGGCCCCGCAGCTGAGGATGGCGAGCCGGGAGTCGGGGTCGGTGACGTCGAGTGCCCGGCTGTGATCGAGGTAGAGGTTGAGCTCGCTCCTGCTGAGACGCCAGCGCCACGGTTGCGTGTTGTGGATCGACGGGGCGTGCCCCGCTGTGGCGGCGGCGGCGGACAGTGCCCGGGCTTCGGCGCGGGAGTCGGCTGCCTGGATCGGCGCTTCGGTGCTCATGCCGGTTCCTTCCTGGTGTGCTGGACGTCGGCCCGGTCACGGTGTGTGCGGCCGGGCCCCCGTCGCGGATCTCGGGCAGGTCCTCACCGGTACGCCGTACGCGGGCGCGGTGTTCGGCGCGTTTGTCGACCATCTGCGGTCATCGGGTGATCGGCGTCATCGGGTGGCCGTTGACCGGCGGCGTCGTGGCAGGTGCAGTCACGGCGGCCGCGGCGTTCTCGCGGGCGAGGAACGTGCCGAGCTCGCCGATGGTGCTCATCAGCGGGGCCGGGAACACGACGGTGCTGTTCTTGTCGACGCCCAGTTCGACGAGGGTCTGCAGGTTGCGCAGCTGCAGCGCGAGGGGGTGGGCCATCATGATGTCGGCGGCGGCACCGAGCGCGTCGGCGGCGAGAGCTTCACCCTCGGCGGCGATGATCTTCGCGCGCTTCTCCCGCTCAGCCTCGGCCTGACGCGCCATGGCCCGTTTCATGCTCTCGGGCAGTTGGATGTCCTTGAGCTCGACCAGGGTGACGACCACGCCCCATTCGGCGGTGGCGACGTCGAGGATCTCCCGGATGTTCACGTTGATCCGGTCGGTCTCGGACAGCGTCTCGTCGAGGGTGTGCTGGCCGACGACCTTGCGCAGGGTGGTCTGGGCGATCTGGTTGATCGCCGCGCCGACGTTCTCGATCGCGACGACCGATTTCTCGGCGTCGACGATGCGGTAGTAGGCGACGGCGGACACGTCGACGCTGACGTTGTCGCGGGTGATGATGCCTTGGGACTGGATCGGCATGGTGACGATCCGCAGGCTCACCCGGTTCAGCACGTCGATGAACGGGATGATCACGGTGAAGCCGGCTTGCCGGACGGCGATGACTTTGCCGAGCCGGAACAGGACTCCCTGTTCGTACTGCTTGACGACCTTGAACGCGAGGAACGCGAGAGCGAATAGCACCAGGATGATGAGAGCGATCCACAGGGACCACATGAGGGGATCCTGACTTCGGCCGTAGCCGGATATTAGTGCCCGAGAACAATCTGCGTGCGAAACGCACCTGATCGCTGCGGCGGGCGAAGAAACGCCGAGACGCACACAACGGCCAACTACCAGGCCACCGGGGTCCAGGGCGACACGTCAACCCTACCCCTGCTCAGGGCATCCGGCTGGGCCGTCAGCGGGCTCGGCGAAATGCGCGTACGGTCAGAGTGTCGCCCGGGACCCCGGTGGCCGCTCCGCCCGCCGTCGCCGCCGACATCTCCCACCATTCGTGGATCTCGCTGTGGTTGACGCGTCCGCGACCGGTCCCGGAGTCCGTACAGGAGCACGGCTGCCGCCCTGAGTAGGTGGCACCGCACTCCGAACGATCCGTGAGCGCGCTCGACGTGCCATGGAACATGTGCCATGAACCATTTGAAGGAATGTGAGCGCGATGGTCGACATCGCCAACGATCACGAAACCTCCCCCGTCACCACCACTGAACGGCGAGAACAGGACTCCAGACATCACGCCGCCGCCGTCCCGGACACCGGCCGGACGGCCACCGCGACGCGGTACCTGCTGGCGGGCATCCGGATCGCGCTGGGCTGGGTGTTCCTGTGGGCGTTCCTCGACAAACTGTTCGGCCTCGGCCGCAGCACTCCCGCGGCGAACGCGTGGCTGGACGGCGGCAGTCCCACCGCCGGGTTCCTCGGCAAGGCCGCCACCGGCCCGTTCTCGGGCATGTACAACGCGATCGCCGGGAACGCCTTCGTCGACGTGCTGTTCATGACAGCCCTGCTCGGCATCGGCCTCGCCCTGCTGTTCGGCATCGGCATGCGCATCGCCGCAGCCTCCGGCGCGCTGCTGACCGTCCTGATGTGGACCGCCGTCCTACCGCCGGCAACCAACCCGTTCATGGACGACCACCTCGTCTACGCCGCCGTCCTGGTGCTGCTCGCTCTGCTGGGCGCCGGAAACACATGGGGTCTCGGCCGTCGTTGGGCGGCGACCCCGCTCGTGCGGCGCAACACCTGGCTCACGTAGAACCGCACGGCGTGCACGATCCGCCTGCCCGGATCGCGCACGCCGCCACGGGTGGCTCGACCACGATGCTTCGCGCGGCCGCGGCAGATCCTCGAGAAGGTCCTGCCGCCGTAAGAAGACCGTCATGAAAGCCCTCGTCGTTTACGCCACTCCGGGCGCAACAAGCCCTGGTGAACGTGGCCCACCGGCCCCCATCTCGCCCAACCCACCGATCAGGAGACGGACATGACGAGCAACAGTCCCGACAGCAGCCACCGCATCATCGTCGGCGTCGACGGTTCGCCGGGTTCGAAGAAGGCACTGGCGTGGGCCGTGAACCAGGCCCGGCTGACCGGCGCCACCGTCGAGGCCGTCACCACCTGGCAGGACCCCGCCAAACACGGGACGGCCTACGGATGGACGTCTGCCGCGTTCGAGGGTGACACCTACGCCACCACGATGGTCAAGGTCCTCGACGACACCGTCGCCGAGGTCACCGCCCAGCTGTCGCATCCCGGCACGGTACTGGCCCAGATCGTGGAGGGCCATCCCGCCGAGGCTCTGGTGCGCGCGGCGGCAGGAGCAGAGTTGCTGGTGGTCGGCAGCCGCGGACACGGCACCTTCTCGAGCATCATGCTCGGCTCGGTCAGCCAGCACTGCGTGCAACACGCGACCTGCCCGGTCGTCGTAGTCCGGTAGCGAGTTTCCGGCCGATCCATGGAACCGAAACCGGCGCCCGTGGGTGCCGCGATGACGGTTCTCAGCCCGCACGCGCCAGCGGTTCCCGAAGGCGCACGCCGCCTCATGCGACACCCCGTCAGTCCATCGCGCCCGTCCGCTTCTGAACGGGTCCGCACGTCAGGAGTTCGTCATGATCGACCTGGAACCCATTCAAGATCATCGCATCGTCGTGGGTGTCGACAGTTCCGCCGGCTCGGCCGAAGCACTGCGCTGGGCCCTCGCCCACGCCCGGCTGACCGGTGCGACCATCGAGGCCGTCACCGCGTGGCAGGTGCCGCCCATGCACGTCTACGCCCAGGGATGGACGCCGACAGGCATCGACGACGCCGACATCATCAGATACGCCGAGAAGACTCTGGCCGAGACGGTGGCACAGGTGCAGGACGAGGAGGACCACCCCATTGCCGTCACCACCCGCGTGATGCATGGCCCCGCAGCGCAGGTCCTGCTCGAGGCCGGCAAGGGCGCGGACCTGGTGGTTCTCGGCAGCCGCGGTCACGGTGCCTTCGCCGGGATGATGCTCGGTTCGGTCAGCCAGCACTGCGTCCAGCACGCCACCTGCCCCACCGTCGTCATCCCGAAGTAGGCCACGCCCGACGGCTGACTGTCACAGAATCGAGAGATACCGGTGACTGCGATCCGCGTTCGGTTCACCCGCTGGCTGTACCGGCACGGCCGCCCCAACCGGCTGGCCCGCATCCTGAACCGCATATCCGCTCTGCAGTTCCGTACCGGGAAGCTGGCGCCCCGCAACTGGGTGACCTTGGAGGTTCTCGGACGCCGCAGCGGCATGCCCGTGACCTTCCCGCTCGTCGTCGCCGACCATGAGGGCGAGCGTTATCTCGTGTCGATGCTGGGGGTTCACGCGAACTGGGTGGCCAACGTGCGAGCCGCCGGCGGTCGCGCCGTCATCCATCACGGGACATCCGAGAACGTCCTGCTCACCGACGTCGCAGCCGGTGAGCGCGGGCCCATTCTGCGCCGCTATCTCGCTGTCGCTCCCGGAGCCCGGCCGCACATGGCCGTCGACCAGCGCGCGCCGCTGCCCGACTTCGACCGGGTGGCCGCTCGATACCCGGTCTTCCACGTCACCCACGATCCCTCGCAACAGAAGGATCAACCCGCGGCGGTACGCACGGGAAGCCGGCTGCTCGGCGCCGGGCTGATCCTTCTCGGTACGGCGGTGGCGACCGTAGCCGTGCTCGGGCCGCTGGTGTCGGGCGTACTGCGCTACCGCACCTCCTCGACGAGCCTGAACCAGATCATCGGCGGTGACGCGGCCGCGCTCGCCGTCGTCGCCCCGGTCACCGTCGCGGTCGGGATCCTGGCGCTGCGCGGGCATCCGGCCGCGCCCCTGCTCGCCCTGGCCCCGTCGATATTCGTGGTCTACACCTACACACAGCTGATCCTCGGCAACGAGTTCCTCCGGTGGCCCGGCAACGTCGAACGGTTCTTCCCGCTGATGCTGGCGGTGTTCCTGCTCGCCGCCGCGCTCGCCATCCGGGCCTGGCACAGCACCCCACCGGCCGAGCTCCCGGCGACCTCCGCAGGCGCGGACCGTACAGCCGGGATCGTGCTTCTGGCCATCGCCGCGTTCGTCGTCGTAGGCCTGCACCTGCCGAACTTCGCCGACGCGATGCGCGACCAGCCGACCAGTGTGCAGTACCTGTCCAGCCCGACCGCGTTCTGGCTGGTCAAATTCATGGACCTGGGCATCGTCGTCCCCGCAGCACTCGCCGTCGGCATCGGCGCCCTGCGCCGTCGGCAGTGGGCCCGCAAACCGATGTACACGCTGGTCGGCGCCTACACCCTGATCGGCGCCTCGGTGACCGGCATGGCGATCACCATGACCGGCCGCAACGACCCGGACGCCTCCGCCACCACCGTCATCGGCTCGGCGCTGATGACGGCACTGCTCGCCACGATCACCTGTTACCTCTACCGGCCGCTGTTCCGGCGGCACCCGGCACGCTCCCACACACTCGCTCGGGACACCGTCCCGCCCACCCACCTGGAGACGAGCACCGCATGACGCCCCTGACGGACACCGCGACCACTCACGACCGTGACCGTCGCGCCGGACCCGTAGCGCTCGACCACCTCACCGTCGTGCCCATACGCCATGGACGGAAGACAGTCGGCGCGTACGTGATGACGCCGGAAGGAATCCGTTTCCAGCCGGCCGTCGATGTCACCCGCATCGTCGTGACCGCCCTGACCGCGGTGGCACTCACCGCGGTCACCATCGCCGTCGCCGTCGCGGTACGACGGCCTTCCGCGATCCGATCGGTCACGATGGGCCCCGGCGGCTGGGTCAGCCTCAAAGGGATGCCCGTGCCGCCGATGCGCGGCGCTGCCGTGCCGGCTCGTCCCTGGTGGGCGCGTGCGCTGCGGGCGCGCCGGCTCGTCGCCGAGCGTTGATCATGATGCCGTCGAGTCCCGTCCAGGTCCGCGATGAGGCATCGCTGCCCGCCGACGTGACGCTGTACTGGCTGCCGCTCGGCGCCGGCGGCCACTGCATCCGCCTCAACGGGCGCATCTTCGAAGCCCTGCAAGCACGTCACCAGCATCGACCCGGGCGCGACCTCTACCACTCCGCACTGCAGGTACGGCTGGGCGCGCAACGCTTCGTCATCGAGATGACCCCGGTGCTGGGCGGCCTCCACACGGATCGCGGAGTCGTGCGCGAAGGCCCGGTCGGTGCCCGGCTCCTCGGACGTTCACCACTGTTCCGGTACGAGATCAGGCGGTGGCGCGACGGCACCATCCCCGACCTGGCCGAGGCCGTCGCCGGCCCGCACCTCGTCAGCGCCGACGCCACCCGGGCGCGGGAAGTGTTACGCCTGGCACCGCTCGTCCCCACGCTCGTCTGGGGCCGCGACGAGGCCCGTACCGGCGAGATGTGGAACTCCAACTCCCTGACCGCTTGGCTCCTCGCCGCCAGCGGCCACCGGATGGAGAACATTCGCCCACCCGCCCACGGCCGCGCACCCGGGTGGCAGGCCGGCCTGGTCGTAGCCGCCCGGCGCAACGCTTTCCGCCACCATCGTGCGACCTCTTCCGGGTGACCGGCATACCCGGCAAAAGCCGCTACTGTAGGTGGTGAAACGGTGGTCCGTCCGCCGTCATCTGCTGCCCCAGACCCCGGTAGCGCATCCGGATTCGCCCGGTGCGTCATGTCGTGGGGAGCAGTCGTGTCCTTCTTCCCGCCGTGACCGCTCCGACGCCGCGTACCGGCGTCCGTGAGCAGGCGCACCGGCGCAGGGCTGTTCACCTCCCGTCTCTTCGACGTCCGCTGCACGAGGCTGCGAGTCCATGTCCGGACACCGCCGCCGCACGATGCCCGGAAAGGCTCTCCCATGCCAGCACGCCCGCCAGGCACAACAGTGCCGCCCGAGGCGGTACTGACGACGGTCGGCACCACCGGCCCGGCCACCGCAGTGGCCGAGATAGCGGTGCACGGCTCGTGGTCACACCGGCTGGGCCTGGACGTGACAGCCGCCCTACGCGACTGTTTCGCCGACCGACCCAGCAGCATCATCATCATCGACCTGCACGGCATGGAAGACGACGACGCCGCCAGCCTGCCGTTGTGGCTGGCCGCACGACGCGCCGCGAACGCCCTTCGGCCGCCGGTCCGACTCGCCTTGTGCCTGCCAACGGCGACAATCCTGCAGATCCGGCTGCGGCGCATCGGCGCTCACCGCCTGCCGCTGTACACCACCATGACCGAAGCACGTGCCGCGGCGGCAAGTCCGTCCGTCGGCTGACGGGCGCCGGGAGCAGGCCGAGCAAGATCGAGCTCGAGGCGGCCGGGGTCGGAACACGGGGACGGCCTACAATGGCGCTGCTCGCGCCTTCGGCTCGTGGCCCCCCGCCACGACGGCATACGACTGCTCCCACAGCACGACGATCGCAACGCTTCATGCCCGGTACAGGGGGTATGACAGCAGCGAAGTCCTCGCGAGGCTCGCCGTAGACTGGACAGGACAACCGCCTACGCCATCTCAAGTGGACCGAGGCGGCAACCGTCGGTC
Source organism: Actinoplanes utahensis (assembly GCF_016862455.1). Lineage (GTDB taxonomy): Bacteria > Actinomycetota > Actinomycetes > Mycobacteriales > Micromonosporaceae > Actinoplanes > Actinoplanes utahensis. The sequence continues at coordinate 27,325 of NZ_BOMZ01000080.1, forward strand.
GCAGTTTCTCGGCGACGTCCCGGACGCTTTCGATGGCATCCACGTCAAAGCCGTATCGGCCCGGGCTCACTTCATTGACCACGCCGGACGCCCGGCCACGAAAGTCTCCGACAGGCGACGTAGCGTTCCGGCCCGACCACCAGAAGAGGAACAGTCATGACCGCCACACATGTCAGAAGATCCGAGATCGTCTCCATACTTCGGTCCCGAGGCAAATCCGCACGCGCCGACTGGTTCGAACGCGCGCTGCCCGACATCGTCGACACCGGCAAGAACAGCAGCCTGCTGGCAAACCTCGACATCGACCCGGACGCCTTGACCTCGACCGACCGCATTCCCCAGAACGCATAGCCCAGGAGGATGCACTCGGAGCCGCCGCAGGAGCTCCTGGTCATCCGCCCGTCAGCCATGGCGAACAGGTGGCGGCTTCGCGCGGTGACCCGTGCCGCGCCAGCCCGTCCGCTACGTCTGCGGGAGCACTCGTCCGGGTCGGCGGTGAAAAGCTCGGGCCGGCTCCGATCCACCCAGTGGTAGGTCACAGTGCCGATGCCGTAGTGCCCGGTGGGTGCCGGAAAGTGGAACACCGGTAAGGCTCCCGGCAACGCCAATGCCAGCGCGTACGCGAGGACTGCCTGCCATCCGATCAGATTGGCCACCGACAGCATCGCTTCGAACGGTCGCATCCACCTCGCCCTTCTGCCGCCCGGCCGCTCACCACCCGGGTTCGGCCTCTCGTTCGGCTACGCCCGCGTGCCAGGTCAGGGCGCCCAGCTGCCGGGATCGGTGAGCATGTCCTGGGCGGCGTCGGTCAGCTTGCGGTTGCTGCGGCGGGCGTGCCCGCGCAGCGCGGTGAATGCCGCGTCGACGGAGACGCCGTGTGCCTGCGCAATGGCCCCTTTGGCCTGCTCGATGACGATCCGGCTGTTGAGGGCGCCCTGCAACTGCTCGGTGAGTACCTCGCCGCGCCGGATGGCTCGCTCCTGCAGCAGGCCGATCGTGGCCACGTCGGTGAGCGCTTGCACGACATGCACGTCCGCGTCGTCGAAGTTGCCACCCACCGTGTTGCCGAAGACGTTCAGCGCGCCGATGACCTCGCGGCGCACCCGCATCGGAAACGCGTGCACGGAGCGGAAGCCGGCGGCGAGGGCGTGGCGGGTGAAGTCCGGCCAGCGGTCTCCCGCCGACTGCAGGTCCGCGTTGAGCACCGGCTCACCGGTGTGGAACGCGTCGAAGCAGGGACCTTCGCTGGCCTGCACCTGGAAGATCTCCAGGATCCGGGCCCGCTCGTCGGAGGCAGCCATGAACTGCAGCCGGCCACGCTGGTCGGCCAGCAGCAGCCCGACCGCGGACGCCCCGACCAGGTCTGCGGTGCGCACCGTGAGCATGTGCAGGAAGTCCAGCAGGTCGAAGTCATCCACCAACGTGTCAGCGACCTCGACGAAAATCTTCGAAAGCCGTTCGGCGGATACCGTACTCATTGGTGCCTCCCAGGCATCCGACATCTCGTCACCGTGTTCACTGGTCGCGGTCGAACCGCAGGTCACCCGCGAGGATCTCGCGAGCCACATCGATCAACCGACAGTCCTCGGCGTACGCGTGGGCGCGGATCCGGGCCATCGCCTCGGCGAGCGTCCCGCCGATCTGGATCATCACCATGCCTTGGGCCTGGAACAACTCGAACGGTCCGGCCATCACGTCGTCGGTCCGTTCGGTGCCGCGCTGTTCCTGGCCGTCGAGCAGGATCGTGACCGCCTCGCCGGCGAGGTCGAACGCGCGGCGCAACTCGGTGCCGGACAGCGGACCCTGCTCGGCCCGGAACAAGTCCAGCACGCCGAGCTGCGCGGCCCCGATCTGCAGCGGGAAGGCGAAGATGGCGCGGATTCCGGCGTCGCGCATCGCGTCGGCATAGAGCGGCCAGCGGGTAGGTGCCACCTGTCCGAGGTCGGCGATCAGCGCCGGCCGCCGGTCGGCAGCAGCGTCGATGCACGGGCCTTCACCGAGCACCAGTTGCAGCTCTTCCAGGCGCTCGCTGGCCGGATCCGCTGCGGCGAGCAAGCTGAACTGATTGTCCTGGGCGAACACGGACAAGCCCGCGCCTGCCGCGGACAGGGAACTGGCCGCGCGCTCGCAGAGCCGGCACAGCCGGGCGACGACGGGATCAGCGGGCTCCGGAACCATCGACAAGCAGATCACCGCCGCCCAGCGGGCCGGGGAGCAGGGATGTACGCGAGGTCGCCCACGGCGCCGAGCATGGCCGCACCCTTCACGAGAAGGAGGCTGCCGGGGTCCGGGGCAGGGAACGTCAACGTGCCGCTGACTGAGCGAACCGTACCGCAGAATCGAGGACGTCACATCGCCACTACCGAGCGACCCCGGCCGGGCGTCGCCTCTCCGGGCGGCATGGGGCTTCTAATTCTGATCCGAGCGGTTACAGCCGGTCGCGGTGTTTGAAGACGGCATAGAGCAGGGTGGACATTACGGCGATGAGGGTGGTGGAGACCAGGACGCCCCAGTGGGTTCCGTTGCCCGGGTAAGGCAGGTTCTGGCCGTAGAAACCGGTGATCGCGGTGGGCACGGCGATGATCGCCGCCCAGCTGGTGACCTTCTTCATGATCAGATTCATCCGGTTGGCCTGGATGGTCGAGTTGGTCTCGGCGGTCGTGGCGACCAGATCGCGTAGTGACTCGGTCCACTCGGTGGTTCGAGAGCGGACAGGTCCAGCTACAGGCATCGGGCGGGACGGTCGCCGAGGATCTCGGACAGCCACTGGTGCAGCGTGGCCGCCGTCCCCATGTCGAGTTCGCCGGTGACCGCGATACGTACGCCATCGTGGCATCGTCCTACTTCGGTGACTGTCAGTCGCTGTACGTGGTCGCCGCCAGCTGATCGGCACTGTTCAGCGGGTCGGGGTGTGTGTCGGTACAGGTCGACGGCACCGTCGTGGCGTACCCCCGCCGGCGTGCAGGGGTAGCGCGAACACGGCCCGCACCCCGGCCTTCAACGCGGCCGGGGTGAACCACGGCCAGCGCTGCCGCCACGACTCGACCGCCAGATCGGCGACCAGCACCGGCCGCCGCGTCGCGGTCGCGTCCCGGCACGGGCCTTCGTCCAGGGTGAGATGCGCGGACTCCAGCCGCGAGCTGGCCGTGTCGCTGCAGAACCGGACGCTGGGAACCGCCCCGGGAGGACCGGCCGACAGGCCCATACCGGCGACGCCGGACATCAGTGCCCCGCTCGCCCGACACAGCCCGGTGATGTCCGGCCCGTAGGGCCGGCATCCCGCCGAGACAGGGGATCCTCCGCCTCCCGGCGAACTCCTTTCCCGCGCTCCCCGGACCAACGGCCTACCGCCGCTTACGAAGGTGACAACCTCCGCCGGTGACTCGAACGAGGGACAAGAGCCACGACGGACCGGCTGACCGCACCGACGCGGGTGCGGCCTGTCGAGCGGCCGCAAGGTCCGCACGTGACACCATCGCGGGAAAGTCATGAACGGCGGCAGTCGACCCGTCGGGAACCATCCGTGGGCGCACGGCGCATGAGTGGCGCCCATCGCGGGCACAGGACCGGCCGCCACCGGAACCACAATCGCACCTACCAGCGCACGACGAAGGACTCATGATGACCGCCACCGCGCACGAGGTCGCCGAAAAACTCAACCGCGCCTTCGACGAACCGTCCATGACGATGGCGATCCTGCTGGGTGACGTCATTCCCGCGCTTGCGGAGTTCGATCAAGAGGCCACCACCGCTGCGGACCCGGACAGCTATCGCGACCGGATCGTCCTGTTCGACGGCAGCATCATCCTCTACGACAGTCGCACCGAACGCTGGGCCGTCAGCAGCGCCGAAGAGGTTGCCGCATCCGACGAGCGGCGCGTGACCTCACACTGAGCCCCACCCGGGCGGGCACCTGCCCGGACGCCGGAGCCGGCACGCACCCTGGGGCGCGGTGCCGCGACGGGTTCGATGCTCACCCGGAACAGGCACGCAGGAGCCCAAAAAATCTATGCCGAACTGACTAGATTTTCTCAACGGCGTCGG
>NZ_BOMZ01000081.1 GCF_016862455.1 Actinoplanes utahensis
AATGACGACCAGCCGTATGAGTCGAGACGGCAGTGGCAGCCAGTGGTGACGACGTCACGGTGGTGCACGTCAGCTCCGGTCCGCACGACACGAGCGTCACCCTCGACCGGCCGGCGTTTCAGATCGTCCGGTCCGGCGCGACGGTCACGCCAATTCGTCACCAGCGCCGCCGGGGCGCTGGTCCGGGGCGTTCCGGTCCGCATCCGCGGCGGACGGGCGGCGCTCACCGTGCCCGCGCGGTCGGTGACGGCGTTCCTCATCGACGAGGTGCACGGCGTGGCTCGGGACGCGGCGCTCGTCCAGCCGGGGCGCGTCTATCGGTGGGTGCGTTTTTCACCGAGTGACCTGCGCGATAGGTGTCGATGTCTGTCTGTTGCGGTCGCCGATGACCGCTGCCCTGCCCTGCCCTGCGGCTTGCCGGGTTCTCGGGGGCTCCGGGCCCACGTGCGGTGCCCCCATACCCGACGGCGGCCCCGGTTCACCACGAGCGGGACTCCCGCGCCCGCCCTCGTGCGTGGGGGCGCCGCTCCCAGTGAACCGAGGCGACGAGCCGGGAACGCGACGGGCGAGGCGGTTGCCGCCGCAGGCTGGGACGTGGTGGCGCGGTGAATAGGTGTGGCCCGTGCCATATGAAGGTCTCATGGCTCTGACCGTGAGCGAACCGCCGCCGTCAAGCGCCCCGGTTGGCCTTGCCATCGAGCCGCAGCTCGGTGCTGGGGTCGCTGTGCGCGGTGCCGGTGCCGACGTGCTTGTCACTGATCGTCGTGCCGTTCTTGATCACGTGGACGAGGGCCATGGCGTGGCCTCGGCCGAGCGCATAGTCGTCCTTGAGCCACTGGACGATATCGTTCGCCTTGGTATCGGCGCTGTAGCCGCGCGTGTGTGCCTCGGCGACCAGGTCGGCCGGGATCTTGCCGGTCTTGACCTCGATCGCGTCGAGGTATGCCTGGAAGGACATGCTGGGCTCCTGCCTGTGGCGGATGTGAGGAACAGGATCGTAACGACGGGGTACGACTCTTTTCGGGTTCGCGTCATGGCGACCGGAGTCTTCCGTGGGAGGCTGCCCGGGTCGCTGAATGATCTGCGTGTTGGATGTCGATGTCTGCCTGTTGCGGTGGCTGATGACCGGTTGGTACGGGTTGGTCGACCGGTTTCGGTAGGGGGTGGGCGGGTGGATCGTGAGCAGATCTTGCGGTTGCTCGGTGAGCGGGAAGCGGTAGGCCGGGCTGAGGTGGCCAGGCTGGAGGAGGAAGCCGATCGGCTGGCGGTGTTGATCGAGGACTGCCGGCGGGAGGTCGATCGGCTCGCGGTCGCGCGGCGGAGGAGCCGCCGGGCGGGGTGCCGGCCGGTCATGACTTGCGCTTCGGCACCGACTTCGGCAGCGGCACCGGCGACGGCGCCGCCGCTGACCGCGGTGTGGTCAGCGGCCGAGGATCTCGACCTGGATCATTCCGCCCAGGGCGCCGGCGGGGCAGATCATGAACAGTGTCGTGACCAGGGCCAGGGCGATCCGTCGGGCGCGTTCCATGTCCGGGTTGAGGCGGTACACCGCCACCGCCGTGACCGACAGGCCGGGCAGCATCACCAGGTAGGAGTGCGGGCCGTTGGTGGTGCTGGTGACCGCGACCATGAGCACGAACCCGAGGGCGAGCAGCCACAGGTCGACGGGGCGGGGCGGCGCGACCTTCAGATCCGTCACGTCGATCTTCAGGGCACGGGCGATGTCGCCGCGGGTCCGTGCCGCCCGGACGTCCTCGGTGACCCGGATCAACTCACCGTCGATCACGCGGGCGTCCAGGTTCGCCAGGACGTGGTCCTTGTCCCGGTCGGTGACCAGGCGGCCGGCGAGCGCGGCGGCACGGCCGGCGTTCTCGGCGATCACCGGCCCACCCGAGGCGGCGTCGAAGTAGGACATCCGCTGGTTCCGCACGAAGACGAGGTCGTCGGCGCGCAGCGGCGTCTGCCCGGCGACGGCCCAGGCCGGACCGGAGCCGGTCCCGTCGATCCGCTGGAGGGTGATCCGCGAGTAGCCGCCGCCGAACGAGACCTTCTTGACCGCGTAGGTCTTCCAGTCGCGGTCGCGCCGGATGCCCGGCGGTTGCGCGGTGCTGAAGTCGTGGCGGCTCGGCGCCTGGCGGTCACCCGGGGTGGCGACGGGCGTGGCGCCGGTGTCGGTGCAGGGGTGTTTGGGCCACGGCGGCCCCAGGTCGTCGAAGAAGACGCGGCTGCCGTGCTGGTTGGCGTAGAAGTAGACCGACGCGCCGCACACCGGACAGCGGGCGTTCGGGCTGATCCAGCCGGCCACCGGCGTGCTGACGGTGGTGGCCCGCGGGATCGAGGCCGAGTAGGTGCGCCGGCGCGGTGGGGACCACCTGCCGGAGGATCGGTTCACGTCGTGGGTGTTGACCCAGTGCCGGGTGCCGTGGGCGCTGGTGCGCCAATGACCGCGGCGTTTGTACCTGGTCACCGGGCCGTCACCGATATCGCGTCGTGCATCGCCGGAGGATAGCCGGACTCGATATCAAAATCGCGGCCGGGAGGTTCAGCCTTCGCTCGGGAAGAGCACGGGACTCAGCAGATAGCGTCTCCGGTCCGGGCCGGCCGGGTTCGCCAGCCGCGCGACGATCGCCGCGCGCAACTCGGCGACCAGGGCGGTGAGCTCGTCGTCGGACAGCCAGAGCCCGTGCTGGCGGTAACCGACCGGGTCGCGGGACGGATCGGTGGTGTCCCGGTCCAGGTAGGCGCCGAACTCGGCGATCAGTGTCGCCATCGCGGTGGTGAACGCCTGCCGGTGGTCGTCCTTGGACATCGACCGGGCGGCCTCCGGGTCGATGCCGGCCCGGTGGTCGTGCAGCCGGTAATGCCGCTCGACGGCGCCGCGCACCCGGCGCTCCTCGACGACCTCCAGGATCCCGCCGGTCATCAGGGCCTCGACGTGCCGGTAGACCATCGCCTTGGACACGTCCGGCAGCAGCCCGCACAACTGGGCGGTGGTCAGGGTGCGGCCACCGCGCAGCGCGTGCACGATCCGCAGCCGCGCCGGGTGCCCCAGCAGTTCCATCGTGCTCATTCGCCGACGATCTCATACAGTGCTACCTTTCTCGTAAAGTGAGAAAGGTAGAGCTGGATATGACGATCGACCCGGTGGTGATCGCTCTCGACGTCGTCGAGATGGCCCGGCAGGAGCGCTTCACCGACATCGAGGCGCTGTTCGCCCCGCCGCTGCGCGCGGTCGTCTCCGCCGACACGATGCGGACCGCCTGGGCCGCCGAGCGGGCCCGCATCGGGTCGCCCTGGTCGGTCGGGCCGGCAGTGCCCGGACCGGCCGGTCCCGGCTGGACCCGGGTGGAGGTGCTGGTCGTCGGCGACCGCGCCGGGCACACCGTGACCGTGACGGTCGACGAAGCCGGACTGCTGCAAGGGCTGCGGATCGGGCCGCTGGCCAGCACGGCCTGGCGGCCACCCCGCTATGCCCGGCCCGGCCGGTTCCGCGAGCACGAGGTCACCGTCGGATCCGGCCCGCTCGCCGTCGGCGGCACCGTGACCCTGCCCCGCCGCCGCGGCCGCGTTCCGGGAGTCGTGCTGCTCGGCGGCGGCGGTCCGTTCGATCGCGACCAGAGCGTCGGCGCCGACAAGCCGCTCAAGGACATCGCCTGGGGCCTGGCCGGCCGGGGCGTCGCGGTGCTGCGGATGGACAAGGTCACCCACGACCGTCCGGAGCTGGCCTCAGCGCCCGGCCACACCATGGTCGAGGAGTACCTGCCGTCCGCCCTCGCCGCCCTCGACCTGCTGCGGCGGCAGCCCGGGGTGGCGCCGGACCGCGTCCACCTGCTGGGCCACAGCGGCGGCGGGCGCGCCGCACCCCGGGTCGCGGCGGCGGACGGCGCCGTCGCCGGGCTGATCATCCTGGCCGGTGACGCGGCCCCGCTGCCCCGAGCCGCCGTCCGGGCCGTCCGTCATCTCGCCGCCGGGCAGCCCGGCCCCGACGGCGATGCGGCGGTCGAGGCGATCACCCGGCAGGCGGCGCTCGCCGAGAGTCCTGGCCTGTCACCGTCGACACCCGCGGCCGAGCTGCCGTTCGGCTGGCCCGCCTCCTACTGGCTCGACCTGCGCGCCTACGACCAGGTCGCGACCGCCGCCTCGCTGGGCCTGCCGATGCTGATCCTCCAGGGCGGCCGCGACCACCAGGTCACCGTCGCCGACGACCTGGCGCTCTGGCGTGCCGGTCTGGCCGGCCGCCCCGGCGTCACCATCCGCGTCCACGACGACGCCGACCACTTCTTCTTCCGCCCGGGCGAGAAGGATCGGCATGTCGACCGCGCCGTGATCGCCGACATCGCCCGATGGCTCCAGCCGTCCCGCCTGCGCCGCTGGTTCGGCTGACAGTCAGGTGGTGGCGGACGGGTCCTGGACCATGAAGGAGCTGCGGGCGGTGAAGTCGTCGCCCTCGGGCTTGGCGATGTAGAGGCTGTCGTCGTCGCGCCGGTGGAGCAGGAATTCGGGATAGTTCTCGGACCGCAGCCGGAACGCGCCGGCGGCGGCGCCGGTCTCCGGGCAGAAGGTGGCGTCGGCGCGGAACAGATCACTGTCGTCGGAGGTGTCGAACCGCAGCCGGTAATCGAAATGCCGCAGGTAACGGCCGTCCTCGAGACGGAACGAGAAGCACGAGCCGTCGGCCAGGCCGGTGACCACGGACAGCCTCGTCGGGTCGGCCGGAGACATCTTGGCGAACTCGTTGCTCACCGTGAGGTAGGTGTTCGGGTCGCCGAGCGGGGACACCAGCCACTCGCCGGTGCTCAGCCGGGCCGGTGCCGGGTCCGCCGTGGACGGCTCCGGGGCGGCGGCGGTGGTCACGCTCGCCGGGGCGGTGGCGGCGGCAGCCGGTTCGTCGGGGCCGCCACCGATGCTCGACCAGGCGGTGTAACCCAGGATCAGGACGGCGACCGCGCCGGCGCCGACGATCGCCGGGATGATCCGGGGCAGGCGGCTCGGCGCGCCCGCTGTGACGTCCAGGCCGCCGCGGCCGTAGACGGTGCCGCCGCTGCGTGACGGGCCCTGGTCGGTCATCGGTTCGCTCCCTTCGATACCGGAGACCGGCCGGGGAAGGCCGGTACCCGGGCCGAAAGGTTACGTGGTCGCCGCGCTCCGCTCCAGCAGACCTCCGCCCGTACCACCGCAGGGTTGTCAAGGGGGAGACCGCGCGTCCCGGTCAGACCGTGGCGGCGAGCCCCGCCGGGGTGGGCTTGACCAGCCGCACCACGCCGTCGGTGCGGTTCGCGATCTCGTAGCCGCAGCTGCGGTAGAGGCCGATGTTGGCGTCGCTGGCGGCGCCGGTGAACAGGACGAGGCGGCGGATGTCCGGGCTTGCGGCGGCTTCGGCGGTACGCAGCAGCCAGCGGCCGAGCCCGTGCCCGCGCACGTCCGGCAGCACCCCGAGGCGCCCGATGTGCCAGTCGGCGCCGTCGGCGTGGGCGCGCACCATGCCCAGCAGCCGCCCGTCGCGCCACACCCCGGTGACCTCGTGATCCGCCAGCCAGCCGCGGACGTCCTCGATCGACTCGTGCAGCGCCGGATGCTCCAGGGTGTCGTTGCGGATGGCCTCCTCCACCCAGCAGCACCGTTGCAGGACGGTGACCTGCGGCGCGTCGTCCGGGGTGAGCCGCCGGGCGTACGACCCGGGCACCGGAGCGGGGGCCGCCCCGGCGCGCTCCCGCATCGGCCGCAGCGCGTGCGACAGCCGGACCAGCTCGTCGAGCATGCCGAGGGCCGCGCCGTCCGGGCGGGTCTCGTCACCGATCCGGATCGCCGCCGTGGCGCCGAGCGGGACCAGCCGCAGCGTGGTGACGACCTGCTTGGCGTGCTGGACCGCGCGGGTGCCGGCCGAGGTGTGGCCGTAACTGACGAAGCCCATCGGTTTCCACGCCCACTCGCGGCTCAGGTGGTCGAGGGCGTTCTTCAGCGTCGCCGGCATCCCGTGGTTGTACTCCGGCGTCACGGTGATGAACCCGTCCGCCCCCGCCACGGTCTCGCTCCACCGGCGGGTGTGCTCGTGCCGGTAGATCCCGGTCGACGGGTGTTCCTCCTCGTCGAGGAACGGCAGGTCCAGCGGGACCGCGACGATCTCGGCGCCCAGCTCGGCCGCCCTCGGTGTGATCGTGTCGACGAGCCACTGCCCGATGGACGGGCCGAGAGCGCCGGGACGGTTGCTGCAGATCAGCACGAGCAGTTTCGTTGACATGGAAACGAAGCGTAGGTGCTAGTTTGATTCCATGTCAACGAAATCGTCGGCGCGCTGGCTCGACGCGGACGAGGAGCGGGCCTGGCGCGCGTACCTCAGGATGGTCGTGGCCGTCCAGGCCGGCACCGCCGCCGACCTCGCCGAGGCGGGACTGTCCGAGCCCGACTACGAGGTGCTGAGCACGCTGTCCGAACGGCCCGGCCACACCGGCACGCTGCACGCGCAGGCCGACAAGATGGGCTGGTCCCGCAGCCGGCTGTCCCGGCACGCCACCCGGATGGAGGCCCGCGGGCTGCTGCGCCGCGAACCCGATCCGGCCGACGGCAGAGGCTGCCTGCTCGTCCTCACCGACCGAGGGCTCGAGGTGCTCGACAGTGCCGCGCCCGCCCATCTCGCGTCGGTGCGGCGGCACTTCGTCGACCGGCTCACCCCCGAGGACCTGGCCGCCGTCGAGCGGATCTCCGCCCGCCTGACCGGCCATGATTTGATGGCCGGGTGAATCTCACGGTTGAGGACGTGCCCGAGCGGGAGCGGTTCGAGGCGCGCGACGAGGCGGGCGAGCTCGCCGGAGTGGTCACCTATCAGGTCACCGGGCCGATCATCGTCTACACGCACACCGAGGTGGATCCCCGGTTCGAAGGGCAGGGCGCCGGGTCGGCGCTGGCCCGCGCGGTGATGGACGACGCCCGCCGCCGGAACCGGACGGTCGTGCCGATGTGCCCGTTCCTGAGCGGATGGCTCGACAAGCATCCCGAGTACGAGAAGCTGGTCGCGCGCTCCACCCGCAAGGTCAAATAGTCCGGTGCGCAAACCCCTCCCACCGCCTGCGGTGACCCTCTCTTCGCCGTTACCCCCGGTGACCCTGGCCCCGCCGTTGCCCGCGGTGACCTTGGCTCCGTCGCCGGCGGTGACCCTCGTCCCGCCGTTACCTGTGGTGACCTTGGCTCCGTCGCCGCCGGTGACCCTCGCCCCGCCGCTGCCCGCGGTGACCCTGGCCCCGCCGCCGCCGGCGGGTCCTCTCGCCCGGCTGGCGGCGGCTCTCGCCCCGCTGCTGGCGGTGGCGCTTGCCGCCGGCTGCTCGGCCAACCCGCTCGACACGGTGACCCGCACACCCTGGCACGGTGTCGACGGCGGCTGTCCCACACTCTCCGGCCGACAGTTGATCAGCTCGCAGCCCTTCGACAGCGCTGACAGCTTCAAGATCAATTGCGATTACGGTACGGGTGGAGCAGTCGACGTACCCGTCCGAATCATGATCGACCGTACGATCGCGGACAGCGCCGCCGATTACGAACTCAGCGAGAAAGCCGCCCGCGACTCCGGCCTCACCGTCGTCCCCCTGCCCGACGTCGGCGACCGCGCCATGCTGATCCTCGACCCGGCCGGCCGGCTGATCCCCGCCACCACCGTCCACGCCGAGACGATCTCCCGCAACGCCATCGTCACCGCGAAAATCACCACATCCACCCCGGTCACGGCCGATGCCGCCGCCCACGCCCCCACCGTGACCACCATCCTCACCGAAGCCCTGAAATCCCTTCAAACCGCCTGACGTGTACGCGCCAAACCCTCCCGCCCTCACCGCCTCACCTTCCCGCCAACCGTTTCCGGTTCCGGTTCCGGTTCCTTTTGCTCGCCAACCGTTTCCAGTTTCGTGCAACCGTTTCTTTGCTGGCTAACCGTTTCCGGTTTTGCGCGACCGTTTCGGGTTTCTCGTCACGCGCGGCGGGTGCGGACCGTCCGCCTGCCGACGCCGATTGCTCAGGTGCGCGAGCCGTCGCCGGGGCGGTTCTGAATGGTGGACGGGTGTGCTGGGAGAGCGGGTCGCAGTCAGTTGAGGAACGGGAATGGCCCCATTCGCCGTTCGCGATTCACTCTCCGCGATTCGCCCTTCGGGTCGAAAGTCTTGTGAGATCTTGATCGAGCACGTCCTTCTGCCCGCTTATGTTCATCAGGGTCAAATTCTCGGTGGGTTGAACCGCAATCGGCTTCCATTGCCGTGATCTTGAACGATTCGCCATCCGACCGATCCTTTCCCCAGTTGCCACACGGCCCGCTGCCGACCCCCGTAGCGCCCATCGTGATCTTGGGCGATTGCTCACCGGAAACGATGAAAGAGCGTTCAAGATCGTGGTGGTGGGAGGCCTGGGCGGGTCGGGCTGTCGAGTTCGGCTCGGCCGCCGATGGCTCGACGCGGGCGGCGTGAGGGTCGGGTGAAGGTTCAGTCCGGTGGCTCCCCGTCGCGCTGTCGCGATCTTGGACGATTGCCCACCGGAAACGATGGAAAATCGTTCAAGATCGCGGTAGGGCGGCCAGGTTTGACGCGGCAGCGCTGAGCGTTGGCTGCTTATCTCGATGGCCTCGACGCCCCTCCCGAACTGGAACGGCTCGCCGAACGGGCACTCCACCACGGCGACGAGATGACCACCGGAGGGAATGGTCATGTCGACCTTGGAGGGGGCCAGGGCTCGTCCGGCGACGAAAAGGACCGCTGAAGAAGATCCCGCGCACGTGGACGTGACGCGGGATCTCCTGCAGCGATCGGTGCGCGCGGTGGCCGGTGTGCCTGTGCTGGTCAGGAATGCCCGGCGTTGTGAGGTGGGAACGTGTCGTTGGCCGGAATGCGGGCCCGGCCGACGGGTGGCGGGTCATTGAGGTGGCCGAGACCGGCGGGCCGACCAGAATCGTCGGTGACATCGGCCAAGTCCACGGGACGAGCCAAGTGTGGGTTGGGCTGGACGTTGAAGTCGTGCCCGGCAGCGCCGATGGAGGCACCGTGTCCCGGCGAGCCGGCAATGGGGGTGGGGTGCAACCCGGAAGCGTTGGTGCCCGTGGTGGGAGCGCCGTGCCATGCAGGGGAAGCGCCGGTGCCGGTGGGGGGAGTGCCCTGCCATGCAGGAGGAGTGCCGGTGGTGGGAGTGCCGTGCCGTTCAGGGGAAGCGCGGGTGCTGGCGGGGGGAGTGCCCTGCCATGCAGGAGGAGTGCCAGTGGTGGGTGTGGCGTGCCGTTCAGGGGAAGTGCTCGTGCCGGTGGGGGCAGTGGGCTGCCATGTGGAGGTGGTGGGGCCCGGGGTGTGTGGGCCTCCGGTGGAGCCGTGGGCGGCGGCCGCGCTGGTGGTGGGGATGCCGGCGGCGCTGGGTGAGTTGCGGCGGGGGAGGCCGTCGATCAGTTCGTCGAGGCGTTTGATGTGGGAGTCGTCGGCGTCGGCGTAGTAGTCGGCGGGCCGGGTGGCGTCGTGGCCGCCGGGTCTGCCGAGGGCGCGCAGGATCGCGGTCAGGGCGGTGGCCAGGATCAGGTTGACCAGCAGGGCGGCGACGCCGACGTAGATGGTGCGGCCGTCGCCGATCGGCCAGCTGGAGCCGCCGAAGTGTTCGGCGACGACGCGGCCGGTCGCGTCGCGTTTCGGGATCAGGTAGAGCATGCCGACGCCCACGGTGAGGCCGGTGATCAGTCCGGTCATCAGGGCGGCGCGGTGGAACCAGCCGGTCATCAGGCCCAGGACGGCGGCCGGGATGGTCTGCAGGATGATCACGCCGCCGATGAGTTGCAGGTCGACGGAGAATTCCGGATCGATCGCCAGGATCAGCGCGGCCGCGCCGAACTTGACGATCAGCGACACCCAGCGGCTCACCTTCGCCTCGGTGGCGGGGGAGGCGTTCGGGCGCAGGTAGGGGCGGTACAGGCTGCGGGTGAAGGCGTTCGCGGCGGCGATCGACATGACGGCGGCGGGGATCAGGGCGGCGACACTGAGTGCGGCGTACGCGACCCCGGCCGACCAGCTCGGAAAATACTCGTGGATCATCCGCGGGATCACCGTGTTGAGGTCCCTGTCGACCGGGGTCACGCCCTTGGCCAGCGCGAAGAAGCCGAGCATCGCCATCAGTGCCAGGGCGAGACAGTAGATGGGCAGGGCCGCGGCGTTACGGCGTACCGTCGCCCGGTCTTTTGCCGCAAGCATGCCGACGAGCGCGTGCGGATAGGCGAAGATGGCCAGCGACGAGCCGATGACCAGGGTGAGGAATCCGAGGTGGCCGGTGTCGGGCAGCACCAGGCCGTCGACGGTGGACGGGGTGGCGGCGAAATGCGCCTCGGCGACCCGGAAGGTGTGGTCCCAGCCGCCGTACATCGCCACCATGATCAGTGCGGTGAGCAGCATCCACGCCATCAGCACGTCCTTGAGCACCGACAGCAGGGCGGGCGCCCGCAGGCCGGACCGGAACGTGCAGATCGACACCACGGAGACCGCGGCGAGCAGCGGCCATTCGCCGCCGAAACCGACCGTGCGCAGGACCGCTTGGAGAGAGAGGAGCTGCACGGCGACGTACGGCATGGTGGCGAGGATGCCGGTGATCGCGACCGCCGCGCCGAGGCCGGGTGAGCCGAACCTGGCGCTCGTGAACTCGCTGTGGGTGAGGTATCCGTGCCGCCGCGCGACCGACCAGGCCCTCGTGGTGAGGACGAACGTCAGCGGCGTCGTGATGATCGCGAACGGGACGGCGAAGAAGCCGATCACACCGACGCCGTAGGTGAGAGCCGGTACGGCGATGAACGTGTACGCGCTGTACATGCTCCCGCCGATCAGGAACCAGGTGGTCCAGTTGCCGAAGGCCCGGCCGCCGACACCCCACTCCTCCAGCGAGTGCGGGTCCTGCGGGGCACGCCAGCGGGCGGCTCCGAAACCGAGCAGCACCATGCCGGTCATCAGGACGGCGAAGACGCCGACCTCGACGGCGCGGTCACTCATGGGGCTCCTCGCGGGTGAGGAGGTGCACCGCCGTGATCACGACGATGGCGAACAGCGCGCAGGCGAACTGGTACCAGAAGAAGAACGGAACGCCCAGCAGGGTGGGCTCGATCCGGTTGGTGAAAGGCGTGAGAAGCGGTGCGGTGGTCGGCAGGACGAGCAGCCACTGCCAGTGCCGGGAACGGCGGGCGGGTGTTGCCATCGGACTCCCTGTCGCGAATCTTGGGGCCGCACCATAAGCATTGATCGATGAGTTACGCCACGGTTACGTGTAAACGTGCGACACCTGTCTCAGCACGCCGTCAGAAGCGCCCGCGCGGCCCGCTGCGCCATGTCCAGATCGGCCGGATGACCGGCGACCAACTCGCCGTACAGGGCCGATTCGATGATCCGCACGTACAGGTAGGCGAGGTCCGGACCGGCGTCGGTCAGCCCGACCTCCTGGAAGATCTCGTGCTGGGCGGCGACCACCCGCTCGGTCAGGCCGCCGGCGCTGGTCAGCAGGATCCGCGCGGCCGCCTCCGGCTCACCGGCGAGGAACCGGCGGAACGGCTCGGCCGACAGCAGCGCCGCCGTGAACCGGTGGGTGACCTCGATCGCGCCGTCCACCCCGGCGCGGGTCCGCTGCCGCCGGGCGTCGGCGAGCGTCTGCTCGGCGAGACGCCACAGCACCTCGCCGAGGAGACGGTCCCGGCCGCCGGTCACCCGGTACATCGTGGCGCGGCTGACACACATCTCGGCGGCGAGCCGTTCCATGTCGACGGTGCCGTGCCGCAGGAAGAAACGGCAGCCGGCCCGGGCCACCTCGTCGTCGCTGACCACCCGGCGGACGCTCATCCGATGCACGGTACGACATGAGCGTCGATGTTCGTCACCCGTCGGTTCGGCGGTGTTCCGACAGTTCCAGATCGATGAAAGCGGTGATCATGGCGCGGTAGACGCTCTCCACCACGTCGGGGGAGGCGCCGGCCTCGGAGGCGAGCCCGCGAACCTTGCTGATCACCTGCTCGACCCGGGCCGGTGCGCGGACCCCCTGCTCGTCGGCCTTGAAGCCGGCGGCCCGGCGCACCTGTTCCTCCCGGACGGCCAGCAGGGCGACCACCTGCGCGTCGATGGCGTCGATCCGGCGGCGGACATCGGCGAGGGAGTTCTCCGGCGTGGGAATCATCAGCCCATCCTGACAGTGATCCACTAATCTGTGCCGATGCCACCACCGGGTCTCTTCGACGTCGGCCTGGATCTGGGCGACCGCCGGCTATCTCCGGCACCTCGAGGGCGAACAGGCGCGGCAGCGGCCGCATCACAGCGCCGGCTGACCACCCATCCGTGCCACCTTGCGGCCCGGGCGGGTGTCGGCAGTGGAGCGGCCGGGCAGTGTGCACCTCATGCAGAAGAACGTGATCCGCTTCGCCGCCTCCGCCACGCTCCTGGCACTCCCGCTGGCCGGGTGCGACTCCACTCCGGCCGCCACCGGCGCCTCGCCGCCCGTGCAGAGCCAGGCCGTGCCGGGGCAGTCCGCCGCCGCGTCGGCCGCCCCGTCGCCGGAGGACAACGGCATCCCGGCCGAGGCGCTGCTGCAGCCGGCCGACACCGGCGGGGCGGAGGCGGGCAAGCTGGCGGAAGGGGAGTTCGCGCATGTGCGGCCGCTGCGCCCGTGCGGGGACGCCCGTTACCCCAGCGACGCCAGCCGAACCGACGCGGTCGCCATGCGTTACCTCATCCCGGGCGAGCAGGCGGGCAGCGTGCCCGCCGGTGTCGTGGTCGAATTCGTCGGCAGGCACCGTGCGGGCGGGGCGGCCGAGCAGTTCACCGACATCAAGGCGGCGATCGCCAAGTGCCCGGGCGGGCTCGGCAAGGGCCAGCACAAGTGGGAGATCGTCAAGTCCGACGATGGCTTCATGGTGGTGCGGATCAGCCAGAAGTACAGCTACGCCGACGAGGCGCCGGCGACGGTCAGCACGTTCGCTGCGGTGTCCCGCGTCGGTGAGGCGATCGTCGTGGTCACCGACAACGGCTGGGAGAACTCCGGCGGCGATCAGGCCCTGGTCGAGGACCTGATCGCCAAGGCGGAGAAGCGGGCCGAGGTGATCGGCTGACGACGGCGCCCCGCGTGCCGCCCGGGCGGCCGGGCGAGACCGAGCGGCCGGGCGAGACCGAGCGGCCGGGCGAGACCGAGCGGCAGCCTGGTGATCAGGCGACGCAGAACTCGTTACCGGACGGATCCCGCAGGACGATCCACTCGTGGCCGTACTCGGCGTGCTCGGACAGGTATTCCGCACCGAGGTCGACCAGGCGTTTCACCTCGGCGGCCCGATCATCGGCGGTCAGGTCGAGGTGGCACCGGTTCTTGGCCGTCTTACCCTCGTCCACCTTGAGGAACATCAGCGTGGGGCCGGCGTCGGCGGACCCGATGGTGGCGAAATACGGGTTGGCACCGTCGTCGACCGGCTTGCGCAGCACCTGCGACCAGAACCCGGCGAGCGCTGTGGCGTCGGCGCAGTCGAACGTGATGTTGGCGATGGCGAGCATGTTCACTCCTGAACGGTGATGGGCCAGCAGATCTCGGTGCGGTAGTCCTGGTCGGAGGCGGTCTCGCCGGGGCCGAGCAGGTAATTCTCACGGACCCGGCCGGCGATCGCGTGACCGCTGCCGGCCAGCCAGACGCCGAGCGACCGATAGCCGGCCGACATGTCCGCGTAAGGCCCGGTGAACTCGGCGATGGCGAACCGGCCGCCCGGCAGCGTCTCCGGGCCGCCGGCGGCCGGGACGAACGCGGTCACGGGGCTGGGGCCGTCCTGATACTCCACCGGGAACAACGCGCCCGGCGGCCCGGCCGCCCGATGACGGCCGAGCAGCACGAACGCCTCGCCGAGGAAACCTGGGAACTCCTCTTCGGTGACCTCCCGGGTGATCGTGTAAGCGGTGAACGACGGCAGCGTCCGCTCGGTCACGGTCGCCGGGGTCACCGCGGCGGGGTCGTCGAGCAGGCCCTCGGTCAGGTGCAGGACGTGCTCGATGTGCGCCTGCCGGGCCAGTGTCCGCTCCCGGTGCTCGGCCAGCACCCGCCGGGTCACCGCCGGATCACGGGCGGCCAGGACCTCCCGGATCGCGGCGAGCGGCACATCCAGCTCCCGCAGGCTCCGGATCACCGCGGCGTCGCCGAACTGGGCCACCCGATATCCCCGATAGCCGGTGCGTGGATCCACCACGGCCGGCTCCAGCAGGCCGGACTCGTGATAGGCGCGCAGCGTGTTGGCGGAGATCAGCGTCGCCCGGGAGAACGCGCTGATCGGCAGAAGGTCGTCCACGCGTTCCAGTCTCAACCTTCGCCCGGGGCGAAGGTCAAACCCGGGTGTGTTCCCTCAAGCCACCCGATCTCGGAAACACGCCTCAGCCCACTCCCGGAACCTCGTGGGGGAACGTCCCAGCACGTCACGGACATGATCGGTGAGGACGGCGTTGTGCCCGGCGCGGGCCCAGGCGGACCCGAGGACGGCTTCCGGCGGCAGCCCGGGAACGCTGTCGACCGCGGTGGTGGCGACGGGCCGCCCGATCACCTCCGCGAGGATGCCGGCCTGCTCGGGAACGCTCAGCAGCTCCGGCCCGGTCAGCGTGTACGTCCGGCCGTCGTGGCCCGGTCCGGTGAGCGCGGCCGCGGCCACCGCCGCGATGTCGGCCGGGTCGATGACACCCTGCCTGCCGTCGCCGGTCAGGTTCGGCACCGGCTGTCCGGCCCGGATCGCGCCCGCCCAGTGCAGGGTGTTCGACGCGAAACTCGACGGTCGCAGAATCGTCCAGCTCAGGCCGCTGTCCCGCACCGCCTCCTCGGCCGCCAGATGCCACGCCCCGACCGTGGCGCCGGCGAACTCCTCACCCGTGCCGATCGCCGACAATTTCACCACCGTCGCGACGCCCGCCTCCCGTGCGGCGTCCAGCAGATCACGATCGAAACCCGGCCCGGGTACGGGCGGAGCCGTCAACAGGAACACCGCCCGCACCCCGGCCACCGCTCGGCGCAGCGAAACGGGATCGGTGAAGTCGGCGTACGCCACCTCCACCCCGGCCGGAAGCGGGCCGGATCCTCCCCGGGTCATCGCCCGGACCGGATGCCCGCCGTCGTGGAGCAGTCGCGTCAGATGGCGGCCGACAGTGCCGGTCGCGCCGGTTACCAGAATCATGACGATCACGGTTCCAGGACGGCGGGCCGCCGGCCTTGGAGATTTCGGCACGGATCGATAATGGGCAGATGGATGCTCTCGGACCGTGGTTCTCGGCTGTCACCATCGGTGCCCCGCTCGATCTCCACCGGCTGCCGGCCGTCGTCGAGGAACCCGATCACGCGACGGTCCTGACCTGGCGTCTCGGGTCCGCCGAGCCGGACGACATCGTGATCCTGGGGCCCCGGACCCGGGCCGGCTACCGCACCGTCCAGCCCGGGCGGAACTGCGCGCAGCTGCGGTTCCGTCCCGGCCGCGCCGCCGAGCTGCTCGGGGTGCCCGCGCGGGAGCTCACCGACCGGGCCGTTCCCGCCGCCGACCTGGACAGCGAGCCGTTACGGGACCTGGTCCGGCGGATCGTCCGGACCGGCCCCGACGCGGACCGGCTGCGCACGCTGGCCAGGGCGCTGCCCCCGGCCGGGCCGCGGGACTGGCGGTCCCGGCTGGTCGCCGAGGCCACCGCGCTGCTGCCGGGCGAACGGGTCGGCGCGGTGGCACGCCGCCTCAACGTGAGCGAACGGCATCTGCGGAACCTGTTCGCCGACCGGGTCGGGCTGGCGCCGGCGACGTACGTACGCATCGATCGCCTCCGCATCGCCCTCGCCGGGATGGACCGCAAGCTTCCCGCGCTCGCCGCGGAGGCCGGCTACTACGACCAGTCGCACATGAACGCCGATTTCCGGCAACTGATGGGCACCACCCCGCACGCCTTCGCGACCGGTCGCTGGCCCGCCGCCGCAACCTGTTCCGCCTGAAACCGCGGCACTTCGCAAACCATTTCACGGTACGGGCCACGCCGGTCCCGTGACCCGCGGCGGCCACGGCGGGCGTCCCCTCACGGCCGTCTCCCGGTGCGGCTCATGCATGCCCGTCCCGGTCACCCCGGCCGCACAAGGACCGCAACCGGCTCCGCCGCGCTAGTGCGGGAACATTCGGGGGATGCGGGGGGAGACCTCCTCGCGGAACGCCGCGATCCGGGTGATCACCTGGCGGCGGCCGACGGTGTTCTCGATCCGGTCCAGGTAGAGGCAGCGGGCGGCGAGTTTGTCCAGGTCGACGGTGAAGTAGACGGCCATCAGCGGATTGACGAACAGCGGGCTGCCGGCCGTACGCCGGGTGAACTGGACGTCGCCGAACTGGCCGCTCGTCGCCGCGGCGATCTGGCCGTTGACGATGCTCGGCCGTTCCGGGGTGGCGGCGGCCGCGTGCGCGACCGCGTCCCGGTAGAGCTCGGCCTCGCGGCTGCCGCCCGGAATCGACAGGGCGCCCAGGTAGCCGCCCTCCCGGTCCAGGGCCGCCAGGTTCTCCAGCACCTGCACGTGGTTGACGCCGTGGTACGCGTCGATGCCGAACCCGAGACTCGTCACCAGCTTGATCGGCAGGTCGATCCCGGCGACCGCGCCCACGCTGGTCATGTCCTCGACCGGGGTGCCGAGGCTGTTCTCGTCGCCGCGCATCAGGATGTCGGTGCCGCCGTCGACCAGCACGATCGCCTCGATGTCGTGACGGTCGATCAGGTAGCGGTAGCCGTCGCGGAGGGTCTGGACGCCCAGGGGCGGGAAGGCGTAGACCGTCGAGGGCAGGTCGTGGGCGGCCAGCCAGCGGGCCAGCGCGTGCTCCGGGAAGTACCAGTCCGGGCTCTTCGAGGCCGGGGTCACCTCGACCACCTGCTCGGTCACCCAGCACTCGTGGTCGACCAGCTCCAGCTCGGAGAAGGAGAGGTTCGCCAGATGCACCTGTACGCCCTGGTCCCACAATGCCAGGGCCAGCGGCAGACCGGCGTAGACGTCGAAACCGCCGCCCGCGCCGGCGATCAGCACACGGCGGGCCGGCTCCAGTGCGGCGAAAAGCGGGGGAGTGCTCAGCTTCGTCACTCGGCAATGATCACCTATGCGGGTGACGGCAATCGATGCAAGTCGGTCTTTCGGTAGTATTGACGGACAGTGTTAGCCTCGCTCGCTGGCAAGATCAATTCCAGCGACAGGCACCCGCGGGTCCCTCCGGCCGGTGCAGAGGTATTCATGTCCGACAAATCCGCAACGCCGTCGCCCGGCGGCGTTCCGTCCGACCGGCAGCCGACCCCCGACGAGACCACCGCGACGATCACCGCCCACGCCGGCCACGAAGAGGCGACGGCGGCGATCCCGTCCGCTCGCTCCTCCTCGGACGAAACGGCGGTGGCGATTCCGTCCGCCTCGGATGGGGCCACCGCGCCGTTGCCCACCGGCGCGGCGTCGGACGAGGTGACCACGCTGATCCCGTCTCCTCGTTCTTCGGTGGAGGCGGCTTCGGTGCTGCCGGACGCTGCCTCTTCGGAGGAGGTCACCGCGGCGTTTGATGCCGGCGCCTCTTCGGGCGAAGCCACCACGGTGATCCCCACTCCCCGTCCCGTGTCGGACGAGGCGACCACGGTGATCCCGTCTCCCGGCTCGCCGGTGGAGTCCGCTCCGGCGTGGGCCGATGACGTCCCCCCTGATGAGGTCGTCGCAGTGTCGGCTGGTGACGGTTCTGCTGATGAGGTGACCGGGGTGCCGGCTGGTGACGGCTTCTCCGGCGAGGTCACCGAGGCGCTTGCCGTCGGCGGCTCTTCTGACGAGGTCACCGAGGCGCTGCACGGTGACACCTCCTCCGATGAGGCCACAACGGTGCTGGCTGCCGGCGTCCCGGTCGACGGAGCCGCGGCGGCGGACCCGGTCGTCGGCCGGTCGGCTGACGACACCGAGGCGACGCCTGCCGACGAAGCCACGATCGCGATTCCCATCGGTGGGACCTCTGACGAGCGCACCGTGGCGTTCCCTGCCGGGAGCCTGTCCGACGAGCGCACGGTGGCGATCCCTGCGGGTGACGTGTCCGGCGAGCGCACGGTGGCGATCCCTGCGGGTGACGTGTCCGGCGAGCGCACGATGGCGATCCCTGCCGCCCTCGCCGACGAGGCGACGGTCGCGATTCCCGCCGGCGGCCTCTACGGTGGGCGCGCCGGAGCAGGGGGGACCTCTGTGCCGGCCGAGCCCGCGCCCCGCGGCACCGTCACTCCGCCGCCTGCTGTCGTGCCTACCGCCGCCCTGGCGCCGGCCGCGCCTCCGGTTGCGGCACGTCCCGCTGCTGCACCTCCTACTGCCGCACCTCCTGTGGTGCCTCCCCCGGGCGGGTCCGTCTACACCGCGACCGGTGGTGGGGCTGTGAGCCGGCGCCGGCTTCTGCTCGGCGCCGCCGGGGTGACCGGGGTGGCGCTGGCGGCTGCGGCTGTCGCCCTGGGGTCGTCGCCGGACGAGGTCCCGCCGCCCGTCGCCGCCGGGTCGACGCCGCCGCCGTCGCCCGCGACGACTCGGTCCCGGGAGCCGGAGAGTGCGCCCGTCCCCGTGCCGGTGGCGGTTCACCAGCCGATCAAGACCCTCGGGGAGTACGTGAAGGCGAGCGGCAAGCCGGCGTTCCCCTCCGACGCCATCGCTCTGACCATCGACGACGGCCCGCATCCGGTGTGGACGCCGAAGATTCTGAAGTTGCTGGACAGGCTGCAGATCCCGGCGCTGTTCTGCATGATCGGCAACCAGGTGCTCGGGCACGAGGACGTCGCCAAGCTGGTCACCGGGGACGGGCACCAGCTGGCGAATCACACCTGGAGTCATCCGCTGCATCTCGGGGGCAAGCCGTCTAACGTCACTCAGAACGAGATCCGCAAGGCCCAGTCGAAGATTCACAAGACGACGGGGCAGACGCCGACGCTGTTCCGGTCGCCTGGTGGTGACTGGTCTCCGCGGCTCCTGAAGGACATCGCGAAGGCCGGGCTGCTGCCTCTGGACTGGAGCAATGATCCGCGGGACTGGGAGCGTCCGGGCGTACCCGCGATCAAGCAGCGGATGCTGTCCGCCCGCCCGGGCCAGATCCTGCTCTGTCACGACGGCGGCGGCGATCGTTCACAGACGTACGCGGCCCTGAGCGCCGTCCTTCCCGTTCTCAAGGCGCGCGGCCTGCAGTTCGTGGCGCTGTAGTACCGGTTCGGAGGATCACCACGCCGGGTGGCCCCGCGTTGCTCGCCGGACACGGCGACCGCGGGGCGGGTCCGGGCATGCATGAGCGGCACCCGGCGGGTGGCGGTGAGGGAACGCCTGCCGTGGCCGCCGCGAGTCACGGGACCGTGGGTGGCCCGTACCGAATGATCGCCTGTCTCGCTCCTCCGAGGCCGGAGCCGGTTCTCCGCTCGGGTGCGGAGCATGGCGCCCGGGGCCGGCTGTCGTTGGTCCCGCAGCCGACCGGCCCGGCTCGAAGCCCGGCGGAGGAGCCGCCGCGGCGGTGACCGGTCTGCGGTGACCGGTTGCCGGTGGCCGCCCGGATGCCGATGGTGTTCCGCTCGCCGGGGTGCAGGGCCCGGCATCGGCGTACGGTCCGGCGGAGTCGGGCACGCGTTGCCGCGGCCTGGCAGGATCAGCGAGCGACGTGCCCACCGTGCGGGTCCCGAAGTCCGTGCAGGAGAAGGTCATCGCGGTGCACGAACTGGCCGCCGACCAGGCAGTGGCGTAGGGGTGGAGTGTCGTCAGCCGAACCAGGCAACGAGTCGTACGCCGTCGTCTCCGAAGCGTTGTGCCAGCGTTCGCATGACGGCGAAGAAGCACGTCGTTGCGGGTCACCTGTTTGTACGTGAGTGTGGTGCTGCCGTCGTGGCCGCAGAGGGGGCCGGGGCCGATCCCGGGCCGGTCCTGGCTGCAAGGCATCCTGTCCGTGCCGCACCTCGGGATCGGCTGGGACGCTGGGACGCGCCCGCCGGTGGATTCGGCGGGCGCGTGCGGAGCGGTTCGGTCAGCGGATCTCGTGGCGGTCGATCAGGCCGTCGTCCAGCGGGATGGCGTCGGCGCGGAACGGGGTGACCGCAGTGGTGGGCACGCCGGCCCAGCGGCGCAGGGTGGCGGTGGCCGCCGCCGCGTCGTCCGGGTTCAGCCGGGCGATGTTGGCGCCGTGGTTGGCGCCCGGGGCGACGTACAGGGCCGAGTCACGCTTGCTGGGCGTGAAGCGCTCGGCGCCCCACGGGTCGTTCTGGCCGTAGATGAACAGCATCCGCTCGGAGGCGGTACGGACCCACAGGTCGATGTCGATCATCGGGATCGGGTTGTGGAGGCGGCGCAGCTCCTTGGGCAGCTGCGAGTTGGCGGTGTAGATGCCGGGGTGGTTGCGCAGGCCGCGGAGGTGCTCGAAACGCAGGCTGGGCCAGCCGAGCTGGGAGGCGGCCTGGTAGTAGTACGGCCAGTAGTACTCCAGGGCCTGGTCGGTGTAGAAGCTCCACCCGGCCACCGTGTCGATCCAGGAGTACAGCTCCTCGTCGGTTGCCGTCGCCGGAGGCACCGACGCGCAGTCGGCGACCGTGCTGTACTGCCAGAACGCCCACACCGAGTCCAGCACCGTCAACTCGAACGAGCGGTCGGCCGTGCCGACGGTCCGGCTGAACGTCCAGCCCTGCTCGGCGGCGTCCGCCTCCAGCCGCGGCACCAGCGTGGCCCGCCGCTTCAGCGCCTGGATCTGCACGTTGTCCAGGGCGGCCCGGCACTCCGGGGTGGCCACGGTGTCGAAGAACCTGTCGTACGCCCGGTCCTCCGGGTTGATGACGTCGTTCGGCGCCACGTACGCCACCACGCCGTCCACGTCCCGCGGGTAGAACCGCCGGTGGTAGACGGACGTCATGCCGCCCTTGCT
Organism: Actinoplanes utahensis; assembly: GCF_016862455.1. GTDB lineage: Bacteria > Actinomycetota > Actinomycetes > Mycobacteriales > Micromonosporaceae > Actinoplanes > Actinoplanes utahensis. Next base: position 20,882 of record NZ_BOMZ01000081.1, read on the forward strand.
GCCGCCGGTCTGGATCCACTTCGCGGAGTAGACCTTCTTGAAGGCGCTGACGATCCGGTGTTCGTCGGTCGCCTCCTGCCAGATGTTCAGATCCGACCAGTCGGCCGGAGCCGGCCGCGACGGGGTGAAGAAGCGGTGCTCGACCGACAGCTGGTTGGCGTTGAGCAGCGCCGTCGGCTCGGTCTGGGTCGGCCGCGGGCTGGCGGCCAGGCCGTACCCGCTGGTGAACAGCACCGTCGGGGCGGCCGTGTCGCGGTGCAGCAGGGTGAGCCGCTGCTCGAAGGTGCCGTCGCCGGGGCGGCGGTGGTCGGCGGGCTGCCGGTAGGTCAGCACGAAGAACCGGTAGGTGGCGCCCGCGGTCTCGGAGACCACGGTCAGGCCGGGGATCGCCTTCAGCTGGTCGAGCAGAGGGTCGTCCACGGCGCGTGCGGGAGTGGCGGGCGATAGCACCACCAACAAGGAGGCGAGGACTGCCAGTATGCGAATCTTCACGCCCGCCACGATATCGACGATCGGTGATAACCCGTTAGTGGAAAACGCCCGGCACATCGAGAACGTGATCGATGGAGTGTCGCGGCGCGGGCCGGCCGTGGGGATCAGGGCAGGGTGGCAGGCCGAGACCGCCGCGGCTCTCCGGGGCGACTCGTCGCCGTGGGTCTGGCAGGTCGCGACGATCATCGCGCCGGTGCCCATCCCGGTGCCGCCCACCTTGCGGCCCTTGTCGGCGCAGTACGGCGACGGTTTTCCGGAGAGATAGGCGGGGGTGGCGTGGAGACTCACTGAGCGCGGAGATGTGCGGGATGGCACGGGAGGTGGCACGGTTGATCTATGGTGCGGCGCATGACCGCCGTACTCGAGATATCAGGCCTGCGAAAGACCTATCGCAGCCGTAAAGGTGTCCGCAATGCGCTGGACGGCTTCGACATGGTCGTGGAAGCCGGGCAGGTGCACGGATTCCTCGGGCCCAACGGCTCCGGCAAGACCACCACCCTGCGTACGCTGCTCGGGCTGATCCGCCCCAACGACGGCCGGATGGCGATCCTCGGCCAGGAGGTGCCGCGGCGTCTGCCGCAGGTGGCCGGACAGGTCGGCGCGATCGTGGAGAGCCCGCAGTTCTTCGGCAACTTCACCGCGAAGGACACGTTGAGCCTGCTCGCCGACGCGGGGAACGTGAACCGTTCCCGGGTTCCGGCCGTGCTGGACCTGGTGGGGCTGCGGGACCGGGCCGGCGAGCGGGTGAAGACCTATTCGCTCGGCATGAAGCAGCGTCTGGCGGTGGCGTCGGCGCTGCTCAAGGAGCCGAAGCTGCTGATTCTGGACGAGCCGGCGAACGGTCTGGACCCGGGCGGCATCCGGGAGATGCGCACGCTGATGCGGGACCTGTCGGCGTCCGGGATGACGGTGCTGCTGTCCAGTCACATCCTCGGCGAGATCCAGCTGATCTGCGACTCGGTGACGATCATCTCGGCGGGCCGCCGGGTGACCTCCGGTTCGGTCGCCGAGGTGCTGGCCTCGCACACGTCCGGCGCGGTCCGGGTGCGGCTGGAGCAGGGCGGCGATCTGTTCGGCGCGGCGCAGGTGCTGCGCGAGGCGGGCGCGCAGGTGACCCTGGAAGCCGACTACATGGTGGTCGGGAACGCGTCGAACCCGGCGCTGATCACCAGACTGCTGGCGCAGCGCGGGGTGTACGTCAGTGAGCTGACCCCGATCGCCGCCGACCTCGAGGACGTGTTCCTGGAACTGACCGGCACCGCGCCGGTCGAAGGGCAGAACCGGCAGGTCGACGAGTCGGCGCTGGGCGCGGGCCGGAACGGGTGGGGACAGTGAGTCTGGCGAAAGCGGAATCCCGGCGGCTGTTCAAACGCCGTTTCACCTCGCTGATCCTGATCGGTGTGATGCTGGTGCTGGCGCTGGTCGCGGCCGGCACGTTCCTCAGCAACCAGAAGGCCACTCCGGAGCGGATCGCGGAGGCGAAAGCCCAGGCGGCGGCGAGCTTCCAGTCGGCGGTGCAGGAGGCGGAACGGGAGAAGAAGCGGTGCCTCGCGGCGCCGGGCACCCCGGACGCGGCGAACTACCCGGCGGACTGCACGCAGATGTGGACGCCGACGCCGGAGGAGTTCGACTACACCTGGTACATGCCGCCGACGTTCGACATGCGCCAGAACTTCCCGGACATGATCATGGTGTTCGCGGTGGTGCTGGCCGCGGCGGCGTTCCTGGTCGGAGCGTCCTTCGTGGGTTCGGAGTGGCACAGCGGCGGGATGATGAACCTGCTGCTGTGGCGACCGCGGCGGTTGCAGGTGCTGGGCACCAAACTGACCGTCTTCCTCGGCTGGTTCACCGGGCTGACGCTGCTGCTCGGCGCCGCGTGGGCCGGGGCCTTCCAGGCGATCGCCCTTCTGCGCGGCTCCACCGAGAAGATGACGGCGGGTGTGTGGCAGTCGTTCGGCCTGACCGGGCTGCGCGGGCTGGGACTGATCCTGGCGGCCGGTGCGATCGGGTTCGCGCTGGCGTCGCTCGGCCGGCACACCGGCATGGCGCTGGGCGCGCTGATCGGGGTCGGGGCCGTGCAGATCGGGGTCTTCATCATGGCCCAGCTGGGTGGCGCCGCCTACCCGGAGGCGTACCTCGGGCCGCTCTGGGCCTACGCCTGGATGGTCAAGGAGGTTCCGCTGGAGAACATGAGCTCCTGTGACTTCTCGGCGAACGGCGGCTGCAAGCCGGAGATCTTCACGATGACGTGGCAGGTGGCGGGCACCGGCTTCGCCATCGTGACGGTGCTGGTGGTGGGCGCCGCGCTGTGGGCGCTGCGGCGCCGCGACATCAGCTAGGCGGGACGGGATGGTCGCGCCCGCACCGGCGCGACCATCCACCGCGCCGGCCGGCTCAGCTGACGGCGATGGCGGCGGCGGGGCAGACCGCCGCCGCGTTGCGGACCGCCTCCTGGTCCTCGTCGCCCGGGGTCTCCTCGAGCAGGATCACCACGCCGTCGTCGTCGCGCTGGTCGAACACTCGGGGCGCGGTCATCACGCATTGACCTGCACCGATGCACATCTCCTGGTCGACGGAGACCTTCACGGGACCCTCCGATGATCATTTTGGGGTGATTGCCACCTACTCGTCCCGCCCGTACGGTACCAAGTAATCAACCGTTTATCTCCTGGGAGGCGGCATGCTCGACTATCCGTTCACGCCCCCGACCGCGGTCGACCCGCCGGCCGAATGGCAGGAGCTCCGTGAGAAATGCCCGGTGGCGCACGTCCGCAAGCCCGACGGCAGCGAGGCGCTCCTGCTCACCCGCTACGACGACGTCCGCCTGATGATCACCGACCGCCGGTTCGTGCGGAACACCCCGGCCGGCGGCGAGGCCATGGCCGCCCGGATCGCGTTCATGAACGACGAGCAGGAGCACATGCGCTGGCGGCGGCTGCTGAGCCGCTCGTTCACCGCCAAGCGGATGACCGCCCTGGAGCCGGGCATCCGGCGGATCGCGCACGAGCTGATCGACGAGATGACCCGCAAACCGCCACCGGCCGATCTGCGGACCGCGCTCGGCTTCCCACTGCCCGTCTACGTCATCTGCGACCTGCTCGGCGTGCCCGCCGCCGATCGGGAGAGGTTCGCCCACTGGTCCGACCGGTTCCTCAACCTCAGCGCCTTCACCGCCGACGAGGTCCGGCAGTCTGGCATCGAGATGTGGACCTACATGCACGCCCACGTGCTCGGCAAACGCGAGAACCCGGGCGACGACCTGCTGTCCGAGCTGATCACCGTCGCCGGCTCCGAGGATGGCCGGCTCACCGAGGAGGAGGCGGTCTTCACCGGCCAGGCGCTGCTGGTCGCCGGCCACGAGACCACCGCCAACATGATCGGCAAGATGGCCGCCATGCTGCTGGCCCGGCGTGAACGCTGGGACCGGCTGCTGGCCGACCCGGCCCTGGTCCCGACCGCCGTCGAGGAGGTGCTGCGATACGACACCAACCTCGGATTCGGCACGCACCGGCTCGTCACCGAGACCGTCGAGATCGCCGGCACGGTCGTCGAGGCCGGCACCACCGTCCTGTCCTCGATGCCGTCGGCGAACCGTGACGAGCGGATCTTCACCGACGCCGACCGGATGGACCTGGCCCGCTCACCCAACCCGCACCTGACCTTCGGCGCCGGCCCGCACTCCTGCCTGGGCCAGTCCCTCGCCCGCGTCGAGCTGCGCGCCGTCCTGTCCGTGCTCCTCGAACGCCTGCCCACCCTCGACCTGGCCGTCGGGGTCGAGGACCTGCGCCGCCGCGAGGGCCTGCTGGTCGGCGGCCTCGAGGCGGTTCCGGTCCGCTGGTGACACACACGGTGGGCCCGGCCCCGTCCGGACCGAGCCCACCGCGTCGTCACCGGACACGCGGCACCGGTCGGCCAAGCCGCCAGCGAGCCCACCGCGTCGTCACCGGACACGCGGCACCGGTCGACCAAGCCGCCAACGGGCCCACCGTGTCGTCATCGACCGCGCGCGGCGCCGATCAGCCATGCCGACAGCCAGGCCACCCCGCCGGCCAGGACGACCAGCGACACGTCGAGGACCAGCTCCGGCACGAACGCGCGCAACGCCACCGGGATCGAACCCACGGCGTAGAGCGCCAGGGCCGCGCGGGGCGGCAGGCCGGTCCGGGCCAGAGCGGCCGCGAAGGCCACCGTACCGATCAGGAACAGCACCGACGTGCCGGTGAGCGCCACGCTCAGCGGCCCGGCTCGCAACTCGGCGATCTGGGCCGGCTCCAGCCGGGCGAACACCAGGTTGATCACGAACTCGACGCCGACGAGCGCGCCCAGGGCGAGGTAGTTGGCGACGAACGCGGCCCGGCCGAAACGGCCCAGTCGCGGCTCGCAGTACAGATACAGGGCCGTGACGAAGGCCAGGGCGAACACCTCGGCGAGCGGGGCCACCAGCTGGGTGAACGCCGTCGACGGGATGAGCTGGGCACGTTTGGCCGCGTTGACGACGAGGACGAGAGCGCTGAGCAGGCCGGCGACACCGGCGAGCCGATAGACCGAAAAGGACTGTCGCACTGGGGCGATGGTGGTCACGAGAGTTCCTCCGTTCGAGTCACTGCACTATCGCACTAATTACTGCGAGATCGCAACGAGTGATTGGTATGCTGATCACGTGCCCGGCCCCAAGAACCTGCTCGCCGACATCTGGCTGCTCGCGTCGGTCGCCACCGCGCTCATCAGCGAGGAACTCGCCGACAATCCGCTGTCCGTCGACGAGTTCGCGCTCTACGGCTTCATCAGCGACCTCGGCCCGGTCACCGCCACCCAGCTCGGCCAGTGGACCGGCCTGCCACCCACCACACTGTCCGCGATCCTGCGTCGCTGCCAGGTACGAGGCGAGATCACCCGGACCCCCAACGCCGCCGATCGCCGCAGCAACCTCGTCGAGCTCACCGACCACGGCCGGGCCGTCTACGAATCCGCGCTGCCCGCCCTGCTCGCCGCCCAGACCCGCCTCGCCGAGCACCTCGGACCCGACGACGGCGCCCGCCTCGCCGTCCAGGAGATCGACGCCGCGACCCGCAAGGCGCTGAAAGCACCCGCCCGCCCCTACCAGGTCACCGCGGAACCCGGCACACCGGACATCGGGCCGGCCGATCTGACCCCCGCCCAGCTCGCCGAGGTGCGATCCTTCACGGCCTGGCTGCGGCACCGCGACGGCTGAGCCGGAGGCGAGATCAGCACAGGGTCGCTACGTCACTCCGCGTAAACGCCGTCGCCGGGTGGATCGCCGTCAGCCGGAAGCCGTGACGGCTGGGAAGCCGGTCCCATTCCGGTCGCGGTGATCCGCGAGCCCGGCCGGTTCTCCGCCGTCGGTGTCACCGTCACGGTGACGCCGATCCGAACGCCGCACCGCGGAGGTCCCCCGGTCACCCTCGAACCGCTGCCGGACGAGGCGGAACTCACCGCGATCCGCCGCCCTGCCCCGCCGGGCCCGCCGTGACCAGTACCATCGCCGCGGAACACCGGTGAATCGGACAGGAGCACACGTGGCATCGGATGACATCTCGCGCGGTGAGGCCCAGCGGCTGCGCGGCCTGGAGGACGCGGCCCGCCTCACCCGGACCTTCGAGATCATCGGCAGCAGGGGCTCGCTGTGGGTGTGGGGCGACGAGGACGAGGTCCTGTTCACCGAGGACGGCGAGCGCCGCACCCTGCTGCCGGTGTGGCCGCACGCGACGGTCGCCCGCCTGGAGAACGAGGGCGAGGTCGCCGGGGAGCACGCCATCGAGATCCGGGCCGGCGACTTCCTGACCGAGTGGCTGCCGCAGTTGGAGGAGGACGACGCCCGGATCGCGGTCTTCCCGGTCGAGGACCGGAACGCGGCGGTGCTGGACCTGGCCGACTTCCGTGCGAGGCTGAGCGCCGCCCTCCGTTAGAGTCCCGCGGACGACCTCGCGACCGGCGGGGCGACGCGGGGGAGGACCAACGGTGACGGTGGACGACGGGACCGCGGCCGGACCGGTGGACGACGGCGCCGCCGCGGAGCCGGCCGTGATGGTGTGGGCGGACGGTGAGCGGGACCGCTGGCTGGCCCGGGCCGCCGCCCTCGATCCCGGCGTGCACGAGCCGGCCTGGAGCACGACCGGCGGCGGCACCTACCCGGTGCCCGCCCAGATGCTGTGGGCGATCGCTCGGGGCCCGGACGAGGTCGCGCGCGACGTGATCGCCCGAACCCGGCTCCGCGGGCTGCGGCAGCGGGTCGACCTGGGCCGGGTCGTGATCGCCCGGTTCGGGATCGACGCGCTGGACCACGCCGTCACCGAGGCCGAGGGCAGCCCCGATCAGCTCGGCATGCTGCTGCTGCCGTTCCGCGCCCCGCGGATCGCGCCCCTGGCCGCCGGCTGGCTGCGGCATCTCGGGTCGGCGCGGCTGTGGGCGCGGCTGTGGCTGCGGCGGCATCCGGAGACGGCCGTGCGGGCGCTGCTCCCGGCCGCGACCGGCAAGCCCGGCCGGGTGCGGCAGCAGGCCGAGGATGCGCTCCACTTCCTGACCACTGCCGGTCACGGTGAGATCGACATCGTTGCGGGGTACGCCCGGGGCGGTCCCGCCGGGATCGACAGCGGGGTGCGCGCGCTCTTCGCCGTACCCCCGGGGTTCGCGGTGCCGCCGCAAGCGACACACACCGCGAGAAAAGGGGGAGACCCCGCCTGGACCTGCCCGGAGGGGTTGCCGGAGATCCGGCTGACCGACGGCGGAGCCCTGCCGGAGGACGAGGTCGCCGCGCTGATCGCCGGGCTGCGGGAGGCCCGGCTGGAGGATCCGCCGGAGCCCGCGCCCGGTGATCCGGAGCCGGCCGGCAGCGAGCAGCCGCTGGTGGTGGAGGCCCCGGCGGCGGCCCAGCCGATGGTGCGGGCGCCGGAGCCGGAGGTGGAGAAGCTGATCGCGCGGTGTGACCGGGCGAGCCTGGCCGCATTCGGTCGCGCGCTGCTGGACGAGTGGCTGACCGCGGACATGCCGGCGGCGCAGGCGTGGGTGCTGCTGGCGCAGGCGCACGTCGGCGACGACACCACCATGGACCGGCTCGCGCCGCTGGTGCGGGGCTGGCCGCCGAAGAGCCGGTACCTGCGCGCGATCGACGGGCACGCGGTGCTGGCCACGATGGGAACGGACGTGTCGCTGCGGCATCTGCTGGCGATCGAGGAGAACATGTCGGGCGGGGCGATGAACGAGCGGGCCACCGTCTACCTGACGCAGGCCGCCGCCCGGCGCGGGCTGTCGGTGACACAGCTCGCCGACCGGCTGGCGGTCACGCACGGGCTGGACACCGGGATCCCGATGGACTACGGCACACGCGCGTTCACCGTGACCGTCGACGAGAAACTGAGCCCGCAGGTGGTGGCCGCGGACGGGCGGGTGCTGGCGCGGCCGCCGAAACCCGGGGCCAAGGACACCCGGCCCGAGGCGTACCAGTGGTTCCTGCAGTTCAAGAAGGAGCTGCGGGCGACCGTCGCGGGGCACGTCGCCCGGCTGCGCAAGGACATGACCCGGCACCGGTTCCGCCCGGCCCGTGACCTGCCGGCGGTGGTGCTGCCGCACCCGCTGCTCGGGCCGCTGGCGCGGCGGCTGCTGTGGGGTGAGTACGACGCGGCGAACCGCCTGGTCCGGGCGCTGCGGATCGCCGAGGACGGCAGTTTCGCCGACCTGGACGACAGCACCGCGACCGTCGACGGCGACACCCCGATCGGGATCCCGCATCCGGCCGAACTGGGCGCCGACCTGGCCGACTGGCGGCAGATCTTCGTCGACTACGAGATCCTCCAGCCGTTTCCGCAGGTGCACCGGCCGGCCGTGAGCCTGACCGGGTCGCAGCGCGCGGCGACCGGCCTGCCCGGGTGGGGGCCGGTCGCCCCGGAGCGGATCCTCGAGCTGGTGCGGGAGCAGTGGACCGGCAACGCCGAGTACTCGGCGGCGCCGCACACCCGGATCACCCGCGACCTGCCCGGCGGGCACACGCTGGTGGTCGATTTCGCGCCGGGCGTGCCCGCCACCGGCAACCCCGTGGCGGCGGGCCCGCAGCGGATCGTCGAGATCTGGGCGGATCATCGCTGGTCGGATCATCTCCAGCGGGCCCGGCGTACCCCGATGGGGGTGTGTGATCCGGCCGCCCTGTCGGAGGCGCTGGTCGAGCTGTACCCCGGCGTGATCGTCTGAACAGATCTCCCTCGGCCGCACCGGCGTCGCCGCCGGCCGCGCCCTTCAGGAGGAGACCGTCAGCGCTGCTTCTGGTCGATCAGGTCGCGCATGCGGTCCGGGTCGGAGCGGCTGAGGCCCCACAGCAGGTGGGTGAGGACGTCCGGCACGGAGAAGCACAGCACCGGTACGGGATGCTCCTCCAGACCGTGCGTGTGCGGCGCCGCCTCGATCGCCTTGCGGAGCACCTCGCCCTGGCCGGCGTACGCCATCGACGTGACGCCGGCCTGCGCCGGCCACGGGTGGCACACCGGGTGCGGACGGCCGGCCTCGCCGGTCGGGTCCTGGGCGAGCAGCGTCTCGCTGGCGGCGAACAGGATCAGCCGCTCCGGCGGGGTCAGCTGGGAGTGCAGCATGTTGAAGGCGGTCTCGGCCATGCAGGCCGGGTTCTTCCCGAGGTCGTCGGCCCATTCGACGAGGGTGTCGGCGACGGCGTCGACCGCGGCGATCATCAGGGCGGCGGGGTGCTGCGACGCGAACTGGCTGATCAGCTTCTGGGTCGCGATCTGACCGCCGGCCTGGTCGTTGAGGAGACGGGAGTCGGCCAGCTGCCAGAAGGTCCGCCACGCCGCGGCGGTCTCCGGGTCCGGCTGGAGTCGCAGAGTCATGGGTACAGTGTCTTACCCATCGATGCGCGGTTGACCTTGGGGGTCACGACGGCGCCGTTGACACCAGGGTTCATGATCTAGCGGGTGACGGGGTACAGGAGCACGCCCGAGTTCGACGACTTCGGGCCGTGGATCGACGAGGTGCGCACGGTCGCCGACCTGCCGAGGCTCTACCGGCAGGCGGGGATCGAGCCGGCCGCGTACCGGCTGGTGCTGAAGGTGCCGCGCGACATCGAACGGCGCGAGGCCCACCCCGGCATGCATCTGTACGACCATCTGCTCGCCGTCGACGCGGAGACGTTCACGGTGCTCAGCCGGCGCGACGACACCTATGACACCCGGCGGATCCCGCTCGACCAGGTGGTGGCCATCCAGGACAGTGTGCGCATGCTCGACGGCCGCCTCACCGTCCGGACGGTCGGCGGCGGCGAGCTGACCGTGCCCTACAACGGCTCGTCGAAAGCCCCGATCCGGGAGCTGATCCGGGTGCTGCGGCGCTCCTACCTGCCGGCGGGGCCGCCACCGGACGACCTGGCCGCGCCGGTCATGCCGTACATGGGCCGGGCGGACACCGCCCTGCTGACCGAGTATCAGCGGCTGGTCGCCGAGGAGCCGGGCCTGCGGCTGACGCTGGTCGGCGAACGGCAGCTGCTCACGCCGGTCACCCCGCTCGACCGGATGCGCAGCCGCCTCCGACCGGTGACCCTGCACGCCTCGATCCTGGTCACCGACGACCGGGAGATCCAGGTCCTGCACCGCAGCCACTGGATCACCACGACCGCCGGCGACTGGTCGCTGGCCCGGACCGTCCTGCCCCGGAACCGGATCACCGACATCACGGTCCGCCCGCACGAGCGCTACCACTACGTGCACGTGCTCGCGGTCGAGTCCGGCGCCACCCGCCTGGAGTTCCCGGTGACCGCGAGCCGGCACGCCGACGCGGCCCTGGCCCGCGGGTTCCTCTAACCCGTGTGCACGGGCAGGGTGGCGTAGCCGCGCAGGACCAGCCGGTCGCGGCGTTCGGCCGGGGCGGCCAGGGACAGGCGGGGCAGCATGGTCAGCAGCAGCGGGAACGCGACCTGCGCCTCCAGCCGGGCCAGCGGCGCGCCGAGGCAGTAGTGGGCGCCGCCGCCGAACGAGACCGGCTGGATGTTCGGGCGGTCCGGGTCGAAGCGGTGCGGGTCGGGGTAGCGGGCCGGGTCCCGGTTGGCGGAGCCGAGCAGCATGGTCAGCCCGGCGCCCGGGGCGATGGTCTGGCCGCCGACCTCGAGCGGGGTGGTGGTGAACCGGGAGGTCAGCTGCACCGGTGAGTCGTACCGCAGCATCTCCTCGACGAACGGGGCCGCGAGGCCCGGGTCCGACCGCAAGCGGGCAGCCTGCTCGGGATGGTCGAGGAGGATGTGCAGGCCGGTGCCGAGCAGGTTGGTGGTCGTCTCGAAGCCGGCGACCAGCAGCAGCACCAGGTTGGCCAGCAGCTCCGGGCCGGTCAGCCCGGATCCCTCGGCGGCCAGCGCGCTGGTCAGGTCCTCGCGCGGCTCCCGGCGGCGGTCGGCGATCAGGCCGGTGAAGTAGTCCTCCAGGTCGCGGCCGGCGCTGTCGGCGCGGGCCATCTCCTCCTCGGTGCTGATCGGCTCCAGGACCACGGTCAGGTCGGCGGCCCGCTGCCGGAACCAGGGCATGTCGGTGTCCGGCACGCCGAGCAGCGCGCAGATCACGCCGATCGGCAGCGGGTAGGCGAACGCGGACATGAAGTCGGCGTCGGCCGGCATCGCCTTGATCAGGTCCTCGGCCTGGCGGGCGATGACCTCGCGCATCGCGGCGACCCGGCGGGCGGTGAAGGTGGCCGCGGCGGCGCGGCGCATCCGGGTGTGGTCCGGCGCGTTGGACTGCAGCATCGAGGTGACGACCGAGGCGACGCCGCGGTTCTCCCGCCAGCCCGGCCAGTTGCGGTCGTAGTCGGTGGTGTCGGCGACCCGCAGCCCCGGGTCCCGCAGCAGACGGCTGACCGATTCGTGGGTGGTGACGAACCAGCCGCCCTCGAAGGCGGGGAAGACCGGCTTGGCCCGTAGCACGTCATAGGCGGGGTACGGGTTCCGGCGTCCCTCCGGCTGGAACAGCGACGCGAGCGCACTCTCGAAAAGCATGACTCCCATCATTGCCGTACGAGGCGAGAGGAGGCCTTTACCGGTGCTTCACATCGCCCGTAGCAAGATCACCCGAATGGGTAGGGCGAGGATCGTTCGTGCGTTGACAGCGGCCGGGGCGGCCGCACTGCTGGCCGCCTGTTCCGCCGGGTCGGAACCGAAGGCGCCGCCGGCCTCGGCGTCCGCGGCGCCGGGCGTCTCCGGCCCGGCGCCGATCCCGGCCGGCCCGAGTCCGGAGTCCGCCCGGACCGCCCAGCGGGCCAGGTACGGCATCCCGGACTTCGCGCCCGCCCCGCCGGCTCAGCCGATCACCCTGCCGGCCGGTGACTCGGTGGAGTTCCTGCGGCGCATCCCCACCACGCAGAAGGTGGCGTTCCTGACCATCGACGACGGGTACCTGAAGAAGCCCGAGGCGCAGGAGCTGATCGCGGCCGCCGGGGTGCCGGTCACGCTGTTCCTGACCACCGACGCGATCAAGGACGACCCGGACTTCTTCCAGCCGATGGTGGCGGCGGGCGCGGTCATCGAGGCGCACTCGGTGTCGCATCCCGGCATGCGCGGACGCTCGCACGAGTTCCAGCGCCGGCAGATCTGCGAATCCGCCGACCAGCTGGCTCGGTGGTTCGGCAAGCGCCCAACCCTGTTCCGCCCGCCGTACGGGGAGAAGGACGCCACCACGCTGCGGGCCGCCAAGGAGTGCGGGATGGCCGCCACCTTCTTCTGGACCGAGACCGTGCACAAGGGGAAGGTCCGCTACCAGGAGGGCAGCACGGTCCAGCCGGGCGACATCCTGCTGATGCACTTCCGGGAGGCGTTCCGGGCGGACTTCGTCGGCGCGCTGAAGGCCATCCACCGGGCCGGGTTGACTCCGGCGCTGCTGGAGGACTACATCCCGGTGCCGCCGGCCCCGGCGCAGGGCTCGCCCGCGGCGCGCTCTAGCGATTAAAAGCATCGGCGTGTTTCAATTCCTGACGATCCGAGAGTCGTTCGTGTTTCGTCGGGAGGAAGCATGGAACAACCGAGATCTCCCCAGCTCAGCCGTCGGGCGGCGGTCGGCATGGCCGGCGGCGTCGTGGCGGGCGCGGCCGTCGGGCTACCGGCCTTCGGTGCCGCGCCCGCGACCGACGCGGACGCCATCGTGGTCGGCCACGGCCTGGCCGGGCTGGTCGCCACCGCCGAGCTCGTCGCCGCCGGCCGCAAGGTGCTGCTGCTCGACCAGGAGAACGAGGCGAACATCGGCGGCCAGGCGCACTGGTCGTTCGGCGGGCTGTTCTTCGTCGACTCCGACGAGCAGCGGTTGATGGGTGTCAAGGACAACCTCGACCTGGCCTGGCAGGACTGGCTCGGTACGGCCGGGTTCGACCGGGGCGTGGACGACCCGGCCGGAGCCGACTACTGGGCGTACCGGTGGGCGCAGGCGTACGTGCGGTTCGCGGCGGGGGAGAAGCGGTCCTGGCTGGCCGGGCTCGGGTTGCAGTGGTTCCCGATGGTGGGCTGGGCGGAGCGGGGCGGCGGGCTCGCCGACGGGCACGGCAACTCGGTGCCGCGGTTCCACGTCACGTGGGGCACCGGGCCGGCGATCGTCGAGCCGTTCGAGAAGAAGGTGCGGGCCGGGGTCGCCGCCGGGAAGGTGGTCTTCAAGTTCCGGCACCGGGTCGACGAGATCGTGCAGACCGGCGGGGCGGTCACCGGCGTACGCGGCAAGGTCCTGGAAGCGAGCACCGCCGCGCGCGGGAAGCCCTCCTCGCGTACCGTCGTCGCCGATTTCGAACTGAAGGCGCCGGTCGTGATCGTGGCGTCCGGCGGGATCGGCGCCAACCACGACCTGGTCCGGCAGAACTGGCCGGCGCGGCTCGGCCGGGCCCCGCAGACCCTGATCACCGGCGTGCCGGCGTACGTGGACGGGCGGATGCTCGCGATCACCGCACGGACCGGCGCGCGGATCGTCAACCCGGACCGGATGTGGCACTACACCGAGGGCGTGCGCAACTGGGACCCGATCTGGCCCGGCCACGGCATCCGGATCCTGCCCGGCCCGTCGTCGGTGTGGCTCGACGCCACCGGCAAGCGTTTCCGGGCGCCCGACTTCCCCGGCTACGACACCCTGCACACGCTCGGGTCGATCACCGCGTCCGGGTACGACTACTCCTGGTTCGTCACCACCCAGAAGATCGTCGACAAGGAGTTCGCCCTCTCCGGCTCCGAGCAGAACCCGGACCTGACCGGCAGGAACCTCTGGCTGCTGCTGTCCCGGGTCTGGCAGACGCCCGGCCCGATCCAGAGGTTCCAGCAGTACGGCGCCGACTTCGTGAAGGCCGCCACGCTGCCGGAACTCGTCGCCGGGATGAACCGGCTCACCGGCACCGACCTGATCGAGCTGGACGCGCTGAGACGGCAGATCGAGGCGCGGGACCGGGAGATCGACAACCCGTACAGCAAGGACGCCCAGGTCCAGGGCATCCGTAACGCCCTGTCGTACCCCGGTGACGTGCTCGGCCGGACCGCCTCCGCCCACCGGATCCTCGACTCGTCGGCCGGCCCGCTGGTCGCGGTCCGCCTCAACGTGCTGACCCGCAAGACCCTCGGCGGCCTGCAGACCAACCTCCAGGGCCAGGTCCTCGGCGCCTCCGGCGCTCCGATCCCCGGCCTTTACGCGGCCGGGGAAGCCGCTGGTTTCGGTGGCGGCGGCGTCCACGGTTACCGATCCCTCGAGGGTACGTTCCTCGGCGGCTGCCTCTTCTCCGGCCGCGTCGCGGGCCGGGCCGCCGCCGCGGCCCTGTAGACCCGTGGGTGGTGGATCCCGCTCCGCCACCCACGGCAGCATTCTTCGATCGCCCAGCGGGCGCCGGCGACACTCACCAGAGTGTCATCGGGCGCTGAACCTACGCGACACATCCGGTCGCGCCGGCGACCCAGCGATGCGAACGCAAGAACACGTTCTCGTCGTTTCGCAGGAATCCCTGCGAGACGCACCAGTAGAAGTTCTGATAGCCCGATGCGCGGTACACCGCCACGCCGGCGTACCGGCTGCTCGTGCCGTTGTTGAAGATGGACCTGACGGGCTGGCTCGCGGACCAGGAACACCTGATGGGGGCGGTCTGCCAGTCGTTGTCCGCGTCACTCCACAGGCACCGCGATCCGGTGCCGTAGGGGCCGGTCCAGACACAGACATTGCCTGACGGGCATTCCCAGGCCGCCGGCTGTCGCGCCGCGGACGCCGGAGCCGCCACCGTCGCGGTGGTCGCGGCGACCCCCACGGTGAGCGCCGCGGCCAGGATCGCGCGCCTGAAGAAATATCTCATTCCGACCTCCCTGTATCGCCGGCTCCGACGTTGCGGGCTAATGGCTTGATCCGGTCCAGGCGCCGGTCCTCGGATTCACGAACGACCACTCGCCCGTGCTGCGGTTCTCCCTCATCTGCATGGTGCGCGTACCGCTCGGCTGTCCGCAGTAGACGTAGTAGGTGTAGCTCCCCGAGATCCAGTCGTCGCAGAATCTCTGCGCGAAGCCCCAGGTGATCGGCCCGACCTCACCATCGGATTGATTGTCGCCGATGTATGTGTACTGATACTGGAACGTCTGGTTGTGGGTGTTCGTGCCGTACCCGCCGTCGATGAACCCGGTTCCCTGTCCATTGTCGAACCCGTCGACCCACAGGATGGCCTGCCACATGCGGACGACGTTGCCGTTGCGCACGCACCAGCTCTGTGTGCAGAGCGTGTGGTTGTCGCTCCACCCCCAGGACACCGGGTGGGCGGAGGCGGGAGATGCCACCAGGGTGCTGCCGACGCCGGCCACTGCCGTCAGCATCACTGCTGTCAGAACTCGTTGAAAACGGCGATACATGGTCTCCTCCATGTGCCGAGTACAAGTAGGAAACCAATCGTTATGCGTGGATCTGTAATGGATCTGTAGAAAATCTGTGGAGAATCCGGCGGCCGGAGGTCGCCGCACCAACGCCTCCGGCGCTCCGATCCCCGGCCCTTACGCGGCCGGGGAAGCCGCGGGTTTCGGTGGTGGCGCCGTCCACGGTCATCCACCGGCGAGTTCGACCTGCCGGATGAGGTGGGCGACGCCGAGCAGCGTTGGCAGCGGATGCTGACCGCCGAGCTGGGTGACCCGGTCCGGGCGCGGCTGGTGCGCCTGGTCGGTGACGGGCTGTTCCTGGCCGCCCTGACCGGTCCGCCCCCGACCTCCGGCGAGGTGGAAGAGCTGCTGCGCCACCTCGGTCTGCGCACGGCAGCGCCTATCTGACCGTCCTCGCGCTCGGGGCCGTGGTGTACGTGGGCGCCGACATCGTCGCCGCCGGCGTCTTCACCATCGCCGTGCTGGCCTGAACCACATGTCCCATCCGGTGATCACGATGTCCTCCCCGTTCCGGCCGGCCATTGCGCTCGGTACGCCTGGGAGGTTCCGGGCACACCTGAGATAAGGCGGTCTCCCTCTCCGTACGGACCGGCCGTTGCGGGCCGAAGGGGCTGCGTCTCATATTCCGGCCCGTCGGTTGACCTCAACACGACTTGAGGTTTTAGCGTTCTGACGTGCAGAAACGCCTATGGAACCTGATGCGCCCGCGGACCGTCGTGAGCGCCCACTGCGACCTGCCCTGCGGCGTCTACGACCCGGCCCAGGCCCGGATCGAGGCCGAGTCGCTGCTGGCGATCGCCAAGAAGTACCAGGACAACGAGGACCCGGAGTTCCGGACCCGGGCCCTGATCATCAAGGAGCAGCGGGCCGAGCTGGTCAAGCACCACCTGTGGGTGCTGTGGACCGACTACTTCAAGGCGCCGCACTTCGAGAAGTACCCGCAGCTGCACGGCCTGTTCAACGAGGCCACCAAGCTGGCCGGGGCGGGCGGGGCGAAGGGCTCGGCCGATCCGGAGGTCGCGGAGAAGCTGCTCGCCAGGATCGAGGAGATCGCCACGATCTTCTGGGAGACCAAGCAGGCGTGAGGCGGCGCGGCCCGGCCTGCTCCGGCCGGGCCGCGCTACTTCCGATGGTGTACGCCCCGATGACGCCGCCGGGACGACGCGCTCGCCCGGCTGCCGTCCATAGCGTCGGGACATGCGAAGGAGACTCGACACCGTCCCGGCCGGACTGGCCGGATTCGTGGCCGCCGCCGGGCTGGCCGACCTGCTCAACCCCGGCTGGAGCCCGGTCGAACGGATGGTCAGCCACTATGTGCACGGCCGGGCCGGCTGGCTGATCCCGCTGGCCCTGCTCAGCCTGGCCGTCGCGTCCGGGGTGCTGCTGCGGCGGATCGCCGGCCACACCCGGGATGGGCGGGCCGGCCTCTGGTCGCTGGGGGCCTGGACGGCCGCGGTTCTGCTCGGCGCGGTGTTCCCCGCGGATCCGTACGGGCGGTGGCATGAGCCGCCCACGACGGCCGGGATGGTGCACGGGGCCGCCGCGCTGGTGGCGTTCACCGTGTTGCCGGTGGCGGCGGTGCTGCTCACCCGTACCCTCGAGCAGGGTCGTGCAAGGCCGGCAGGCCGCCTCCTCAGGGTGATGGCTGCCGCGACCGTGGCGGCCTGCCTGATCCTGGTCGTCGCCTTCCTCGACGTGTCCGACGGCCCGTCGCTGACCGCCGGACCGTGGGAGAGCCTGGTCGGGCTGGCCGAGCGGCTGACGCTGTGGACCTATGTCGCGTGGCTGGCCGTCGCCTCCTCGGCGGTCGACCGGCGGGCGGCGCCCTCCACGGCCCGCAGTCGATCATGAGCGGCTCACTCCCGGAAGATCTCCAGGACCGGCCGGCGTACCGCGGTGGAGCTCAGGTACTCGCCGATGCCGTGATGATTCCAGCTGGTGTTGGTCACCGAGAAATCGGCGCAGCGGTCGGCCGGACTGAACTCCGGCCGGATCGTGTGATCGAGCGCCACGAGATCGCGGAAATCGGAGACGTTGCGCCAGGAACGGACCGGAGACGGGACCTGCAACGGGCGTGCCACCAGATCCTGCACCTCGGTGACCCCGAGCGGCGAGCCGGCCGTCACCAGCAGCGGCACGTCCCGATCGCGCAGACCCTGCTCCCGCAGCACGTCGTAGGCGATGATCGAGCCGAGACTGTGCCCGATCACCACGACCGGGCCGCCGGCGCCGGACAGAGCCTCCCGGACGACCTGCCGCATGGCGTCGCCACGGCCGCCGAAGAAGTAGGCGTACACATCCTTGAAGGTCCGTTTCACCATCTCCCGGAACGCCGCCCGCCGCAGCGCCCTGGGCAGCGGCAGCGCCTCGAACGGCGAGGTCACCGGGGGAGCGGTGTTCTCGCCCTCGATCAGGGCGTCCGCGGTGTAGGTCAGGTCCCGCAGCCAGGACTCCAGATGCTCGGTGGTCGTCTGCGGGCCCGCGGAGTCCACCTCGCGCATCACCCCGGCGACGAACGTCTCCGGTGGGTCCGTGGTCTCCGGCGTGGTCTCCGGCAGCTGCTCGACCTCGTCGGCCGCGAACGGCGGCAGCGCCCGCGCGTGCGAGACGGGCGCCCAGTACGCCATCCGGGAGGCCGTCCCCATGTCGCGGCCGAACAACGCCTGATCCCATTGCCGTTTCAACGGAGCGGACGGGATCTTGTTGCCGTTTCCGTGTACGTAGACGATCGTTGCCATCGAGGATCTCCCGCCTTTCCCGGTTGCGGTATCCACGCGGTTTTCGCCCCGATTATCCGGCGGCCTTTCCGCACTCTTCGCCCGCAGTCCGCTTACCGACAAGGCGGGGAGGGCCTATGCTGCGGTCGATCGTCCCCATCGGACCCCGGGAGTGGTGTGTTCGCCGAGCACGTTCGTGACCTCGCCGTGACCGCGGCCGTGTTCGGCTTCTTCGCCGCCACCTGGTTCGGGTGGGCGCAGGAGGGTCCGCCCCGCCCCTGGCGGCGGTACCTGATCGCCGGCACGGTCGTCAGCTACCTCGTCATGCTGGCCGGGATCGTGCTCGCCTGGCGGCACTGGGACGACGGCACCGTCTTCACCGCGGATTCGAGCCGGACCTTCGGCATCGTCGTGGGCATCGAGTTCGGCGCGGCCGCCGCCATGGCCGTGCTGCTCACGGTGATGCGCCGGAAGGAGCTGATCCCGGTCTGGATCGCCTTCATCGTCGGCGTGCACCTGTTCCCGGTCGCGGCGATCATCGAGTACCCGCTCGTGCACGTCACCGCCGTCCTCGTCACGGCGGTCGTGCTGGCGTCCCTGCCGTTCGCCCGCAAGCGCCGGCTCCCCGTGAGCGCCGTCGTCGGCGCCGGAACCGGGGTGGTGCTGCTCGCCGCCGCGATCGCCTCGGCACTCGCGGCATCGTGGGGCTAGCACTACCCCGAAGGGGCGAGCCAGCACCATGGAAGGGCTTTCCATCGGTGGGTACGGTCGGCGCAGCGAACCGAACCGGGGTGACGCAAGTCTGGCAGGGGTTGACGTGATCGGAGACAATCGTCGTCCGATCAGGGAATCGGATGAACCATGGGGCCCGGCACGGCGTAGGAGCTGGTGTCGACCCCACAGCCGACCACCGCACCGCGGGAAGGGACACGATGCTGGACCAGGTGATGCCACTGATCTGCTCGCCCTGGCTCTACCTGATCGTCTTCGTGGCCGTGACGATCGACGGGTTCATTCCGGTCGTTCCCTCCGAGACGGTCGTGATCGGTCTCGGCGCGGTGTCGGCAGTCGGCTCGCCGAACCTGCTGGCCCTGGTCGCGGCGGCGGTGGCCGGCGGTGTCGCCGGTGACCGGGTCTCCTATCTGCTGGGCCGCAAGGCCGGCGCCCGGCTGCGCAAGGGCCGGATGGCGAAGGCGGTCGCCAAGGCCGAGCAGGCCCTGCTGAGATACGGGGCGGTCGCCATCCTGGTCGGCCGGTTCCTGCCGAACGGGCGCACCGCGACCGCGATGATGTCCGGCTCGGTGTCGCTGCCCATGGGCCGGTTCCGGACGTTCAGCCTGCTGGCCAGCATGGGCTGGGCGGTGTACGCGATCGGCCTCGGCCGTCTCGGCGGGGAGACCTTCGACGGATCGCCGTTGCTGGGCACGGCGTTCGGCCTGGCCATCGGGACGGCCCTGGCCGGAGTGTGCGCGCTGGTGGAGCGGCGGCTGGCGGCGGTCCGGCGGCGGAAGCTCGTCACCGTCGGCTGAGACGCCTATCCTCCGTGGTATGAGCGCGGGCTCGTACCGCATCGGGAGAGGACTGGCCGCGACCTCGCGGCCGGTGGGCTTCGCCGTGGTGACCCTGACCTATGTGATCGCCGGGCTCGCCGGCTGGGGTGTGGCCGTCCTGGCACGCGGTCAGCATCCGCTGCTGGTCACGTTCCAGGCCGACCTCGTCGCCACCCTGGTGGTGTTCGCGGCGAGTGTGCTGGTGGCCAACGCGAGCGTCTACGACCCGTACTGGAGCGTCGCCCCGCCGGTGATCGTCGCCGTCTGGGCCGCCACGGACGGTCTCACCGCGCGGCAGACGATGGTTCTGCTGCTGATGCTGGCCTGGGCGGTGCGGCTCACCGCCAACTGGGCGGTGTCCTGGCGCGGGCTGCGCCACGAGGACTGGCGCTACGTGCAGCTCCGCGAGCAGCGGCCCCGCGGCGTCCCGTGGTGGCTGATCAACCTCACCGGCATCCAGCTGATGCCGACCCTCGTGGTGTTCGCCGGGCTGCTCGCGGTCTGGCCCGCGGCGACCGTGACCGGTCGCCCGTGGCGGCTGCTCGACTACCTCGCGGTCGTCGTGACCGTGGCGGCCGTGCTGATCGAGGCGACCGCCGACCGGCAGTTGCACCGGTTCGCCCGGGACCCCGCCAACCATGGTGAGATCCTCGACCGGGGCCTGTGGCGGTACTCGCGGCACCCCAACTATCTCGGCGAGATCCTCTTCTGGTGGGGGATGTGGCTGTTCGGGCTGGCGGCCGCGCCGGACTGGTGGTGGACGATCGTCGGGCCGATCGCCATGGTGCTGCTGTTCGCGGTGGTCAGCGTGCCGATGATGGACCGGCGGTCGCTGGTGCGGCGGCCCGCGTACGCGCAGCACATGCGCCGGGTCCCGGCCCTGCTGCCGTGGCGGTTCAGGACATGAGCTCGGTGTACGACGACAGGTACTCCGCCAGCACCCGGGCGTGATTGTCGGTCGTGTCGCGGACACCGTGCAGCAGCGTCACCGTGCCGTGCTCGCTGTCGCACCGGCGCAGCGCGGCGACCGCCTCCGGATTGGCGTCCAACTCGGCCCGGTACCGCAGACTGAACTCGGTGAACGCGCCGCTGTTGCGATGGAACCACTGCCGCAGCGCGGTGCTCGGGGCGGCGTCCTTCGCCCACTCGTCGAGGGCCGCACGCTCCTTCGAGACGCCGCGCGGCCACAACCGGTCCACCAGAACCCGGTAGCCGTCGGCCGGATCGGCCGGCTCGTGGATCCGCTTCACCAGGAACGCCATCCCCGCAGATTACCGGGACCGATCAGGCCGGACGCAGAAGCCGGAGCGCGCGGTTCACATGACCCTCGGTGACGGCCAGGGCGCGGGCCGCCGTCTCGGTGCTGGCATCGGTGATCAGCGAGACCAGAGCGATCTTCGCGTCACCGCCGGCGGCGTGCAGCACCTCCCGGCAGCGGGCCGGGTCGGCGCCCGCCGCCTCGGCCAGGATGCGCAGTTGCCGGTCGCGGAGCTTGGCGTTGCACGCGAGCATGTCGGTCATCAGGTTCGAATAGGTGCGGCCCAGCCGGACCATCGTCGCCGTGGAGAACGCGTTCAGCACCAGCTTCTGCGCGGTTCCCGCCTTCATCCGGGTGGAACCGGTCACCACCTCGGGGCCGGTGTCCGGGGCGATGTGCACGTCGGCGCAGGCGGCGATCGGGGACGCCCGGTTCGCCGAGACCAGGACGGTCCGCGCGCCGCGAGCACGGGCGGTGGTCAGAGCAGCGTGGACGTACGGCGTACGCCCACTGGCCGTGACCCCCAGCACCACATCGCCCGCCGCGACGTCCGCGGCGGCCGCCGCACCGGCGCTCTCGTCGTCCTCGGCGGCCTCCGACGGGTTCGTCAGCGCATGCGCACCGCCCGCGATGTGCGCGACCACCTGCCCCGGCTCCAGCCCGAACGTCGGGATCAACTCGGCCGCGTCCAGAACCGCGATCCGCCCGGACGTGCCCGCGCCGACGTAGTGGACCCGATGGCCGCCGGAGAGCGCCGCCACGGCCAGTTCCACGGCGGCAGCGATCTCCGGCAGCACATCGGCGACCGCCTCCGGCACAAGGCGGTCCTCGGTGTTGATCAGGTGCAGCAGGTCGAGGGTGGACATCCGGTCGATCGAGGCGCTGCGCGGGTTCCGCTGCTCGGTCCGCGCCAACGAGCCCTCCCCGGCCGTCCCGTCCACGTTTCCCCTGTCCGCGGTCGTCCTGTCCGCGGTCCAGCCGTCCACGGTCTTGTCCGCGGTCCAGCCATCTACGGTCTTGTCTGCGGTCCAGGCGTCCACGGTTCTCCTGTCGGGAAGTCTGCCGTTCACGGGCCGCTCGTTGCGGGGCCGTCCGCCCACGGGGATCATCCGCGCCTCCGGTCGGTGCCGATGCGCCGGTCGCGCACGGCGGTGTAGGTGGCGTCGAGCGCCGTCCGGGTCTCCTGGAACGTGCGCTGGGCGACGCCGACGAAGACACAGTCGATGACGGTGAGCTGCGCCAGGCGGCTCGCCATCGCACCGGACCGGTACGTCGTCTCCCGGGCGGCGGTGGTCAGCACCAGGTCGGCGACCCCGGCGATCGGCGACTTCGGGAAGTTGGTCAGCGCGACCGTCCGCGCCCCGTGCCGTTTCGCCTCGGTGAACGCGTCGATGGTGTCGGTGGTGCTGCCGGTGTGCGAGATCGCGAACGCCACATCGCGCTCATCGAGCAGCGCGGCGCTGGTCAGAGCCACATGAGTGTCACTCCAGGCGAACGCCACCCGCCCGATCCGATGCAGCTTGTGCTGAAAGTCCGCGGCGACGAAAGCACTCGCCCCGACCCCGTAGACGTCCACCCGCCGGGCACCCGCGATCACCTCGACCACCTGCTCCAGCACCGTCACGTCGATCTGGGCGGCGGTCTCCTCGACCGCCCGCGCATCCGCGAAGGCGATCTTCTTCACCACCTGTGCCAGGTCGTCGCCGGGACTGATGTCGCTGCCCACCGGTTCGCCGCCGTCATCCCGGCGGCCCGCCTCCGTGGCCAGGGTCAGCCGCAGCTCCGAATAGCCCGCGAAACCCATCGCCCGGCAGAACCGGATCACCGTCGTCTCACTGGAACCCGCGCGCTCCGCGAGGTCGGTGATGGTCAGCCGGGCCGCGGTCGCCGACTCGTCGATGATCACCCGCGCCACCCGCTGCTCCGCCGGCGACAGCGACGGCAAGAGCCCCCGTGCCCGGACGACCGTCTCCGCTGTGCCGCGCATGCCGCCATTCATGAAGAAAAGTTTCCGTCCAACGACCTCTCCCGTCAATATTCTCCATTCATCTGTATCGAGTCGAAGATCGCCACCCGGGAACGCCCGGATGCCCACCGGCAGCCGAGTCGTCGTCCTTGCCCCGTCGGTCGGCGCCCTGCGGCCGGTTGCATCCCGTCGGTCACGGCAGGCGGCCCGGTGCGGGCTTCGACCCGAGGAGCGGCGGTACGGGGATGACGCTCGGTGCGGCGACCACCGTCCGAGGCGTGCTCCGCGCCGGACGAGACGCCGCGAATCTGGACCAGGTGACAGCCGCCGGCGCCGCACGCCGAACCGGCCGTACAGCGGCTGATCTTGCCGAGCTGCTCGCCAGTGCTGTCTCGCGCCGGTCGAGAGGACGGTGAGAACCAGTCGGCGTTCTCCGGCTGGTCGCCAGTGTTGTCTCGTGCGGGTTGAGGCAGCTGTGGGAGCCGGCCCGAAGAGCCCGGTGTCAGGTTCGCCCACCCGTAAACAGGTAAGCCTCCGCAATTCGGCACATCGAGGTCCGTGCGGTGCCCATGGCGGGTGTAGCGGATCGGGAAGCGGGCGTTCGTGCGGCAACGGTGACCGGATCGGGTGCTGGTGTGGCGGGGGTGGAGGCGGCAGGGTCGGCAGGTATGGGCACGGCGCTGGTGGTGGGTGTGGACGCGGGGGCGACGAGCACACGATGTGTGGTCGCGACGGTCGACGGCGCGATAGTGGGCCGGGGCGTGGCCGGCGGCGCGAACCGTAACAGCAGCGGCGGCGACCTGACCACGACCCTGGCCACGGCGCTCGAACAGGCCCTGGAGGGGACGCCTCGACCGTCCGTGCTGCTGGGCGTGTTCGGCGCCGCCGGTTCCTCGGGCGCCGGGCGGGCCGCTGTCCGGGTCGCCGCGGCGAACGCCTGGCGGGCCGCCGGGCTGACCGGCGAACCGGTCACGGTCACCGATCTCGAGGTGGCGTTCGCGGCCGGGACCACCTCGCCCGACGGTGTGCTGCTGCTGTCCGGCACCGGAGCGCTGGCCGCCCGATTCGCGGGCGGCCGTCTCGAACACCGCTGCGACGGTTACGGCTGGCTGCTCGGGGACGAGGGGTCCGCGGTCTGGATGGGGGTACGGGGACTGCGCGCGGCCCTCGCCGCCCTCGACGGCCGGGGCGTGCCGACGGTCCTGGTCGACGCCGCCCGCACCCACTTCGGCATCGGTTCCGGTCGCGCGGAGGACACGGCGCAGGCCCTGATCGCCGCCGCGTTCGCCGTGCCACCCGCGGCTCTCGGCGGGTTCGCTCCCGCGGTGAGCGCCGGCGCGGAAGCCGACGACCCGGTGGCCGTGCGCATCTGTCACACGGCCACCGGTCGCCTCCTGCACACCTTCGACAGCGTCGGGCCGCCACCCGGCGCCGTCGTGGTGCTGGCAGGGTCCGTGCTGCTCACTCCCGGACCGGTCAGGCGGATGGTTCGCGCCGCCGTGGCCGCCCGCACCGGCGCCGAACCGCGAGTCGGGTCCGACGGCGCGGCCGGGGCCGCGGTTCTGGCTGTCGCGCGGCTCACCGGCACCCCCGTGGCGCCGGTGACCCACGCCCGCCTGACCGGCAGTCATGGACTGTCCCGTGAGTAGCAGCCCTCCGTCGGCCGTCGGCCACCCGCGGGCCACCCACCCGCGGACCACCCGCGAGCCGCGGGCCACCCGCGAGCCGCGGGCCACCCGCGAGCCGCGGACCACCCGCCAGCCGCGGGCCGTCGGCCATTCGATGGCTGGCGGACACCCGTCGGCCAGTGCTCATCCGTCGGCCACCGGCCACCCGCTGGCCGCCAGGCATTCGATGGCCGGCGGACGAGTTGCCCGCTCATCGGCCATCGGCCCCCGTTATTCGGCCTGAGCGACCATGGAAGGACTGTCTGTTGACGGGCGGGCAAGCCCGGCCCCGATTCCTTCCGGCCGGTTCGGAGTGCTGTTTTGGGTCCGGTGAGGCAGCACTGGGGACCAGTCGAAGAACAGCGGCTGGTTCGGAGTGCTGTCTTGGGTCCGGTGAGGCAGCGCCGGGCACCAGCCGGAGAACAGCGGCTGATTCTGACTGCTGACCCTGCTGGCCAATTGCTTGCCCGTCGGTTGTCGATCTTGTGAGGTTGTGGTGAATCGGTTCGCCCGAAACTCACAAGATCTCGCGCGGAAAGAGCGGAAGGAGCGGAAGGAGCGGAAGGAGGGGAAGGAGGGGAAGGAGCGGAAGGAGCGGAAGAAGGGGTGGAAGGGGAAGAAGGGGAAGAAGGGGTGGATGGGGTGAATCCGTCGCGGGCGGGTTTTCGTCCGCTGGGTTGGATCTGGTGAGCGCGTGGTGGGGCGGACAGCGCAATCTCCACGATCGACAAGAGGGGCGGCGAATCAGCCAGCAGGGTCACAGCTGTCTCGGAGCCGGCGAGACAGCAGTAGCGACCAGCCGGGGAAACCCGGCCGGCTCTGACGGCTGTCTCCACCGGCGGAAGAGAGCAGTGAGGGCCAGCCGGGGGAGTTCCGTCGGGGGTGGCGGCTGGTGATCGGGTGAGGGGCCGTCTCATGGGGTGCTCCGGGAGTAGAGCAGGTAGGGCTTGCGCTGCTGATCGAAAGCGGCCAGCTCGCCCGACCAGGAGGCGATGATCTCGTCCGGGGCGGCGCCGCCGTCGATCATGGTGCGCAGGCGGGTGGATCCGGTGAGGAGGTCGATCCAGTAGCGGGATCCGTCGAGGCGCCAGGTGAACGCCGGCTCCTTGCGCGCTTCGGTGAGCATGGCGACGGCGGTGCGGAGGGGATCGTACCGATGCGGGTCCTTGATCTTGATCTCGACGCCGGCGCACGATCGGCCGGTGAACTTGCCGAAGGTCGGGGTGAAGTACGCCTCGCGGAACCGGGTGCCGGGCAGATTCAGCGCGGTCAGCCGGTCGCACCAGCGGTAGTCGGAGGCGGGGCCGCCGATCAGCTCGAACGGCCTGGTCGTGCCGCGGCCCTCGGACAGCGACGACACGCCTTCGAACATGCCGGTGCCGGGGTAGACGAGCGCGGTGGTGGGGGTCGGCATGTTCGGGCTGGGCAGCACCCACGGCAGATCGAGATCGGACCCGAGCAGCCGCCCGTGCCACCCCTGGCAGGTGATCACCTCGAGGTCGACCGCGCGCGCGAGGAACTCACCGTTGTAGAAGCGGGCCAGTTCACCGGCGGTCATGCCGTGCTGCTGCACGATCTTGAGGCGGCCGACGCCGGAGGTGAAGCCGTCGGTCATCATCGGCCCGCGGGCGCTGCCGCCGACAGGGTTGGGCCGGTCCAGCACCAGGTAGCGCAGCCCGAGCCGCCCGGCCGCGGCCATCGAGTCGTAGAGCGTGTAGATGTACGTGTAGAAGCGCGCCCCGACGTCCTGGATGTCGAAGACGACGGTGCGGACCCCGGATTCCCGGAACATCCGTTCCCAGGCGGCCTGGGTGGCCAGGTACGCGTCGTGGACCGGCAGTCCGGTGCGCGCGTCGGTGCCGGTGCCCTCACTGCCGCCGGCCTGCGCCGATCCGCGGAATCCGTGCTCGGGGCCGAAGATCGCGCCGATGGTCACCCGGTCGGCGTGCATCCGGTCGACCAGGTGCCGGTAGTCGCGGTCCACGCCGGTCGGATTGGAGACGATGCCGACCCGCGTGCCCCGCACCGCTGCCCAGCCGTCCGCGGCGAGCCGATCCAAACCGGTCTGGAGGGAGACCGGGACGGAAGCCGGGGAAGGACCCGCGGGAGCGGCCGGGACTAAGGCCGGGGGAGGACCCGCTGGAGCGGCCGGGACGGAGGCCGGGGGAGGACCCGCTGGGGCGGGCGGGACGAGCAGGCCGCCCGCGCCCGCCGCGAGCAGGCTCCGGCGGTTCATCGGACCCCCCAGGGGTCGATAGCCGGGAAAGCGACGCTACGTGTCCGCATGATGTCGCAAGGTAGCCGGGTGGCAGGCGATTGGCAATAACCTTCGCCCCCCTTGCGAGTTGCGAAGGAAAGCTCCATCCTCGACGGGTTGGTGTATTGAGAGGCTTAGATGATCAAGCTTCCGTCCCTGGTGATGTCGGTGCTGGTCGCGGCGACGCCCGCACCGGCCGGGAGCGCGTTCGCCAACGATGTGCTGCGCCCCGGCACCGCCCGCCAGGCCGGTCTGCTGCCGGACCGGATCGCCGCGCTGCCGGTGATCGCCGCCGCCTATCTGGAGCCCACCCTGGATCATCCCGGGCATCCCGTCTATGCAGGTGCGACGGTCCTCGCCGCGCACCGCGGCCTGGTGGTGTCCCGGTTCGCCGTGGGGGACGCGGTCCGCTACACCGCCGGACCCGACGGAATTGTCGAGCTTCCGACAGATCAGCGGGTCCCGGCGCGCACCGATACCCTGTGGGACCTCGCCTCGATCTCCAAGCTGTTCACCGCGATCCTGGTGCTCCAGCAGGCCGAGGCGGGCCGCCTCGACCTGGACGCTCCGGTCGCGAGGTACGTCCCGGAGCTCGCCGCCGCCCACGTCACCGCCCGGCAGCTGCTCACTCACACCTCCGGGCTGCCGGCCTGGCTGCCGCTGCACCTGCGGTACCCGACGGCGGCGCAGCGGCTGGCCGCAGCTCTCGCCACCCCGGCCGGTCCCGCCGGCGCCCACGTCTACTCGGACATCGGCCTCATCGTGCTCGGCGTGCTGGTCGAACGGGTCACCGGGAAGCCGCTCGGCCAGGCCGTCCGGGCCGGGGTGACCGGGCCGCTCGGGATGCGCTCGACCGGCTACAACCCCGGCCCCGCGCTGCGGGAACGCGCGGCCGCCACCGAACATCAGCCGGCCGTGGGGCGCGGCATGGTCCGGGGCGAGGTGCACGACGAGAACGCGTGGGCGCTCGGCGGCGTGGCCGGGCACGCGGGGCTCTTCTCCACGGCCGACGACCTGGCGATCCTGTGTCAGGCGCTGCTCAACGGCGGCACCCACCGGGGACGGCGGATCCTGAGCGAGGAATCGGTGCGGCAGGCGCTCACCGACCACGGTGACGGGCGCGGGCTCGGGTTCCAGCTCGGCGAGCACACGTACATGGACGGCATGGCGTCGCCGATCACCTTCGGGCACACCGGATTCACCGGCACGTCGGTGGTGATCGACCCGATCGACCGGTCGTTCCTGATCGTTCTCAGCAACCGCGTCCACCCGGACCGGACCTGGGCGAGAATCGACGTCGCACGGCGCGCGCTGGCCCGTACCCTCGCGCAAGCCCACCCCATCCCCGGACCAGCCGCGACCGGAACGCCCTGGCGGGCCGACCGGCGCGACGGCGCCGTCATGACCCTCACCGCCGGCCCGGCGCACGGTTCCTTCCAGATCTGGTACGACACCGAGCCGCGCAACGACACCGTCACCGTCGAGTCCTCCGCCGACGGGATCACCTGGGCGCCCCTGCCGATGACCCTGCGGTCCGGCGCGGACGTGGCCACCAGCGACGGCACGCTCACCGGTTTCGGCGGGCGGCGCTGGTGGCGGGTGCACACCGACGCGTCGCGGCTGCGTTTCACCTACCGCACCGACGCCGCGTCGCAGGGCCGTGGCGTTCTCGTCGCCGGGATCCGGCAGCCGTACACCGCGGACGGCTGGACCAGCTCACAGGCAGGAGCCGAACGATGACATCAGCGATCAGCAGGCGCCGGCTCCTCCACGGCACGGCCGGTGCCGCCGTGGCGGGCACGCTCGGCGGCTGCGCCATGGGCGGCGAGGCGGACGGCGACACGGCGAAGGGCGTCGCCAGCGCGGCCAACCCGCTCGGCGTGAAGGAGGACGCACCCCTCGAAGTGGTGATCTTCAACGGCGGGTTCGGGGAGGAGTACGCCAAGGCGCACGAGGCCATGTACCGCGAGCGGTACCCGAAGTCGCAGATCAAGCACGCGGCGACCCAGCAGATCGCCGAGACGCTGCAACCCAGGTTCGTCGGCGGCGACCCGCCGGACGTGGTCAACAACTCCGGGGCCAGCCAGATGGACTTCAACGGCCTCGTCTCCCAGAACGCCCTGACCGACCTGGGCGAGCTCCTCGACGCGCCGAGCCTCGACGACCCGTCGGTGAAGGTGCGCGACACCCTCCTGCCGGGCACCGTGGACGTCGGCTCGTACGACGGGAGGTTCCTGTCGCTCAACTATGCGTACTCGGCGTACGGCATCTGGTACTCGCAGACGCTCTTCGCGGCGAAGGGCTGGGAGTATCCGAGGACCTGGGACGAGATGATCGCCCTCTGCAAGACGATCAAGGCGGCCGGCATCGCGCCGTGGACCTACCCCGGCAGACACTCCCGGTACATGAGCTGGCCGATCGTCGCCGCCGCCGGCAAACTCGGCGGCCTCGACGTGATCAAGGCGCTCGACAACCTGGAGCCGAACGCGTGGCGGCACGAGGCGGTGCGGGCCGCCGCCGAGGCCTACTACCAGCTCGCCGTCGACGGATACCTCCAGCCGGGCGCCGAGGGCATGGACCACATCCAGGCGCAGACCGCATGGTGCCGGGGCCAGGCCGCGTTCCTCTCCTGCGGCTCCTGGCTGGAGAGCGAACAGAAAGCGGTCACCCCGCCGGACTTCCGGATGGCGATCGCGCCCACCCCCAGCCTGACCAGCGCCGACAAGATGCCGTACGAGGCGTTTCGGGGCGCCGGCAGCGAACCGTTCATCGTCCCGGCCAAGGCGAAGAACGTCCGCGGCGGTCTCGAATACCTGCGGGTCATGCTGTCCAGGAAGGGCGCCTCCGACTTCACCCGCAAGGTCAGCAGCCTGACCAGCGTGCGCGGCGCCGGCGACGGCATCACCCTCGGACCCGGCCTCACCTCGGTCACCGCGCTCATCGAGGCGTCCAACGGGGGAGCGTTCACCTGGATGTACAACTCGTACTACCGCAAACTCGAACGGGAACGCATCGACGGGGCCTGCGCCGAACTGTTCACCAGACGGATCAACGCCGCCCAGTGGTGCGACAGGGTGCAGAAGTCCGCCGACGAGTTCGCCGCCGACCCCGCGATCAAGAAGTACAAGCGGGCCTGACGTGCGCCGACTGTTCATCGCCACGTTCCTGGTGCCGCCGCTGCTGCTCTACGGGATCTTCGTCGTCTCCCCGTACACCCAAGCCTTCCAGATCTCCACCACGAACTGGACCGGCCTGTCGCCGACGTTCGAATTCGTCGGCCTCGCCAATTTCCAGCGGCTGCTCGACGACGGCTACCTGTGGAACGCGCTGCGCCACAACGGCCTGCTCCTGCTGTTCCTGCCGCTGGTCACGATCCTGCTCGGCCTGTTCTTCGCCTCGATGATCAGCGTCGGCGGGCGCGCCGACCGGGTGGGCGTGCACGGCGTCCGCGGCGCCGGCTTCTACCGGGTCGTCTACTTCTTTCCGCAGGTGCTCTCGGTGGCGATCATCGGGGTGCTGTGGAAGGAGATGTACGCGCCGCACACCGGCATGATCAACGGCCTGCTCCGGGCTGTGGGGCTGGACCGGCTCGCGGTCGCCTGGCTCGGCGACCCACGGTTCTCGTTCTGGTGCGTGCTGGCCGTTCTCATCTGGATGAACGTCGGCTTCTACGTCGTGCTGTTCAGCGCCGCCATGCAATCGATACCCCGCGACCTGTACGAGGCGGCGCTGCTCGACGGCGCCGGCCGGCTCGTCACCCTGGTCCGGGTCACCGTGCCGCTGGTCTGGGACACCATCCAGGTCGCGTGGGTCTACCTGGCCATCATCGCGATCGACGGTTTCGCCGTCGTGCAGATCATCACCGACGGCGGTCCGAGCGCCTCGTCGGACGTGGTCGGTCTGCGCCTCTACAAGACCGCCTTCGGCGACGGCCAGTTCGGGTACGCCTCCGCGATCGGTGTCGCCATGTTCTTCCTGACCCTCACCGTCGCCGTCATGTTCCTGCGGGTCACCCGCCGCGACCGGGTGGAGCTGCAATGACCGCCGTATTGACCGACCGCGTGACGACACCGGTGCCCGCGCCGGCAGTCCCGCCGCGCCGGACCGTTCCGATCGTGTCGCATGCGTTCCTGGCCGGGTGGGCGCTGCTCACCACGCTGCCGCTGGTCTGGGCGGTGCTGAGCTCGTTCAAGAGCGACGAGGAGATCCTCACCGACCCGTGGAGCCTGCCCGCCCGGATCCGCTGGGAGAACTGGGGCCGCGCCTGGAACGAGGCGCACATCGGCCGGTACCTCCTCAACAGCGCGGTCGTCGTCACCGGCGCCCTCACGCTGACCATGCTGTTCGGGGCGATGGCCGCGTACGTGCTGGCCCGCTACCGGTTCCGCGGCCACCGGATCGTCTACTACGCGTTCACCGGCGGCATGATGTTCCCGGTCTTCCTGGCCCTGGTGCCGCTGTTCTTCGTGGTCCGCAACCTGGGGCTGCTCGGCACCCTGCCCGGCCTGACCCTGGTCTACGCCGCGTACTCGCTGCCGTTCACGGTGTTCTTCCTGACCGCGTTCTTCCGCACCCTGCCGACGTCGGTCGCCGAAGCCGCCATGGTCGACGGATGCGGCCACTTCGGCCTCTTCTTCCGGATCATGCTGCCGATGGCCAGGCCCGGCCTGATCAGCGTCGGCATCTTCAACTTCCTGTTCCAATGGAATCAGTACGTGCTGCCGATCGTCCTCATGCAGGGCGAAGGCGCCGAACGCAAGTGGGTGCTGGCGCAGGGGCTGACGGCGCTCGCGGTCAACGAGGGATATCGCGGCGACTTCAGCGGCCTGTTCGCCGGCATGACCATCGCGATGATCCCGGTCGTCGCCGGCTACCTGATCTTCCACCGGCAGGTCCAGACCGGCCTGTCCGCCGGACAGCTCCGCTGACCCTGACCCCGGCGGCTCAGAACTGCTCGCGGAAGCGGTCGTACTCCGGTTCCGTGGGCAGGGACGAGCGCGGTTCGGCGAGGATCTGGCGGGCGCGCTCGTTGCCGGGGGCGATCTGCTCGGCCGCCCGCCGGGCCGCGTCGTCGTCGCCCCGCATCCGGAGCAGCCGGATCAGCATGAACAGCGCCAGGAGGTCGCCGGCGAGCGCCCGCTGCCGCAGGTCCGCGGCCCGGCCGTCGGCGTACAAGCGGACGTCGAGCTGCCGTCGCGCGAACCGGTGATCGGCGGCGAGCGCCGTCAGTTCGTCGAGACGGCCCGCACCGGCCAGCGCTGTCGCGTATCCGTTGCCCGCGGCGGAATGCGCGTGGCACAGATCCTCGTCGTCCCGGGGCGCGTGTTCGGTGTCTCGGGCGACCGATCGGAAGAGGCCGGCCGCTGTCTCGAAGTCATGCCTTTCCAGCGCCCGGTACGCCGCGGTGAGGGTGGAGTAGGGCAACTGGTAACGGCTGCCCGGGACGAACGTCTCGGTCATGACGAGGGCGGCGGCCTTGTCATCGTGCCGCCTTTCGCGCGGCCGGCGCAGGCGGCGGGGATCGGTGTCCTCGACCGCGTGGACGTGGTCCACGAGCGCTTGCACACCGCCGGTCGCGACGAGTTCCAGGATGTCGCGCTCGTGGGGGAAGCCGGCGCGGCTGAACCGCTCGGTGACGGCGGCGACTCCGTCGTTCATCAGGAGCACGGCGTCGATGTCCTCCCGCGGCCAGCTGCGGACGGCGGCGGGTCGGCCGCCGCGCGCTATGTGGACCCCACCGTCCCGGTGGCTGACGAAAGCGGTCGCTGTGCCCATGACCAGGACCTCGATCACCTCGTCGGTCCACCGGCAGACGGCCACCGTCGGTCCGGCTGTCCGCGCGAAATCGGTCAACGGGCCGGGCAGGAGCCGCGGGGCCCCACCGGTGCGGGGGCCGTCGAGCACGATGGCCGCGTCGTCGAGGACCACCGTGCGCGCGTGGGCCGGCTCGTCCGGGCTTCCGGGTCTCTGCGCCGTCTCGACGCGTACGGTCACCGTTCTCGTTCCGGGCTGGGCATGGGCATGGGCATGGGCATGGGCGGATCCTGGCGGGTCCCGGGCGGCGCCGGCAACCGATTTCCGGGCGGGCCGCGACGCGGACGTTCGAGGGGCGCGTCTCCTAGCGCGTCGCCGGCTGGAGGCCGTACTCGGCCAGGGACTGGAGCAGCTGTCGCCGGGTGGTCTCCACGAGACGGCCTCCGGTGAAGCGGATGTCGTCGGTCACCTCGGCCACGCAGTCCGCGGGCGGCACGAAAAGCTGTGCCTCCTCGTCGGTGGTGAACTCGGCTTCCGCGAGGACCAGACCCTGGAGACGGCCGTCGAAGACGTCGACGCCCAGCGGCGGCACGCTGAAACGGATCTTCGAGAGCACGGTGGCCGGCAGCCGGGCGAGGACGTCGTACTCGGCGGGCGACAGGTAGGTGTTCGTGATCAGTCCCTGAACGGCGCCCGGCCGGGCGGCCGGCACTTTCTGGGTGAGTTTGAGTTCGCAGCCGCCGTCCGATCGGTCGGCGCGCCGTAGCCGCAGGCGGGTCCCCGTCAGATAACGGTCGGTGATCGTCCGGGTGACCGTCACCGCTGCCGGTGGCGGCGGTGCCGCCAGCAGGAACCGCCGTTCCCGTTCGACCCGAGCGTATTTTCCCTGGTGAACCGACTCGCCTCGCACACCGCCGGCCTTTTCGGTCATGGGGCGAGCCCGTCAGCCGAGGTGGCTCCGGGCCTCTCCTCCGTCTTGAACGGGTGGAGACCGCGGCGCCGGTAGTTGGGCAGCGCGTTGGGGTGATCCTGGGTCGACGTGTGCAGCCAGATCCGCCGTACGCCGGGCGTCAGGTTCCAGGCGTGCCGGATCGCGAGGGTCAGCGCGTAGCCACCGAGCCGCCTGCCGACGAAGCCCGGGACCAAGCCGAACGTCTCGATCTCCACCTCGTCGCCGGGGTGGTGGTCGTAGGCGGCCAGGCCGGCCGGCGCACCCTCGAAGGACAGCAGCCGGAACAGGCGATCCGGTCGTTCGGCGAACCAGGTGACCCATTCGTCGGCGGTACGGGTCGCGCACTTCCAGCCGTACGGAGCACCGATCCTGACCTGCAGATCAACGACCAGTGGCGACGCCCGGTCCAGGGGCGTGAGTGTCAGGCCGGGCACCGGGGCCGCGGGAACGAGCCGATCGCGGTCGGTCATCTCCAGATAGGTCACGATCTCTCCCATCCACCCGAGACTACTCACCGTGGCAGCCGAACGCGCCGCCTTCGAGGCCCGGTGCGGCCCGGCGCCTGCACCCACGTTGTCCCGGAAGTCACCGGTCAGCGGGGTCGCGGCCCGCGTACGAGTCCGGCGGGTCGTCACGGCTGTCTCCGAGCCGTTGAGACGGCGGTGAGAACCAGCCGGGGGGTGGGGGTCACACTGGGGGGCAGCGGCGTCGCCCACGCCGGAGAGGAGCTCGAGGTGACCACCATCCGCGTCCGCTTCGTCGGCGCCGACAAGTACCGCGACTTCCAGGTCGACACCGCCACCGCCGAGCATGTCGTCGCCCAGCTCACCGACCCGAACGCCGTGCTGACCTTCACCGACGAGTACGGCACCACCCACGTCCCGGTCCGCGGCATCACCTACATCACCGTCCGCACCGCCTGACTTCAAGTCAAGTGCTTGAATGTCCGGGCGGACACTCCCGGACGCCGGCGGATCCTCGAGGCTCTCGTCGGGCTGCTGCCGGCCCTGTCGGTGTCCACGCTGGTCGCCGCCGTCCTGCTCCCGCCGATCGTGCTGCGCACCAGTCGCGACAGACCGGCCACCGGCGATCGCGTTGAATAGCGGCGTGGACTTGTTCAGCGGTTTCGCCGGGGTGGCCCGGATCGGTCTGGGACTGGCGGCGGTCGGCCGGCCCGGCTACATCACCCTCGGCCGGGACCGGGATCTGCCGGCCTCCCGGTCCGTGGACGAGTTGCGGCGGCGGGCCCACGCGCTTCTCGATCAGGCGTACGCGGCCGGAGTCCGCTATTTCGACGTGGCGCGCTCCTACGGCCGGGCCGAGGAGTTCCTGGCCGGCTGGCTGCCCGGGCACGACGACGCGGTCGCCGGCAGCAAGTGGGGGTACACGTACACCGCCGGGTGGCAGGTCACCGCCGACGTGCACGAGGTGAAGGACCACAGCACCGCCACCTTCGACCGGCAGATCGGCGAGACCCGGGCGCTGCTCGGCGACCGGCTCGCGCTGTACCAGATCCATTCGGTCACGCCGGACAGTCCCGCCCTCACCGACGGCGAACTGCACCGCCGGCTGGCCGGGCAGGGCGCCGTCGTCGGGTTCTCCACCAGCGGCCCGGCGCAGGCCGACGCCATCCGCGCCGCCTGCGCGATCGAGGTCGACGGCCGGCCGCTGTTCCGCAGCGTGCAGAGCACCTGGAACCTGCTCGAACCGAGCGCCGGGCCGGCCCTGGCCGAGGCGCACGCGTCCGGCCGTACCGTGATCGTCAAGGAGGCGCTGGCCAACGGCCGCCTGGCCGCCCGGACCGATCTGGGCCCGGAGCCGGACGTCACCGCGCTGGCCGCGGCGTTGCGGCAGCCGTGGGCGACGGTCGTGCTGTCCGGCGCCGCGACCACGGCGCAACTGGTCTCCAACCTGCGGGCGGCCACGGCGCCGCGGGTTCCGGACGATCTGGAGCGGCTCGCCGAGCCCAGCGAGCGCTATTGGCGTACCCGGTCAGCCCTGCCCTGGTCCTGATGTCACCCGGTAGATCGCGCCGGCCGCGTCGTCACTGACGTAGATCGCGCCGTCCGGGCCCCGCACCGCCATCACCGGGCGCCCCCAGCGCGAGCCGTCCGCGTCCTGGAAACCGGTGAGCAGGGTCTGCTGCGCTCCGAGGGCGCCGTTCCGCCAGGCGTAGAAGGAGACCTCCGGGGCGCGCGGCGGCTTACGGTTCCAGGAGCCGTGCACGCCGACCAGCGCGCCCGGACCGTACCCGGAGGGGAGACCGGGCGCGCCCACGAAACTCAGGCCCAGCGGCGCCGAGTGCGCGCCCATCCCCTGTTCGACCGGGGCGAGTCTGCCGCAGTCGAGTTTCGAGCCGTCCGCGTTGGTCTGGAAGTCCCGGACGAACGGCCGCTGCGTGTAACCGAGCTTCGAGTCCTTGTCGCCGGGGGACAGGTCGGGTTCGGAGTTGCAGTACGGCCAGCCGAGCTCCCGGCCCTCGGTGAGCCGGGCCAGCTGCTCCATCGGGTGGTCGTTGACGTAGGACTGCAGCACCCGCCCCTGATCGCCGTCGCCGTCACCGTCGTAGTCCCGGTCGTGCGGGTACTCGATGTTGTCCCGGTGGTTGACCGCCGTCCACACCGCCCCGTCCGGGTCGATCGCCAACCCGGTGCCGTTGCGCACACCCCGCGCGAACGTCGTCGGCTCACCGCCTCCGGGCGGCGCCTTCAGGATGGTGGCCCGTTCCGGGTCGGCCGACCGGTCCTCCTCGGAGATGTTGCCCGTCGAACCGACCGAGATGTAGATCGCACCGTCCTCGCCGACCGCCACACTCTTCAGCGCGTGCGAGTACGCCCCGCGCAGATCCGGGCTCTTGTCGTCGGGCAGCCCGCCGACCACGACCTTCCGGCCGGAGACCGCCCCGTTCCGGTACGTGTACGCGTTGACCTGATCGCTCTCGGCCACGTACAGCGTGTCCTTGTGGAAGGCCAGCCCGTGCGGCTGGTTCAGCCCGCTGAGCAGGGTCCGCTGCGCCGGAACGGCGTCCCCGGCGCCGGGTCTCAACTCGACGACGTCACCGTGCTTGGGCCGCGACACCAGCAACCGGCCGTCCGGCGTCCACGCCAGCAGCCGCGCCGTCGGCACCCGCGCCCACACCGACACCGTCCAGCCGGGCGGTGCCTGGAGCCGCCGCTCCCGGTCGAACGGATCGGCATCGGTCCCGTCGAGCGTCCGCACGGTCGTCGCGGCGAGCCCGGCGGCCGACGGCTCGGGGGTCTGCGCCGCGGCGGGTGAGCCGGGGGCGGACGGGCTCTCCGGCTCCTCCGCCGAACAGCCTGCCAGAGCGAGCACCAGACTTCCGGCCACCACACCGCGCGCGAACGTCCTCATCGCACCATTTCTACCAGCCGATCCGGCACAATCGCTGCCATGCGAGCGGCGCGGCTGATCACCATGGTGCTGTTGTTGCAGGCCCGGGGCACGCTGACCGCGGCCGAGATCGCCGCCGAGCTGGAGGTGTCCGAGCGGACCGTCTACCGGGACGTGCTCGAACTGTCCGCGGCCGGGGTGCCGATCTACGCCGAGCAGGGGCGGGCGGGGGGATACCGGCTGGTCGGCGGGTACCGGACCCGGCTGACCGGGCTGAGCCGGGCCGAGGCGGAGGCGCTGTTCCTGGCCGGACTGCCGGGACCGGCCCGGGACATGGGGCTGGACGAGCCGGTGCGCAACGTACGCCGCAAGGTCCTCGCCGCCCTGCCGCCCGCCCTGCGGGAGGCCTCGCAGCGGGCCGGGCAGCGCTTCCATCTGGACGCGCCCGGCTGGTTCGCCGACACCGACCATCCGCCGGAGCAGCTGGCCGAGCTGGCGGCCGCGGTCTGGCAGGACCGGACGGTGACGCTGCGCTATCGGCGGCGCGAGGAGGTGACCCGGACCGTCGAACCGTACGGGCTCGTACTCAAGAACGGGATCTGGTACCTGGTCGGCCGGGTCGAGGGCGGCCTGCGCACGTACCGGGTGGACCGGATCACCGGCGTGGAGGCGGCCGGGGACGACTTCGACCGGGATCCGGAGTTCGACCTGCCGTCGTTCTGGGCGGAGCGGGCCACCGAGTTCGTGCGGCAGATGCTCCGGGAGACGATCACGCTGCGGCTCAGCCCGGACGGGGTACGGATGCTGCGGTTCGTCGCCGAACCGCCGGCGGTGCGGGACGCCCTGGCGGCGGCCGGCGAGCCGGATCCGGACGGGTGGGTGCGGACCCGGCTGCCGGTGGAGTCACTGGACGTGGCCTACTCGTACGTCCTCAGGTTCG
This sequence comes from Actinoplanes utahensis, assembly GCF_016862455.1. Lineage (GTDB taxonomy): Bacteria > Actinomycetota > Actinomycetes > Mycobacteriales > Micromonosporaceae > Actinoplanes > Actinoplanes utahensis. The sequence goes on from NZ_BOMZ01000081.1 coordinate 58,646, forward strand.
GCCCGGAGGCGGAGGTCCTGGAGCCGCCCGCGCTACGGGAACGGCTGGCCTCCGCCGCGCGGCGCCTCGGCGACCTCTACCGGTAACCGGTCACGTCGGCGGGCCGGCCGGGATCCTGCACCTCGACCAGGTACCGCCAGGCGTCCGGCCGGCTGCCGTCCAGGTCGGTGAACCCGTAGACCCGGGCCAGCTCGCCGCTGGACACCGACCGGCCGTTCCACCGGGCACGGTCGGCGTCGGCGGCGAGAGCGGCGACGGCGCGCCCCACGTACGCCGGGGTCTCGGAGATGGCGAAATGCGGCTCCTTCGCGCAGGCGTCGCGCCAGTTCTGCTCGGTGACCCCGAAGTGCTCCAGCATCATCTCCGACCGCAACCAGCCCGGTGTCAGCGCCACCGCGGTCCCGCCGTGCTCGGCCAGTTCCTGCGACCAGATGAAGGCGAGCCGGTTCACCGACCATTTCGCCAGGTCGTAGAAGGCCGACAGCCGATAGTTCCCGGCGTTGTACTCGGTCGTCCCGTCGCCGATCTCCACCACCAGGCCGCCCCGGTTGCGGATCAGCAGCGGCATCGCGTGATGGCTGGTCACGATGTGCGAGTCGATCGCCTGCCGCATCAACCGGAAACCCTGGTCCAGGTCCTGCTCCCAGACCGGTTTGTTCCAGGTGGTCAGCGGATCCCCGCCCCACACGTCGTTGACCAGCACGTCGAGGCGCCCCTGCTCGTCGTCGATCCGCCGGACCAGCGCGGCCACCTGATCCCGGTCGAGGTGGTCGACCGCCACCGCGATCCCGTGCCCACCCGCCGCGGTCACCAGCTCGGCGGTCTCCTCGATGGTCTCCGGCCGGTTCATCGGGGACCGGCCGGCGCGGGTGGTGCGGCCGGTCGCGTACACGGTCGCCCCGGCCTCCCCGAGCCGCACCGCGATCTGCCGTCCCGCGCCCCGGGTCGCGCCGGCCACCAGGGCGATCTTCCCGCTCAGTGTCGTCGTCATACCACCGACCCTGGCCCGGAACCCTGACAACCCTCGTCAGGTTTTCTTTTCCGGGACCTTTCGGGGTACGGCCGGCGCGCGCTCAGTGGTCGTAGAGCACCACGAACGCGAGCGTGCGGTCCGGGGTGAGGTAGAGGTCCTTCCACATCGGGCCCTTCTCGCCGTGCTTCTCGGTCCATGCCGCGCTGTGCGTCCACCGGGTGCCCGCCGGAACGAACGGCGCCAGGCCGGGCCACACCTCCGCCGGGGTGCCGAAGGGGTATTCGCCGGGGGCCGGCGACGGGACGACCGCGGGCACCGGCTTCCACTCGTACCCTCCGGCCAGCGCTGCCGCGTCCGCGGCGGCCAACCGGATCACGGCCTGGTACTGCCAGTCGGTCGGGCCCGGCACCCGGCTGCAGGGATCCGCCTCCGTCCGGGTCTGCCAGTGGACCTCCCAGTAGTCGCCCAGCCCCGGAACCTGCTCGTCGGGCCAGTCCCGATCGGTGTAGACGGTGGCCTCGACCTCGGCGACCTCGTCCGGGCAGCGCGCCGTCGCGACGGCCTCCCTCCCGACGAACACCGCCACCACCGCGATGCCCGCGACCATCGCCACCGCGAGGCACGCCAACAGCACCTTCGTTCCCCGACCGAGCCGTCGCATCGCCACAACCTAACCGTTCCCGGCAACCGTGCGGAGCGGCACCATGGATCCATGATCTCCACGGTCGCGGTCCTCTCCGACATCCATGGTGTGCTGCCCGCTCTGGACCGGGTGCTCGCCGAACCCGCGGTCGCGGCCGCGGATCTGATCGTCGTCACCGGCGACCACACCTGGGGGCCACAACCGGCCGAGGTGCTGGACCGGCTGGTGGCCCTCGGCGAACGGGCGGTGCTGGTCCGCGGCAACGCCGACCGTGAGCTGCTGCGGATGTCCCGGGGTGAGGACATCGGCCTCGGCGACGACCCGTTGTCCGTGTGGGGCGCGGCCCAGCTGCGGGAGGACCACCAGCGGCTGCTCGACGCGATGCCCGAGCAGGTCACGATCGAGGTCGGCGGGTTCGGGCCGGTCCGGTTCTGTCACGCGACGCCACGTGACGATCAGGAGGTGGTTCTGGTCGACAGCCGGCTCGAACGGTGGGCCGAGGTGTTCGCCGGCCTGCCGGAGGAGGTGGCCACCGTCGTCTGCGGGCACACCCACATGCCGTTCCTGCGCCTGGTCGACGGCCGGCTCGTGGTGAACCCGGGCAGCGTCGGTCTTCCGTACGGCAGAAGGGGTTCGCATTGGGCGATCCTGTCGGCGGGCATCGTCTCGATGGGCCGCACCCTGATCGATCCCGGCGTGCTGGCCCGCGAGGTCGTCGGGGCCTCGGCGCTGCCGGGCGTGGCGGACTGGGTCCGGCAGAACCTGGTCGACCCGGCCGGGGACGTCGAGGCGATCGCCACGTTCGGCCCCCGCGACGGGCGCTGAGGTCACGATCTCATCGCGCCGGTCCTCAGTGCTGTCTCGACCGGCGGGAGACGGCACCGAGGACCGGCCGGGAACCCCTCCGGTCAGGGCGTGGCGGGCTGGGCGCTGGCGAGGACGGCGGGCAGCAGGCCGGGGAAGCGGGCCTCCAGGTCGGCGGTGCGCAGCGAGTTGAGGATGGCCGTGCCCTGGTAGCGCTGCTCGATGATGCCGGCCTCCCGCAGGACCCGGAAGTGGTGGGTGGACGTGGACTTGCCGACCGGCAGGCCGAACGACAGGCACGCCTGCTCGTGGTAGCCCTCCGCCAGCCGGCACACGATCATGCGGCGGATCGGGTCGGCGAGGGCGGACAGGACGGCGTCCAGCGAGAAGTCCTCCGGCTTCGGATGCTCCAGGGTGCGCATGGGTGGGGCCTCCGCGGGTATCACTTGAAGTACGCCGGTCATCGTACTAACGTCGCGGCTTGTACGAACACTGTCGTACTAGACGGGGAGCAGCAGATGAAAGCAGCCGTGTACTACGAGAACGGCGGACCCGAGGTCCTGCGCTACGAGGACGTCCCCGACCCGGTCCCGGGCGCCGGCGAGGTCCTGCTGCGTGTCGAGGCGATCGGCGTGCAGGGCGGTGACGTGCTGGCCCGCCAGGGTGGCCCGCTGCCCGCCACCCCGCACATCGTCGGCTACCAGGCGGCCGGCACGATCGTCGCGGTCGGCGCGGACGTCACCACGGTCCGGCCCGGCCAGAAGGCGTTCGCGTTCATGCTCGCCGGTTCGCACGCCGAACTGGTGGTCGCCACGGAGAGCAACGTCTACGTGGTTCCCGACGACATGGACACCCGTGTCGCCGCCGGGATCTTCGTCGAGTTCGGCACCGCCGACGACGCGCTGTTCGAGTTCGGCCGGCTGCGGGCCGGCCAGACCGTGCTGGTGCAGGCCGCCGCGAGCGGGGTCGGGCTGGCCGCCGTGCAGCTCGCCAAGGCCGCCGGCGCCACCGTGATCGGCACCGCCGGCACCGACGAGAAACTGGCCCGGCTGTCCGGGTACGGCCTCGACCACGGGATCAACTACCGGACCGGCGACGTCGTCGGGACGGTCGAGGAGCTCACCGGCGGACGGGGCGCCGACCTGATCATCGACCCGGTCGGCGGGAAGACCCTCGAGGGCAGCATCAACGCGGTCGCCTACCGGGGCCGGATCATCTACCTCGGGCAGGTCGGGCGGGAGACGTACCAGCCGCAGCTCTTCCCGCTGCTGCTCAAGAGCGCGTCGCTGAGCGGGCTCTACTACGGCGCGGAGGTGCAGCGCGACCCGCAGCGCACCCGCCCGCGAGTCCAGCAGCTGATCGACCGGATCGCCGCCGGCGAGCTCACCGTGGTGATCGACCGGGAGTTCCCGCTGGCCGACGCCGCCGAGGCGCACCGTCACATCGAGAGCCGCGCCGCCTTCGGCCGCGTGCTGCTGATCCCCTGACGACAGGAGAAGACCATGCGACGGTACGGGCTGTGGGCCCCCGCGTTCATCTGGCCGACCGAACCGGAGGCGGTGGCGCGGGCCGCCCGGGAGATCGAGGAACTCGGGTTCGGGACGTTCTGGGTCGGCGGCAGCCCCGCCGACGACCTCGCGCTACCGGAGGCGATCCTCGCCGCCACCAGCGAACTCGTCGTCGGGACCAGCATCGTCGACATCTGGACCAGCGACGGCGACCGGCTGGCGGCCTCGCACCGGCGGATCAGCGATGCGTACCCGGGCCGGTTCTCTCTCGGGGTCGGCTCCGGGCACGCGCCGACCGCGGAATCGAAGGGGCAGTCCTACACCAAGCCGCTGACCCGGCTGCGGGACCTGCTGACCGGGCCGCTCGCCACAGTTCCCGTGGCGGAACGGATGATCGCCGCGCTCGGGCCGAAGACCCTGCGGACGGCGGGCGAGCTGACGGCGGGCGCCCTGCCGTACCTGATGCCGCCGGCGCACACCGCGGACGCCCGCGGGATTCTCGGGGACGGGCCGTTGCTCGTACCGGAACAGAAGATCTTCCTCGGTACGGACGCCGCCGTCGCCCGGCAGGCCGGCCGCGAGGCGCTGCGCCTCTACCTGGGGTTGCCGAACTACACCCGGCAGCTGATCCGGTACGGGCTCGACGAGTCAGACCTGGCCGGCGAGGGCAGTGACCGCTTCGTCGACCAGGCGGTGGTCTGGGGCGACGACGACCGGGTCCGCGCCGGGATCGACGCCCACCTGGCCGCGGGCGCCGACCAGGTGGCCATCCAGGTCCTCACCGAGACGGGCATCCCCCGTGAGCTGCCCCTGGCCGAGTGGCGGCGGCTGTCCGCCCTGCTCGGGCTGAAAGGCTGATGTCAGGATGTGACGATGCGCGCGGTGATCTTCGACGACGTCAGGGCTCAGCCGGAGGTCCGGGAGGTGCCCGACCCGGTCGCGCCGGCCGGCGGGGTCGTGGTGCGGGTGGCGGCGACCGGCCTGTGCCGCAGTGACTGGCACGCCTGGGCCGGGCACGACGAGATCGCCCTCCCGCACGTGCCCGGTCACGAACTCGCCGGGGTGATCGCCGACGTGGGCGCGGGCGTCACCCGGTGGGCGGTCGGTGACCGGGTGACCGTGCCGTTCGTCTGCGGCTGCGGTCGCTGCGCGTGGTGCCGGACCGGGCAGGCCCAGGTCTGCCCGGACCAGCAGCAGCCCGGCTTCACCCACTGGGGTTCGTTCGCCGGGTACGTCGCCCTGCACGCCGCCGACACCAACCTGGTCGGCCTCCCCGACACGGTCGGGTTCGCGGCCGCGGCCGGACTCGGCTGCCGGTTCGCCACCGCCTACCGCGGGCTGGCCGGCCGGGCCCGGGTCACCGCGGGCGAATGGGTGACCGTGGTCGGCGCCGGCGGTGTCGGCCTGAGCGCGGTGATGATCGCCCGCGCGCTCGGCGCCCGGGTGATCGCCGTCGACCGCAACCCCGAAGCCCTCACGGTCGCCGCCCGGCTCGGCGCCGAACACACCCTCCTCGCCGGTGCGGCCCCGATCCCGGACGCGGTCGCCGACCTCACCGGCGGTGGCGGCCACGTCTCCGTCGACGCCGTCGGCAGCGAGCAGACCTGCGCCGACGCCATCCTCAGCCTGCGCCGCCAGGGCCGGCACGTGCAGATCGGGCTGCTGCCGCCGGTCGGCGGCCACCCGCGCGTCCCGATGGACCGGGTGATCGGCTGGGAACTCGACGTGCTCGGCAGCCACGGCATGGCCGCCGTCGACTACCCGGCCATGCTCGCCCTGATCGAGCAGGGCGCCCTGCGCCCCGACCTGTTGATCGAACGGACCATCGGCCTGCGCGAGGCCGCCGCCCTGCTGCCGGTCTTCGACCGGACCACGGTCGCCGGGATGACCATGATCGACCCGGCGCGGCCGGACCGCGCATAGGGTCGGGCCATGGACCCGCAGCCGCTGCGTTACCGGTCCGCCGCCGGGCGGTGGGTGCTGCTCGCCACCGTGCTCGGATCGAGCCTCGCCTTCATCGACGCGACGGTGGTCACCATCGCGCTCCCCGCGATCGGGCGGGAACTCGGCGCCGGTGCCGCCGGCCTGCAGTGGACCGTCAACGGATACGCCCTCAGCCTGGCCTCGCTGATCCTGCTCGGCGGTTCGCTCAGCGACCGGTTCGGCCGCAGACGGCTCTTCCTCGCCGGAATCGCCTGGTTCGCGGTGGCCTCCCTGCTCTGCGGCCTCGCCCCGTCGATCGAGCTGCTGGTCGCCGCCCGGGTCCTCCAAGGCGTCGGCGGCGCGCTGCTCACCCCGGGCGCGCTGGCGATCCTGGAAGCGTCGTTCGCGGCCGAGGACCGGGCCAGAGCGATCGGCGCGTGGTCCGGGCTGGGCGGGATCGGCGGCGCGCTGGGTCCGTTCCTCGGCGGCTGGCTGGTGGAGACCGGCAGCTGGCGGTACATCTTCCTGATCAACCTGCCGGTCGCGGCGATCGTGCTGTGGGTGACCGCCCGGCACGTGCCGGAATCCCGCAACCCGGCCGCCGCGCGGACGTTCGACATCGCGGGACTGATCACCGGAGTGATCGGGCTGGGCGGGCTCACCTACGGCTTCACCGCGTGGCCGGAGAACGGGCCCGCCGACCCGGTCGTGCTGATCTCGCTGACCGTCGGAGTGCTCGGCATGGCCGCGTTCGTGGTCGCCGAACGCCGGTCCCGGAACCCCTTGCTGCCCTTGACGATCTTCCGCACCCGGGCGTTCACCGGCGCCAACGTGGTGACCTTCCTGGTGTACGCGGCCAACGGCGGCGTGTTCCTCCTCGTCGTCGTGAACCTCCAGGTGGTCGCCGGATTCTCGCCACTGGCCAGCGGTATCGCCCTGCTGCCGGTCACCGCGCTGATGCTGCTGCTGTCGGCCCGCGCCGGCGCCCTCGGCCAGCGGATCGGCCCGCGCCTGCCGATGTCCGCCGGTCCGCTGATCTGCGCGGCCGCCCTGATCTGGCTGGCGATGGTCGGCGCGGGCGCCTCCTACCTGACCGACGTCCTGCCGCCGGTCATCCTCTTCGGCCTCGGCCTGGCGCTGCTGGTCGCCCCGCTCACGGCTACCGCGCTGGGAGCGCTCGACGACTCGTACGCGGGCATCGCCTCCGGCGTCAACAACGCCGTCGCCCGGGTGGCCGGCCTGCTCGCCGTCGCCGTCCTCCCGCTGGCCGCCGGCCTGGGCGGCGGCGACCTCACCGACCCGGCCGTCCTGTCCCCGGTCTACCGCACCACGATGCTGCTGTGTGCCGCCCTGATGACCGCCGGCAGCATCCTGGCCTGGCTCCTCATCCCCGCCCGCCTCCCGACCCGAACCCCGCAGCCGGCCTTCTGCGACACGTGCGCACCCCCGCTGCGCCCGGCGGACATTCCACCCACCGACCGGTCCGCGCAGTAGTCCACCGCCGAGCGTCGCTGCCAGTCCCGCCACCTCATGAGCGCATGTGAATGCGACGGCGGTGAGCTCAGGCCCACTGGCAGGCTGTCTCTCATGGTGCGGTTGAGGATCACGTACGACGAGGACGCCGACGCGGCCTACATCTACTTCCAGCCGCCCGGCACGCGGGTGACGAAGACGTATCCGTGCGACCCCGTCGAGGTAGCCGGCATGATCAATATCGACTTCGACGCGACCGGCCGCCTGATCGGTCTGGAAGTGCTGGACGCCCGGGCGAAACTGGCGTCAGAGCTATTGGCACAGGCCGAAGACATCACCCACCGAGCCGAGGACGGAGATTAGTGCCTCGTCTCGAACGTCGGCCGCGACGAGAGGTGGCCCGCTGCCGGCAGTCAGGTACAGGTCGGAAGTGTCCGGGAAGGTAGGCCGCTCACCCCGCACCGGCCGGCCGTCCTGGTGCGGGCCGGCCCCGACCTGGTCCTGGCCGACAAGGCCGACACCAGCCGCGGCCACCTGCGTTCCCGCGGGATCAAGGCCTGCATCCCGAACAAGGCCCACCGCAAAGCCGAAGGCTCCAAGGGCGGGCGCCCACCGACGTTCGACAAGGACCTCTACCGGCTCCGCCGAACCGTCGAGGACGGCACCGCCCGCCTCGAACGCCCACCCGGTACGACAAACCGGCCGTCCGGTTCCAAGCCGTGCTGACCATCGTCATCATCCGCGAGTGGCTCTGACCGGCTCATGAAACACGCCTCAACCGCCCGCCGCCGGGTCGCGGACGGTGGAGACCGCGCCGATCGCCTCGGCGCGCTGCACCACGTCGGTGGCGAGCCGTTCACTGAACCCGGCGGCGAACCCGGTGATGGCCGCCAGGCCGAACGCCATCGTCGGCCCGGCCGTGGCGGTCGTCGAGCCGAGGATCCCGGCCACCAGACCGAGGTAGGCGACCACACCGAACGTGGCGCCGACCAGAGGGCGGACGGCGCCCAGGCAGATCAACCGGAGGCGTGACGGGGTGAACGTCAGCGCCACGCCATCCGCCGAGATGCGCTGGAACACGCTGGTGACGGCGCCCAGCGCGCCGAACACCAGCGAGCCGACCAGACCGGCGGGACTGACCACCTCGGGCCACAGGTTCGCGGTCAGCAGACCGAGCACGGTGGCCAGCCCGCACGTGATCAGCGCACCGGCCAGCACACCCTGGAAATAGGTGAACCCGCCCTCCCGCTCGACCAACTTGCTCACGTAGTGCTTGGCCTCAGTGACCTGGTTGCCGGCGGTGCCGGCCAGCGCGTCCGCGTCCGGGCTTCCGGCGGCGGCCTCGTCCGCGGCACGGAGCACGCGGGTCATGGCCGCATAAACGACATCCGTCGCCATCCGCAGGTCGGGCCTCGTCGACGAGCGGCTGCCGAGCGCGGACATCGCCTGCATGGCGAGCGTGCCGCAGGTGGTCTCCATCACGACCAGGTGCGTGTCGGCTCGGTTCAGCACGGTGTGCAGGGCCCGGCTGCCGCCAGGTCCTTCGGTCAGCGCGCAACCGGCTACGCAGTGACGGCAGTAATAGGCGTTGAGCAGCTCTCCCTGCTGCTCGATGAACCGGGCGCGGAGGGCGAGCTCGGCCGCACGCGCCTCCTCCCGGTGGCTGGGGTCATCGGTCGACTGGCGAGCCAGGATGACCTTCGCGAAGGCGATCCGGACGCCGGGCTCCAACTGGTCCCACAGGTCCGGTAGCCGCACCGGTCCTGGCCAGCCGAAATCCGCAGGCTTCACCATCGCCGGAAGTCCCCGTCGTCGTAGCACCTGCTCTCGGCCTCGGGGCCGGAGGGCTCGACGGCGTCGACAGGGTTGCCGGAGTCCCGTTCCTGCTGCTCGGCCTGCGGCTTCTCGGGCTCCGGAACGTTTCGAGGCGATGGTTCGGGATCGACGAACATGGCGGCCTCCAAGCTCCATCATGAAGCGATGACCTGAGCCGACGTTACCGCTGGTGGAACGGCCCGGTCGTGTCGGATCGCCGATACCGCCGGGTGAACCGGCCGGCCCGTGTGCTCGGGGAGGGTGGGACCCGCGAGACTGCCGGGATGTCTGGCCGCACCGCGCTGGGGATCCTCGAATACCTCGGTCACTTCGTGGTCGCCATGATCCGGCACTGGACGGCCCCGCAGGCTTGGCGGCACCCGGCGGGATAGGGTCCACCGGCGTGGGATCGAGGGCCGATATGCTCTCGGCGTGCCGCACGAAGAGGGGCGCCGGCCGGCCGGTGCGCTGGAAGCCGAGGTGCTCCGGGTGCTGGTCGCGGCCGCGGAGCCGCTGACCCCGCGGGACGTGCTGGCCCGGCTGTCGGCGCCGCTGTCGTACAGCACCGTGGTGACGATCCTGACCCGGATGTACGACAAGTCGATGGTGGCCCGCTACAAGGACGGGCGGAGTTTCCGGTACGCCCCGCTCACCGACGAGTCGTCGGTCGCGGCGGAGCGGATGAGCGCCGCCCTCGGCGCCGGAACGGATCGAGCGACGGTGTTGCGGCGGTTCGTGGCGGGCCTGCGGCCGGGCGACGAGGACCTGCTGCGCCGGCTGCTCACCGACGACCAGGGATAGACCCGCCGGGGTCTCAGGACGCGGCGGCCAGCAGCTCACCCAGGTCGATCACGCATTCGGCGGTCCAGACCAGGGCGAACGTGGCGATCGCGGCGGGGATCGCCAGCAGCGGCCGGGGCGCCGGGCGGCGCGGGGTGAGCAGCGACGCGACCCGGCGCGGGACGGTGCCGGCGCGGCTCAGGTCGGTGCGGGACGGGGCGACGCGCAGCCGGCCGGCCCGGTGGGTGTACTCGGAGACGAGCGCGGCCGTGCCGACGGCGTGGGCGACGGTGCGGCGGTCGGCGATCTCGGTGGCGGCGCGTTCGTCGGCGGCGCGCTCGACCAGGTGATCGAACTGGCGCACGAGCAGGCGGAACGCCGGGTGGACGGCGGCCGACAGGTGCACCAGCAGGACCATCAGGTGGTGGCGGGCGTGCAGGTGGGCGCGTTCGTGGGCGAGCAGGGCCGCGAACCGGTGGTCGTCGAGGGCGGCGCGCATGCCGGTGGTGACGACGATCCGGCCGGGGGAGCCGGGGACGGCGAACGCCTCGGCGCGGTCGTCGTCGACGGTGACCACGCCGTCGGTGGCGGTCAGGGCGGTGAACCGGCGGGCGTAGGCGGTGTCCCGGCGGTGGATGCGCACGACATGGACGATCCCGGTCACGGCGGCGGCCAGCAGGACCAGCGACAGCCAGGACGCCCACGGTTCGGCGGCGGTGTCGGCACGCACGTACGCGTCGGAGAGGCCCAGCAGGGCGCCGGTGACCGGCAGCTCGGCGACGGCCTTGAGGGCGAACACACCGAGGGTGAGCAGCACCGCGGCCGCGGTGGCGGCCAGCGACGTGACCAGGAACGCCACCGCTGTCTCGGGCCGCAGCCGGTCGGCGAGAAGGCGGATCGCCAGGGCGATCAGAACTGGGCAGATCAGGATCTCCCAGAGGAAATGGTCGAACATCGCGGACTCCTCGCGGGTGGATCCGCAGTGTCCCACAGGGGGAGGGGGGCCCTGGACAGTCAGGCAAGCCAACCCTAATCTACAGTCTGTAGTAGATAGCTTAGGCAATCCTAATGAAGTGGGGAACATGCTCGCCACCTACCTGATCGGCCTCCGGGAGGGGCTCGAGGCCACCCTGGTGGTCAGCATCCTGGTGGCCTTCCTGGTCAAGGCCGGCCGCACCGACCGGCTGCCGCAGGTCTGGGCCGGTGTCGGCGCCGCCGTCGCGTTGTCGGTCGGGTTCGGATGGCTGCTCAGCTACACCTCCACGACCCTGCTGCGCGACTACGACCAGCGGGAGCTGTTCGAGGCGATCACGTCGATCCTGGCCGTCGTCTTCGTCACCGCGATGATCTTCTGGATGCGCCGGGCGGCCCGGTCGATCGCCGGTGAGCTGCGCGGCAAGCTCGCCGACGCGCTCGCGGTCGGGTCGGTGGCGGTCGCCGGGATGGCGTTCCTCGCGGTCGTCCGGGAGGGCCTGGAGACGTCGCTGATCTTCTACTCGGCGGTCCAGGGCGCGGAGGTCGACGACGGCCCGCTGTGGTCACTGCTGGGCGGCATCCTCACGGCGGTCCTCATCGGTCTCCTGATGTACGCGACCGCGGTCCGCATCGATCTGACGGTCTTCTTCACCGTCACCGGCGTCCTGCTGATCCTGGTCGCCGCCGGGATCCTCAAGTACGGGATCCACGATCTGCAGGAGTCCGGCGTCCTGCCCGGCCTGAACGCCCTGGCCTACGACGTCAGCGGCGTGCTCGACCCGTCCGCCTGGTACACCGCGCTGCTCACCGGCATGTTCAACGTCACGCCGACCGCCAGCGTCGTGGAGACCGTCGCGTGGTGCGCGTACGCCGTACCCGTGCTGGTGCTCTTCCTCACCGACCGCAACCGCAATCGCAACCGCAACACTAGGAGTGACCGTGCGTCCGACGAACCTGCTCGCCCTGCTGACCCTGGGGTCGCTCGCCGCCTGTAGTTCCGGTGGCTCCGGCGCCGAGCAGGCCGCCGGCGGACCGATCGCGGTCAAGGCCACCGACACCGGCTGTGAGGTCGCCAGGACCCAGGTGGATGCCGGGACCAGCGTCTTCGCCATCACCAACGGCGGGCAGAAGGTCACCGAGTTCTACGTGTACGCGCCCGGCGACCGGGTGATGGCCGAGGTGGAGAACATCGCCCCGGGCCTGTCCCGGAACCTGCACGTGGAACTGCCCGCCGGCACCTACGAGACCGCCTGCAAACCCGGCATGACCGGCAAGGGCATCCGCGGGCAGCTGACCGTGTCGGGTTCGGCCGCGCCGCTCACCGACGACGCGGCGCTGCTCGCCGCCACCGACAGCTACTCGCGGTACGTGAAGAGCCAGACCGCCGCCCTGGAGGAGAAGACGGCCGAGTTCGTCGCGGCGGTCAAGGCCGGTGACGTGGCGAAGTCGAAGGCGCTGTTCCCGGTGGCCCGCACCTACTGGGAGCGGATCGAGCCGGTCGCGGAGATCTTCGGCGACCTGGACCCGCGGACCGACGGCCGTGAGGAGGTCACCGAGGAGGGCCTGAAGTTCGGTGGCTTCCACAAGATCGAGCAGGATCTCTGGCAGACCGGTGACATCTCGAAGTCGGGACCGATCGCCGACCAGCTGATGGCCGACGTCAAGGAGGTCGTGACCAAGGCGAACGCCGAGAAGCTGTCCCCGCTGCAGCTGGCCAACGGGGCCAAGGCACTGCTCGACGAGGTCGCCTCCGGCAAGATCACCGGCGAGGAGGACCGCTACTCGCACACCGACCTGTGGGACTTCAACGCCAACATCGACGGCTCGAAGGCCGCCATCGCGTCGCTGCGGCCGGTCCTCGAGGAACGGGACCCGGCACTGGTGAAGACCCTCGACACCGAGTTCGCCAACGTGGACGCGACGCTCGGCAAGCACCGGGCCGGCGACGGCTGGAAGCTGCACACCGACCTGTCGCAGGCCGACCTCAAAGAGCTCACCGACGCGATCAACGCGCTCGCCGAGCCGATCAGCCGGGTGGCGGCGGTCGTCGCCAAGAAGGCATGATCACCCGCCGTCGCGCCCTCGCCCTCGGCGGTGTGGGCGCGGCCGGTCTCGCCGGCGCCGGCGCGGCGCTGATCAGCCGCGGGGGCTCCGAGGCGGTGACGGACGCCGTCGCCTTCACCGGTCCGCACCAGGCCGGGATCGTCACCCCGGCACAGGACCGGCTGCACTTCGTCGCGTTCGACGTGGTCACCAAGGACCGCGAGCGCCTGGTCCGCACCCTGCGGGAGTGGACGGCGGCCGCGGCCCGGATGACCGCCGGGCTCGACGCCGGGGAGATCGGGGCGGTCGACGGGATGCCGGAGGCGCCGCCGGACGACACCGGCGAGGCGATCGGGCTGCCCGCGTCCGCACTGACCCTCACCGTCGGGTTCGGGCCCACCCTGTTCCGGGACGCGACCGGCAAGGACCGGTTCGGGATCGCCGGAAAGCTGCCGGCCGCGCTCGAGCCGCTGCCGAGGTTCACCGGCGACACCCTCGACGAGGCGATCTCCGGCGGCGACATCGCGATCCAGGCCTGCGCCAACGATCCGCAGGTCGCCGTGCACGCGATCCGCAACCTGGCGCGGATCGGGATGGGCACGGTCAGCGTCCGGTGGTCCCAGCTCGGGTTCGGGCGTACGTCGTCGACCGCGACCGGGCAGGCCACCCCGCGCAACCTGTTCGGCTTCAAGGACGGCACCCGCAACCTCAAGGCCGAGCAGGAGGACCTGCTCCGCGAACACCTGTGGGTGCCGGACGGCGACGGCCCGGACTGGATGACCGGCGGCTCCTACCTGGTCACCCGCAAGATCCGGATGCTGATCGAGACGTGGGACCGGTCGTCGCTGGCCGAACAGGAGGCGATCGTCGGCCGGCACAAGGGCACCGGCGCGCCGCTCGGCGCCGCCGGCGAGTTCGACGAGCCGGACCTCACCGCCGTCGGCGCGGACGGGACGGACCTGATCCCGGCCACCGCGCACGTGCGGCTGGCGCATCCGGACACCAACAACGGGGCGCGGATGCTGCGCCGCGGCTACAACTTCGTCGACGGGTCGGACGGGCTGGGGCGCCTGGACGCGGGACTGTTCTTCATCGCGTTCCAGCGCGACCCGCGCACGGGGTTCGTCCCGGTGCAGCGCAGCCTGGCCGCCAGCGACGAGATGAACGAGTACGTCCGGCACGTCTCCAGCGGGCTCTTCGCCTGCCCGCCGGGCGTCACCGGCGGCGGCTGGTGGGGAGACCGGCTGTTCGCGTGAACGCACGGCTGAGGTGATCCCGCACCGGGCCGGCCGGTTCCCCGGCAACGCGCCGGCAGGCAGGGCGCTGCGCCGCTGAAGCCCACCGAGCCGGGCCCGGTCGGGCGGCCGGACACCGCCGGCAGCAGGGCGATCGCCGGCCCGCGCACCTGCGGGCCGGCGCCGCTGTCCACTCGCACCCGGCCCGCGCCGGCCGCCCGGAGGCGTGCCGGCTCAGCGCGCGGCCAGGTGATCCAGCATCGCCCGGTGGGATCGGCGGGTGGCCTTCCTGCCGCTGGTGTAGAGGTAGGGCCACTGCTCGCCGTCGTAGGAGCCCTCGACCATCCCCAGCTCCCGGACCAGCCCGTTGACGAACGCCGCCCCGGTGATCGTCAGGCCGAGCGCGTTCATCACACCCTGATCCTGGCCGAACTGCCCGGCCGTCAGGGCCGCGCCGCCCGTGGCCAGCAGGGTCCCGGTGACGGCCCCGGCACCGTCGAGGTACCCGGCCAGGCCGCGGCGCCTGGACTGCCGGGCCTTCAGCGCCAGGTCTCGCATCAGGGCGTTCTGGTCGATGGTGGACCCGCCCTCGATCAGCGTCTTGAACCCGACCAGCCAGTCGATCAGCGCATCATGGCCCTTCCGGCGGATGAACGGCAGCACCCGATGATCGTCGCGGCACTCGTCGAGACGTTCCAGCACCTCCAGCAGCTGCTCGGCCAGGGCGTCGGTGGGCGCGGAACGCGGCGGGAGGTCCGCGGCGGGTGGCGCGGCGCCGCCGAGACGGGACTCGGTGAGGATCTCCAGGAACCGGCTGTCCGCTCGGCTGAGCAGGAACGGCACATCCGCGGCGGCGTCCCGGACCGCCTGACCGTGGTTGCGGGCGTCACGCAGGATCCGCAGGGTCGCCACCTCGGGATCCATGTTCTCCCGCTGGATGGCCTCGAGGGTGCCGCCCGGGATGCAGTCGGCCACATCCGGCCGGGCCAGCACCCGCTGCCAGAACCCGATCAGGCCGGCATCCCGCGACAGCGTCCTCTCCGCCCAGTCCCGGCCCGGCTCCTCCTCGGCGACGATCACCGTCCGGGCGTTCGGGTCGGCGACGTGCAACTCGTTGATGTAGAGACGGTGGATCTCACCGTCGATCTCGTCGTCCCAGGCGGCCACGGCCCAGGTCTCCGCACGCCGGTTGCGGTAGGACCGGTCCAGCAGCCAGCGCTCCCGGCCCATGATGCGGATCAGGCCCTCCCGCAGCAGCACCAGGAACTCCTCGATCGCGATGCTGCTGTGGGCGCGCAGCATCACACTGGACGGCGCCCACAGGACCAGCGGTCTACTGCCGGCGACGAGCCGGTGCAGGTTGGCGTAACCGGCCTCGCCGTACTCACTGATGTGGCAGAACGTACGGAACACCGACGCCGTCATGTGAGCGGCGCCGGGATGATGTCCGGGTCGTCGATGTCGTAGGCCACCGGCGACAGCGTCGTCAGCGTCAGATCCGCGGCACCGGTGTTCCGGACGGCGTGCGCCACGAACGGCGGAACCATCACCGTGACACTGCCGCGCCCGGTGAACGTCCGGTGCTGAGGCGCACCGCCCGGCTCGCACCAGTGCAGCTCCCACTCGTCGCTGTGCAGTGCCGCGAGGATCTCCCACTTGCGGGCGTGCGCGTGGTTGCCGCGGACCGCTCCCGGCACGACGGTCATCAAGTGGACGTCGGCGACGCCACCGAGTTCGGCCAGCGCCTTCGGGCTCACGGAATGGGCGAGACCGCGCGGGTCGCCGGCTTCCGCTTCGACGGTGATCTCGAAGCCAGGTGTCATCCCTGCACAGTGGCAGCACCAGGCGGGCGTCACAAGGCGGCACCCACCCGCCGGACGGATCTCGGCAGACTGCGGGCATGGAATTCCTGTGCTACCACCGGGATCGGGCGGGGTCGATGGCGTTGCGGGCGGCGCTGGGGGAGCAACACTGGGCCTACATGGACCGGTTCGCGGACCGGCTGATCGCCCGAGGACCCACGTTCGCGGCCGATGGGGAGACGGCCACCGGCAGCCTGCACATCGTCGACCTGCCCGATCCGCCGGCCGCCCGGGCGTTCGCCTTCGAGGAGCCCAACCATCAGGCCGGCGTCTACCGGGACGTTCTGCTACGCCGATGGGCCAACCTGCTGGGCCGTACCATGTGGGACTTCCCCGGCGGCCGTACCGGCGGCAACCGGTACCTGGTGATCGGCCTGGGCGCGGGGGAGGGCGTTGATCTGGTCGTGCCGGCGGATCGTGACGAGCTGATCGCCTACGGGCCGTTGCTGTCCGACGACGCCGCGGCGTGGCTGGGCACGGCCCTGCTGATCCGCGCGCCGAACCCGGACGCCGCACGCGCGGTGCTGACCGTGGACCGGTACGCCGCCGTCGAGGTGCACGACTGGGAGTTCGGCGGTCGGAGACAGCCGCGGCCATGATGGGGTGGTGGCGAATCGGTTGACGTATGCGGACGCGGTTCGGCTGCTCGGCGGGCGGAGCCCGGGGCTGGCCGCGGCCGATCTGGCGCTCGGCGGCGCGCTGCTGACGGGATCCGTGGCGGGTGTGCCGGGAGTGCTGGGGTTGTTCGACGCCAAGGTGGAACTGGTGCGCGTGGGTCACACCCTGCTGACCGGGCTCGACGACCGGGTCCGTGGGCTCGGCAGGCTGGACCGGACCGTCCGGCTTCACGCGGCGCACGCGGTCATCGTGGTCACCGCGTACTTCGAGGAGTTCGATCTCCCTGATGCCGATCTGTCCCGGGACGATCAGCTGCGCCTGGCCGGCGCCGGTGCGGAGGCCGACGGGTGGATCGACGGGCTGCTCGGCGCGCAGCTGCCCACGCCCGCAGCGGACACGCCGTACGAGGTGCTGCTACGGCAGTTGGACGGCTGGTACGCGGACCTGTCGCTGCGGTTCACGGAGTTCCTCACCGGACTCGCGGTGTGGGACTCGCTGCACGACACCGCGCGTACCCGGATCGTGACCACGCTGCGGGACCGGCTGCCGGCTGCCGCGCTCCGGCGGTACCAGATCTTGCACCGCCAGTTGGCCGCCGAGGTCGTCGAGTTCCGGCTGTGGACGCGCGCGCTCGACGATCAGGCGACCCGGGACGGTGTACGGGCGGTGACGCGTGGCCTCCAGGAGCTGGAGTCGCTGCTGAGGAACGACGCCGGCCGGCCGGAACGCCACCGGGCCGCGCTCGCCGCCTGGTACCGCGCCGAACTGGACGAGCCGATCCTGGCCGGGGAGGGCCTGCCGCCCGGCTTGCGGATGCCCACCCTCGGCGAGATCTACATCGACCCCGTCTTCCGGGTACGGCCGGGCGGACCCGGCGACCAGCCGGCCGCCGAGGACTGGTGGAGTGAGACGGAGCCGTGGGACGACCTGCCCGCGTTCCTCGCCGGATACCTGACCGGACCGACCGCGACGACGGCCCCGCTGCTGGTGCTCGGTCAGCCCGGCGCCGGCAAGTCGGCGCTGACCCGGGTGGTCGCCGCCCGGCTGCCGGCCGCCGACTTCGTGCCGGTCCGGGTGCCGCTGCGGGAGGCGCCCGCCGACGCGAGCCTTCAGGACCAGATCGAGTACGCGTTGCGCGCCGCGACCGGGGACGCGATGACCTGGCCCGCGCTGGTCGCCGGCGACGAGGGCGGGGCTCTCCCGGTGCTCCTGCTGGACGGGTTCGACGAGCTGTTGCAGGCCACCGGTGTCAGCCGCTCCGACTTCCTGGAGCAGGCCGCCGCCTTCCAGCGGCGTGAGGCAGTGCAGCGCCGGCCGGTCGCGGTGATCGTCACCAGCCGCAGCGCCGTGGCCGACCGGGCCCGGCTGCCACCGCACAGCACCGTCCTGCGGCTGGAACCGTTCACGCCCGCCCAGGTCGCCCGCTGGCTGGACATCTGGAACCGCGCGAACGCGCCGGCGCTGACGGCACGCGGCCTGACCGCCCTCCCCGCCGCCGTCGCCGACTGGTTCCCGGACCTCGCCGGTCAGCCGTTGCTGCTGCTCATGCTGGCGCTGTACGACGCGGAGGCCAACGACGTCCAGACCATGGCCGGGGAGCAGTTCGACGCCGCCCAGCTGTACGAGCGCCTGCTGCGCAGCTACGCCGAACGGGAGATCCGCAAGAGCGCCGACACGACGACCGAGGTCCTCGTGGAGGCGGAGCTGCAGCGTCTGTCGATCGCCGCGTTCGCGATGTTCAACCGCGGCCGGCAGTGGGTGACCGCCACCGAACTGGACACCGACCTGACCGCGCTGGGCGTCGCTACCGGCCGTCCCGCCGTGGACGGATTCCGGGCGCCGCTGTCCGGCGGCGAGGAGCTGCTCGGGCGGTTCTTCTTCATCCAGAACGCCCAGGCGGTACGCGAGGGCAGACGCCTGCAGACGTACGAGTTCCTGCACGCCACCTTCGGCGAGTTCCTGATCGTCCGGCTCGTCGTACGGATCCTCGAGGTGATGCTCGCCCGCCAGGCCGTGGTCGGCCTGGCCATCCGTCCCGCCGCGGCGGCCGACGACGGCCTGCTGCCGACGTTGCTGAGTTACGCGCCGCTGACCGACCGGGCCGCGGTGCTGCAATTCCTGAAGTCGGTGATGGCCCGGACCGCCGACGTGGACCGTTTCGGCGCGCTGTGCGAACGAGCTTTCCGCGCGGCCGCGGAGACGGCGGAGATCCCGTTGACCGCCTACCGCCCGCGCCAGCTGACCGCCGCCGACCGGCAGGCGATCTGTGCGTTCAATCTGCTCCTGCTGACGCTCGCCGGCGGTCCCGTCACGGCGGGCCGGCTGTTCCCCGGCAGCGACGACCCCGTCAATGTGTGGCGCTGCTGGATGGAACGCTGGCAGGCCACCGCCGGCGACGACAGCTGGGGTACGTTCGTCAACGTCGTCACCTCGGCCCGCGGCTGGGCCGCGGACCGGCGCGAACTCACGTTGCGCATGCACGACGGCCCGCATGCCCCACCGGTCCCGGGTCCGGTGGACGCGTTCTGGACCCATGGCATGGTCCCGGGCAGCCCGGGGCGCGGCTACCTGGGATTCCGGTTCGGCGACGAGCAGGACGTCCGCCGGACGTACGGCCTGCGCTGCCATCCCATGGACGATGTGGTGATGCATGCGGTCGAGCCCATCCTGGACGCGGTCGGCCCCGCCCTGTGCGCCTTCGGGCCGATCACCGCCGAGGACTGCCCGTCCGTCGCACACATGCTGGCCGCCACCTGGCTCGCGACCGCTGACTCCCTGGCCGCGACCTACCAGCGTGCCGTGTACGTGATCACCCGAAGCTGGGCGCCCGCGGATCGGGAGCCGTCACCCGGGTACGGGGCCGCGGCCGCCGAAGCGACGCTCGTGTTCCTGCGGTTGCTCAGTCGTGACGCCGGCCGCCTGCCGCCGGGCGACGTCGCCGACTGGATCCGCGACATCCGGCTGTCGCAGTACACGAGGACCGAGCATCATCCGTGGATCCTGGACGTCCTGATCACGGCCGCGCTGGCTGATCCGTCGGTGATCGACATCGACCTGGACCTCCGCGAGCTCTGCCGCACCATGCGGAGGATCCCGCGGTGGGACGGGACGCTCGCGATCCGGGTCTGGACCGGATTCCATCTGCTCCACATGGATCGCGAGGCCGAGCAACTCTTCGGTGACCGTGAGACCTTCCTCGCCGACCCGGTCGTGGCCGACGCCCTCCGCCGGGATCCCCGGCTCGCGTTGCAGGTCGGAGCGCTCATCCGATGAGGCGCGGAGACCTCGTCCAGGGCGGCCTGCTCGTCGCCGGCCAGGGTGAGGGTTGCGGAGGCGATCAGGGCGGGGAGCTGGCCGATCGCACCGCCACCGGAAACGGGGCGGGTACGTGGCAGAGTTCCTCGGTGGATCATGACCTGACGCCGGCCGCGCGAGCCGTCCTGGAGCACCTGCGCCGCCATTTCCCGGGGCGGGAGGTCGGGGTCCTGCCGCCGGCTCCGGGCCCGGTCCGCAACGTGGTGCCGGATCTGCACATCCTCACCCTCAACCTGCCGGATCACGGAGCCCTGTACGTCACCGCGGGCGTGTGGGACGCGACCCGCCGGGACGGGCACGGACTGGAGTTCGTCCTGTACGTGCCGACCGCCGAACACGAACTGCATGTCGAGACCCTGACGATGGTCGCCTATCACCACGCCGGCGGCGGCGACTTCGTCCTCGACCACGGGCACACCGTCGCGATCGGCCGGCCGTGGATCCCCGGCTCGGCCTGCGATCACCTGCTGGTCAGCGAGCCGTACCCGTGGGGGCCCGAACTCGAGGTGTGCGACCTGCCGAACGGGCACGCCCGGATCCTGTGGCTGCTCCCGATCACCAAGGCCGAGAAACAGTACCGCCACGCTCACGACCTGGAAGCCCTCGAGCAACTCCTCGAGGACGCCGGGATCCTGCCCACCGACCCCTACCGCCCCTCCGTGGTGGGCTGACCCCGGCGCCGCCCGGGAGGCGATGGTCGGTGTGTCAGGCGGTCAGGAGCCGCAGGTCGCGGGCCACCTCGGACAGCACGATCGGCGGGAGGTCGGTGAAGGGTGCCTCGGTGCCGTCGCGCCGCCACACCCGGACGGCCGTGAGGCGGTGTGGGTCGTGCACGCTCCACTCGATGTCGACGCTCAGGCCGCCGGGCCAGTCGCGACGGACGCCGGGGTTGATGCCCGGCGGCCACCACCCGCGCGCGGTGAGCGAACGCACCGCCCGCGTCTCGGCCGGCCGGCCGGTGAACGACTCCGGCCGGGCCTCCGCGGGACCGAAGAACTCCCGACCCACCTGCGGGAACGGCTGGATCACGGCGTAGTCGGCGAACAGTGCCGCCCAGGTCGCCTGATCGGCGGCGAAGTGCCACGGATGGGCGACCCCGACCGTCGCCTCCGGGTCGAGGTCCCACGGTTTGTCGTCGATGTCGGCGAACGAACGGTCCTCGGCCACCCGGAACAGCCCGCCGTCGCTCCACCACAGCAGCCGGTGGGTGAGCTGCCACATCACCGGATGATCGACGAACAGCTCCCGGAACTCGCCGGCGCTCCACCGGCGACCGTCGACCATCGCCTCCTCCAGGGCCCGGGCACGCTCCTCGGCGATCGTCCTCAGCTCCCTTCGCAAGGCGGGGAACGTGGTGGCCGTGCCGGGTGGCCGGGCGAGACGTCTGCCGTGCTCGTCGGCGACCCACGGCTGGAGCCGCTCGTCGAGGCCGACGGTGAGCCGGCGGCCGCCGGCGTCGAGGGCCGCCCGGCCGTCCCGGTCGAAGCCCAGGCGGGGCACGTGCCGGTCGGCGAGCTGGTCGAGGGTGAGCCCGCGGGCCGTGGCCAGGGCGTCGGCGCGTTTGCCGGCGAGCCGACGGAACCGGGCGGTCCGGGCCTTGCGGGTGAGCCGGAGAAGGTGGGTGACGGCGAGGTCGGTGCCGATGGTGGCGAGCGCCTCCAGACCCAGGCGCACCCGTGCGGCGTCGCCGTTGGCCCAGGTCTGCAACTCGGCGGTCAGCGCCACGACGGTGGTGTCGTCGCCGAGCGCCGCGAGCGCTGTCATCGCGAACCTGTCCGATGCCGGGAACTCCGCGGCCGCCCACTGCTGGAAGATCGCCCACGCGAACCCCGCGAGGCTCTCCGGCGTGCAGAGCCCACGGACCTCGGCGATGGTGTGATGCGCCTTGCCTGGCCGGGACACGGCGATCAGCCCGCACAACCGCTCCACGGCCTCCGCCGACAGCACCGCCTGCCCGTCACACAGCGTCACCGGTGGCAGAGGTGGGAGGGCCAGCCACTCGGGCAGCTCACGAGCCGGCAGCAGCCTGCCGCTGGGCCGTCTCGGAGGCCCGGCCAGCACTTCAGGAAGCATCGACGTCTCCCGCGCTCGATCCGTGCGCCGAAGACTAGACCAGAGGTACGACAGAAACGGGGCGGGCGACCGAATCCTCGGTCACCCGCCCCGGTGGAAGCCTGTTACTACCGCAGCGGCTCCGTGGCGACGCCGAACTCCGTGGTCGGCTGCGTCGACGAGCTCTTCTTCGCGACCACCGACGGCGACGGCGAGGAGCTCGACGAGGTCGAGGTCGACTTCGCGGGCGAGGTGGTCGAGGACGTCGAGGTCGACTTCGCGGGCGAGGTGGTCGAGGACGTCGAGGTCGACTTCGCAGGCGA
>NZ_BOMZ01000082.1 GCF_016862455.1 Actinoplanes utahensis
CGAGGTCGACTTCGCGGGCGAGGTGGTCGAGGACGTCGAGGTCGACTTCGCGGGCGAGGTGGTCGAGGACGTCGAGGTCGACTTCGCAGGCGAGGAGGCCGAGGACGTCGAGGACGTAGAGGACGGCGTCGTGGCCGAGGCGGACGCCGCGGCCTCGCTCAGCTTCGCGTTCACCTTGTCGGTGCCGGTGCCGATCAGGGCCTTGGCCTTCTCCTGCGCCTGCACGACCGTGGGGTGCTCGCCGACCTTGCGGGCCGTGGCCGCGATGTTCTCGTACTTCTCGCGGCCCGCCCGGCTACCGAGCACGTAACCGACGGCGACGCCGGCAGCCAGCTTGAGAAATCCCATGAACACTCACTCCAATGTCGAGATCCGGGCGGAGGTACGGGCTTCGACTTGCCCGTACCTCCGTGGGGTCAAACCTTGGCGACCTTGATCTCACCCTGCCGGTGCTGGTGGATGCCGGTGACGACACCCGCGATCAGCACCGCCGCGCACAGCCCGACGAGCACCGGCGGCGCCAGATCCAGCAGCATGATCACGGCGACGGCCGGGATGCCGAGACCCGGCCAGATCAGGACCGCGTGGTAACGCCGGGACAGCACGCCCTGGATGAGGGCCGCGCTGATCAGGTATCCGGCCAGCCCCGCCCCGAGCACCCCGCGGGTCCCGGCGCTGAGATGGCCTTCCGAGCCGTGCACGATGGCGTGTTCCAGCCCGACCGCCACGGCCGCCAGGCTGACGGCGACCGGCAGGTGGGCGTACACGTAGAAGTCGTGGACCCCCTGCCGGGTCCGCTCGCCGCCCTCCTGCACCAGACGCCGTTTCGCGGCGCCGCCGGAGAGATCGAAGTAGGACCACCACAGCGCCGCCGACAGCAGGAACGCGGCGAGCGCGGTCACCACCACACCGCCGCCCCACTTGCCGTCGTGCAGCCCGTGGACGGTTCCGGCCACCGATTCGCCGAGCAGCAGGATGACGAAGAGGCCGAAGCGTTCCGGCAGGTGCTCCATGTGCAGCGGCGGCGCGTCCGGCACCCGGGCGGCCACGGTGGGCCCGATCAGGTCGACCAGCACGCCGACGGCCCACAGGACGTAGCGGCCGGGCGCGGCGACCATCAGGGAGATCAGCCAGAATCCGGCTCCGGCGGAGTGCCCGATCAGGTACGGCATGATCCCGGTCCGGGTCTCCGGCAGGTCCACCCAGACCCGCAGATAACCCACCACAAGCACGATCCGCAGCGTGACGTACCCGAGCGCGAACCAGGTCGCGCCCGAGCCGGTGACCTGGTCGGTGGAGGCGGCCATCACGATGACCCCGCCCATCCCGGTGAGGGTGAGCAGCCGGAAGATGGCGTCGTCGGTGTCGAACCGGTTCGCGTGCAGGGTGGTGCTGGCCCATGCCCACCACCCGACGGCGACGATCGCGGCGAACTTCAGCCCGCCGGCGACGGTCTCGTTCTTCGCCAGCACGTCCGCGCACTGGGCCACGAACAGCACGAACGCCAGGTCGAAGAAGAGTTCCAGCCGGGTGGCGGAGCGGTTGGACTCCTGGTTGACGTCGGGCTCGCGGACGAGTTGCCG
The DNA here is from genome assembly GCF_016862455.1 of Actinoplanes utahensis. Taxonomy (GTDB): domain Bacteria; phylum Actinomycetota; class Actinomycetes; order Mycobacteriales; family Micromonosporaceae; genus Actinoplanes; species Actinoplanes utahensis. The sequence continues at coordinate 1,584 of NZ_BOMZ01000082.1, forward strand.
TTCCTCCTGGTCCTCTTTATCGAGGCGGGCGCGGTCCTCGGGCGACGGCCCGGCTTTCGGTTCTGCTGACACGGCTTCGCCCTACCCGCGCACGTCTTTGGTCAACCTGGGTAAAGGCCGGTCTGTGAAACTGCGAAAGATCGCCCGCATGGGTACGGGTGACGAGCGCCTGGCCCTCGCGGCGCCCGCCCCGGCCCGCGGGTTCACCAGCCGGTTCCGTGACGTCGGCGGCCTGCGGCTGCACGCCCGGGTCCGGGACGGCTCCGGCGGCCCCGCACATGTGCTGCTGCACGGCCTGGCGGTGTCGCACCGCTATCTGATGCCGACCGCGGCCGCTCTCCCCGGCGACGTCCACGTCCCCGACCTGCCCGGTTTCGGGTTGTCCGCGCGTCCCCGGCGGGTCCTCGACGTCGGCGAGCACGCCGACGTCGTGGCCGCGTGGATGGACGCCGCAGGGCTGAGCTCCGCGACGCTGATGGGCAACTCGTTCGGCTGCCAGGTCGCCGTGGAGATCGCCGTCCGCCGGCCGGACCTGACCGCCGCCCTGGTGCTGGTCGGCCCGACCGTGGATCCGGCCGCCCCGACCCCGGCCGGGCAGGCGTTCCGGTGGCTGCGCGACGTCGCCTACGAGGATCCGCGGCAGGCCCGGATCATCGCCCGCGATCTGCGCGACGCCGGGATCCGCCGGGTGTACCGGACGTTGCGGCACAGCACCCGGCATGCGATCGCCGAGCGGCTGCCGCTGGTCGCCGCGCCGGTGCTGGTGCTGCGGGGCGAGCACGACCGGATCGCCCCGCCGGAATGGGTCGCCGCGCTCACCCCGGACGGCAACCGCGGCACCGTGCCGCTGGCCGCCCACAACGCGATGACCACGGCCGGGCGGTCAATCGCGGCTCTCGCCGTCTCCGCCGCTTCCGCCGGAGGCGTCGGGTACGGGGGGTGACGGCTGGGTGTAGAGCACCGCACGCGCCTGCTCGGCCGCGCGCAGCGTGGTCTCGCTGACGAAGGCGAGGAACCGGGCGATGTTCTCCAGGCGGTTGCCGGCCGGGGTTCCGGAGCCGAGCACGCCCACGCCCTGCCGGGAGGTCTCGACCACCCGGGCCAGGGCCCGGGCGCTGGCCAGGGTCGCCTGGTACCACACGTCGTCGTCGATCAGGTAGCGCTCGCGGCGGCGTTCGTCGCGCTCCCGCCGGACCATGCCCTGGCTCTCCAGGAAGGTGACCGCCTTGGAGATGGACGCCGGGCTGACCTGCAGCCGGGCGGCGAGCTCGGCGGCGGTGAGGCTGCCGGTGTCGGTGATGTAGAGGCACGCGGTCACCCGGGACATCATCCGGGGCATGCCGGACTGGATGAACACGCTGGTCAGCGTCTCCTCATAGGCCGCGACGGCGGCGGCGTCGCGGCCGTGCGCCGGCGGGACCGCGGCCGGTCCCCGGGCGGTGGGCTGCCGCCGGCGGCGGGCCCGGTGCTCGGTGGCGTGGTGGGCCAGGTCGGCACGGTAACCGGTGGGGCCGCCGTTGCGCATCACCTCCCGGGTCACGGTCGAGGTGGGTCGGTCGAGCCGCCGCGCGATCTCCGCGTAGGCGAGACCGTCGGCCAGGCCCAGCGCGATCTGCTGGCGTTCCTGCGGAGTGAGTCTGCCGCCCGGCATCGCAACCTCCCATGGAGCGTTCACCGTCAGTTCATTGCAATGCTATCAGACCCGTCGTTGCATTGAATTCCGAGCCGTTGCAACGATTGCACGCATATGAGCTGCAGCAATGGCTGGATAGTGCAACGAGTCTGTTGTCGATACTTGGAAAGCAACGTAGCTTTTCACTCATCGGAAACAACAAGCCGCAGGAGAGAACGATGCCGAACTTCAACACCCCCGCCGCCGTCGCCGCCGTCCTCGACCTCCCCGCCGGCAACATCCGGATCATCGCCGCGGACCGGGCCGACAGCACCGTCGAGGTCCGCCCCGCGGACGCCGGCAAGGACCGTGACGTGAAGGCCGCCGAGCAGGTCGAGATCGACTACCGTGACGGCGTCCTGCGGGTCACCGCCCCGGTGCGGAATCAGTACTTCGGCGCCTCCGGAGCCGTCGAGGTGACGATCCAGCTGCCCACCGGCTCCCGGATCGAGGCGAAGGCCGCGACCACCGACTTCCGGGCCGTCGGGCGTCTGGGCGAGGTGACGGTCGAGGCGCCGCAGGCCACCGTCAAGATCGACGAGGCGAGCGGAGTGCGGGTCACCGCCTCGGCCGGGGACATCGCGATCGGCCGGCTCACCGGGCCCGCCGAGATCAGCGTCGAGAAGGGCGACATCCGGATCGACGAGGCCGTCCGCGGTGACCTGGCCCTGACCACCACGTACGGCGAGGTGTCCGTCGGTGTCGCCGCCGGCGTCTCGGCGACCCTGGACGCGGGCGCCGCGCACGGCCGGGTGCACAACGCGCTGAGGAACACCGAGGGCGCCGGCGCCCCGGTCACCATCAAGGCCACCAACGGGTACGGCGACATCACGGCCCGCAGCCTCTGACGGCCGACACCCGGGCGTGTGGATTTCGGGCGCGAGAGACGACCGGAGTCCACACGCCGGGTCTACTGGGGGCACCGAGACAACGAGGAGTTCACGTGCGCCGTCTTCTTCCCGCGATCACCGCCGTCACGATCGGGGCCGTCACCGGGCTGGCCTCGCCCGCGCAGGCGGCGCCCGCCCTGCGGTTCCACAGCGCCCAGTACGACTCGCCGGGCACCGACACCCGTACCGTCGCCAGCCTCAACGCCGAGTGGATCTCGCTGGTGAACTCCGGCTCCACCGCCGTCGACCTGACCGGCTGGCGCATCCACGACAAGTCCCGGACCTACACGTTCGGCAAGGTGCGCATTCCGGCCAGGGGTGGCCGGCTGTGGCTGCACACCGGCAAGGGCGCTGACAGCGGAACCCGCCTGTACTGGAACTCCGGCAACTACGTCTGGAACAACACCGGCGACACGGCCACCCTGCTGACCAGGACCGGCGCCACCCATCACACGTGCACCTGGGCCCAGCGAGCCGGCCGCACCGTGGTCGGCTGCTAGATCCGGTGTGGTGGGCCTCGCCTCGCTCCCGAACGCAGGACCTACGGGAGGCCGGCGAGGCTCTTGCGGTGGCGGTAACCGGCGATCAGGTTGACCGCGCCGAGGACCAGGGCGCCGGTTCCGGCGTAGAGAGCCAGCGTCAGGATCGGGGTGCCGATCGGGGCGTCGGGGAAGTAGAGGACGCGGCGGAGCAGGGTGGCGCCGGCGCCGGGTGGCAGGGCCTGGCCGAAGTCGTGCCAGAAGGCCGGCATCAGCGGGCCGGCGGTGGCGGCGCCGCTGATCGGGGCGCCGATCAGGAAGTAGAGGAGGCCGCCGATGCCGGCGCCGGCGGTGCCGATCAGGGACACCAGGGCGCTGGTGGAGGCGGTCGCGGCCAGGTTGATCAGGGCGAGGCCGAGCATCAGTTCGAGGAAGTCGACGTGGTCGCCGACGCCGAAGCCGCGGGCCAGGCCGGCGATCCCGGCGCCGACGCACAGCGCGTAGAGGATCAGGAAGATCAGGGGGAGTTCACCGCGGGCCCAGTCGGCGCGGTAACGGGGGACGAGGCGGCCCAGGCCCATCGAGCCGATCGTGCCGCCGAGGATCACCACCTGCAGCATGATGCCGAGGCCGCCGCCGGCCGAGTCGCCGGACGGCAGGGGAGTGGTCTCGGTGACCGTCGGGGTGGCCCGGCCGGCGAACGCGGTGGTGACCAGGCCGGTCAGTGTGGCGGCGACCTGCGGGGACGCGGCGGTGGACTTGAGCAGTTCGACGCCGGTGGCGGTGACGATCAGGGCGCCGTAGACGTCCAGGCGGCCGATGCCGGTGAGCGCGGCGTCCCGGCTGTCGTACGTGGTGACGTCGAGCGCGTCCCCGGCCTGCTGTTCCAGGCTCTGCCGGGTGCTGTCGGCGCCGACGTAACCGAACGGGATGTGGTGCGGTGTCGGCGCGTGCGAGATGCTCAGCAGCGCCGATCCGAGCAGGGCGACGATCACGACACCGAGGGCGGCGAGCGCCGCCGAGCGTACCCAGAAATGCTGTTCGAGCCGTTTCTCCTCGGCTTTCGGCAGCACCTGGGTGGCGTCGTCGTCCCTGTCTGACACGTACCGAATGCTGTCACGGACCCGGGGACGTGTCCCCGGGTCCGTGGAAACTCAGCGACTCAGGACTTGAAGACGTCCTTGATCTTCTCGCCGGCCTGCTTCAGGTTCGAGGCGCGCTGGTCGGCCTTGCCTTCGGCTTCCAGGCGCTCGTCGTCGGTAGCCTTGCCGACACCTTCCTTGACCTTGCCACCGACCTCTTCAGCCTTGTTGTCGACCTTGTCGTCGAACGCCATCGGGCACCTCCATAGGTCTCAGGTGTACGCAGGAGGAGTACCCCGCCACGGAAGTCCCAACCGTCAGCCGGTGGACTCCCGCGTGACCAGCCGGCATGGCACGGTCTCGGTGCCCGGGGCGAGCGCGCCCGAGGCGGAGGCGCCCGAGGCGGAGGCGCCCGCAGCGGAAGCGCCGGAACGGAGGGTCCCGTCGATCGCGGCGAACAGGCGCTGGGCGGCGAGCCGGCCGAGCTGTTCCAGGTTCATGTCGATGGTGGACAGCGGCGGGCGGGCGTTGGCGGCCAGGATGTTCCAGTTGTCGAAGCCGATCACCGCGACCCGCTGCGGGATGTCGAGTCCTTCCTGGTGGAGCACGTCGAGGACGCCGCGGGCGATCTCGTCGGAGCCGGCGAAGACGGCGTCGACGCCGGGGTCGCGTTCCAGCAGCATGCGAGTGGCGCTGCGGCCCCACGCCTCGGACCAGGATCCGAACCAGACTTGGTCGCCGGCCAGCTGGAGACCCTCCTCGGCGAGCCGGGCGAGGGCGCCGGTCGCGCGGTCCTGGGCGGCGCCGTAGGTGGCGTCGCCGGTGATGTGGGCGATGCGCCGGCGGCCGTGCCGGATCAGGTGGTCGACGGCGAGCCGGCCGCCGCCGACGTTGTCGGTGACCAGGGACAGGTCGGCGGGATCCTCGGACGGCGAATACGCGTAGATGACCGGCACCGGCAGGTCGCGGCCGAGTGAGGGGCGGGCGTCGGGCCGGGCGCCGACCACGATCAGGCCGTCGACCCGGCGGGACAGCAGGGCGCGCAGGTGGTGTTTCTCGCGGATGGCGTCACCGCGGGCGTCGCAGAGGAACACCGAGGTCTGGTCGGAGCCGAACGCGTCCTCGGCGCCCATCAGGATCGGGATGGAGAACCGGCCCTCCAGGTCGGAGGTGAGCAGGCCGACGGTGCCGGTGCGCTGTGTGATCAGGCCCTGGGCCAGCGTGTTCGGCGAGAAGTTGAGCTGCTCGGCGGCGCGGATGACCCGGTCGCGGGTGCTGGCGCGGACCTGGGGCTGGCCGTTCAGCGCTTTGGAGGCGGTCGCGATGGAAACCCCCGCGAGCTGGGCGACGTCACGCAAGGTGACCGGTCCCATCGACGCTCTTGACAACAGTTTTTCCTCCGTATTACGTTCCTGAAAACCTTTTCGGCATCTCTAGATCCGCTTGACCAGGTGCCCAGCGTACCTGCTGACCGCTCGGACCGAAACTCACCGAAAATCGGAGGTACTCCGTGCGCCACAACAGGTTGAGCAGGGCGATCCTGGCCGGGCTGCTCATGACCACGATGGCCGCCTGCGGCGACGGCGGCGCACAGGGCACCGCCGCGCCGCCGGCCGGCGCCGGTGTCGAAGGGGTCGACGACGGCTCGAAACTGACCCTGTGGACCCGGGCGCCGCTGGAGTCGCAGGCGAAGGCCCTGGTGGAGGCGTACAACGCCACGCACAAGAACCAGGTCGAGCTGACCATCGTGCCGAACGACGACTACGTCGCCAAGGTCGGCGCGGCGGCCGGCAGCGGCGACCTGCCCGACCTGTTCGCCGCCGACATCGTCTACGTGCCGAACTGGACGAAGTCCGGCCTGTTCCACGACCTGACCGAGAGCATCGGCCAGCTGTCCTACGCCGACGAGATCAACCAGGGGCACGTGCGGGCCGGAACGTATGAAGGCAGGAAGTACGTGCTCCCGTTCGTGCTCGACCTGTCGGTGATCTTCTGGAACAAGGCGCTCTACCGGGAGGCCGGCCTCGACCCGGAGAAGGGCCCGGCCACCCTGGACGAGTTCAAGGAGCACGCCCTCGCCGTCCAGAAGCTCGGCAGGACGGACGTCCACGGCACCTACTTCGGCGGCAACTGCGGCGGCTGCAACGTCTTCACCTGGTTCCCGATGATCTGGGCCAGTGGTGCGGAGGTGATGGCCGACGACGGCGGGAAGTCGCTGCTCGACGGCGCGGCCGCGCAGAAGGTCTACCGCACGTGGCGGGATCTGCGGGCGGCCGGGGCGATCGCGCCCGGCGCGAAGGACGAGACCGGCGCCACCTGGGTCGCGGCTTTCCAGGAGGGCAAGGTCGGTGTGATGCCGTACCCGGCGACCCTGCTGCAGACGGCGGCCAAGACCGTCGACGTCGGCGTCACCGCGATCCCCGGAGCCTCCGCCGGAACCGGCTCCACCTTCGTCGGCGGTGACGGCATCGGCATCTCCAAGGACTCGGAACTGACCCAGCAGGCGTGGAACTTCCTGTCCTGGCTCACCTCGGAGGCCGCCCAGGTCGAGGTGCTCGCCAAGAACGACAGCAGTGTCGCCCGCACCGACCTGGTGGACAACCGGTACGCCGTCGAGGATCCGCGCGTCGTGACGATCAACAAGACCGCCGCCGCGCCGCAGAGCAGGACCCCGGTCGCCGTCAACTTCCAGCAGGCGTTCAACGCGCCGGGCAGCCCGTGGGTCACCCTCCTGCGCAATCAGGTGTACGGCGACGCGTCGAGCCTCGCCACGGACAACGAGGCCCTGACCAGCGTCCTCGCCCAATAGACATGACGACCAGCCTCACCGGGACCGAGGAGCGCCGTGCTCCGGCCGTACACCGCGAGGTCGTGCGCAAGCGGCGCGGACCGCGACTGACCGGATGGGCCTACGCCGCGCCCACCGCGCTCTTCGTCCTGATCTTCTTCGTGGTGCCGACCGTGCTCGTCGCGCGGATGTCGGTGTCGGACTGGAACCTGTTCGCCGGCGACCGCGGCTACAACGCGCCGGAGAACTTCACCGCCGCCGTCCAGAACCGGCTGTTCTGGCCGGCGGTCGGGTTCACCGTCAAGTACACGCTGGTGACCACGGTGATCCTGCTGGTGCTGGCGCTCGGGCTGGCGCTGCTGGTGCAGGAGTCGAGCCGCTGGTCCGGGTTCCTGCGCACCGCGTTCCTGGTGCCGTCGGCGCTCGGGCTGGCGTCGGCGTCGCTGCTGTTCTACGCCCTCTACTCGCCACAGAGCAGCCCGCTCGGCTTCCTCGGGATCTCGTTCCTCGGCACCCCGGCCGGCGCGCTCTGGTCGACGGTCGTCCTGATCGTGTGGCGGTTCGCCGGGTTCTACATGCTGTTGCTGCTGGTCGGGCTGCAGGGCATCTCCGGCGACGTGTACGAGGCGGCCCGGCTGGACGGCGCGACCCGGTGGCAGACGTTCCGGTACGTCACCCTGCCGCTGCTGCGCTCGTCCCTGGCACTGTGCACGATCCTCTGCGTCACCGGCTCGATGCTCGCCTTCGACCAGTTCTACCTGCTCACCAAGGGCGGGCCGGACAACAGCACGATCACCATCGTTCAGCTCGTCTACAACCTGGCCTTCCAGGGCGCCAACGACCTGGGCCGGGCCGCCGCCCTGTCGATCCTGATCCTCGGCGCGCTCCTGGTCGTCAACCTCGTGCAGTTCCGTGGCCTGCGCGGTAGGGAGAACTGATGTCGCGTACTCCGCGGTATGTGCTCACCGGCGGTCTCGCCGTCCTCTTCCTGGCGCCGCTGCTGTGGGCGGCGATCGCCTCGGTCAGCCCGCAGCCCGGCACCCGGCAGATCGACGGCTGGGGCCTCGGCAACTACCAGACCCTGGCGAACTACCAGGCCGGGATCGGGCAGTACCTGCTCAACTCGACACTGGTCGCCGGGATGACCGTGCTGTTCACCCTGTTCGTGTCGCTGCTCGGCGGCTACGCGTTCGCGATGTTCCGGTTCCCCGGCCGCAACGTGCTGTTCCTGCTCACCCTGGCCATCCTGATGGTCCCGTACGCGACCCTGTTGATCCCGCTCTACGTGCTGCTCAACGACCTCGGCCTGCAGAACTCGCTGGTCGGGCTGTCGCTGGTGCTGACCATGTTCCAGTTGCCGTTCGCGGTGTTCATGATGCGCATCTCGTTCGAGGCGGTGCCCAAGGAGCTCGGCGAGTCGGCGCTCGTCGACGGCTGCGGCAGCCTGCGCGCCCTGCTGCACATCCTGGTCCCGGCGGTGCGGCCGGGCCTGATCACGGTCGGCCTGTTCGCCTTCCTGGCCGCCTGGAACGACTTCATCACCCCGCTCGTGCTGATCAGCGACTCCGGCAAGCTGCCGCTGCCGCTGGCCGTGGCGAACATGCGCCAGCAGGTGATGGGGATCGTCGACTACGGCGCCACCGAGGCCGGCGTGGTCGCCCTGGCACTGCCCTGCATCGTGCTGTTCCTCGCCCTCCAACGGCACTACGTCCGCGGTTTCATGTCCGGCGCACTCAAAGGTTGAGCACCCATGACGATCGAAGAAGTGACCGTGACCGGGGAATGGATCCGGCGCGGCGGCACTCCCGCGGCCCCGAGCACCGGCCGGCTGCGGCCGCTCGGCCTCGGCGAGGTGACCCTGCGCCCCGGCTTCTGGCAGCGGCGGCGTGACGTCAGCCGGACGGCGTCGTTCGCGCACATCGAACACTGGCTGGAGAAGGCCGGCTGGCTGCCCAACTTCGACCTTCCGTCGGGCCTGCGGCGGGGCCGGGAGTTCTCCGACTCCGAGGTCTACAAGTTCCTCGAAGCCCTGGCCTGGGCCGACGATCCCGCGCTCGAGGACCGCTACCGGGCGATCGTGGCCCGGGTCGCCGCCGCCCAGCAGCCCGACGGCTACCTCAACACCAACTTCGGCCGCCCCGGCCAGGCGGCCCGCTACAGCGATCTGGAATGGGGCCACGAGCTCTACTGTCACGGCCACCTGATCCAGGCCGGGGTGGCCCGGGCCCGCACCCACGGCCACGACGACCTGGTGACCGTGGCCGTGCGGGCCGCCGACCACGTCTGTGACACGTTCGGCCCGGACGGCATCGCCTCGGTATGCGGGCACGCGGTGATCGAGACGGCGCTCGTCGAGCTGTACCGGGTCACCGGCGACCGCCGCTACCTGGAACAGGCTCGGCTGTTCATCGACCGGCGCGGCCGGCCGGTGCTCGACGACATCGAGTTCGGGCGCGCCTACTTCCAGGACGACGTGCCGATCCGGGAGGCGCGGTCGCTGCGCGGGCACGCGGTCCGGGCCGTCTATCTTGCGGCCGGCGCTGTCGACCTGGCGGTGGAGACCGGCGACGACGGGCTGCTCGACGCGATCGACAGGCAGTGGCGGCACGCGGCGGCGCGGCGCACCTACCTCACCGGCGGCATCGGATCCCGGCACCAGGACGAAGCCTACGGCGACGACTTCGTGCTCCCGCCGGACCGCGCCTACCAGGAGACCTGCGCCGGTGTCGGCTCGATCATGCTGGCCTGGCGACTGCTGCTGGCGCGCGGCGACGCCCGCTACGCCGACCTGATCGAACGGATCCTGTTCAATATCATCGCCACCTCGCCGGCCGACGACGGCACCCGCTTCTTCTACGCCAACACCCTGCACCAGCGGGTTCCCGGCGCCGAACCGGCGGCCGGCACCCAGGTCCCGCGGGCCGCGTCCAGCCTGCGCGCCTCCTGGTTCGCGGTGTCCTGCTGCCCGACCAACCTGTCGCGCACCTTCGCCAGCCTGGCCGCCTACGTCGCCACCAGCGACGACGACGGCGTGCAGATCCACCAGTACACGCCGGCCTCGATCACCGCGGGCGGCGTCGAACTCGACGTGGACACCGCCTATCCCGACGACGGCCGGGTCACCGTGCGGATCGTCCGCACCCCGGACACGCCGTGGACCCTCGCGCTGCGGATTCCCGGGTGGGCGACGGAGGCGACGGTGGACGGGATTCCGGCGGCTCCGGGCTACGCCCGGATCACCCGCCGCTTCGTCGCCGGGGAGACGATCGTCCTGGATCTCGCGGTCCGGCCCCGGGTCACGGTCGCCGACCCCCGGATCGACGCGGTACGGGGAAGCGTCGCCATCGAACGGGGACCGCTCGTCTACTGCGCCGAGTCCGTCGACCTGCCGCCGGGGGTCGCGCTCGACACGATCCGCCTCGAGCCCGGCACTGACCTGGTCGAACGTGACGGTGCGGTGATCGTCACCGGTCGCGCCGTGCCCGTCGACGACGATGCGTGGCCGTACGCCGCACCCGGGGTTTCTGATGCCGGGACCGCCGTCGAGATCCCGCTGTACCCGTACCACCGCTGGGCCCGTCGTGGCCCGTCGGCCATGCGCGTCTGGATCCCCACCATCTGAAAGGACGTCCCCATGCTGTCCCGTCGTCAGATGCTCCAGGTCGGCGCGGCCACCGCCGCCGCCACTTTTGTCGCACCGCGTGCCGCCGCCGCGGCCCCGGCGTCCTGGAAGGCCGTCCCGTTCGGCCTCGACCGGGTCACCCTGCAACCGAGCGTCTTCACCGAGAAACGGGACCGGATCCTCGCCTACGCCCGCGCCTACCCCGCCGACCGAATCCTGGCGAACTTCCGGGCCGCCGCGGGCCTGGACACGCTCGGCGCGCAACCGCCCGGCGGCTGGGACGACGCGACCGGCAACCTGCGCGGCCACTACAGCGGCCACTTCCTGTCGCTGCTGGCCCAGGCCTGGGCCGGGACCGGCGAGGCGGTCTTCAAGTCCAAGCTCGACTACCTGGTCACCGGGTTGAAGCAGTGCCAGGACGCGTGGGCGGCCCGGGCCGGTCAGCCGGGTTCCGGGCCGGTGCCGCCGACGTGGACGGCCGACGGTCTGGCGCTGTCCGGCAGCGGCCAGTACGTGGGCCTGCCGGACGCCACGATCGACGGCCTGACCCGGGCCACCATCGCGATCCGCCTGCGGATCAGCGAGCTGCGGACCTGGTCACGAGCATTCGACTTCGGTACGGGGACCGGCGTCACCATGTTCCTGACGGTGCACGACGGAACCGGCCCCCGGTTCGCGATCACCACCTCCGGCAGTGGCGGTGAGCAGCGCATCAGCGGCTCCACGCCGCTGCCGGTGGGCCGGTGGGTGGATCTGGCGGTCACTCTCGACGGGCGGGTCGGCACCCTCTACGTCGACGGGGCCGTGGCCGGTACCAACACGGCGATGACGCTGACCCCGGCCGCGCTGGGCGCCCCGAAGAACAACTGGATCGGCCGGTCCCAGTACGCCGATCCGTACCTCAAGGCCACCGTCACCGAGTTCCACCTGGCCGACCGGGCCCTGACCGCCGCCGAACTCGCCGCCGGGGCGCAGGGGAACCTGATCCGCTACCGGTTCGAGGAGACCTCCGGCACGACCGTCCACGACTCGTCCGGCCGCAACCGGCAGGCGGCCGTCGTCACCGGCGTCGGAACGGGAACGCCCGGCCCCAGCCGCGCCGGATTCCTCGCCGCCTACCCGGAGACCCAGTTCATCCAGCTCGAACAGTATGTGACGTATCCCGCGATCTGGGCCCCGTACTACACCTGCCACAAGATCATGCGCGGTTTGCTGGACGCGCACATCCTGACCGGCAACGCCACCGCCCTCACCGTGGCTCGCGGCATGGGGGAGTGGGTGCACAGCCGGCTCAGCCGGCTGCCCCGCGCTCAGCTGGACCGGATGTGGTCGCTCTACATCGCCGGCGAGTACGGCGGCATGAACGAGGTGATGGCCGACCTGGCCGCGCTCACCGGCGACGGCGCCTTCCTGACCACGGCCACGTACTTCGACAACACCCGGCTGCTCGCCGACTGTGTGGCCGGGACCGACACCCTCGACGGCAAGCACGCCAACCAGCACATCCCGCAGTTCCTCGGCTACCTGCGCATGTACGAGCAGGGCGCCGGCGCGGACTACCGGACCGCGGCGGCGAACTTCTACGAGATGGTCGCCGGGCACCGCACCTACGTGCACGGCGGCACCGGCCAGGGCGAGGTGTTCCGCGGCCGGGACGTGATCGCCGGCAGCATCTCCGGCGACACCAACGCCGAGACGTGCGCCGCCTACAACATGCTCAAGCTCGCCCGGAACCTGTTCCTCCACACGCCGGCCGCCCGGTACCTGGACTACTACGAGAAGACCCTGGTCAACCAGATCCTGGCCTCCCGCCGGGACGCCGAGAGCACCGACGATCCGCTGGTCGCCTACATGGTCCCGGTCGGGCCCGGGAGCCGGCGCGGGTACGGCAACATCGGCACCTGCTGCGGCGGCACCGGACTGGAGAACCACACCAAGTACCAGGACACCGTCTACTTCCGGTCACCGGCGAACGACGTCCTCTACGTCAACCTCTACATTCCCTCGACGCTGCGCTGGACCGAACGCGGCGTCACCGTCACCCAGACCGGCGACTACCCCCGCACCCCGTCGTCGACCCTGACGATCACCGGGGCGGCCCGGTTCGACCTGCGGCTCCGAGTGCCGTCGTGGGCGCGGGCCGGGTTCGCCGTCACCGTCAACGGCGGCGCCGTCGACGCCCCGGTGACCGCGGAGGGCTACGCGAGCCTCGACCGGACCTGGGCGGCCGGCGACCGGGTGCAGGTCAGCTTCCCGTACCGGCTGTCGGTCGAGCGGGCCGTCGACGACCCGAGTCTGCAGGCCCTGCTCTACGGCCCGCTCGCCCTGGTCGCCACGTCGTCGTCCACCGGCTACCTGAACCTGCCCGCCGACCTGCCCGGCACCGTCCGGCCGGGACCCCGGCCACTCACCTTCACCAGTGGTGACGTCACGTTCCAGCCGTTCTTCCTCGGCGACACGGCGGCCTACCACGCCTACGTCCGCCGCGCCTGAGCCGTGCGCGCCCCCGTCCTCAAGGACGTCGCCCGGCTCGCCGGCGTGTCGGTGCAGACCGTCTCCCGCGTCGTCAACGACAACCCGAGCGTCCGCCCGGAGACCCGGGCCCGGGTCCGCGCCGCCATGCGAGCCCTGAACTACCAGCCCAACCTGGCCGCCCGCACCCTCGTCACCCGGCGGTCGCGCACCCTCGGAGTGATCACCCCGGTCTCCGGCACGCTGCTGTACGCCGTCGAGGACGCGGCCCGCCGGGCCGGGTACCACATCGGCGTCACCGGCTGCGCCGGCCCGGACGACGGCTTCGTCCGGGCGGCGCTGGCCCGCCTCCGGGACCAGGCGGTCGCCGGGACGATCCTGATCGCGCCGGTCGCCGGGGTCCGGCAGGCGCTCAGCGAGCCGCAGCCGGTGCCGTTCGTGGTGGCCGGTGATCTGCGGGATCTGCCGAGCGTCGCCGTCGACAACGCCCTCGGCGCCCGCCAGGTGACCCGGCACCTGCTGGGCCTCGGCCACCGTACGGTCCACCACGTCTCCGGCCCCGCCGGTGACCCGGAGGCGACGGAACGCCGATCCGGCTGGCAGCAGGCGCTGCTGCGGGCCGGCCGCCCGGTCCCGGCGCCGCTCGCCGGTGACGGCACCGCCCGCTCCGGTTACCTGGCGGGCCGTGGACTCGCCGCCGACCGGTCGGTCACCGCGGTATTCTGCGGCACCGACCATCTGGCCCTCGGTGTGCTCCGTGCGCTCGCCGAAGCCGGCCGTCACGTGCCCGGCGACGTGAGCGTGGCCGGGTTCGGGGACCTGCCGGAGTCGCCCTACCTGTGCCCGCCGCTGACCACCGTCCACCAGGATCTCGACGCGGTCGGCCGGGACGCCGTCGCCGCCCTGCTGCACCGGATCGACACCGGCGGGGACGCCGGGATCCGCCGCCACGCGCCCCGCCTGGTCGTCCGGGCCAGCACCGCCCCGCCGGCCGGCGTCAATGCGGAAATGGCACTCTCGGGCGTGGCTCGATCTCGTCGCGGAACCGTTCGATGATGTGGCTGACCTGCAACATGTCGTCGGTCCCGCGGATCCGGTCCAGGTAGAGCGAGCGGGCCGCCAGCCCGGCCAGGTCGAACGTGAAGTACATCGCCATCAGCGGGTTGACGAAGAGCGGCGAGCCGCCGATGCGCTCGTCCACCGGCACGTCACCGGCCGCTCCGGTCAGGGCCGCCGCGATCTGGCCGTTGACGATGCTCGCCCGGCCCGGCGTGGCGATCCGGGCGTGTTCGACCGCGTCACGGTAGAGCGCCGCCTCCCGGCCGTGGGACGGCACGGTGAACGCGCCCAGATAGGCGCCGTCCCGGTCGAGCGCCGCGATGTTCTCCAGAACCTGCACGTGGTTCACGCCGTGATAGGCGTCCACGCCGAAACCGATCGACGCCACCAGCCTGACCGGCACGGGGGTGGCGGCGACCGCGGCGAGACTCGTCGCGTCCTCCACCGGGGTGCCGAGCGCGGCCTCGTCGCCACGCATCAGAATGTCGGTGCCACCGTCGACGAGAACGATCGCGTCGAGGTCGAGGCGTCTCGCCAGCCGCCGGTATGCACGGCGCAACGGCCGGACGCCGGTGCGCGGGAACGCGTACACGGTCGACGGCAGGGCGTGCCGGCGCAACCATCGAGCCAGGGTGCGCTCCGGGAAGTAGACCTCGTGCGACGCGGTGTCCGCGGTGACCGCCGCGACGCCCTCGTCCCGCCGGAACCCCTGCTCCAGCCCGTAGAGGTTCACCAGCGACAGACTGCCGAAATGCACGGTCCGGCCGGCCGCCATCAGGGACAGGCCGAGCGGCAGGCCGGCGTAGACGTCGAAACCGCCGCCCGCCCCGGCGATCAGCACCCGCCGGGCGTCACCCAGCGCCTCGAAGAACGGCATCCGCCACACCGCGTCATGATGCCCACCATGGTCGCCGTCCGCAGCCGGATATTCGAACCGGTCGCTCCCGGATCCGCTCGGCGTCCGCATCGGTCCGCCCGGCTCGCCTCGGGGCTGCCGGATCCGTCGGGGCTTCTCTAGGCTGGCGGCATGCGACAGGCGCTCAAGGATCTGACGTTCACCGAGCACTCCGAATGGTTCGGACTGGGGCCGCTGGCTCTCGCCGTGCCGGCCGGTGTCCGGGCGTTCCTGACGGACGATTCGTTCGCCCGCGCGGTCTGGATCGCCATCTCCGCCGTCCTGCTGACCCTCTGCGCCGTCTACGTGATCTGGTCCCGGCGAACGCGCTCCGCGGAGACGACCGGGCCGGAAGCCCGTTAGCCCGCTCTCGGACCCCGCATCATGCGCCGGCGCGTGGGTCGTACCAGGAAGGTCTTCAGGAAGAGCGGCCCGGGTGGGGCAGCGGCGTCCCGGCGGGCCGGGTGAGCCAGCCGCGGACCGCCGGCGTGTGCTCGCCGAGAGCGGGCGGGGATGACGGCGGTGCGGTGGACGCGCGGGTGTAGGTGATCGGATGGCGGATCTGGGAGTCGCCGGACGGCAGGGTGACCAGCGGGTCCAGGCCGTGGGCGGTGGCGTGGGCGATCGCGTCGCCGATGTCGCCGACCAGGCCGGCGGGGACACCCGCCGCGGTCAGCCGTTGTTCCCAACGGGCGGCGGTGTCGGCGGCCAGGGCCTGTTCCAGCGCGGTGACCAGGGCCGCCCGGTGCGCGACACGGTCCGCGTTGGTGGCGAAGCGGGGGTCGGCGGCCAGCCCGGGAACACCGATCTCGGTGCACAGGCGGGTGAACTGGCGGTCGTTGCCGCAGGCCACGGCGATCGGGGCGTCGGCGCAGCGCAGCGTCTCGTACGGGGCTATCGACGGGTGCCGGTTGCCCATCCGGGCCGGGGCGACGCCCGTGGTCAGGAAGTCGGCGGCCTGGTTGACGAGGCCGCCGAGCAGGCTGGACAGCAGGTTCACCTGCACGTGGTCGCCCTGGCCGGTACGGGCCCGCCGGTGCAGTGCGGCCAGGATGCCGATCGTGGCGTCCTTGGCGGTCAGCACGTCGACGAGCGCCACCCCGACCTTGGTGGGTTCGCCGCCGGGGTCGCCGGTGATGCTCATCAGGCCGCCGACCGCCTGCACCACGAAGTCGTAGCCGGGCAGGTCGGTGTCCGGGCCGAAACCGGTGACCGTGCAGTAGACGACGGCCGGGTTGATCGCCGAGACGGTGTCGTAGCCGAGCCCGAAGGAGTCCATCCCGGCCGGCCGCAGGTTGTGGATCAGCACGTCGGCGCGGGCGGCCAACTCCCGCGCGGCGTCCCGGTCGTCCGGGCGGGACAGGTCCAGGGCCAGGCTGTACTTGCCGCGGTTCAGCCCGTCGAAGTACGCCGACGAACCGGCCGTCCACGGCGGACCCCAGCCGCGGGTGTCGTCGCCGCTGCCGGGGCGTTCCACCTTCACCACCGTGGCGCCCAGGTCGGCCAGGGTCATGGTGGCCAGCGGGCCGGCGAGGACGCGGCTGAAGTCGGCCACCAGGAGGCCGTCCAGGGGAGCGGTCATCTTCGGACCGTACACACCGGGGTGGTCAGTCGCGTCCGATCTTCAGGGAGCCGATGCCGGCTTCGGCGTCGATGTCGAGGCCGGGCCGGTCGTTCGGGTCGCCGTCGCGGACCGTCTCGCCGCCGCGGACCCCGCCCCTGTCGTGGCCGTAGACGGTCAGCGCGCCGGCGCCGCCGCCCAGCGCCACCGTGACCGGCACCTTCTCGGAGGTGCTGATCCGCCAGGTGTGCACGCCCGCCCCCATCCGCAGCCGCCAGACGACGGTGTCGCTGAGCAGCACGTCGACCCGTCCGGAGCCGGAATCGGAGCCGTCCGGTTCGGTGCGGACCCGGAGGGTGCCGTCGGTGAACCGGGCGTCCACGTCGAGACCGGAGTCCTTCGGGGTGGTGACGCGGAAGGTGGCGCCGTCCAGGTCGGCGGTGCGTACGGAGAGTTCGGTGACGCCGGTGACCAGCTCGAAGCGGGCGGCGGTGATCGGGGGCGGAGGTTTCGGCGGGGCGGTGGTGGGAGCCTTCGGCGCCGGCGCCTCGGCCGTCGGGGCGGGCGGCGGTTCGGCGGGTGACTCGCTGGGGGCGAGACTGACCGGGACGACGGCCGTCGTCGGGGCGGCCGCGACGGGCCGGGGTTCCTCGGGCCCGGTCAGGGGCCGGGACAGCAGGAACGTGCCGACCGTGACGACGGCGGCCAGCAGGGTGGCGAGGACGGCCGGGCGACGGTTTCCGGTCGTGACGGTGGTGGCCCCGGGTCCGCTCGGTTCCGGCGGCTGTCGCCCGGCGTCCGGCCAGTAGTCGGCGATGTTCGGCAGGTTCAGCGGCGGGCGCCGGGACACGGCGGCGGCTGGCGGCGTGAACGGATCCGGGTCGGCGACCGGCTCCGCGTGCCCCTGCACGTATCCCGCGATCCGCAACCGCGGGCGCGGCTCGCCGTCCGCACCGTTCCGCTTCACCACGCCGTCCCCCAGGACCGTCGATGTGATTCCCCGTGCAGGGTACGGACACACAGAGTCGACGGTTCAAAGGGCGACGGATCGATGACGGACGGTACGCGTGTGGGCGGTCAGGCCTCGTCGCCGAGCGCGATCAGGATCTCCCGCAGCGCCTCGATCGCCGCCCGGCTCGTCTCCGGCCCGGGCCGCCTCCTCCGCCTTGGCGATCCCGGCGGGGAACACCGGCGCGATCGTCACCTGCCTGGGCACGTCCGATGTGCACACCGTCATAGTCGACGGCCGGATCGTCAAGCGTGCCGGCCGGCTGACCGCCCTCGACCTGCCCGAACTCCGCCGTGCCAACGCGGAGCGACTTACACGTTTCGTTGCGTAACGAGCGGATTGTGCCGGCGCAGGATAGGCTCCTTTCCTCGTGTCCTCCGGTAACCTCCACCTCTCCCGCCGCCGGCTCGCTCTCGTCCTCGGAGCGGTCGTGGTCATACTGGCCGCGGTCAATGTCGCGAACCGGTTCGGCCCGCCCGGAACCGGCCTGGTCGCCGGTCCCCTGGTCGCCCTCGTGCTGGTCCTGCTCGGCAGGCGGGCCGGCCTCACCTGGCACGATCTCGGGCTGTCCCGCAGCACCCTGCTGCCCGGCCTGAAATGGGCGATCGGATCGGTCGCCGTGGTCGCCGTCGTCTACGCGATCGGGGCGGCCGTCCCGTTCACCCGGCCCGCCTTCCAGGACGTCCGCTACCACCTGCACCTGAGCGCCGCCCTGCTGACCGCGTTCGTGGTGGTCCCGCTCGGCACGGTCCTCCTCGAGGAGGTGGCGTTCCGCGGCGTGCTGCTGGGGCTGGTCAACCGGCACCGCGGCGCGGTCTGGGCCAGCGTCACCTCGTCGGTCCTGTTCGGCCTGTGGCACATCCTGCCGTCGCTGCGCCTGAACAGCGCGAACGAGGCCGTCGGCTCGGCGTTCGGCACCGGCGTCACCGGTCAGTTCCTGGCCGTCGCCGGGGCCGTCGGGTTCACCGCCCTGGCCGGCCTGCTGCTGTGCGAGCTGCGCCGCCGCAGCGGCAGCCTGCTCGCCACCGCGGCCCTGCACTGGGCCACCAACGGCCTCGGCCTGCTGATCACCGCCGGGCTGGCCACCGTCCGTTTCTCCTGACGTACCGCTCGAGTCTCCGCAGATCCTCGTCCCGCGCCGGCCACCGTCCGGTCCGCGCACGCCGGCACCTGGGCACGTGATCATCGCCGTGTGACGGCGAGGGGAACCTGCTCCGGATCGGCGACGCGGCCGCGGCGGCCGGGACGACCCCACGGGCGGTGCGCTACTACGAGGCCGACGGGCTGCTGCCGCCGCCCGGGCGGACGTCGGCGGACCGGCGGGTCCACACCGGCAAGGACATCGTGCGGGTACGGGTGATCCGCGAACTGCCGTCCCTCGGCCTGACCGTCGCCGACCTCCGCGCCTGCGCCGACCGTCTCGACCTGCTCGACGGCGACGCCCTGCCGGCCGGGTCGGCGCGCCCGGAGCCCGCGCCGACCCGGCCGGGGTCGCCGCCCGCCGTATCGCCACCCTGACCGCCGAGATCACCCGGCTCACCGGGCTCCGCGACCGGCTCGCCGCCCTGCCCGGCGTCCAGGGCGGCGAGGGGCCACCGTCCGGCTGAGGACTACTTGCACGCCTCGGCGAACTTGGTGCTCGCCTTGCTGAAGGCGCCCGCGTCCGGGACCTCGGTCGCGCCCGAGCTGAGGATCCGCCCGAAGTCGTCCATCGAGGCGGCCAGCTCGTTCGCCGCCGTCTCCACGTCGCCGCCGGCCTTCTTGCCCTCTTCACGGACCTTGGCGGCGCCGTCGGTGTACGTCTTGGCGAGCCCCGTCGGGTCGGCGATCTGCCCCATGCCCTTGCTGGTGATGCCCTTCAGCTCGGCCGTGATCGCCTCGCAGGCGGCGGAGTCCCCACCGGAACAGCCCGTCACCATCGTGGCGAACATGACGGCAGTGACGGCAACCTTGAGTGAACGCAAGGTCCCTCCCCGTGTTGATGTTGATGAATATGTGAGCAGGCACCGTAACAGCGCGACCCGCCCTCCCGCCGGTAGGGTCCGATTCCCGCCACTTCCCCTCGGCCGCCGTCCGGGAGCACCCATGACCCCACCCGAGCACTCGGTGAACCTGACCTACGCCCTGTCGGACGACGGCTTCGGGGCCCCCGGCGAGCGCGACGCGGTGCGTGCCCACCAGGCGCGCCTGGCGGACGTCATCGAGGCGGCGGGCGCCGGCGAGGTCGACGGCCACGAGTTCGGCGGCGGCCGGGTGGTGATCTTCGCGTACGGGCCCGATGCGGACCGGCTCTTCGCGGCGATGGAGCCGCACCTGCGGGCCCTGCCGAACCGGCCGGCCCATGCCGTGCTCCGGTACGGCGATGTGGACGACCCCACCGCCACCGAGCGCCGTGTGGAGCTGTGACCCGGATTCTTCTCGACGTTCTGTGGGACGTCGCCGTCCTGGACCGGCGAGACCGCGACGATCATCAGCAGGGCGGTGAGCACCTGCCGGGGCGCCAGGTGCTCCGGCGGATGAGCGCAGGCGCAGGTTGCAGGCGACGGTGACCGGGAGGGCGAAGCCGAGGCCGATCACGGTGCCGGTCATCCGGTCCCCGGCGCCGGCGGCGGGCGAGGCGAGGCTCCGCCACACCTGGAGGATCAGGAGCACGAGGAACAGGCTGTCCTCCAGGGCGAGACCGCTGCCGTTCCACCGCCGTTCGACCGGGAAGTCCAGGCGCGGTGATCAAGCACGAGTTCTTGTCGTACCCGAGCGGCATGATGTCGGCATGCCGCTCGCGGGACCGGCTCAGGCGTTCCGGGTGGTGGTTACAGAATGTGACGGATACGGCTCAGGGGGACACCGGCGGCGGTGAGGAGGCCGGCGAGACTCGCGGAGGTGTGATCGAGGAAGACGGCGACCTGATGATCGTCGCCGAGGAGGCAGGCGGCGGCGAGGGTGCCCAGGTTGATCGCGTCGAGTTCACGGATGTCGGCCAGGTCGAGGACCAGACGGGCGGGGCGGGTGTGCCGGATGGTGTGGACCAGGGTCCGCTGCAGGCCGGCGGCGTCGTCGGGGTCGAGAAGGCCGTGGGGGTGGATCACGATGGTGCCGTCGGAGTTGGTGATGACGTCAAGGGTGCTGGCGCCCATCGCGGAAACCTTCCGTTAACCGGATCTTTGCGCGGCGTCAACGTTAAGGCGTCCGGCGGGGTGCGTCGAGCGAAGTCGGGAAAGTTCACCTGGGCATAGCGCGTTCACAGGTCGACGGTGACACTCGGTGAGGGGATGGCGGGATGGCGGGATGGCGGGATGGCGAAAGGGGCGCCCCGCACGAGACGGCCACGGCGGGCGGAAAGGGCGCTCTTGCATGAGGCGGTCGCGGCGGGCGGCAAACGATGCAGTCCCGGGCGATGCAGTCCCGGGCGATGCAGTCCCGGGCGAGGCAGGGCCGGAGCGGGTGAGCACGAGCAGCGCGAAGACGAAGCCGAAAAAGGCGGCAAAAGGGCGGCCTTGAGCGAACCGGGCGGGGCGGAGGGCGGCTGCTATACCGCGTACCACGCAAAGGGGTGCCCGCTCGCCGTGAGCGGGCACCGCCGTGAGGTGATCGCCTGCCTAGATCTTGCCGGTGCCCGCCCCGGCGGTCACCGTGGCCTTGACCGTGTTGTTGGCCTCCGGGGTGTAGGAGTAGGGGATCGCGGCGACGCTGGCGCCGTTGCGGACCTGCTCGGTGCCGGAGTTGACCCGGTAGTTGTTGAGGACCTTCAGGTTGCCCGGGTCCGAGTCGCCGGTCTGGGTCACCGTCGGGGTGGCGACGTTCTCGAAGTAGTTGCGTTCGACGAAGACGCCGGCGTTCTCGGTGGAGGCGACGCCGTACGACCCGATGTTGCTGTAGTAGTTGTTCAGCACGTGGACCGGGTTCGCGAACCGGACCCGGGGGTGGCGCTGGCCGGTGCCCTCGAACCAGTTGTGCACATAGGTGACGCGCAGGCGCCCGGTGTCCTGGGAGGCGTTGTCGTCGCTGTGGCCGAGCAGCATCGACTTGTCGTGGTGGTGCAGGCGGTTCCAGGAGACCGTGATGAAGTCCGAGCCGCGCTTGATGTCGATCAGGCCGTCGTAGCCGTTGGACAGGTCGTTGTGGTCGATCCACACGTTCGTCGTGCTGTCCTGGATGTTGATCGAGTCGTCGCCCGCGTTGCGGAACACCAGGTTGCGGATGATCACGTTGCGGACGCTGTCCAGGTTGAGGCCGCCGCCGGTGATCCCGGAGCCGGACCCGACGCCGATGATCGTCTTGTTGGAGGCGACCGCGTACATGCCGGAGATGCTGATCAGGCCGGACACCCGGACGGTCTGGGACGTGCCGGAGCTCAGCGCCGACTTGAGCGCCGACGCCGTCGTCACGGTGACCACCGTGGACGGCGAGCCGCCGGTGGTCCCGCCGTTGAGGCCGGCGTAACCGACCGGGCTGTTCTCGTAGGCCAGGGCCGGGGACGCGCCGGCCACGGTGAGGCCACCGGCGGCCAGAGCGCTCGCCGCCAGGGTTGCGAGGACGGTGCGGCGGCGGGGGCGGAACGATGATGCGGACATGGGGTTCCTTCCGTGGGGGACGGATCGGATCGACGGAAGACGCTGCCCGCTGGCCGGGGGATTCGACCGTACGCTGCGGGTAAGCGCTTTCCCCGGCCGACGGTAAGCGCTGCAATCGACACTTGTCAATGGGCCCGATGTTCGCGTCCCGCCGGCGCGGCCGGCCGGGGTCAGGCGGCGGCGCGGACCCGTTCGGCCAGCTCCGGCCACAGTGCCGGGCCCGCGCCGATGGTCAGCTCGGTGGAGAAGTCCGGGCCGTGACCGCCGAGGACCACCCCGGCCTCCCGCGCGATCAGCGCGCCGGCGGCGATGTCCCACAGCTTCGTGTCCAGTGCCAGCCCGCCGTCCAGGCGGCCGCAGGCCTGATAGACCAGGTTCAGTGCGGCGGGGATCCGGCGGATGTCCCCGGACAGCGGCAGCAGCTCGCGGATCACCCGGCCGGCCCGGTCCTTCGTCCGCGGGTTCGGCTGGAAGCTGACACCGATCAGGGCCTCGGCCAGCGGCGGCCCGCTCGACGCCCGGATCGGCTCGCCGTCGAGGAACGCGCCGCCGCCGTCGAGAGCGCTGAATGTCTCACCCGCGGCGGGATCGTGCACGATCGCCATCCGGGCGTGATCGCCCTGGTAGAGCGCGATGCACACCGACCACGGGCCGGTGCGGCTGATGTAGTTGCGGGTGCCGTCCAGCGGATCGACCACCCAGGACCAGCCGCTGTCGCCCGGCCTGCCGTGCCCCTCCTCGGCCTGGACGGCGTCGTCCGGCCAGGCCGCGGTCACCGCGTCGACGATCAGGCGCTCGCTGGCGATGTCGACGTCCGAGACGACGTCGTTGGCGTGCGCTTTCGGGGCGCCCATCGTCAGGGTGTCACGGCGGTCCAGCTGGAGCCGGCCCGCCCGCACGGCCAGGTCGGCGGCGAGGTCACGGGCGGCGATGAGATCTCGATCCATCCCGGCAACGCTATCCGACCGGTCCCGGCCTCGCGCCGGAACACCGGGCGCATCGACACCGGCGATTTCACGGATGTGTGGGGGATGTTTCGGCGCCGACGATGCAGGGACCCCGCGATCCCCTGGAGGTTCCATGCGCCGTCGACTCCTCGTCCTCCTCACCGCGGTGCTGACCGTGCTCGCCCTGAGCCCGGCCCTGCCGGCCGCGGCGGCGCCCAGCACCCCGGTGATCTTCGTGCACGGTTACACCGGCAGCGCCTCGAACTGGACGACCGCGATGTCGGTGTTCCGGGCCGGTGGATATTCGAGCAGCCGGCTCTTCGCGTACGAGTACGACTCCTACGGCGACAACATCACCAACGCGCAGGGTCTGGCCTCCTACGTCAGCCAGGTTCGGGCGCGCACCGGCGCCGCCCAGGTGGACATCGTGAACCACTCGATGGGCGGCCTGGTCAGCCAGTGGTACCTCAAGCAGTTGGGCGGCGCGCAGTACGTCCGGCACCTGGCGTCGATCGCCGGCGCGAACCACGGGACCACGGCCGCCGGAGCCTGCCTGATCTACGTCACGTGCCAGCAGATGTATCCCGGCTCGTCGTTCATCGCCACGATCAGCGCCGGTGACGAGACGCCGGGCGGCACGAGGTACGGAACCTGGTACTCGCCGTGCGACGGGGTCATCCTCCCGTACACCAGCACGATCCTCAGCGGCGCGACCAACAACCATGTGGCCTGCGAGACCCACCTCGGGTTCCTGGCCGACACCGTCACCCTGACCCGGATCCGATCCTTCCTCGCCACCTGATCCGTGACCGGTCCCGGGCCGGCGCCGCGTTCCCGCGACGGGTGCGCGGCGCCGGCCCGGGTTCGCTCGATCGGATGGTCGCCGTCGTCCGTGTCGGACTTCGGGCAGAATGATCCGATGGCTACGGCGATGAGCGACACCGAGGTCCGCGCGTTCCTCACGGCGGGCACCCGGACCGGAAAACTGGCGACGGTACGAGCGGACGGGTCCCCGCACGTGGTGCCGATCTGGTTCGTGCTCGACGGCGACGACCTGGTCTTCAACACCGGCGCCGACACCGTCAAGGGCCGCGCGCTGGCCCGGGACGGCCGGGCCGTGGTGTGCGCCGACCAGGAGACCGCGCCGTACGCCTACGTCACCGTCCGTGGCACCGCCACCCTGAGCACCGACCTCGCCGAGATGCGCACCTGGGCCACGAAGATCGCCGGCCGTTACATGGGCCCCGAGCGGGCCGACGAGTACGGCGCCCGCAACGCCGTCGAGGGCGAGCTGCTGGTCCGCCTCAGGATGGAGAAGGTCACCGGCTTCACCGGCGTCGCCGACTGAGCCGGGCGGCGTAACCGGTTCCCGGCTGTCAGAGTCCGGCGACCATGCGTTCGAGGGCGCCGGGCGCGATCCGCAGCATCGCCGGCATCAGTCTGGTCCGGCCCGGCAGCGCCATCGGCCGGCGTTGCCGAAGTGCTGTGAGCGTTGCCGCCGCGACCTCGGCCGGTGGCAGTTTCGGGCCGGTGGCGGCGGCGTTCATCGGGGTGTCCGTGGTCGGGGGAGGTTCCTCCGGTGATCAGAACTACCTGCCGTCGACGACGGCGACCTGCCGGCCGGCGCCGATCCCGCCCTGCTCGCCCGATATCTCATGACCGTGGCCAACGGGATCGCCGTCCAGGCCGCCGGCGGAGCCGGCCGGGAGGAACTACAGCTGGTGGCCGACATGGCACTACAGGCGTGGCCCCCGGTAGGCCCCTGACCGCGGCACGTCCAACGTGCCCCGATCGTGCCCATCGGCTCGCCGGCCGGCTCAGGCCGCTGTCGAGCGTCAGGCCGCGCCGGCCTCGGGCAGGGTCCGGGTGTCCACTCCGGCCCGCCGGTTCATCGCCGCGTACAGGCGGTGCCGGTGAGCCAGCGACGGCGCGGCCGGGCGCGGATCGCGGATCCTCCGGCGGCCCAGCCTCTCCCACGAGCGTTCCGGGCAGTCGCCGCGCCGGCTGCGGAAATCGGTGTACGGCACCGGAGTCAGCTCCAGTGAGAGCCACGCGTCCGTGGTCAGCACCCGGTGCCATTCAGCGAGGGTGAGCCGCAGCTGCTGCTCGGGCCGCGCCGGTTCGCCGGCGGTCGTGACGGTCAGGACGGTCGCGTGGCCGGCGGCCCGGTCCCACACGACGACCGGCCGGTCCTTGTGGTTGCCGTCCTCGTCGACGATCACCGCGTTCCAGACCTCGCCCGGTTCCGGCGGCCAGCTCGCGATGCCCGGCGGCAACGGCCAGGACGGTGGGCCCCGGCGCAGCCACTTCCGCAGCCGCAGGCCGCCGAGCAGCAGCGCGAACACTCCGGCCGCGGCGATCGCGCCGATCAGCAGGGTCTCGGCGAGCCGCCAGAGGCCGGGAGCCCGCAGGTCGAACGGCCCGTGCAGCCACGCCCCGGCGACGGCGATCGCGAGCAGGATCGTGCCGTCGCGGAGCAGCAGCACCGGCCAGTAGCCGGTGTCGACCACCCGCCAGCAGGCCAGGAAGCCGGCGGTCGCGATCAGCGAGACGAGCCAGATCCGCGGAAGCTGCGAGCGCAGGGGTACGTCCGGGGCCGCGGCCGCCCGGGTCGCACCGGCCACGATCAGCAGCAGCAGCGCGGCCCGCCCGGCGATCCACAGGTGCCACGGCTTCCACCAGGGCGGGCTGATCCGCCGGACCAGTGCGAACGCCACCAGCGGCGCCGGGACCAGAATGGCCGCGGCCAGCGCCCAGTCGCCGAACAGCTCGACCCGGTCCGGCTCGGCCAGCAGCGCCGCCGGTTCCGGCAGCGGCAGCGATCCGATCAGGACGGTGAGCGGCGCGCCCAGGCCCGCCCACCCGTACCGGCGGGGCCTGCGGAACTTCTGATGCACGAAGAACCGGTTCCCCGGCCCGGACGTGACCAGCGCCATCAGCAGGACCGATCCGAGCACCACGACCCGCAGCATGCGTTCCCCCGTCGTTCGATCGACGGTCGATGCTGCTGGCGGCGTGACGGTGTCCGTCGCACAGCCGGTCCGGGCCGTACCCCCATCGAGGCAGTCCGCCACCTCCGGTGTGTGTATCGGAGCCGAACTCGGCACACCGCAATGGACGGGACTTTGCTGTCGGCGGCTCGGATGCTCCGTGTGGGGCCGCTTCGGCCCGGAGGCCGCGAGGAAGACCGTGCGGGTACGCCTGCCGCGCGCCGACTCATGGGAACGGCCATGGTTCTGCGGGACGGGGTGGCCCGTACCAGATGGGGGTCTCGGTCTCAATCGATCGGCGGGCCCAGCCGCAGGATGCGCCGCGCACGCCGGCGGTCCAGCCACCGCGGCTCGGGGGCGTCGACCGGGTCGCCGGCGCTCGCCATCTCGATCACCAGGGTCAGCCAGAAGCCGATGGCGCTGAGGATGTTGCGCAGCCGGCCGGGTTCGGGAGCGCCGACCGGCAGGACCGTTTCCGCCCACCGCCAGGCCACCCACGCCACCTCCGGGTCAGGATGCCGGCGGCGGGAACGGCTCAGCGACACGACCTCCTTGCGGGTGGCGGCGGGAAGCTGCCACCACTGTCGCAACAGGGCGAGGCGGGTCTCGTTGTTCATGGCGAGCATTGTGCTTCATGCCCGCGGCCAGCCGGCCAGGCGGGCGCGGAGAACGTCGATGGCTTGCCGGTCCAGGCCGTAGAGCAGGAACCTCGCATCGTCGAGGCGGTCCAGGTAGCGGCCGGCGTCGGCGATGTCCTCCGGGTCGAGCGCCGGATCGGCGGCGTGCGCGAGTTCGAGGACCCGGTCCAGCGGATAGCGCTCCAGGGCGGCGGCGACGTCGATGTAGTCGCGGACCTCGCGCCGGTTGACCAGTGCGGCGACCTTCGTGGCGACCAGATCGTCCAGGTGCATGACCGGACCGAAATCCATCACCACCGGGGCGCGGTGCCGGTCCAGGCGGCACAGGGTCAGGCGCAGCGCCCGGTGTTCGCCGGCGACCAGGAACTCCTGGATGTCGGCGTCCATCCCCTCGAACAGCTCGTCACCCTCCTCACGGACCACCCGGTACCCGGCGGCGGTCAGCGCGGAGGTCACCTCCCCGGCCGCGGCGGCCACCCCACCGGCGGTGTCGGTGAACAGGTCCAGGTCCTCGGTCGGGCGCGACACCAGGCCGTTGACCAGCCAGGCCACCCCGCCACCGAGCACGAAGCCGTGCTTGTCGGCGACGGCCAGAGCGATCCGGGCGATGTCGCGGTAGAAATCGTCGACGCTCACCCGGCGCGTTTCCGCAGGCGGGGGTGACGGGCCTCCCAGGCGGCGCGGACACCGCGGGGCAGGTTGAGCTCCGGCCAGACGCGGGCCAGGACGGCGCCGTTCAGGTAGGCCCGGAGCTCCTCGGCGCGGATCGCCTCGCGCAGCACGTTCTCATACATCCACAGCAGCATCGTGTGCTGGCTCAGATCGAAGGCGCACTGCGGCTGCCACCACAGGCGCAACGGCAGCTCGACCAGGCCGGTGGTGGGGCCGCGCAGCTCGCCCAGGGTGCCCGCCACGACCACGGGCCGGTGCGGCCGGGCGAGGTGGGTGACGGGGGCGGTGCTCACGGTCATGTCATCAGCCTAAACCGACACACCGTACCGAAGGCAAACGCCTAGAGTCCTAGGCCGGTCCAGCGGGTGTGTCAGGTGAGGTAGCAGGCGGAACGGCACATCGGGCAGAAAGCGTGCTTCGCCGTCGAAGTCACCTCGAAACCGCACCGGCGGCAGCTGCCGATACGGGTCAGGCCCTCCTCCGAGGCCGGATCGTCGCCGGGCCAGGCCACCACCTCCATCGTCAGCCCCGGCACCTCGGCGTTGGCGGTGACGGCGGCGAGCACCAGCGCGGTCCGGCTGCCGGGAAACCCCTCGTCGCGTTCCGGCAGCACCCGCCCCAGCACGTCCAGCAGCACCGGCATCGGCAGGGCCCGCAGCTCGGCGGCGAGCCGTTCCGGGACGGCGTCATCGGTCATGCCCGGCACGGTATCGATGCTCATCGTGCTGGGGGAAGCCCGCTACCGTAGCGATCATGACGGAGACCCCCGCGCAGCGGCGCTACCGTGACGACGCCCGACTGCTGGCCGGGATCGGCGAGCAGGTGGCCGCCCAGACCGGGCCGGTCACCGTGCGCCTGCCGCAGGAGGTCGCCGAGGCGGCCGTCCGGGCCTGGCAGCGCGACGAGACCGACCCGCCGGGGCCGGAGTCCGGAGAGCAGGCGTACGTGCGGGCCTTCGCGGCGTCGCTCGCCCTCATCGGCCTGGCGATCGACGAGGCGGACGGCGACGTCGTGGTGACCCTGGACCCGGCCCGGGCGGCCGCGGCGGTGTTCGCCCACGAGTGCGCCACCGACGGCCTGCTCGATCGCTCCTGAGCGAGGTCCGCCGCGAAGGCTTCGCGGCGGACCTCCGGCGCGGGAGGTCAGGCCTGGGGCGTAGGAAGCACGATCAGCTGCCGCAGGTTGACGTGGCGCGGCCGGGACACGGTGTACGCGACCAGATCGGCCACGTCGCGCGCGCTCAGGGCCGGCAGCGCCTGGTACATCTCACCCACCCGCCCGTGGATGTCCGGATTGTCGATGTGCCCGCTCAGTTCGGTGTCGGTGAGGCCGGGCTCGATGTTGGTGACCCGGACCATCTCCGCGCCGAGCTCCGGGCGCAGCGCCGTGGACAGCTGGGTCACCCCGGCCTTCGTCGCCGCGTAGACGGCGAAGGCCGGGAACGGGACGTGCGCGGCGATGGAGGAGACGTTCACCAGGTCAGCGGGCCGGCCCTCGGCGGCGGCGGCACGCAACCCCGGCAGGAACTCCCGGATGATGCGGAGCGTACCCGTCAGATTGGTGTCGATCATGCGGGTCCACTCGTCTTCACGGCCGTCGCCGATCGGGTTCGGCAGCATCACCCCGGCCGCGTTGACGACCAGGTCCGCGGGGCCGAACGCGGCGGTGACCCGGTCGGCGGCGGAGCGTACCGAAGCCGGATCGGTGATGTCCACCGGAACCGCCAGCGCCACGCCCCCGGCTGCCTCGATCTTCGCGGCGACGTCGTCGAGGCGATCCCGGCGGCGCGACAACAGGGCGACCCGGGCGCCGGCGGCGGCGAGGAGTTCGGCGGTGGCGGCGCCGATGCCACTGGCCGCCCCGGTGATGACGGCGGTGCGGTTCTGCAGTTCGTAGGTCATGCCGATCAGCGTCGCCGGATTCGCGATGGTCAGGCAGAGGCCTGTCGGTACCTGGGTCTGACAGAACCAGGATGCGGATTCCGGCGGGGGGCAGAATGGCGGGCATGACTGCGTCGGAGACCGACATCGGAACGTTCCTGCGGGCCCGGCGGGCCGCCATCCGGCCGGAGCAGGTGGGTCTGCCCGCGCTGGGCCGGCGGCGGGTGCCCGGTCTGCGCCGCGAGGAACTGGCGCAACTCGCCGGAGTCAGCCCCGACTACTACATCCGCCTGGAACAGGGCCGCAGCCGTAACGTGTCGGACGCGGTGCTGCACTCCGTCGCCCGAGTCCTCGGCCTCGACCGGACCGAGATGGAGCACCTGCACAACCTGGCTCGTCCCCGCGCCACCGGATGCGCGCTGCGGCGGGTCCGTCCCGGAGTGCAGGCGCTGCTGGACATGATGGAGACGGTGCCGGCGTTCGTGCTCGGCCGGCGCCTCGACGTGCTGGCCTGGAACGCGCTCGGTGACGCCGTCAACGGGTTCAGCTCCTGGCCGGCCGCCCGCCGCAACATCATCCAGCAGGTCTTCTTCGACCCGGCGGCGCGGACGTTGTACCCACAGTGGGAGACGGTGGCCGCCGAGTCCGTCGCGCACCTGCAACTCGACGCGGGACGGCATCCCGGCGACCCGTTGCTGGCCGCCATGGTCGGCGAGCTGACGATCGGCAGCCCCGAGTTCGCGCGGATGTGGGCGGCCCAGCGGGTGCGGGAGAAGTCCTCCGGGGTCAAGGTGCTGCACCACCCGCTGGTCGGCGAGATGGAGTTCGGGTACGAGACCCTCGCCGTGGCCGGTGAGCCCGACCAGGCGCTGGTGACCTACACCGCCGCGCCGGGCAGCCCGGCCCACGAAGCGTTGCGCCTGCTGTCCAGCTGGAACGCCCCGGCCCCCATCCGCACGACCACCCCGTGACGCTGTCGTCCCATGGCGGGCCGGCCCCTGCGTGGTGCGACGGGGGTCGATGGCGCAAGATTCTCTGATGCGTTTCAAGATCATTATTGCGGGCCTCGCCGTCGGGACTCTCGGGGCCGGTTGCGGCGCGGCCGATGACGCCACGGGTCCGGCAGCCGTACCGCCGTCGGTGACAGGGCCGTCGAGCAGCGCTCCGCAGCCGTCCGCGCCGGCGACGTCGGCGAGTTCCGGGGACGAGCTCAGGATTGCGGTGCAGGCCTACAGCGATGCCTTCCTCACCGGGGACGCGAAGACGGCGTACGGATTGCTGTCCGAGCGGTGCCGCAAGCGGATGTCCCCGGCGGAGTTCACCGGCATCGTCGAAGCGGCCGGGAAGATGTACGGCAGCGCCCTCCCGCTGGCGACCTACTCCGCCAAGGTGTCCGACGACCTGGCCCGCGTCACCTACACCTACGCGATCAAGGCGATCAACCAGGAGGCCGAGCCCTGGACCCGCGAGGACGGACGCTGGCACCAGGACGACTGCTGACCCCGGGCACCGTCACTGCTCGTATGTGGCGAAGGGGTGGTCGAAAGAAGTGGGGCAGCGAAGGACGTACAGGTCCCAGCCGCGTCCGATCTGAATCTGTGGGGGATTGCCGAAGCCGCCCGCGGGCTCCTCGACCGGCCGCCAGCTGTCGTGGTTGTACCACTCACCGGACGCCACGGTGAGCAGCGGGACCATCGTGACCCCGCATTCCGCGCAGTCGGCCGTCTCTCGCCCACTGACCGGGAAGGCCGCGTGACCACCCACTTTCCATCCCACCGTGAGCGACAGATCGTCTGCGTAGTCGGCCCCGTCCGGCTCCCATGCCTCGATCCGTTCGCTCAGGTCGGCTCCGGGAAGATCGACGTGACATCGAGCGGCCGGGGTGGCGTGGTGCGGGTCATCGGCGACCGTCAGCCTTCCCAGTCGAGCTGGTGGTCGGGGACGCCGGCGGCGTGCCCTCCTGGTCGAGGCGGTAGACGCGGGTGAGCCGGACACCCGGCGGGGCGAACACGGCGCCGGGGCGGAGACCGTCGCCGATCAGCGTTCCGGTGGCGGGCAGGGGTGGGTCCTTCCGGAGTCAGGCGTCGCGGATCTGCAGGCCCAGGGACATCGCGAGGACGACGGCCTGGTCGGCGGTGATCACGGCGTCGCGCAGCTCGATGCTTCGCGGGTCGAAGGCGTGCAGGTCGGTGCCGCGCAGGTCGCAGCCGGTGAAGTCGGCGCCGGTGAGCTGGGCGGCGGACAGGTCCAGGCCGCGCATCGTGCCGTTGCGGCAGCGGACCCCGGTCAGGTCGGCCTCACGCATGCGCACCCCGGTGAAGGTGGCGCTGCCCAGGTCGGCCCGGGTCAGCGTGACGAACGACCAGTCACCACCGTCGACCGTGGTCAGGTCGAAGGAGCAGCCCTCGAAACCGCTGCCCACCGCCTTGCAGTCGGTGAGCGTGGCGTCGAAGAGGTTGCAGTTGACGAAACGGCAGTTCAGATAGGCCACGTCGACCTGCCGAGAGCAGTTGAACCGGGCGTCGCGGAAGACGCACCCGGAGAACTCGACGCCCTCCAGGTCGGTCTCGCACAGGTCGAGCCCGGAGAACTGCACCTCCTCGTGCCGGCGCAGCTTTCCCGCGCCGGCGTCCCAGTCACGGGTGGTGAGCGTCTTCACGCCGGGCGCCGTGGGGAACGGGCCAGGTACGGATGCGGGTACGGCGCCTGCTGCTCCCCGGCGGCGGTCAGCTGTTCCAGGTGCTTGTCGCCGAGGGCCCAGCCGGTGGCGCCGAGGTTGTCGGTGAGCTGGTCGACGGTCCGGGCGCCGACGATCGGGGCGGTCACCCCGGGCCGCTGCAGCAGCCACCGCAACGCCACCTGCGCCGGGGTCCGGCCGGTCTCGTCGGCGACGGCGATCAGCGTGTCGGTGACCGTCCAGGTCCGCTCGTCGACGCTGTTCTCCCAGTTGCCCAGCCACGGCTGCTGGTCGCCGTCCCACCGGGTGCCGGCCGGCGCCGCCGTCATGCCCCGCCGGTACTTGCCGGTCAGCCAGCCGCCGCGCATCGGCGACCACGGGATGATGCCGACCCCCTCGTTGCGGCACACGGGCACCAGCTCGTGCTCGATGTCCCGGTCGATCAGGTTGTAGAGCGGCTGCGCCGCCACGAACGGCTCCCACCCGCGGAACCGGGCGACGTCCACCGACTTCTGCAGCTGCCACGCGGCGTAGTTGCTGACCCCGAGATAGCGGACCAGACCGGTACGGACCAGCTGGTCCAGCGTCGACAGGGTCTCCTCGATCGGCGTCGACTCGTCGAAACAGTGCAGCTGGTACAGGTCGATGTAGTCGGTGCCGAGCCGCCGCAGGCTGTCGTGCACCGCCGCGATCAGATGCTTGCGTGACGCCCCGTGATCGTTCGCCGCGTCGCCGGTGCCCCAGAACCCCTTCGTGGCCACCACCAGGGCGTCGCGCCGCCGCGACGGCAGCCAGCGGCCGATGATCTCCTCGGAGGCGCCGCCCCCGTACACGTCGGCGGTGTCGATGAAGTCACCCCCGGCCTCCACGTAGGCGTCGAGGATGGCGTGGGACGCCGCCTCGTCCGCCTCCTTGCCGAAGGTCATCGTCCCGAGGCAGAGCTCGCTCACCCGGAGCCCACTGTTCCCGACATACCGGTATTCCATGAATCCGATCTTTGCAGTGGAACCGGGCCGCTGCCACCACGACGCGGTTCCGGAACACCTCACCCTTGCGTACGCTCGGTGATCCGGTCCAGGACGCCGGTGTAGTGGTGACGCCGGTCCGGGCGGGCGTGCCGGGCCGCGGACGTGAGAGCCGGAACAGCCGGCGGACCGATCCGGATCAGAGCGTCGGCGGCACTCCGGCGGACCGTGGGACCGCGGTGGGTGAGCAGCCGGACGAGGGCCGGGACCGCGGGCCGGTAACCGGCGTAACCGAGGGCACGGACCGCCGACCGGACCAGTCCGGCATCCGCATCGTCCAGCAACAGCATGGTCTGTTCCAGGTAGGTGGCGTGGTCCAGGACCTTGCGGCCGATCCGGTGGGCGTGCAGGCGCAGCCGCTTCTCCGGCCGTCGCAGCAGTTCGGCCAGCAGCGTCGTGAGGTCGAGGCCGTCGGCGCGGCCGTCCTCGTGCGCTTCCGCGAGGCGGGTGAGCGCCTGCCGGGCCTGCTCGGTGTGACCGGTACGGATCAGATTGATCAGGTTTTCGCTGGACGGTCCGGCATCGTCCGCTGGTTGAGGGCGTTCACGGAGCGCGGCGATCGCGGCGGCGTCGTCGTGAACGGCCGCCGGATCGCGCAGCGGCCCGTCCACGAACGTGAGCCGTTCACCGTGCCCGGCGGCTCTGCACCGCCGATCGATCCGTTCCAGGGCCGGGGTACGCAGCAGCGGCAGATCCGTGATCAGGTCGAGGAAGCCCCAGCCCCCGGCATCGAGACGGTCCTGCAGGAGGGCGGCGACCGTGTCGGCGTGCCCGGGATGACGCCGTACCGCCTGTTCCACCGCCGTCCGTGTGGCCGGCCCGCCGTGCTCCCACCATCGGATCAGCATCGGGAGCAGGCGGTGCATCCCGTCGGCGTCCAGGTACAGCGCCAGCCGGGCCGCCCGCTCGCGTACGCCGTCGCCCTCGAGATCCTCCTCGTCGAAGCCGGTCAGCGTCTCGGCGAGCCCGGCAGTGACCGCAACGTCGGCCCGCCCGTGCAGGTACGCGCTCAGCACCGCCCGCCGGATCTCCGGCTCCGGCCAGTCCCGCAACGCTGTGGCGGCCGCGTCACGGCGGTCGGCGGCGGGCGCGCCGAGCCGGGCGAGCAGGCGTTCGCGTTGCGCGGCCGAGCGGGGCTGGTCCAGGTCTCCGTCCTTCGGGGTACGGGGTACCGGCGCCGGCTGCCGGGTCTCCTCGGCGATGGTCCACGGTGGCGCGCCGACCGGCTGGAGAGCCTCCATCCAGTCCAGCATCGCGGCGCGGACGTCACCGTCAGCCGCCGGAAACGCCCCGATGAGCGCGTCGATGCGCTCCCTCGACGAGATCGCCTGGTCGTCGTGGGCCCGGAACGCGGCAAGGCCCCGGGGCGTGCGGACGGCGTCGTGCAGCGCCAGCCGCCACACCTCGGCATCGGCGAGACCGGGCGTCGGGCCGACAGCCGTGCGGGATGTGACCGCGGAGGGGGTGGCGGCGTCGAGACCGGGGATCAGAGGGACCGCCGTGCGGGATGTGACCGCGGAGGGGGTGGCGCCGTCGAGACCGGGCGTCAGGGCGACGGCCGTGCGGGATGGGGTGGCGGCGAGGGCGGCCGCGGGGGAGGGGGCGAAGGCTTCGCGGAGGACGGCGGTCTCGGCGGTCCACGGGTCGGGGCCCAGCCGGGCCGCATCGATGGCCTGCTCCACGTCGGCGCGGGTGAGGACGGCGCCGCACCGCCGCAGCAGCGGCAGCGTGGATCGGCGGCCGGCCGCCGTCGCCGGTGCCGTGCGGATGCGGGAGACGATGCCGAGCGCGCGGGCGGCATCCAGGACCGGCGCGACCGCTTCGAGCACGGCGAGGAGGTCGTCGCGGTCCGTACCGGACGCGACTGCCAGCCCCTCGGCGACGGTCTCGGCGGCCCCTGCGATCGTGCTGATCTCCGAGTCCGTCCACGGGGCCGGGCAGATCCGCAGCGCCCATCCCAGGGCGGCCGGCTCGGCCTCGGCCAGGCGCAGCCAGCCGGCGAGCATCGGCCGCAGCCGTTCGCGCTGCTCCCGGCCCAGATCCTCGGGCCGGCGCGACACCAGACGCCGGGCGGTCACCTCGTCCCAGCCGTCGAGGGTCAGGGTGTCGACGTCGTCGTCGATCGGCCCGCGGCCGGCCGGGACGGGGATGCCGAGGACGGTCAGCTCCTCCACGGTTCCGGAGCTGAGCCCGATCCGGCCGTCGACGACCATGCCGAGCAGCAGCGACGCGACCGGCGAACCCTGCCGGGCGAGGGCGCCGACGGCCCGGGTCGACAAAGACCGGGAAAGGGCGCCGAGCAACATCTCCCGGGTACGGTCGTCGCGAGCCTGTTCGGCCGCCGCGAGGACGGTGGCGGCGTAGGCGTCGCCGAGGATCGCGCGGAGTGCCCCGATGAGAGCGACCCGCAGTCCCGGATTGTCGTGGTGGCCGAGCCAGAACAGCAACGCGGGCACCGCCGCCGGGCCGCCCGCGACGGCCAGCACTTCGGCGGCGGTCTTCTTGACGTTCATGGCCGGGTGCTCGAGAGCGGCCGCGATCACCGGGGCGGCCCAGTGGGCGCGGATCTCGCCGAGCGCCAGGAGAGCCTGCCGGGCGGTCGGGGCGTCACGGGCGGCGGCCAGCACGATCAGGCTCGCCGACAGCGCGTGCGCGCCGTCGCCGGCGGGGTCTGCGGCCAGCAGGGCGATGACGTGTTTACGGACGTGCCGGTCCCGGTGGCGCAGCAACCGGTGAACCCGGGCGCGGGTTCCCCGATACGGCGCCCGGCGCAGCAGGTCCAGGAGCACGGCCTGCTCACCGCTGGACCGGCCGGGCCGGTCCAGCAGATCCAGAGCGATGGTCGCGACGAGCGCGTCACCGGCCTCGTCCGGGCCGGCCGCTTCACGCAGGCAGTACGGCCGCAGACTGCCGCGCTCGTGAAGACGACGGCCCAGCCCACGCAGCGCGGTGACGACCTCATCGGGCACTACGGGCTCAGCGGCCGGCCGAACCTCCCCGGAAACCATGCCGGACGGCTTCGAGCCGGAGGCCATGGTGCGGGTGAGGGCCGAGCCTGAGGCGGCGGTGCGGGAGGACGCCGACTGGGAGGCGACGGTGCCGGAGGACGCCGGCTGGGAGGCCGCGGTGCGAGTGAGCGCCGAGTCTGAGGCGACGGTGCGGGAGAGGACCGAGTCGGAGGCCACCGTGCCGGACAGTGCCGCGAGATCGGCCACGAGACGCAGCAGGATGTCGGTGATGGCCGGGAGGGTGGAGCCGTCGCCGTTGCGGGCCAGCCCGATCAGCGTCCGCACCGGATCGTCCGGGTCGGCTGCGGCGCTCAACAGGGCCAGTTCGCGGGGATCGGCGGCGCCGAGGTCGGCCCGGATCCGGGCCGGAAGATCACGAGGGTTCAGGCGGGCCAGGATCGTCTGACGCCGGCCGGGTTCGTCACTGAGATGCCACAGCAGCTCCAGCGCCCGGCCCCGAACCGCCCGCAGATGGACGGCGATCACACCGTCGCTGGTCTGGCTCGTGCCGATCCTGTCGGGCAGGGCGGCGACGGCATCGTTGTTCGTCTGGGTCATGCCGATCCTGTCGGGCACGGCGGCCAGGGCATCATTGTTCGTCTGGGCCATGCCGAGCCCGTCGGACAGGGCGGCCACGGTCGGCGCACCGCCGATGGCTTCGAGCGCGGTCAACGACGCCGAGGGTGCTCGGGGCAGCATGTCGAGGACCGCTGTCTCGGCCGGGAGGTGCCGCAACGCGACGATCGCGGTCAGGAACGGCTCCGGATCCGCTGCCACCGGCAGGACGGCGGTGATGGCGTCACCGATCGGCAGATCGTCACCGCCCTGCCGGGCCAGACCGGTCAGCAGCGCGAGTCGCCGGGGCCATCGGGGATCATCGGGTCCCGCGGTCACCAGCGCGTCGAAAGCCGCCCGCCGGCACGTGTAAAGGATGGTGGCCACCTCGTCCGCGGCGATGGTGTGGTCGGCGAGTGCCATTTCCACGATCGCCGCCGCGTCGCCGTCGCCCGGGAACACCCCGCGCCGGTGCATCGCCCGCAGGCATGCCGTCACCGGCCCACCGAACAGCAGCGGGTCCGCCCCGGCGTATCCGGTGATCTCCGGAAGAGCATCCCGCCCGGCCAGTTCACCGAGCGCCCGCAGCGCCTCCTGCCGCGACCGTGGCGGCATCGCCTCATCGGCGATCACGTCCCGCAGCAGGTCGTCGTGGCCGTGCCGGGCCGCGACGAGGACAGCGGCCTCGATCACGGCGGGATCCGGGACCGGCGATCCGGCGGTGAGTAGCGGACGGATGCGCTGGGCCGGCTGCGGGGCGAGCGCCGCCCACGGCTCGGCGAGTTCCCGCAGCACGGCGACGATCACTTCGTCGCTCGTGGCCCCGAACAGCCCACTCCGGCGCGCTGCGGCTCGCGTCGAGCCCGGCTGCTCTCCGTGGTGTTCCGGTGCCCGCGGGCCGGTGTTGGGGATGTCGGCGTGTGCTGGAGGCAGCAGGCGGGCGATGTGGGCACGGGCCTGTGCCGGGGACAGCAAGCCGGTGTGCAGCGCCTCGCGGGCCACTCGCAGTGCCGCGCCGTGCAGCACCGGGTCGGGGGCAGCGGCCAGTTCGCGCAGCAGGTCGTCGGGCTGGGCGGCGTCGGCGGCGGTCAGCCCGGCCACCGCCTGGTATAGCGGTTCCCCTACCGGTTCGTCCCGGATCACCGACGGCCGGTCGAGGATCTCCGCCCGCAGCCAGGCGACCCGCACCGGAGCCGGCAGCCCGGCGTCCCGCCAGGAGGGCCAAGCGGGCGGGGACGGCGAGGAGGGCGAGGACGGCGAGGAAGGCGGGGACGGCGAGGAGGCCGAGGACGGCGAGGACGGCGAGGAGGGTGAGGAAGGTGAGGAGGGCCGGTCGATGTGCGCCCCGAGCCGCTGGTACAGCCCCGCGAGCAGCAGTGCCGTCTCCGGTGGCCCGTCCACGGTGCGGGGGAGCAGCCCGGCGTACTGGGACCCGCCGGTCCGGTTGCGCCCGAGGAACTCCCGCAGACGATCGAGGCCGAGGTGCCGCAGCCGCGGGTCGTCGTGGCGGACGAGCAGCCGCATCACCTCCGGGCTGCATTCGTCCACGCCGAGGTGGGCGGTGAGCCAGCCGAGGTCGCCGCGCCGGATCGCGTCTCGTACCGGCTCGCGTACCGCTGTCATGCCGCCCGATGGTAGTGACGGCCGTCAGCCACGCCGATAGATTTTCCACTGTGACACGGACGCTGCGCGGCATCGGGGACTTCGGGACGGTGGATGTCTGCGCGTTCGTGAGCGGCGGAGAACCCGATCATGAGACGGTCGCCTATCTGCGCTCCGGCACTCCGTTCGTGTGGTCGACGAGCCTTTCCCCCTGCCTGCTGTGCGGTCGACGGACCAGCACGGCGGTCCTGACCGACGGTGAGCGTTACGTCTGGCCGGAAAGCCTGATCCACTACGTCGGGGAACACGGCGTCCGGCTGCCGGTGAGTTTGCGGGGCACGCCCGGGCCGGTGGACGCCGACCGGTTCGCGGAGGGCCTGCTCACCACCGGTGAGGTGACGATCGACGATGACTGGTGGTCGGCGCAGCGCCGCGACGCCGTACGTCATCTGCCGGGTTGTCCCCGCAGCCCGGTGCGCTGCTCGTGGCAGCTGCCGCGGAACGCCGACATCTGGGTCGACGGCGTGTGGCCCGGTGATGTGGCGACGATGGCCCGGCTGCGGCGGCTGTTCGGGGCGGCTTGGCCGTTCTCCGAGCTGCACGCCCGGATCGCGGACCAGCCGTTCCGGGTCGCCGTGAACGGCGACCCGGTCGCCCTCAACAGGGAGTCCGGCCTGCGTGACCACCTGTTCTACGGCGCGCCGGGCGCGCTGCTGCCGGTGACCACGGACGTCTAGTGCCGCTACGGCGAATCCGGGCTCGGAGCGGTTCCGGGTGGTCGCGGTTCTGTCCGGCTGGTTGTCACGGCTGTCTCAGCGCCGCTGAGACAGCCGTGACAACCAGCCGGGGGTGACCGGGACGCGCATGCATGAGCCGCACCGGGCGGCCGGTCGTGCGGGAACGCCTGCAGCAGCCGCCGCGAGTCACGGGACCGTGCGTGGCCCGTACCGAAGCATGGTGTGAGAGAAGTGCGGCGGACCGGAAGTGGACAGCTGCGGGGGCGGTTGGTGGCCGCCGTGAGGCACGGTGCGTGGCCCGTGCCGGAGCATGGTGAGACAAGCGCCGCGGACCGGAAGCGGGCGCGGTTCTAGTGGCCGCCGCGGTGGGACTCGGGCAGGTCCTCCGGCTCGGTGACCCAGGCGGAGAAGACCGGCACACCGTGCCACGGGCTGTCCGGGGCGGCGTCGGTGAAGGCGACGACCGCGTACGGATGCCCGAACCGTAGCTCCACCGACCGCACCAGGCGGGGGGCCGGCGCGCCGCCCCGGGCGGCGAAACCGGTCACCGCGGCCGCCTCGAACCCGTACCGCCCGAACGTGGCGGTCGCCGACTGTCGTGCCTGGAAACCACCGCCGCCGGTCAGCGGCGCCAGGGTCCGTGCCGCGGCGTCGAAGCCGAGACCGGGCCCGGCCAGTTCGTGGTCGCTGGTGGCCGACCAGCAGGGCAGCACGGCCTGGCAGGAGTCGCCGCCGGACGACATCTCCTCCCGGGCGTCCCACAGCGCCGTCTCGCCCAGCGGCAGCGCGGACAGCGGCGTGCGGGCGGCGGCGCCGATCGCGTAGGCCGCGGCGAGCACCCGGCCCGGCTCGACGCCGGGCGCGGCGGCCACCGACATCACCCGCAGCGTTCCCGGCGCGCCGGGCAGGGTCGCCGGCGCCGCGTGCACGATGACGTCACCGGCCTGCGCCGTGGTCGCCACGTACGCGTCGTGGCCGTGCCGCGGCGTCCGCAGCACCGTCGACAACCGGGACGCCCAGGGGCTCGCCGGGCCGAGCGCCCGGGCCGGGGCGGGCCGGAACGGCGTGTCCCAGCGGACCTTCGTCGCGAGCGCGCTGCCCATCACCAGCGCCGTCCGCGGCGGCACCGAGACCGGGAACCGCTTGATCAGGCCGAAGGTGTTCGCGCGTGCCCACCGGTCCAGATCGTCCTGGCCGCGCAGCGGTTCGACGGCTGTCGCCGACGGCAGGCCGGCCTGCCAGCGGGCCAGCGCGGCCCGGTCGACGTGACCGGAGTGCCAGACGGCGGTCGCCGCGGCGACCAGCGGGTGCGGGGCGGTGAGCAGCGTCCCGGCCACGTCGGCGGCCTGTGACGGGCTGACGCCGAGGGCTTCGGTGAGCCCCGGGTCGGGGTCGGGCGTGGCGGAGGCGGTGAGCGCCGGCAGCAGCCAGGCGCCGAGCGGTGAGGCGACATGGTGCTCGCCGCCGGCGACGGCGTGCACGCGCTGCGCGTAGCGGCCCACCGCGGCGATCCAGTCATTCATCCGCGGCTCCGATCAGTCGGGTGTGGACGACGATGTCGTGCAGCGTCGCCACAGCGCCCGGATCGGCGTACCCCGGGAGATGGGTTCGATCTCGGGCCTCCTCCAGTTCGGCGCGCAGCGCCGGCACGTCCGCCGCCAACCGCGCCGCCGCGAATGCCGGTAACGGTCCGTGTTCGGCCTCGCGCTTCGCGGCGATCAGCTCGGGCACGTAGGAGATCGCCGCGCCGAGCACGCCGAGGTCGCATTCGAGTTCGCCGGTGCGCATCAGATGGATGCCGGTGAGCAGCACCCGCAGCGTGTAGAGGGCGGGCTTGAGCTGCCCGGTCTTGTGGTAGAGCCGTTCCTGGGTGGCGGCGAACCCGAGGTAGTGGTGGGCGTGGTTGCTGGTGAGCAGCCCGGGCGCGACGGCTTTGAGCTCCGCGTGCACGTCCGAGGTGACGACCACGAGCGGTGACAGCAGCTGTTCCAGAACGTAGCCGTTGCGGCTGTTCAGCAGCTTCGCGAACTTCAGCAGATCATGGCTGACCACGTCGAGTTCGACACCGTCGCGCACGCCGGAATGTTGCAGAGTGTCCGGCCCGGTGCGCAGGCCCACGACCTCCGCCGGCGGCAGCACATGCGAGGCGCGCAGGTCCAGGTCCGAGTCCCGGGAGGCGAAACCGTACAGATGCGCGCCGCTCACGGTCGCGAAGAGCAGGGGATACGGCAGGGTGGTGGCGGCCTCGGCGGCCCACTGCGGGATGTCGAGGGTCACCGCAGATTCCTTTCGCGTACGGCCACCAGCACCCGATCCACCGCGTTCACGTCCGGCCGCCGGGGCAGGGACGTGTGGGCGGCCGCCTCGGCGAGATCGTTCTGGAGCCGGCCGGCCCACGCGGCCACCTCGGGCCACGGGCGCTCGCCACGGCGTACCGCGAGAAGCTCTTCTCTCTGATCCGACACGTCGACGAGCACCTCGCCGGTGCGCAGCACGTGGGCGCCGGCCGTCAGCAGCCGGATCATGTGCATCGCCTGCTTGAAGTCGACCTCGCCGGTCCGCTCCCGCCGGTTCGCCAGCTTGGCGAGCTGGTCACGGGCATAGCTGCCGTAGCTGTCGGCCACCCGCTGGGACAGGAACGAGTGCCGCACCGCACGCAGCGCGTGACCGTCGTCGGTGATCGACTCGACGAGCGGGGACCACAGCACTTCGAGGACGGTCGGGTTGGCCTGCAGCGCGAGCGTGCAGAACCGCTCGAACTCCCAGGAGAACTGCTCCTCGGCCGGCCCGTCCAGGTGGGTGGGCGGTTTGGTGAGCGTCCAGAACGCCCGGGTCGGCGCGACGAACACACCCCGGCGGTCGTGGTCGGAGTCCGGGCGGTGCAGACCGTAGGCCCGGGATCCGACCACGACCGCGAGGGCCGTGTGCCGTTCGACAAAGTCGATCATGACGCCGGAGGGTAAACCTAAAGGTCAAGCACCGTCGCGTCGATTTCGTCGAGCTCGCTCTGGTCGATGCTCAGGTTGCCGAGCGCGGCCACGTTGTTCTCCAGCTGCTCCACGCTCGACGCGCCGATGATCAGGCTGGTCATCCGCTCGTCGCGCAGCGCCCAGGCCAGCGCGAACTGGGCGAGCGTCTGCCCGCGCCGCTTCGCGATGTCGTTGAGCGTGTGCAGCCGGGCCACGGTCTTGTTGTCCAGCGCGCTCTCGTTGAGGAACACGCTGGTCCGGATCCGCGAGTCGTCCGGGATGCCCTTGAGGTAACGGTCGGTGAGCAGGCCCTGCTGCAACGGGCTGAACGCGATGCAGCCGGCCCCGGCCGCCTCGAGGGTGTCGAGCAGCCGGTCGTGCTCGATCCACCGGTTCAGCATCGAGTACGACGGCTGATGGATCAGCAGCGGCGTGCCCAGCTCGCGCAGGATGTCGGCGGCCCGGGCCGCCTGCTCGCTCTTGTAGTTGCTGATGCCGACGTACAGCGCCTTGCCGGACCGGACGATCGCGTCCAGCGCGGTCATCGTCTCCTCGAGGGGCGTCTCCGGGTCGGGCCGGTGGTGGTAGAAGACGTCGACGTAGTCCAGACCCATCCGCTTCAGCGACTGATCCAGCGACGAGATCAGGTACTTGCGGGAGCCCCAGTCCCCGTACGGGCCGTCCCACATGGTGTAACCGGCCTTCGACGAGATGATCAGCTCGTCGCGGTGGTGCTTGAGGTCGGCCTCCAGGATCCGCCCGAAGTTCGTCTCGGCGCTGCCCGGCGGCGGCCCGTAGTTGTTGGCCAGGTCGAAGTGGGTCACGCCCAGGTCGAAGGCACGGCGGACGATGTCGCGCTGGCGGTCGGCGGGACGGCCGTCACCGAAGTTGTGCCAGAGGCCGAGGCTGATGGCGGGGAGCTTGAGACCGCTGCGACCAGCACGCCGGTAGATCATTTCGGCGTAGCGGTCGGCGGCAGGGGTGTACGTCACATCGCACACCCTAGGACTCCCGGTCCCGCCCCCGTTCGCTGGTAGGTTGACTGTTGCCGGCAACACCCATGCGGGAGAGACCCTGGAGACAGGGCGCCGAAGAGGCAAATCCTCCCCGGAAACTTTCAGGCAAAGCGAACCGCGTGGGCAGGCGACTCTGAAGTACCCGATGTCTGGGTATGACAGAGGGGGAGGTCTGTCATCTGACCTTCTCACGCCAGGAGTCGCCCATGACGTCCCCGTTCGTTCCCCGCCACATCGGCCCGGACGCCGACGAGCAGGCCCAGATGCTCAAGGCCATCGGGTACGGCTCGGTCGACGACCTGATGGAGGCGGCCATCCCGTCCTCGATCCGGTTCCGGGGCGAGCTGAACCTGCCGGCCGGCGCCTCCGAGGAGGAGACGATCGCCGAGCTGCGCGCGATCGCCGACCGCAACGTCGTGGCCACGCCGATGATCGGCCTCGGCTACTACAAAACCCACACGCCAGCGGTGATCAAGCGGAACGTGCTGGAGAACCCCGCCTGGTACACGGCGTACACGCCGTACCAGCCGGAGATCAGCCAGGGCCGCCTGGAAGCGCTGCTCAACTTCCAGACCATGGTCACCGACCTCACCGGGATGACCACGGCCAACGCCTCCATGCTCGACGAGGCGACGGCGGTCGCGGAGGCCATGACGCTCGCGCGCCGCGCCTCCAAGAACAAGAGCAGTGTGTACGCCGTCGACGCCGACACCTTCCCGCAGACGCTGTCGGTGCTGCGGACCCGCGCCGAACCGCTCGGTATCACGATCGTCCTCGTCGACCTGGACGGCGGCGAGCTGCCGGACGACTACTTCGGGCTGCACCTGCAGTACCCGGGCGCCTCCGGCGCCATCCGGGACCACGCCGCCCTGGTCGAGGCCGCCCACGCCAAGGGGGCCCTGGTCACCGTCGCCGCCGACCTGCTCGCGCTCACCCTGCTGCGCACCCCCGGCGAGATCGGGGCGGACATCGCGGCCGGCACCACCCAGCGCTTCGGGGTGCCGCTCGGGTTCGGTGGCCCGCACGCCGGATATCTGGCCGTGCGCGCCGGTCTCGAACGGTCGCTGCCCGGCCGGCTGGTCGGCGTGTCCAAGGACGCCGACGGCAACCAGGCGTACCGGCTCGCCCTGCAGACCCGCGAGCAGCACATCCGCCGTGAGAAGGCGACCAGCAACATCTGCACCGCCCAGGTGCTGCTGGCCGTGATGGCCAGCATGTACGCGGTCTACCACGGCCCCGCCGGCCTCCGGCGGATCGCCGAACACGCCCATGACCGGGCCTCCCACATCGCCGGGGCGCTGCGCGAGGCCGGTATCGAGGTGCCGGCCGCGAGCTTCTTCGACACGGTGACTGCCGTGGTCCCGGGCCGGGCCGCGGAGATCGTCGCCGCAGCCGCCGCCCG
The DNA here is from genome assembly GCF_016862455.1 of Actinoplanes utahensis. GTDB lineage: Bacteria > Actinomycetota > Actinomycetes > Mycobacteriales > Micromonosporaceae > Actinoplanes > Actinoplanes utahensis. Next base: position 45,802 of record NZ_BOMZ01000082.1, read on the forward strand.
GGGTATCGAGCTGCGCCTGGTCGACGCCGACCGGGTGTCGGTGTCGTGTGACGAGACGACGACCGCCGCGCACGTGGAGGCCGTGATCGAGTCCTTCGGCGCCGGGTGGGAGGGCGTGTTCCCGGTGGCTGGTTTCATCGGCCGGAGTACCGAATACCTGACCCACCCGGTGTTCAACACCCACCACTCCGAGACCAGCATGCTGCGTTACCTGCGCAGACTCTCGGACCGGGATTACGCCCTGGACCGCGGCATGATCCCGCTCGGCTCGTGCACGATGAAACTCAACGCCACCACCGAGATGGAAGCGGTGACCTGGCCCGAGTTCGCCAACATCCACCCCTTCGCCCCGAAGACCCAGACCGAGGGGTACGAACACCTCGTCGCCCAGCTGGAGGCCTGGCTCGCCGAGATCACCGGCTACGACGCGGTCAGTGTCCAGCCGAACGCCGGCTCCCAGGGTGAGCTGGCCGGCCTCCTGGCGATCCGCGGGTACCACCGCTCCCGCGGCGAGGCCCACCGCGACGTCTGCCTGATCCCGTCCAGCGCGCACGGCACCAACGCCGCCAGCGCCGTGATGGCCGGCATGCGGGTCGTGGTGGTGGCCTGCGACGCCGACGGCAACGTCGACCTCGCCGACCTGGACGCGAAGATCGAGAAGCACCGGGACGCACTGTCCGCGATCATGGTGACCTACCCGTCCACCCACGGCGTCTACGAGACCGGCATCGCCGACCTGTGCGCCAAGGTCCACGAGGCCGGCGGCCAGGTGTACGTGGACGGCGCCAACCTGAACGCCCTCGTCGGTTACGCCCGGCCGGGGAAGTTCGGCGCCGATGTGTCCCACCTCAACCTGCACAAGACGTTCTGCATCCCGCACGGCGGCGGCGGCCCGGGTGTCGGCCCGGTCGCGGTCGGCGCGCACCTCGCCGACTTCCTGCCCGGCGACCCGGTGCTGCAGGGCGACCACCACGCCGTGTCGGCGGCGGCGCACGGCTCGGCGGGCATCCTGCCGATCTCCTGGGCGTACATCCGGATGATGGGCCCGGACGGCCTCACCGCGGCGACCGCCACGGCGGTGCTGGCCGCCAACTACGTCGCGGCCCGGCTGCGGGAGCACTACCCGGTGCTGTACGCGGGCGAGCACGGTCTCGTCGCCCACGAGTGCATCCTCGACCTGCGCCCGATCACCAAGGCCACCGGCGTGAGCGTCGACGACGTGGCGAAGCGGCTGATCGACTACGGCTTCCACGCCCCGACCATGTCGTTCCCGGTCGCCGGCACCCTCATGGTGGAGCCGACCGAGAGCGAGGACCTGGCCGAACTGGACCGGTTCATCGCCGCGATGATCGCCATCAAGAGCGAGATCGACAAGGTCGCGGCGGGGGAGTGGCCGGCCGGGGACAACCCCCTGGCCAACGCGCCGCACACCGCGTCGTCGGTGACCGTGGACGAGTGGACGCACCCGTACTCACGCTCCGTGGCGGGTTTCCCGGAGGGTGTGGACCGGACGGCGAAGTACTGGCCGCCGGTTCGGCGCATCGACGGGGCCTACGGCGACCGGAACCTGGTGTGTTCCTGCCCGTCGCCCGAGGCGTTCGAGGACTGACCGGGATCGCGCAGGTCGCGGTCGTCACTGATCGCGGCCTGCGCCGCCGTCGTAGTCGTCGATTGATTACGCTGCGTCGCGTAGGGGAGGATTCCTCAAGCTGCCAGGGCGTGCACGGCCGGTCCGCGGTGCGGTTCGATCATCGTGCCGTCCGGCAGCAGCTCACCGGTGTCCTCGAAGATGATGACGCCGTTGCAGAGCAGGCTCCATCCTTGCTCCCGGAAGGTCGCGATGATGAGCGCGGCCTCACGGTCGGTGGCGTCGGCTGGAGGGCAGGGGATCAGGTGCTGGCACATCGGTTTTACTCCGGTCGGGGCTGTGTGAAGGTTCACAACTGCGGTGACGAACGTTACCTCACATCGAACGACAACGGTGCAACCCGGTGACGGCGTCGGCTCACGGTTCATCGACTCATATGGTCCACGCCGGGACGGTCTTCGACCACTCTCCGCTACCTCCGATCGGTCGTCCGCCGGGTGCGCCGACCGGCTGTCAGGGCCGCCACCATGCGTTGTGCGTGTTTCGATGGCATCAGGGTGATCCCGGTGACCCTGCTGAGCTTCTCGCCGGGTTCCTTGCCGACAACGGACTGCCGGTGCGAAACCTTGGCCGAACGGGTGACCAGGACAGGCCGATCGGCGATGGTGAAATCTGTGGGGCAGCACTCTACGTGTCGGCGGATGCCGGTTCTGTGATGGCTGGTGGGGCACCCGGCGCGCCGACGCCGGTGCCCGTCGTCCCGGACGTGTACGCCGTCGTCTACGCCCACGGCGCACCTGTCGCGCCGTCCCCCGCGAGTGGCCCCTGGAGTCTCGGGCCGTGGCGCGAGAGCTGGAGCCGCGACGAGCACGCTGAAGCGGTTCAGCGGGTGCGGGCGGCGATCGGGCGGGGCGACGTCTATCAGGTGAACGTCGTCGGGCACGCGTCGGCGCCGTACCGCGGCGATCCCGCGGCGGCGCTGCGCCGGGTGGCGGGGCTGGCCGGCGCCCGGTACGGCGGGGTGCTCGCCGGGGACGGCTGGGCGATGGCCACGGCCTCGCCGGAGACGCTCGTCGAGGTGCGGGACGGCCGGGTGATCACCCGGCCGATCAAGGGCACCCGGCCGGCCACCGAGGCGGGCCGCCGTGAACTCCTCGCCTCGGCGAAGGAACGCGCCGAACACGTCATGATCGTCGACCTGGAGCGCAACGACCTGGCCCGGCTGCCCGGGACGGGCCCGGTCCGGGTGGACGAGCTCTTCGCCGTACGCGAATGGTCCGGTCTGTGGCAGGCCGAATCGGTCGTCTCCGCGCCGCTGGACGGTGCGGTCGGCCTCGCGGCGCTGCTCCGGGCCGTCTGCCCCGGCGGCAGCGTGACCGGCGCCCCGAAACTCGCCGCGCTGCGGCAGATCGCCGCCCTCGAACCGGTCGGCCGCGGCGTCAGCATGGGCGCCCTCGGCTGGCTCGGCCACGACCACCTGGATCTCGGCCTGAGCATCCGCACCGTCGCCACCGACGGCGACCGGGTACACGTCTGGGCCGGTGGCGGCATCACCATCGACAGCGACCCGATCGCCGAGGTCGACGAGGCCGCCGCCAAATCCGCTCCCGTGCGTGCGGCGTTACGGGGCCCCACAGTCCGTTCATAGCCCTCTCCGAGCCGTCTCTACCGGATGCGTGCCACGGTCGTCGCGAACCGCCCCCACGGAAGGGGCCGGAGCGCGTACTTTGACGCGCGCAGCACCAGGAAAGCGCTCCACAGTGGCACGCAGCCGGTGCCGTGGTGCGGTCACGAGAGGCGACATCACGGACATGTTGGACACAATCGAACAACCGGTGACACCCCGGCGGGCCACCCGGTCCCGCCTCCGGATGCACGTCGACTTCACGCGCTTCGCCAGCGCCTCCTCCGCCCGGTTGCAGAGCAGCGCCTTCCAGCTCTGCCGCGACTGGCACCTGGCCCAGGACCTCACCCAGACCACCCTGGCCAAACTGTTCCTGAGCTGGGAGCGTGCGGTCGACAGCGACAACCTTTGGGCGTACGCGCAGAAGGTCCTGCTCCGCGTCTACCTGGACCACCGCCGGCGCCGCAGCTCCAGTGAGACCGTGCCCGGCGTGCTGCGCGAACCGGGGTACACGATGAGCCCCGAACTGCGGCTCACCCTGCTCGACGCGCTCGCCGAACTGCCCGGCAGGGACCGGGCGATCGTGATGATGCGGTACTTCGCCGACCTCAGCGTCGAACAGGTCGCCCACGACCTCGACGTGCCGGTCACCGTGGTGAAGAGCCAGACCCGCCGCTCGCTGATCAAACTCCGCCACATGCTGCTCCGCGAACGGCCCGCCCTGTTCGCCTGACCGCACCGCGATGTAACGACCAGGTAGCCTCTCAGGCATGACAGTTCGGCCCATTCGGCTCTACGGCGACCCGGTCCTGCGCACCCCCGCCGACGAGGTCACCGACTTCGACGCCCAGCTCCGGGAGATCGTCCGCGACCTGGAGGACACCGTCCGTGAACCCGGGCGTGCCGGGGTGGCCGGCCCGCAGATCGGCGTCAGCCTCCGCGTCTTCTCCTACAACGTCGGCGGCCGCATCGGCCACCTGGTCAACCCGGTCCTGAGCGACTTCGCCGGCGAGCAGACCGACGAGGAGGGGTGCCTGTCACTGCCCGGCCTCGGCTATCCCACCCGGCGATACGAATCGGTCACCGCCCGCGGCTTCGACCAGCACGGCTCACCCGTGGTGATCGAGGGGACCGGCTTCCTGGCCCGCGCCCTCCAGCACGAGACCGACCACCTCGACGGCCGCCTCTACGTCGACACCCTGACCGGCGACGTCCGCCGTCAGGCCCTCCGCGAGATGCGCCGGGTCCTGCCCCGATGACCCCCGTACCCCCACCTTCTCCTTCTTCCCCTTCGCCTTCGGCGGGTGACGCCCGTCCTCCCTCTTCGCCTTCGGCGGGTGACGCCCGTCCTCCCTCTTCGCCCTCGGCGGCAGACGCCCGTCGCCTGGCCGCCAGCTCGCTTGCGGCCGGCGATGCCACCGGTTGGTTCGAGCGGTTGTACGCGCAGTCGCGTGCCGGGAACGCCGAGGTCCCGTGGGACGTGCCCGAACCCAGTGCCCACCTGCGCGCCCTGGACCTGCCCGCCGGCGAGGGCCGCCGCGCGCTGGTCGTGGGCTGCGGTCCCGGCCGCGACGCCGAGCACCTCGCCGCCCTCGGGTACCGCACGACCGCCTTCGACATCTCCGCCACCGCCATCGACCTGGCCCGCGAACGGCACCCCGGCACTCCGGTCGACTACGTCGTCGCCGACCTTCTGGACCCGCCGGCCGCCTGGCGGCACGCCTTCGACCTGGTCCTGGAGAGCAACAACGTCCAGGCCCTCCCCAGGGAGATCCGTGCCGCCGCGATCGGCGCCGTCGGCGCCTTCGTGGCCCCCGGCGGCACGCTGATCGTCCTGGCCGCCGCCACCACCCGCCTCGACAGCGACGGCAGCGGGCCGCCCTGGCCGCTGACACGCACCGAGATCGACGCCTTCGCCACCGACGGCCTGCGCCTGCTCTCCGTCTCCCAGGTCGCCGCCCCGGCCACCACCCTGCCGACCCGCTGGCAGGCCCTCTTCACCCGCTGACCCCGCCCCGCCGCGGCTCTCGCCACCGCGGCCTGAATGCCGGTGGCGCGGGATCGGTAGGGTTTCGGCGTGGGCATGTACCTGGTCAGCGTCGACGGCCCGGACTGGGCGGAGCGTGAGTTCGCGCCTTTCCTCGACGAAGCGCTCGCCGCGCGGGGCCTGCCGGGCTGTCCCGGGCCGCCGGCGAGGATCGCGGACTTCGAGGAGAAGCTCATCCCGAGGATGGACGACTTCGCCGGCCTCTGTGCGCGGCACGGCGTCGCGGAGTTCCTGGACGCCACCCTGTTCGTGCCGGTCGACTTTCCCGGACTGATCGAGATCCCGGTGGAGACGTCGTTCGACGACGTGACGCACGTCTTCAGCGCCCAGCGCCTGCGTGCGGCGATCGCTCCGCTCGCCGCCGAGGTCGGTCTGCCCGCCGTGCTGCCGAGCGGTCCACTCGCGCTGACCCGGGCGATCGAGGACCCGGTCACCTTCTATGTGGCGCTGTTCCAGCAGGCGGCCGGGCACGCCCTGCGAAACGGCTGCCCGCTGACCTACGTCTGACCGGCGGATCCGGACGTTCGGGGGATCAGCTCCGGTCCCCGTACCACCAAGATGTTGATCATGAATTTGTCCGGAGGGATCTCCCGTGCGCGGCTCAGCGGCCCCGCTGTCGCCGTCGCCTTCGCGGTCCTGCTCGTCTTCGCCGGCTACACGCTGATGGACGGGGCGTACCTGATGTCCAACGCCTGTTTCGACGACACCGGCCAGATCGTCTGTCCGGCGAAGGGCCCGGACCGGCTCCGCCCACTGCCCGCCGCGACCGTGCTGCTCGGCCTCTGCGCCGGTCTCGCCGCCCTGCCGGCCGGTGGCCGCGCCCGCATCCCCGCCCTGATCACCGGCTTCGTGCTGGTCACGGCGGCCCTCACCGCCAGCCGCCTGATGGTGGCGTGACACGCTGTCCGAGGCGTGCGCTCACGCCTTGCCCAGCAGGTCCCAGCGGTTTCCGGCGATGTCCAGGAAGACCGCGACACGACCATGGGATTCGGTACGGGGCTCCCGTACGAAAGTGACGCCCGCCTCGACCATCCGCTGGTAGGTGGCGTCGAAGTCGTCGACGTCCAGGAAGAAACCGACCCGGCCGGCGGTCTGCCGGCCGACGGCGGCGCTCTGCCGGTCACCGTCGGCGCGGGCCAGCAGCAGCCCGGTCTGGGCGCCGGGCGGCCGGACGACGACCCAGCGTTTCGGCCGGCCGTCGTCGGTGAGCGACGGGGAGTCCTCGACGAGATCGAATCCGAGCACGCCGGTGAAGAAGGCGATGGCCGGGTCGTACTCGTCGACGATCAGGGTGACCAGGTCGATACGCATCCCGGCAGCGTACGTATCCGCGCCTGCCGTGCGACCCCGGCATGGTCGGCGGGTTCACAGGCGGGTGTTCTATTGTCGGACCGTGCCCGATTCCGCAGTGAGCCGCAGCAACGCGGCAGCCCCACGTGCCGCCGCCGGTCCGTCGCGCAACAGCGCCGGTGGCCCGCCGCTGAAGACGAAAGCCGAGAAACGGGCCGAGGCCAAGGCCGCCAAGGCGCGCGCCCGGGCGATGCGGAAACGCCGCGAGATGCTGACCGTCGCCGGCGCCGCGGCCGCGGTGATCGCCGTGGTCGTCGGTCTGGTGCTGTGGGTCGACAGTTCCTCGCCGTCGTCGCCGGCCACGACCGCCGCCAGCGCCGGCGCGGAAGCCGCCGCCGCTCCCACCGCGACCGCACCGGCTGCCGCGTTCCCGCCGGTTCCCGAGGGCGCCGACCCGGCCCTCAGCAAGAAACCGGCCGCGACCGCCGGCACCGGCAAGGTCACCGAGCTCAAGACGACGACCGTGATCGAGGGCAAGGGCCCGGCGGTCCAGTCCGGTCAGACGATCAACGTGAACTATGTGGGCGTCACCTACGCCGACGGCAAGGAGTTCGACTCCTCGTGGAGCCGGTCCGAGCCGTTCAGCTTCCAGGTCGGCGCCGGCAACGTCATCCAGGGCTGGGACAAGGGCCTGATCGGCGTCAAGGTCGGCAGCCGCGTCCAGCTCGACATCCCGGCCGCCCAGGCCTACGGCGACAACCCGACCGGCGGCCGGCCCGCCGGCGCCCTCCGCTTCGTCGTCGACGTCCTCGCCGCCGCCTGACCCAGCACCCCGACACCGGCTGGTTGTCCGTGCTGTCTCAGGCCGCTGAGACAGCACTGACAACCAGGCGGTCCCGCCCACGCCGCCGCGGCCGGTCGGTGTCGAAGGCCCCTCCGCGAACCATACGAGGGCAGCGGCACATCCGCTCGTGACTTCCCCGCACCGGCCGGACGGCAGCGATAATCGGTGGCGGGGAGCGGGCCGGGGCTGGATGATCCGGCGGTGACCGCCTACATCTCGCACACCACGGTCGATGCGATCGACGCGTACGCGCAGGCCCGCTGGTGGCGGAACGTCCTGGACTGGGTGGAGGACCCGGACGACCCGAACCTGCCCGGCCACGAGGAGTGCCTGATCAGCTCCCGGGACGGGCGCAGCCACCTGCTGTTCATCGCGGTTCCGGAGGACAAGAAGGTCAAGAACCGGATTCACTTCGACCTGCGGCCGGTCGAGGGGACCCGCGACGAGGAACTGGCACGCCTGCTCGAACGAGGCGCCACCGAGGTCGCCGACCTGCGCCGGCCCGACGGCACCGGCTGGGTGACGCTGGCCGACCCGGAGGGCAACGAATTCTGCATCACCCGGGGCGACGCCGAACGCGCTGCTCAGGGACGGTGACGGTCAACCCTCCAGGAGGGCGGCCAGGCGCGGCATCCGCTGCCGCATGCGGTCGGCGTCGTCGAAGTCCCAGGCCGGCCCGAGGTCCGGGTAACGGCCGGTGACGGGTGGCTGCGCCGACCCGGTGAGTTCGGCGTACGCGAGGAACGCCACTCCGAACATCTCCTCCGACTCGAGTTCCGGTCCGTCGTTCGCGGCCTCCCGCACGGCCGGCACGTCGGCGAGGGTGTCCGGATCGGCGACGGCCCGGTCGAACACCTCGCGGCCCTGGGCGATCAGCCAGCCGCGGAAGTATTCGAAGCCGTCGTCGGAGCAGCCGCCGTTCAGGTGGTAGGCCGCCGCCCACAGATCATGCCGGTAGGACACGGCCATCAGCTCCCACGACGCCCGGGCCAGTTCCGCGACGTGCGGTGCCGGGAGCCGCATCAGCAGCTCCAACGCGCGTTCGGCCACCTGCCCGGCATCGGTGGCGTCGTCCACCGACGATCGCGCCGCCTGAACCACATCCCAGAACCCGTCGACACTCACGACTGGCGATCATGACAGACCGGCGGCGTGGATGACGGACGCGAGGGTGGTCGGGGTGGGCCGCTGGTGGACGAAGTGACGCTTCCGCTGGTGCGCCATCGATTCATCGTCGTTGGAGATGGCTGCCCTGCCGCGTACCGCCGAACCGGGCTGACGCTTTTGCGCCCGTCGTCCTTGATGTGGCCTCCACGTCGTCACTACGTCCGGCTGGTTGTCACTGCTGTCTCAACGGCGTCGCGACAGCAGGGACAACCAGCCGGACGGCATCTCCGGTCGGCTGTTGATCGAGGAGGCCGATCACGGAGCGACTCGCCTCGCCGCCATTTCGGCGCCGGGGCCGAGGCTCCGGCCGCCGATCTAGGTCGCCGGGTTTCCGGCCAGCAGCGCGAGCGTGGTCGGGTGGGGGCCGAAGCCGGCCCAGTCACGGGCGGAGTGGCCGTGGCCGGCGTCCTCCCGCAGGTCCGGGTCGGCGCCGGCGGCGAGCAGGACGCGGACCGTGTCGTCGTGGCCCCAGCAGGCGGCGCCGCACAGGGGCAGGCCCTCCTCGCCGGTGCCGCTCTCCCGGTTGGGGTCGGCGCCGGCGGCGAGCAGCGCCGCCACGATGGCGGCCCGGTTCTGGACGCTCGCCCGGTACAGCGGGGTGGTGCCGTCCCGGTCGGGCAGGTCCGGGTCGGCGCCGGCGCGGATCAGGCGGGCGACCCGGGCGGGTTCGGCCCAGGCCGCCGCCTGGACCAGTTGACGTTGCAGCTTCTTACGGCGGCGCCGATTCACGTACCCCAGTGTGGCAGTCTTGTTCGGACCGTTGCTTAGGGTGGGCGGATGAGTGAGCTGACCTGGGATCAGGTGCGGTCGTGGCGGATGCGCCGGCAGTTCCTGGACCGGCCGGAGGGTGTCGGCGCCGAGCGGATCGTGGAGCGGCTGTGCGGGGTGCAGGCGCAGGTGGCGTCGGCCGCCGAGCATGCCGTCGCCGCGCGGATCCCCGAGCCGGGCACGGGAGCGGCCGCGGCGGCGCTGACGAGCCGGCGGCTGATCAGAGTGTGGGCGATGCGGGGCACGTTGCACCTGCTCACCGTCCGGCAGGCGGCCGACTTCCTGAGTCTGCTCGCTGCCGCCCGGACCTGGGAGAAGGGCTCGTGGCAGCGTACCTTCGCCACCACCGAGCAGGTCGCCGCGCTCGCCGACGCCACCCGGGAGGCGCTGCACGGCCGGGTGCTCACCCGGGAGGAGCTCGTCGCGGAGATCGTGCGGCACACCCGCGACGACTCGCTCGCCGAGCTGCTCGGCTCCGGCTGGGGCGCGATCCTGAAGCCGCTGGCCTGGCAGGGACTGCTGTGCAACGGGCCGTCCGACGGCAACCGGATCACCTTCACCAGCCCGGCGACGTGGGCCGCGGACTGGCCGGGCCTGCCCGACCCGGATCAGGCGGCGATGCGGGCGATCCCGGCCTACCTGGGCGCCTACGGCCCGGCCACGATGGACTCCTTCGACCAGTGGCTGCTGCGCGGCGCGTCCCGGCGGGCGTCGCTGAAAGGCTGGTTCGCGTCGCTCGTGGCCTCCGGCGAGCTCGCGGCGGTCACCGTGGAGGGCCTTCCGGTGTACGCCCGCAGCGCCGACGTGGATGACATCGGCACCGCGGAACCGATGCCGGACGTACGGCTGCTGCCTGCCTTTGATCAGTTCGTTCTGGGTCCGGGCACCAAGGACGAGCAGATCGTCGCACCGCACCGGCGGGCCGAGGTCAGCCGGGCGGCCGGCTGGATCTCCCCGGTCGTGGTGCACCGGGGCCGGGTCGCCGGGGTCTGGGAGCGGGGCGACACGGTGACCGTCACGCTCTTCCCGGAGGCCGGCGACGTGCCGGAGAAGGAGATCGCGGCCGAGGTCGCCCGGATCGAGGGGATCTGATCGTGGACCGGATCCGGGATGCGTACGCCTCCGTCGCCGACCTCTACATCAGCCTGTTCGGCGCCCCCGCGAAGGTGGACCCGGACGATCTCGACCTGATCGGCCGGCACCTGACGATCCACGACGGTGAGGTGCTCGATCTGGGCTGCGGGCCCGGCCACCTCACCGCCCACCTGCGGTCGCGGGGCGTCGACGCGACCGGGATCGACCTGGTGCCCGAATTCGTCGCCCACGCGCGGGCGGCCCACCCGGACGGCCGGTACCGGCTCGGGTCGATGACCGGGCTCGGCGCCGCCGACGGATCGATCGCCGGCATCCTGGCGAACTACTCGCTGATCCACCTGCCGCCCGCCGACCTCGACGGGGTGCTCGCCGAGTTCCGGCGGGTGCTACGGCCCGGCGGCACCCTCGTGGTCGGCTTCGTCGACGGTGACGAGGTGTCCGCGTTCGATCACAAGGTGACGACGGCGTACCGGTGGCCCGCCGACGAGATGTCCCGGCGGCTGGCCGCGGCCGGCCTCGCCGAGATCGAACGGTTGCGGCGGCCCGCCACCGGAACCCAACGGCCGGCACTCATAGCAGCACGTCGATGTCCGTGAGGATCCGTGCGGTGTCCTCGTCGTCGGTGACCTCGAACGCGGCGAAGAGCGCCAGTTGCAGCTCGGGCCCGGCCAACCAGGCGAGGACCTGTGCGTGCTGGTCGGGACGCCCGTCCCAGAAGGCGTTGACGAGCCGAGGACCCTTGCGGCCGCGCTCGTAGTCGTCGCGCAGCAGGGTCAGCAGGTGAGCCGCCTCCGCCGGCCTGGTCGCCGGGTCGGTGAGGGCGGACAGCCAGGCGGCCAGGTACGGCGTGAGATCGTCCTCGGCGTTGCCGATCGCGCAGAGGACGTCGCCGTTCCGTTCCTCGGCCCACAGCGCGGTCAGGAAGGCCCGGACCGCGTCACGCTCGCCGGGCTGCCATCGGTGCCAACCGGCGTGGTACATCCGGTTCAGCAGCGGCTCCAGGTCGGGCCGGTCGAACCCGTCACCGGCGGCGATCTCCAGCATGCGGGGCAGGAAATACCGCAGGTCGGCGGGGCCGCCGACGTTGAAGATGACGTTGGCGGTGTACGGCCGAAGCGCCTCGACCGGCAGCGACCGCAACGGAACGTCCGCCAGCACCGCCCGCTCCTCCTCCGGGTTGAAGCAGCAGGCGCAGTAGTCGAGGGCGACCGGCCGCGGCACCCGGCTGAAAGCGTCGTACAGCGAGGTGATCGAAGCGGTGAGCGACACGGTCACGGCGCCACAATAGACTGCGTCGCACAGACCGTCGTTCCGCCCGGACCGCCCGGCTGCACCCCCTCGACAGGAGAAGGATCCCCGGTGAGCGAACACCCCACCACCGCCGAGCAGGTCCACGCGTTGCGTACCGAGATGGATGCCCGCATCCGCGCGCAGCGCGAAGCCCCGCTGCCCGGCTGGCTCGCCGGCCGCACCGCACGCCGGATCGTCGCGGTCGTGCCGCCCACCGCGGTCCTGACCTGCGGTCTGCTGACCGCCACCCGGCCCGACGACACGATCGGCACGGTCCTGCTGGCCGTCACCGCGGTCCTCGCCGTCGGAGCTCTCCTGCTGCTGCGCAAGGCGGTCCGGCTGCTCGACAGCGTCCCTGACCGGCTGCTCGGCGAACGCGAGATCAGCGAGCGGAACGCCGCGCACCGCCGCGCCCACGGGCTGACGATCGGCCTGTTCACCCTCCTCACCCTGGTCGCGATCGCCGACGGGGTGATGGGCCGGTCCGGCGGGACCCCGCTGATCCCGGGTGACAACTGGATCCAGGTGCTGGTCACCGCGACGCTGGTGGCCGGCATGATCCCCGCCGCCGTCATGGCCTGGGGCCGGACCGAGCGGTCCGAAACCTCCTGACGATCGGGAGACCCGCCGGTCCGGTCACGGCCGGCGGGGCTTGCGGCGGCTCGCGGGGGTACGCCGTGCGCACCGCTCCGGCACTCACCAGTGACCGGCGGCGCGGTCGTAGGCGACCCGGCCGTCCGGCACGAACAGCCACCGCTCCCGGGCCTCCCGCAGTTCCGGCTCGGTCAGCCAGCCGTGCCAGGCCACCGCCTCCGGGTCGGGACGCAGCCGGCCGAGGTCCGTTCCCGGCACCCGGGCCCCGTACACGGCGAGGTGGTACGACCCGGTCCGGCCGTGGCACAGGAACGTGACCAGATGCCGGACCGGCAGGTCCAGCCCGGTCTCCTCGGCCAGTTCCCGGCGGGCCGCCGCGGTGTACGTCTCGCCGGCCCGCACCGCCCCACCGAAACTCGTCTCGTAGTGACCGGGGAACCGGCCGGCGTCGTCGGGCCGCCGGTGCACCAGCACCCGGCCGTCGTCGTCACGGCAGATGGTCGTGGCGATCCGGTGCAGCCAGCCGTTCCGGACGGCATCCCGGCGCGACACCACCTCCAGCACCCGATCGTCGGCGTCGACACGTTCGACGTATTCGGTCGGCTCATCGTCTCCCGGCGCCCAGCCATCGCCGCGTCGCCGCCCGGTCCCGGTCATCGGTGCAGCGACTCCCGGAGGAAACCCAGCATGTCGGCGCGGCGCCGCCACGGATTGCGGTAGACCGGATCGCCGCCGACCCGCAGCCGCAGCGCCTCCCGGACGATCGGGTGCCAGCGGTCCCCGTACGTCACCTCGGCGAACGCCGCCGCCTCGGTCTTGCTGGTGATCCGCCCGGCGGCGAGGGTGTGCCGCAGCCGGGCCACCCCGAGCACACCCCAGGTCGTCGCCCGACCCGACAACCCGGCCGGCGACCGGGTCGTCCGCGCCGCCCACGGCCTCCAGTAGTCGTCGAGGTTGCGGCGGGTCGTCGCGGCCAGCGCCGGCCAGTCGGTGTGGACCATCCCGTCGAGCGTGGGGCCGCGAACCGCCACCCCGCCCTGCGCCAGCACGTGCCAGGTGACGAGGTTCCGCTCGAAGTCCGACCCCTCCCGCACCCGCCACTCCTGCACCGCGACCCCACCCGGCAGTGTCCCCGGATCCGCCCGCAGATCGTCCCCGCTGACGTAGAGCCCGTCGAAGTACGGCTTGCGCCCGTGCCGCCGCCGCAGCTCCCGGTGGATCTCCCGAACCGTGCCGGGCTCGGCCGGCCGGCCGGTCACCGCGACGAAGTCGATGTCACTGACCCCGGCCCGGTAGTCCCCGAGCGCGATCGACCCCTGCAGGTACAGACCCTCGACCAGGGCGGGATCGATCCGGTCGGCGATCTCCAGATAGCTCGCGCACACGGCCGTCACACGGTGATCCAGTGAAGTGGTCATCGGCGGGAGCGTATCCGCCCGGCGTTCATACCGGGGGGGCGCGGACCCGGCGGCGTCGGCCTCCGCGGGGAGAGCAGGCCGGTGGTGGTCTGGCGAGGGGCGGCCGACGGCGTACCGGATCAGGGTTTTGGAAGTGCCCGGAAAGCGGCGGCGAGAAGCCAGGCGCAGTAGACGGTGATCATGAGGCGTTCGCCGAGGCCGTAGGCGATCGGCTCACCGATCAGGCGGGAGATCGGTGGGCGGTTGGTCAGGGTCAGCAGGAAGAGCAGCAGCGCGAACGGGGTGGCGTAGCCGAGGATCCGGAGCATGCGGTATGCGGGCGGGGTGGTCCGGGTGATCAGGACGGCGGCTGCCGGCAGTGCCAGGAAGGCGATCGCGCCGGCGGTGAGGTGCACGGTGCCGGCGGTGGTCAGGGTGACCGGGCGGCCGGGTGGCGCGGGGTCGGTGGGGACGGCGGCGACCACCAGCATCGCCAGGCCCCAGACGGTCAGCGCGATCAGGGCGGGGCGGGTGATCAGCGGGGCCAGGGCGTGCGCGACGGCGAGTGAGCCGAGCCCGATGCCGAGGCCGGCCAGGGGGAGGAGCCGGCCGTAGGGCTCGTCGACGTATTCGCTGATCGTCCGGCCGATCGGGTCCAGGCCGGTGGGCAGCAGATGCAGGGCGGTCACCGCGGCGAGGAAGACGGTCACCCCGCCGGCGCCGGCGAGGGCGGTGACGCTCCGGGAGATCCGCATCGGGGGATTATCCGTGATCGATGCGTCTAATGGCAGCCCGTGATCTCCGCGGCGAGGCCGGCGAAGGTGGCGCGGTCGTCGGCGGGGAGGTCCGCGACGATCTCCGGTAGGCGGGCGCCGACGTCGGCGTGGAGGGCGTCGCCGATCTCCTTGCCCAGCGGGGTGCTGGTCAGGTCGCAGGCGCGGCGGTCCTGGGCGCAGGAGACCCGCTGGACCAGGCCGCGGCGCTCGGTGCGGTCGATCAGGCCGCTCAGTCCGGGTTTGGCGAGGCCGAGCAGGTGGGACAGCTCGCCGAGGCGGCGTGGCCGGTCCTTGACCAGGCACAGCAGCTGGGCCTGGGCGACGGTCAGGTCGTGATCGGCGCAGATCTGCGCGTAACGCCGCTGGATCATGGTGGACAGGCACACCAGGGTGTTGCCGAGTCCCGGGATGTCCGTCATGTGCTCCACCCTACCTTGCGTTACTTCGTGCCGCGAACTAACTTGGTTCGCGCCACGAACTTTATCTGAGGGGTACGGCCATGGCTGACGCATTCGACTCGTACGATCTCGCCGGCACGAAGCTGGCCAACCGCATCGCGATGGCGCCGATGACCCGAAGTCGCGCCTACGGGCCCGGCGCGACGCCGACCGAACTGACCGCCACCTACTACGCGCAGCGCGCCTCCGCCGGCCTGATCATCACCGAGGGTGTGCAGCCGTCGGTCGTCGGCCAGGGCTACGACGACACCCCGGGCCTGCACTCGGCCGAGCAGGTCGAGGCGTGGCGCCAGGTCACCGGCGCGGTGCACGCCGAGGGCGGCGTGATCTTCGCGCAGCTGATGCACAGCGGCCGGATCGGTCACCCGAGCCTGCTGCCGGACGGCCTGATCCCGGTCGCGCCGTCACCGGTCCGGGCCGCCGGCCAGCTCTACACCCACGACGGCCCCAAGGACTTCGTCGTCCCCCACGAGCTGACCGAGGACGAGATCACCGCGACCATCGCCGACTTCGTCACCGCGGCCCGCAACGCGATCGCGGCCGGGTTCGACGGTGTGGAGATCCACGGCGCCAACGGTTATCTGGTGCACCAGTTCCTGGCGTCCGGCGTCAACCGTCGCACCGACGGCTGGGGTGGCAGCGTGGCGGGGCGCATCCGGTTCGGCGCGGAGGTCGCGGCGGCGGTCGCCGATGCGATCGGCGCCGACAAGGTCGGTTTCCGGATCTCTCCCGACAACCCCTACAACGACATCACCGAGGAGGGTACGGAGGAGGTCTACACCGCCCTCGTCGCCCGGCTCGCCGCGACCGGCCTGGCCTACCTGCACATCGTGGAGAGCCCCGACCGGGAGCTCACGCGCAGGCTGCGGGCCCAGTGGCCGGGCACGTTCATCGTCAACCCGGCCACCTACCCGGACGTCACCGGCCCGGACGCACTCGCCCTGATCACCGACGGTCTCGCCGACCTGGTCTCGTTCGGCGCGCTGTTCCTGGCCAACCCGGACCTGCCGGCCCGGCTCGCGGCCGGTGGCCCGTTCAACACCCCGGACCGCGCGTCGTTCTTCGGCGGCGACCACCGCGGCTACACCGACTACCCGGCCCTCAGCGCCTGAACTACCACCACGGTGGGAGGCGGGGTCAACCCCGCGTGGGACGACGATGCCGGCTCCGGTCGGTACGGTCGGTGATCAGGTGTCCGGGGAACGGGCGAGGGGGCCGTTCCCCGGACACCCCGGTCCGCCGGACCGGCGTCTACTCTCGACGGCATGACACCCCGCGAGGCGGAACAGAAGCTGCTGGGTGACGGCTGGACCCCGGGCGGCGCCGGCGACTGGGCCATCGCGCTGCGTTCACCCGACGGCACGAGAGCCGCCCGGATCAGCCCGTTCGACCCGACCGGGCCGTACTCCGCGGCGTTGTACGCACAGGCCGCGCACACCCGCCAGGTACCCGTCCTGTACGCCCACCGGCGCCTGACCGGCGGCGGCGACCTGCAACTGCTGGAATGGCTCACACCCGTCCCCGAGCCCGACGCCGCCGCCTTCCACCGGGCGCTCGCCGCCGGCGCGCCGGAAGTCGCCGAACTCGCCGCCATCGTGCGGCGCGTCCATGCCCAGGCACGGTGCGAGCTGCCCTGGTGCGGCCCGCTGGACCGCAACCCGGCCAACGTGATGCGCGCCGCCGACGGCCGGCTCGTGGTCCTCGACCTGTTCTACGCCGACGGGCCCGCCCTCTACGCGACCGCGGCGGCCGACCCCGACCGGGTGGCCGCCCTGATCCCCGAGGCCGAGCGCCGGTTCATGACCGAGATTCCGATGGCCTCCTCCGGCCCCTGGGACCCGGCGGCGCGGGAATCGATGCGCGCCGCGCTCGCCGCCGCCGACGCCCGGCGAGCCGCCGTCCACCCGACACGTCAGACCTGAGAGGCATCCTGGTGCGCAACGTCTACCTGGTCACCCATCCGGAGGCGACCCATCATGTCGACGACCTCGTCGGCGGATGGTTCGACTCCGACCTGACGGACCGCGGGCTCACGCACGCCGCCCGGATCGCGGAGGCGCTGGCCGGCCTGCTTCCGGCGGACGGCCCGGTCGAGGTGCACTCGTCGGACCTGCTGCGGACCCGGCGTACGGCGGAGATCGTCGCGAAACGGCTCGGGGCCGACGTGGTGCTGGACGCCGATCTGCGGGAGAAATCCTACGGGGAGGCCGGCGGCCGTCCACAGGCGTGGCTCGACGAGCGGTTCATCCCGCCGCCCGCGACCGGTGAACGGATGCGCCACGACGAGGGGGTGCCGGGCGCCGAGACCAAATGGGACCTGGCCGTACGGGCGTACCGGGCGCTGGACCGGATCCTGCGGTCCAGCGCGGAGAACCAGGTCGTGGTCGCGCACGGCGGCACGGCCACGTTCCTCGTCGCGGCCTGGATCGGCATGCCGATCGACGCGGCGGGTCTCGTGAACTTCCGCTTCTCGTCCGGCGGGATCACGTCGCTGCGTGAGGACGATTTCTTCCACAACCGAGGCGTCGTACGCCTCGACGACACCACGCACCTGGACGTCACACTCGCCTGACCACCACACCGGGTGACTCGATGCGGACGTCACGCGCGATGATCATCATCGGCACGGTTCCGGCGGCCGTCTCGGCGTCCCACGCGAACAGCCGATACTCGTCGTCGCCCGTGACCTGCCCGGCGAAGCCGCGCTCCGCCGGGGTCGGATCCCGGAAGACCGGATGGTGGAAGAGATCCGCGCAGGACACCCAGGCGACATCGCTGAACGTCACCTCGACACTGTGGTGATAGGTCAGGTCGTTGTCCGCCACCAGCCGGAGCGCGGCCACGTCCCACCGCTCCACCTGCCAGTCCCACCAGCGATCGTTCAGCTCCCGTAGATCATCCATCGAACGATCATCCGACAATCGGCCCCCAAGAACCTGGGCTGGGACAGCCCGCCCAACGGTTCACCCGACGGCTCACCCGGCCGCATGACGGTTCGGGAATGGTCTTCACGGTGTGGTGGCCGCGCGTACGACGGGAAATCCGTGCCTGCGAGCTGCGACGACGAGAATCAGGGCCGGCGTCAGAAGCAACAGGACACTGATGGGGAAGGAGTCCGCGCCCAAGGAGCGGAGCAGAAGACCGCCGATCATTCCGCCGGCGGCCATGGCGACGTTCCAGAGCGTGACGAGCATGGCTTGTACCGAGTCGGCAGCTTCGCCCGCGGCATCCGCGGCCGCGGTCTGCAGCAAGGTGGGGACGCCGCCCCATCCGAGGCCCCACAGCACGGCCGCGGTATAGACGAGGGCGTCACTGTCGGCCAGGACAGCCAGCAGCTGCAGCGATACCAACCAAGAGCACACTGACGACGGTCAGCCCGGGCCAGCCCGGTGGAGGATCGGGGATCGGCGGGCCGCCGTGGAGTTCGGTGGGGTCGGGGGCCTCGAAAAGATCACGGCCGTACGTGACCTCGGTGTCGGAGATCGGGAACGTGGTGTGCGGTGCGGTCGCCTGGCGGTGGGCGATCCGGGCCCGCTGGACGTCCGCGCTGACCGGCAGATAGATGATCGGGCAGGTGGCGCCGGCCGTGGCCGCCAGCCAGCGCAGGGCGGAGCGTTCGTCGTGGCTCCAGAGACCGAAGTCGAGGACGACGCTGGTGCCCAGGCGCAGCGTCTCCAGGGCGACCCTGATCAGCAGGCCCTCCAGCAGATCCCGCTTGCCGTCCGGCTGGGTGCCGTCGAACAGCGGGATCATCCACTCGTCAGGGGTCAGGCGCAGCGCCCGGTGCGTTCGCGCGAGAGCTTCGGCGCGGGTGGTCTTTCCGGCGCCGGGCAGCCCGACCAAGGACCAGGACGGCAGCCGGCGATGGGTGACGGGACAGTGCCGTCACGATGACCGGCCGCCGGCGGCGAACGCGGCCATGTCCTCGGCGGTCGTCGGCAGGCCGTAGCCGCCGACCATGCCCATGAAGTTGCCGAAGGAACCGAAGTCGCCCCACTGCCAGGTCGACGGGGAGGCGGCGAGGGCCCGGACCAGGCGCTGCTGGCGGTCGGTGAGGTCGGCGAACCGGGTGCCCGCGGCGACCCGGCCGGCGGGGAAGGCGTGACGCAGCGCCTCCTTGACGACCGGCATGGCCGCCGGGCCGTCGACCGAGGGAATCCGGGTGAGCAGCGTGTCGAACGCCGTGCCGGCGTGGGCGTCGCCGAGCTGGCGCAGCGCCAGAGCGGCGTAACCGGACAGGTCGCCCTCCAGGTAGGGGATCCCGCGGCGGGCTCGGTGGTCGCCGGCGGCCCAGGTGTGCAGCTCGGCCACGGCGGCCGGCTCGGTGTCCGGGCCGTGCAGCGCGGCCAGCGCGACAGCCGCGCCCCAGCGGGGCAGCTCGCGAGCTCCGGCCACCGCCGCGCGCAGAGCGGCCGGCGAGCCGGCGTCGGCGGCGCCGAGCAGACCGAGAGCGACCAGTGCGGAGGCCGCGACCGTGTCGGACGGGTCGGTGGCGGCGACGGTCAGCGGGCCGATGCTCCCGGCGGCGTCCTCGGGGAACCAGGCCACCGCGTACGCCGCGGCGGTCCGCACCGCGGGATCCGGGTCGGCCAGCAGCTGCCGATAGAGCGGGACGCCGGCCTGGACCGCCTGGTAGGCGCACAGGTCGATGTAGGCGTACATCCGCTCCTGGTCGTCCTCCTCCAGGGAGTCCTGGTACTCGTAGTCGCCGGAGTCGTCCTCCTCGCCGGTGGGCAGCGGCTTCCCGGCCAGCACCGCCTCGCCGCCGGCCGCCCGGCGCCGCAGGTCGGCGATCGGGAACGGATGCGGCAGCAGGGACTCGTCATAGCTGACCGCCAGGGCCGCCAGCAGGTCCAGGAGCCCGGCCCGGTCCGGGGTGGACGGGTCGGCCAGCAGCTCGATCAGGAACGGCACGGCGAACGCGGTCGCCTGATATCGGGTGCCCTGGTGGAAGATGTTGCCGTAGGAATCGTGATAGGCCTGCTTGCGCACCGCGGGGTCGGGGGACCCCAGCGCCCGGATCTGCTCGGGAACGTCGGCCGCCGATCCGTAGGCGTGTGTCAGCTCGGCCCACGGCACCTCATCGAGTCTCTCCAGCACGCCCCGGACCCTAGCGTCACCCCCTGACATTTCCGATGAGCCCGAGCAGCAGGGCCTCGGCGGAGGACCCCGGCCTCGGCCCGGAACCGTTCCTCCGGATAGTCGACGGTCGCGGCCGTGTGCCGGGTCAGCCCGGGGACCGCGACCGCCCCGTCATCGTCGTGCAGGGTGCTGAGCAGCCGGGTCAGCACGGTCCGCGCATCGGGCGCCGGTCCGCCGAACATGCCGCTGTGCACCGCCGCGCGCAGTGGCCGGACCTCGACCAGGAGACTGACCGTGCCGCGCAGCGACGTGGTCGGCGCGGGCCGGCCGATGTCCCAGTTGTCGGAGTCGGCGATCACGATCACGTCCGGGTCGAGAACGTCGGCGTTGTCGGTCAGCAGCCGCTCCAGGGAGGCCGAACCGTACTCCTCCTCGCCCTCCACGAACACCGTCACGCCGACCGGAAGATCGTCACCTCAGGCCCGCAGTGCCGCGACGTGCGCCATCACCCCGGCCTTGTCGTCGGCGGCGCCACGCCCGTAGAGCCGGCCGGCACGTTCCACCGGCGCGAACGGGGGAGTGGTCCACAGCCCCGGATCGCCGGCCGGTTGGACGTCGTGATGGGCGTAGAGCAGGACGTTCGGCCGGCCGGGCCGCCATCCGGTGACCGCCGGCTGCCCGCCCGAGCGGGCGATGCGGACCTGCGGACCACAACCTGCCGACAGCGTTGCGACGTACGCGGCCGAGCGCTCCAGAACGCGGTGGTCGAACCCGTCGAACGCGGTCCCCGGGATGCGGATCAACTGTTCCAGGTCGGCGCGGACCCCGGGCGTCTCCCGCTCGATCGCGGCCCGCAGACGGGTGCTGTCGGTCATGCCTCAGCGGCTACCCGATCAGCGCCGGATCAGTCAGCGCACGAGCAGCGTGTAACTGGGCGCGAACCCGGTGCGGCAGCGGAACGACACCCACACCCGGCGGGCGACACCGTCCGCGCCGACCTTGCGACACTCGGCGGACGCGTCGGCGACCTCGGTGAAGGCGGCGGTGTAGACCTGGGTCTCGTGTCTGGCCGGCCGGGTCCGCGGCTGGTAGGTGACGATCAGGTCGTCCCCGGCGAACCCGGACCGCACCGAGTACGACCGCCAGACCCCGGCCTGCTTCCCGGACTGGCCGATCACCCCCGCACGCCCGAAGTCGTACGTGCCGAGCAGCGCGGTGACGGTCCGCGCCGGCTTGGCCTGGACGGCGGTGCCCGGCGCGAGCACGGCAACGGAGGCGGCGACGAGTGCCGCCTTCTTCAGGATCGTACGCATGGACTGCCTCTCCTCCGGTCGCCGGAACATCAGCGACATGAGGAATAACCCGGACTTGCGCCCTCAGGTTTCGGCCCTGCGCTGGTCTCCTGACATCGGCCTCGGGGGCTCGCTGAGCAGCGCCCTGAGCGCGTGCGCCAGCTGCGCCGGTCGCTCGACGGGACCGAGGTGACCGCCCGGGAGCTCGGTCAGGGGCAGGCCGAGGCGGGTGGCGAGCGCTGCGGCGGCCCGGTACGGCAGTTGGCCGCGGGAGTCGATGCCGGCGGCCGGGACGAGGCGTGCGGAGGATGCCGCGAGCGCGGTCAGATCGGGTTCGCTGGTGGTGAACGGGATCAGGATGTGCTCCAGGAACAGCGGCTGGAGGGCGGTGAGGCGGGTGAACAACTCCCGCAGTTCCGGGGTGGGTGGTTCGGGCCGCGTGCCGGCGTAGCCGTCGAGCCAGTCGCCGGGGTGGTGCAGCGTGGCGGGGGTGGCGCCGGGGCCGGGGGCCGTCATGGCGGCGGTCATGAGCTGGGCCGCGGCGGCCGGGCCGTCGGTGCGCGCGGCCGCCCGGACCGCTTCGAGGGCGCTGCGGTGACGGGCGGCGTCGGGCAGCAGGGCTGTCACCGGTGGCTCGTGGACGACCGCGAGGCGAACGTGCCCGGGGTGGCGGGCGAGGAGTTCGAGCGTGGTGATGGCGCCGGCGCTGAAGGCGAACACGGCCGGTGGCTCGTCGAAGAGCTCCGTGATCAGGGCGCGGGTGTCGTCGGCGTGGATCCTCGGGTGCTGGTCCGCGGTGATGCCGCCGGGTCGCGCCGCCGAGGCGACGCGGCTGGACATCGCGACGACTCGGTAGCGGCCGGCCAGGTGTGCGGTGAGCCGGTCGAGGACACCGGCGTGACCGGAGCCGCCGGGCAGGAGCAGCAGGGGCGGGCCGTCACCGCGCTGGTCGTAGTCGATGGTGGTGCCGTTGACGGTGAGCGTGGCGGTAGGGATGGGTCTCTCCTGTCTAGATGTCGGACCAGTGGGTCAGGGTGTGGTGGAGAGCCTCGACCGCCCGGTGCCACGAGGTGTCCAGGCTGTGGTCGGCGGTGAAGCCGCCGGTGGCCTCCAGATCGCTGAAACCGTGCAGGGTGCTGCGCAGCAGCCGGACCGCGTCGGTGGCGTCCGGTTCGGACAGGTCGTAGCCGCGCAGCAGCGCGTAACAGACGTCGATGATGCGCGCGGCGTCACCCGACGCGGCGAGCCGATCCGGTGGGACGGGGTGCCGGGTCGCGGCGTAGCGGCCGGGCCGTCCCATGGCCAGGGTGCGGTAGGTGTCGGCGAAGGCGGTGAGGGCGGTGTGGCCCGATCGTCCGGCGATGGCCTCGCCGAGCGCGTCGGCCCATTCGCCGAGCGCCAGCATCGCCACCCGCTCCCGCAGGTCGGCAAGGCCGCCGATGTGGGTGTAGAGGCTGGCGTCGCGGACGCCGGAGCGCTTGGCGAGCGCCGACAGGGTCAGATGGTCGAAGCCGATCTCGTCGGCGAGGTCGGCGGCTGCGGAGACCAGAGCGTCCGGGGTGAGTCTCTCGCGGGGCATGGCCGTCCGCCTTCCTAATGATCCTAGGGAAGGTCCTAACATACACAGGATTCTCGTGAGCGGCTGCGGGTATGCGGTGTCCGACGACCGGTCCGAGCGGAAGGTGGCAGTGATGGGCGAGGAGCGGAAGGTTCACGGCGAGGACGCGGGCAGCAGCACCGACCAGCACGTCACCGGAGCCGAGGAGACCGAGGCGAGCCCGGTGGACACCGAACCCACCGCGGACACGCCCGCGCACGGCAGTGGCAACGCCGGGATCGACGTGATCCGGGAAGGGCGGGAACGTCTCAGCTGAGCCGGTCGGCGGCGCGCTGGACCGCCCAGGTGAGCAGGGCGGGTGCGGCCAGGGACAGGGCGGCTGCGGCGACCGTCAGGGCCACCGCGGTGAACGTGGGAGTGGGGGCGCCGGCGATCGCGTAGCCGCACACCAGAAGGACGTTCTCCGGAACCGGTTCGGGGATCTGCCGGTGCAGGATCGCCAGGTCGTCGGGAGCGTACAGGGCCGGGAGCAGGGTCAGGACAGCGCCGGCGATCAGGGCGGCACGGGTCGCCGGGCCGCTGACCGTGCGGGTCACGGCTGCGGCGGTCAGGGCGCCGGCGGCGATCACGGTCAGCAGGCCGGGGGAGATCGCGACGACGCGGTCCAGGTCCTGCGGGCCGGAGAGGATCACGAAGAGGCCGAACACCGCGGCCGGTAGCGTCAGCAGTGCCAGGGTGCGGGCGCGCCGGGACCCGGGCAGCACGAGCACCGCCACCACGGCGGAGCCGGCCGCGCCGAACCGCAGCAACTCGGCCAGCTGGCCCCACCAGAGCTGGTCGCGCCAGTACTCGGCGAACGGGCCGGTCGTGATCGGGCAGCCGTTGGCGCCGCGCGGCGGCGGGCCGGGCGACGGGATCCAGGTGGCGATGAGCTGCACGGCGGCGGAGGCGGCCGGCAGCAGGGCGACGGCCAGCAGGGCGAGGCGCAGCGGCCGTGGGGCGGACCGGCCGGCGACCGCGACGACCGCGGCCAGGATCAGCATGGCCGCGGTCTCCGCGCCGTACCGGATCTCGGGTCCTTCCAGCCCCGCGCCGATCGCGGAGAGGGCGGCGGCGAGGCCGAAGGCGGCGATCAACGGGTGCACCGGAGCATCATGCCGACAAATCGATCAGCGTGCCGCCCTTCGTGCCCGGTAGGCGCTGGCCTTCGCCCGGTTCTGACAGGTCAGGCCGCAGAATCGGCGGGAGGCGTTGCGGGTGGTGTCCAAGAAGACACGCGCGCAGCGCTCGGCTTCGCAGGCGCCGAGCCGGGCGGCCTGGCCGACACCGATCACCATGGCGATCGCGGTGCCCATGTCGGCGGCCCAGGCGTCGACGCGGGTGGCGTCCGGGCGGTGGAACGCGAGGACCGGTGACTGCCCGGGGTGACCGTGCAGGTTGGGGACCGCGCCGTGCCGGGCCAGGAGGTCGTTGAGCCGGGTCACGGCGGCGTCGAGGTGCTCGCCGGCGCCGAAGACGGGACGCAGCGCGTCGGCGACGGCCGCCAGTTCGCCGATGTCGTCAGTGGAGTTGATCAGGGTGACAGCCTGCTCGATCCACCGGCTGACGTAACTGTCTATTTGGGATTGACCAGTGATGTGCCCGGGCTCTATCGTCACTGTCATAGCGTACATAGACAGTGAGGACGATGGCGATGCCCACACTCGCGCGGTCCATGTGGCACCAGATCGAGCCGGTGCACGCGACGCTCTACTTCAGCCCACAGGCGTTCGAGGAGGCGGCGGCGCTCGGCTACGACGTCACGTCCCGCTGGCCCAGCTACTTCGCGTGGCGCACCGCGCCCCTCGGTGCGGCCGGCCCGCACCTGGCCGCCGCCACCTACTACAGCTTCAGCCCGGCGACGATCGCCGGGCACATCCCGGCGATCTGGGACACGGCGGCGCCCGCGAAAGTCCTCGAGGCGCGGTGGCGCGCGGTGGACCGGACCCTCCGGGCGCTCCATGACGGCGACCTCAGGGAAGCCGCCGACCTGGCCCGGCGCGCCGCGGAGAGCATCGATGTGGCGCATCGGCCGCTGGCCGCGGCCAACCTCGACCTGCCCTGGCCGGACGAGCCGCACGTCGCGCTCTGGCACGCCTACACGATCCTGCGCGAGCACCGCGGCGACGGCCACCTGACCGCTCTGCGCGCCGCCGGCCTGGACGCCTGCGAGGCGCTCGTCTCGTTCGCCGCGGTCGGCGCCGCGCCCGTCGCCGGGTTCGCCGGGCGCGGATGGAGCCCGGACGAGTGGGCGGCCGCCCGGCAGCGGCTCGCCGGCCGTGGGCTCCTCCACGCCGACGGCACCGCCACCCCGGCCGGTCAGGAGCTGCGCGACCGGGTCGAACGGCACACCGACGAGCTGGCCGCCGCGCCGTGGCGGGCCCTCGGCGACACCCGCGCCGCACGTCTCGCCGAACTCAACCGGCCCCTGCTCGGCGCCGTCTTCACCGCCGGGGCGCTGCCGGCCGGCAGCACCCTCGGCATCGGCGCCGTCAAGGTGTAGGCGTTCAGGTACGCCCGTCGCGTTCCTGCGCCTGCCGCAGCGACTCGGCGTACCCCACCCAGTCGGCCAGCCGCACCGGGAGACCCGCCGCCTTCAGCACCTTCACCACGGCGGGATCGTCGTCGACGACCACGGCGATCATCCCTTCGCGGGCCAGGGCGCGCAGCCGGTCGTGCTTGTACTCCCGGGCCGGCCGCCGGTCGTGGTCCGGCCGCATCAGCAGGCGGCCCGCCGGCAGCCCGTTCCGGGCGAACCAGGTCTCGGTGACCCGGCGCAACCGCTCCGGGCGGCCGGTCAGCCACACCACGCGGTGATCGGCCGCATACCGGTGTACCAGCTCGACCCCCTCGGGCAGGGCCGCATCCCGGTCGGCGGCCGCGAAGAACGCCTGCCAGTTCTTCGGCCGGCGGGCGACATGCCGCAGACGGTGCCGCACATCGGCGACCACCCCGTCCACGTCGAACACGGCGATCGGCGACTCGGACATGTGATCATCCTGCCCGGTGGTCCCGGACCACGGCGATCCGGGACCCGGGCGCGGTCAGCTGACGGTGAGGCCGTAGCCGTCGGTGGTGAACGCGGCCCGGCCGTTCGTGCCGGAGATCTCGTACCCGAACTGGAACTGGCCGAGGGTGACGTCGCCCCACCGGTTGCCGGTGCGCAGCCGGTTCGGCATCGCGAGGACCTCGTGCCCCGGGCTGCGATCCGTACTCTGCTCGACAACGGGGCAGCCGACCGTGGGGTGCTGGAGAGCGCCTGCGAGGAAGCGCTGATGTCGGCGCGTGCACATGGCTGGACCTGCGTGATCGTCACCAATGGCCGCACATCGCAGCAGGAAGCGAAGATCCGCAACACCGGCCTTGACCGACTGGTACACGGATGGGTCGTCTCGGAGGCGATCGGCCACAAGAAGCCCTCCCCGGAGATCTTCCATGCGGCCGCCGAGCTCGCCCAGGTCCTTGAACACGGCTCGATGCGCGCGCTGCTGGTGACAGTCGAGGACTTCACAGCGCAACCCACGTAGGCGACGATCGCGCCCCGAGTCGGGATCCGGGGTCCACGATGCGAAGACGCGGGCGCCGAGGAGGATCCGCTGGTCGAGACCGATATCGCGTACGCGCACGGCACCCTGCGCGATGGGGCAGTCGTGCCGCGCCTGGCTCGGCGACGGTGCGCTGGGTGTGCAACCACGACGACGAACGTGCCACCGTGCGCTACCTCGCCGCCGTCGCGATCACCGCTGGGGCACCATCTGGTCGACGATGTAGATCGCCGCGTTGGTGGTGTCGAGCTGCTGGCAGGCCACCCTCGTGTCGTTCACCCGCAGGCGGCCCGCATCGGTGGTGACGACGGCCTGGGTGCCGCCCATCGTGGTGTGCGTGCCGGGTAGCCGGTCCGGTTCCAGACGTTGCGGGACGGCGGCCTGCTTCAAGAGCTGCGCCAGCTCGGCCGGGTCGTCCCACAGCGGGGGGATGCGCTGGAACGGGAACACCGCAAGGAAGCGGTCGGACGTCGCGAACAGGGTCAGAGCGGGCGCCTCGTCGAGCGTTCCCAGGCCGGCCCGGTCGAGCCCGGCTACCATCCCGGACAGGCCGGGGTTGGCGGCGATCGCGGCGGTGACCGGTTTGCCCGCCATCGCGGCCAGGTTGTGCGGGGCGCACGCGTCGGCGGGGGTGGAGCCGGAGGGCAGCGGTTGTGCCGTCACGGTTCCGCCCGGCCCCTGGAACCCGCAGCCGGACAGGGTGACGGTCAGGACTACGGCGAGCGAGGCACGCTTCATTGCTCCATCATGGCGCATCTCCCGAGGCCGGGCAGCTGATGAAATCCTTTGACGTACGTCTATAAAAATTTGTTCTCGTCAATGGCCCTTGGGGGCACAAACGATCTCTCCCCGCTGGCATACTCGGGTCGTCGGCGTCGGAATGTCACGCATTGTAAACGCACCGGCGACGCGGGGCCGGCTCGGCGCAATGATCGTCGGCCGGGTGGAGTAAAAGACGAGGGAGGCAATTTCCGCGGTGCCCGTAGGAGGCGCCGCGATGACGTGCGCGCATCTGCGGAATTCTTATGGGTGTGACTGTTTCGAGGTCACCATCCCCTGCTCCACCGCATTTGCGGACGCATCCATGTATGCATGGTGACTGGAGAGGAACAATCATGCACCGACGAGCGTCAATGCTCGTATGGGCGGCCGTGTCCGGGCTGGTGCTCGCCCTCACGCCCGCCGCGGGGGCGCAGGCGGCACCCGAGAAGAAGACCTACAAGATCATCCCGTACGTCATCTCCGATCCCGACCTGGTGAAGAACCCGCAGCGGGTCGTCACCGAGTTCGCCAAGAGCAAGAACCTCGACGCGCTGGGCATCGCGCCCGCTACCGCGAACGGGCCGTCGAAGTCGAAGCGGCGTGCGGCCGCGCTGGCCGAGCCGGTCAGCTTCGTCACCGACTCGTCGCGCTTCAACGGCGGGAAGAAGCCGGCCGACCCGTACAACTACATCGCCGGCGACGAGTGCGAGGCCAACTACGACCGGGCGTCCGCCGACGCCGGCTGGATCAAGAACCGTTTCTCGTACTGCCAGATCCACCTCGTCTACATGCCCGCCGTCGAGTGCGGCATCTTCCCGCCGAGCTGCAAGGTCGTCGGCAACTTCCTGTCCAGCAACACGCTGGTCGGGCGTGGCAAGATCGGCGCGGCCGAGGTCGCCACGACCACCCGCTGGGCCGAGTTCGACCTGGACGTCGAGATCCTGACCCGGACCGGGCCGTGGCTCGGCGGCGGTGCCCGGCTCGAGGCCGAGCTCGAATGTGACGGCAACTATCTCGACGAGGACTTCCCGCAGACCGACGCCAACGCCTGCTTCGCGGGGTTCACCCAGGACAACGACAAGTCGCTCAACCAGTGGATGGCCGACGACGACGCCGAACTCACCCTGTACTCGCAGGCGTCCTCCCCGTCGGCCGGCGCCGGCGAGCAGATCGGCACCGGTGTCTTCCACGTCGAGTACGACTTCGACCTGCCCTGGTACATCGAGTTCCTCGACACCGAAAGCCCCGAGGGCGGCATGCGGTTCGACACCGCTTGGTACCTCAACGTCGCCAACACCGACAAGCTCGGCTCGGT
Organism: Actinoplanes utahensis; assembly: GCF_016862455.1. Taxonomy (GTDB): domain Bacteria; phylum Actinomycetota; class Actinomycetes; order Mycobacteriales; family Micromonosporaceae; genus Actinoplanes; species Actinoplanes utahensis. The sequence goes on from NZ_BOMZ01000082.1 coordinate 74,333, forward strand.
CTTCGACCGGGCGGTACCGGGACTGTCGCTCAACGAGACCGATCCGTCCGTCGAGGGAGCGGCCCGCCACATCGAGGACGCCCGGACCAACCCGGCCGCGACCGTGCCGCTGAAAGCGGACAAGGTACTGCACGGCGCCACCCCGGGCGACCCGCTGCACCGCCTGGCCGGCGCCAAGAGCGCTGCCCTGCGGACCCGGGCCACCCGTAACCGCACGGTGTCGACCAACTTCTGCAAGACGGTCGCCATGCCGGCGAAGCCGGACACGGGCGGCCCGTTCGACTGCGACGAGTACGCGATGGCCTCCACCTACGAGGGGTCGGCCCGTTCGGAGTACGAGGGGGCGCAGTACGAGCTCGATTACTCCGTGCGCTGGGTGAACAGGAGCCAGAACCAGGAGGCCGGCCGGCGGATCGGCCGCTGGTACGAGGTCGACCGCATCCTCGACAGTGAGCGGTTCTTCATCACCACCACCGACACAGGCCCGGTGCCGGTCCCGGACCCCAACCCCGAGGACCCGGACCCGGACGACCCGGGACCGATCGAACCGTGAGAAAAAGGCCGGGGCCCGGCACCGGGCCCCGGCCTCTCCTACGCCCGCCAGAACTGCACGAGGACCGACGCCCAAGGCAGCTCGTCCGGCTCGGGCGCCGGCTCGTCGCGCCAGGCCAGCCGCATGTGCCACGGCCCGGGCGACGGCAGCCGGTAGACGCCCGGGGTGGCGCCCGCGGCGATCTGGTCGAGCGCCAGTTCGCCGCTCTGCCATTCCTGCACGATGACGTCGCTGCGGTGCCATGCACTGGCGTCGAACTCGGCCGGCCCGTCCCAGGTCTCGAAATGCATTTCCGCGTGGACGATCGTCTCTTCGCTCTCCAGATAGACATTGCCGGCACAGGTGCTGAACCAGTTGTTCACCTCGTTCGGCGAGACTGGCTTGTCCGGTCCGTCATACCCCTCGTCGGCGATGCCGACCAAGTTGTAGTCGACAATTGCCGAAACAGTCTTTTCCTCGATCTTCTGCGCCATCGCTACTGTCTACCAAAAGTTCGCCGAAAAGGGGAGCTACGGCTTGAGCCCGAGTCCAGCTGCGGCAACGTGGCGGCGCGAGGCCGGGGAAGAACGCGTAAAGGGCCGAGATGAGTTGCTCGGAAGCCAGAAGCCCGGCCGGGTGACTCAGACTCTTTCCACGGTGGGCGACCGGAGCGTCGTGAAGAACGCCCGCGAGGCGCGGGAGGTGAACCGGTCGGCCCGGGCCGTACTGACATTCGATGTCGCGACGCACTGACATTCACCGGCTCTGGTTCACTTCCGGCGGACTCATCGCGCGCGGTGACGACCGGTCCGGGGCAGATCGCGCGTTATCTGCGGCAGATCCGGATGGCCTCCGGCGAGGCGAGCGACTCGCCACGTCTCCGGTGCGCTCGCGGGCCCGGTGGCCAGCCGATCGATAGGATCCGTCGGTGTCATCCGTTGCCTCGCTCTGCATAGTCAAGGGCAGCGACCTGCCGGCGATCGTCAGCGCGGCCGGCTCGGCGCGTGCCGGAGAAGTGGTCCACCAATTCGGTGAGGAGATCGGCGAGGAGTACGGCTGGTCCGGCTATGTCTGCTGAACGTCCTGGAGAGCTTGGAAACGCTGGACGCGGCAGTGATCATGACTGCTCGGGCTTTAGACCGTGCAGGCGGTTGTTGTAGAAGATCAGTGGCCCGCCGTCGGTCGAGCGGCGGAGAGCGTGGATACGCAGCAGTGTGAGCACGTGGTCCCCGGCGTCGACTTCAGCCGCCACGCCAACCCGGAAAGTTGTCCTGGCATGTTCCAGGAAGACCGCTCCATGGCTGGAGACCCAGGAGACTCCGTCGAACCTTTCGGCTGCGGGACGCGAGAGTCGTGCGAGGTCGGCTTTGTGGTGTTCGCCGAGGACGCTGATGCCCCATTGTGGGGCGCGGCGCAGCAGCGGCCAGGTCGTCGAGGTACGCGCGAAACTGAGTGCGGCCAGCGGTGGGTCCAGAGAAATCGAGCTGAATGAGTTCGCCGGCATACCGGTCGGGCGTCCGTCGACGAGCGCGGCGACCACTGTGATGCCGGTGGCGAAGCCCGCGAACGCGTGGCGCAATTCCCTCGCAGCCGGGGGCGCGCTGTCGGCTGCTGGAGCCGATGCGCTCAGGTCTGTGCTGCCAGTCATGTCGATAGCCTCGAAATCCGTCACTCACTGCGCCCGGCCGGAGCAACTTGGAGGTGGCCGGCCGGGCGCAGGCTGGAGCGTGGGTCAGTTGTAGATGAGCCGGTTGACCCGGACCAGGAAGTCCTTGCCGAGGTCGCTGGTGGGGTCGCCCATCAGTTCGGCGATGACGGTCATCGCCAGGTCGCGGCGCTTGGGGGAGCGTTCGGCGATGGCTTTGCCGAGCGCGCTGAGCATCTGTTCGGCGGTGAGGTCGGTGCAGTAGACGGGACTGCCTGGCTGCTGGCGCCACGAGTCGGTGATGGTGCCCGCGTCGAAGCCCTCGAAGCCCGTCTGGTCCACCAGCGACATGCCCAGGGCCCGGTCGTCGTCATCGTCGGCGGCGACGGGGATCGCGATCCGGCCGGGGGTACCGCTCGGGCTCGTGTAGGCAACGAAGGACTGTGCCGTGATGGCGTTCCATGCCTTGACGACGGATCGGCCGAGGTGCTCCTCGACCCAGCGGCTCTCGACCTGCCCGCGGTCGAGGGCCGCGATGTGCCCGTCGCGGGCGGGGTAGTAGTTCGAGGTGTCGATGACGACGGCGTCAACGGGCAGGTTGATCAGTAACGGCTTGAGGTCGGGCACCCGGATGAGGGGCACCGAGGTGATGAGAACGTCCACGTCTGCGGCGACCTGACCAGCCGACACCGCTTGGGCGCCGGTGGCGAGAACCTTGGCGGGGATCGTCTCCGGCCCGCGGGAGTTTGCGATCTTGATCTGGTGGCCGTGGTCGCTCAGCCGCGGGGCCAGCACGCTGCCGATGCTGCCGGCTCCCATGATGCCGATCTTCATGAAGTTCTCCTCCTGCGTGTCGTTCGTGTGCGCGGTGCTCTGCGGTTCGACGCCTTCACACCCCCACGACCAAGGCGATCAGCGAGAGCCAGGGGAATCTGGTCCTGGCTCAGGCGCAGCACGTGAACGGTCGTCGGACATCCGCGGCATTACCGGAGTCCGGTCATTGCTCGGCGCCGGTGATGCGTGGGTCGAGTCCGTACTGGTGGGCCACGCCGAGGTTCGCGCGCAAGGTCGTGCCCCGGTAGTCGGTGGGGTAGATGCCGCGTTCCTGCAGGATCGGCACGACCTCGTCGACGAAGGCGTCGACGCCGTCCTCGTAGATGTCGGGTGTCACCCAGAAGCCGTCGGCGGCTCCCGCCTCGAACCACTCCTGCAGGTGATCGGCGTGCAGCCTCCCCGGGCCCACGACCGTGGGGTGGAAGTCGATCACGCCATGGGCCAGGACGTCGCGCGGGGACCACCCCTGGCGTGCCACCGCGAGAGCGTTCGACGAGCGCGGGTCCCTCGGTGAGGCGTGCGCGGAGGCGAGCTGCTCCGGCGTGAAGGGCTTGTCGTACCGGTCCGGGTGGATCTGGATCCCGAGCATCGCGGCGAGGTGGGGCAGGCGGGCGTCGATGACGTCGCCCGCATACCTGAGGCGACGGTCGAGGCCCTCCCGCACAGTCGGTGCGACCGTGGTCATGATGCCGGGAATGTATTTGATCTCGTCGGGGTCGCGGCCGGCTTCGCGTGCCGCGTTGCGCACGAGCTCGCGCTGGGCGCGTGCCTGTTCGATCGTCCACACCTCGGCGATGAAGCCACTGGCGTAGCGGCCCGCGATTGACAGCAGGTGCGGGCTGGGGCCGCCGGCGGTGAAGACGACGGGCTGCCCCTGTTCCGACGGCGGAATCCCCAGAGGGCCTCGCGAAGCCAGGTATCGGCCCTGGAGGTTGACCGGTAGCAGCTTCGACGGGTCGATGAAGCGGTTCGCCTTCTGATCCTTGACCCACGCGTCTTGCTCCCAGCTGCCCCAGAGCGCCTGGACGATCTGGATCGCCTCGTGGGCGCGCTGGTAACGCTCGTCGCGGTCGGCGACGGGCCTGCCGTAATTGGCGGCGACGGTCGGATCGCTCGTCGTGACGGCATTCCAGCCGGCGCGACCGTGGCTCATGACGTCGAGGGCCTTGAACTGGCGTGCCGTGTTGAACGGCTCCTGGAAGGTCGTCGACCCGGTGGCGACGAAGCCGATGTTCGTGGTCTCGCGCGCCACGGCGGCCAGCTGGATCAGGGGGTCCATGAGGTTGCTGATCGTCGAGTGCTCGACGTCGGCGCGCACGGCGGGGAAGTCGGGGGTGAAGAGGAAGGCGAACTTGCCGCGCTCGGCGGCTCTGGCATGACGCACGGTGGCGTCGACGTCGGCGTAGGTCCCGGGGTCGACGTGCGGGGCACGCCAGGCGCCGTGCAGGCCACCGTATCCGTCGATCAGCCCCATACCGAGAATCAGCTGCTTGTTCGTCATGGTCACCGGGCCACCGTCTCGCCGTCGACCGGCGCGGTCTCCACCGGGCCGTCGGCGTCCGGACTCGGTACCCGACGGATGAAGAGGACGCCCACCAGCACGAGCAGGCCGATGACCCAGGCGGTCAGAAAGGCGGCGTGTCCGGCCGACTCGGCCTGGGCCGTGCTGAGCACGCCGGCGTCGCGGGCGCCGGAACCGATGGTGTAGGCGGAGATGAACACTGCTCCGAAGGCGGCGCCGGCGAGCTGCTGGATGGTGGCGAAAGCCGCGGAGCCGTGCGAGAACAGCTCCGTGCGCAGGGCGCCCATCGCCACCGTCGTCAGCGGCGCCCACATCGTGGCCATGGCGCTGGTGAACACCAGCCAGGCGAGGATCAGCGTGACGACGCTCGTGCTCTCGTCGACGCGGCTGAGGAACCACAGGACGGCCAACCAGACGATGGAAGCCGGGATGACCAGCGGGCGGGGCCCGACGCGGTCGTACACCCGGCCACTCAGGGTCGCCATGATCGAGATAGCTGCGCCGCCCGGGATCAGGAAGAGACCGAGCTGCAGGGTGCTCAGCCCGACGACGTTAGTCAACACCAGCGGCAGCACGACCAGCAGGCCGATCCCGTTGCCCGCGACGAAGACCATCACCAGGATCGGCAGGGTGAACGACCTCTGCAGGAAGATCCGCATGTCCAGGAACGCGCTGTCGCGGCGCTGCAGCGGGATCTGCCGGAGGACGAACGCCACCAGGCCTGCCAGCCCCACCGCGATCGGCAGGTACGGCGAGATCGAGGTGTGCCCGGCGGACGCCTCGCCGAGCAGGGACAGCCCGTAGACCAGGCCGCCGAACCCGACCGCGGACAGCAGCAGCGACAGCAGGTCTAGAGTCACCGGCTCCGGGGTGGTGATGTTGCGCAGCTTCCACGCCCCCAGCGCCAGGGCGGCGATGGCGATCGGCAGCATCAGGATGAACAGCCAGCGCCAGCTCAGTGCGGACAGCACAAGACCGGACAGCGCCGGGCCGAGCGCCGGCGCCACGGACGGGACGGCCGTGGTGATCGCCATCATCCGGCCACGGCGAGCGGCTGGGACCAGGCTCATGGTCGTGGTCATCAGCAGGGGCAGGAAGACGGCGGTGCCGGACGCCTGGATGATCCGGCCAGTCACCAGGACGCCGAACGTCGGCGCGATCGCGGCGAGCGTCGTCCCGACGATGAACAGCGACAACGCGACCAGGAAGATCGTGCGCAGGTGGAACCGCCGCATCACGAAACTGCTGGCCGGTATCAGCACGGCCATGGTCAGCAGGAAGCCGGTCGTGACCCACTGCCCGGTACTCGGGCTGACTCCGAAGTCCGCGATCAGCGTGGGCAGGGCGACGCCCAGGAGCATCTCGTTGAGGAAGACGATGAACGTCGAGACCATCAGGACCCCGATGACCAGGGCGACGCCCGGCGGGAGCCGGTCGCCGGAGGGGACTGTCGGTGCCGGGGCGGCGACGTCATGTTTCGGTGGGGTGCTCATGTGTGCTCGCTGTCTCGGGAAGCCGGAAGAGGAGGATGGATCGGTGCGACGTGCACGAGTCGCCGGCGCTCAGCAGTCAGGTCCGGGCCGGACACGACGGGCAGTCAGGTCCGGGCCGGACACGTCGGGCAGTCAGGTCCGGGCCGGACACGTCGGCGCCCGAAGGGCAACCGGGTGGGTCGCGGCCGGGCCCGGGTGATCACGGACCCGCGATCGCCTACGAGGATGGCGCTGCTTCCCGAATAGCCGCCGATCGTCGCGGCCATGACCGCAGCGCCCCGTCGCCAAGCCCACATGGGTGCGCCGCATCGTCTGCGGTATCCCGCTCGGCGGGCGGCGTTGGGGGTGGTTGCTGGGCCGGGCCATGCGACCATCGTGCAACCTTCACACTGATGTGAAGGTCAACTCTGAGCGACGAGGGGTCACTCACACCACGTCAACCTTGACATGACTGTAGGGTTGCACAGGTGCTGAGGAGGTGGGCATGAAGATCGGTGAACTGGCCAAACGCACCGAGGTCCCGACACGCATGCTGCGCTACTACGAAGAGCAAGGGCTCATCACGCCGCGACGGCAGCCGAACGGCTACCGAGAGTACGACGAGTACCTCGTGGACCGGGTGAAGAAGATCCGCGGCCTGCTCGACTCCGGCATCCCCACGCGCATCATCGGCGACATGCTGCCGTGCCTCAACCAGCCCCAGGAGATCGTCGTCGCCGATCCCGACCCTGAACTGCGCGAGATGCTCGTGCGTGAACGCGACCGGATGACCGAGCGCATCGCCCTGCTGGAGCACCACTGCCACGCCCTCACGAAGTACATCGCCGCCATGGACCGATCCCTGGCCGCCACGACCCAGACCCGCCTACCGCAATGAACCTCGACCCTAGGACGACCGAATGACCTTGCTCGACCTCAACCCCGACCAGCTGCTCTCCACCACGCGGGCGGTCCGCAAACGCCTCGACCTCACCCGGCCCGTGCCCGACGACACGATCCGCGAATGCGTGGCGATGGCCCTGCAGGCCCCCTCCGGATCGAACATCGTGACCATGCGGTTCGTCGTGATCCGCGACGAGGCGAAACGCCGCGCGGTCGGCGACGTCTACCGCGAGGTGTACGCCGGCTACAAGGCCTCACCGTATTACGCCGGTAAGCCCACCGGCGACGACACCCGCGACGCCGTGCAGCAGCGGGTGGCCAGCTCCGCCGACTACCTGGGCGAGCACATGGGCGACGCACCGGTGCTGGTGCTCGCCTGCAACGAAGGCCCCAACCGAGAGCAGGCCGTGGCCGGCATGAGCAACGTCATCCCCGCCACATGGAGCTTCATGCTGGCCGCCCGGGCCCGCGCGCTGGGCACCGCGTGGACGTCCATGCACCTCGCCCGCGAACGGGACGTGGCCGACATCCTGGGGCTCGACTACGAAACGGTCGCGCAGGCGGTGCTGACACCGGTGGCGTACACGAAGGGCACGGATTTCCAGCCGGCCGGGCGACCCGCCCCGGACGAGGTCATCCGCTGGATCTGAGGCCTGCCCGTAGGCCATCACCTGGCCGGCCTCGTGGCACGTGCACAGGTTGGCGGTTTGCCCGGCCTGGAGCTAGACAGAGCGGACGGAGCAGGCACTATCCGGCTCGCCGAGGTCACCGGCAGGCAGCGGACCGGCTACTGCTCGTCTGCCGCGTCCGGGTCACGCAGCGCCCGGTAGGTGCGTCCGTTCAGGTCGGGCAGGGTGAACGTGTAGTGGCCGTGGACCTGGATGTGGTGGCGCACGTACGGCGAGAGCCGGGCGACGTCGGCGTCCAGCACCGGGTAGCCCTGGGCACGTAGCCCGGCCAGGGCGAGGTCCAAGTAGACGGTGTTCCACAGGGTGATGCGGTTCAGCACGAGTCCGAGCGCGCCGAGCTGGTCCTCCATGCCGTCGTGACAGGCGCGGTGCAGTTCGCCGCGGCGGCCGTGGAAGACGTGCCGGGCCAGGTCGTGGCGGCCCTCGTTGAGGTTGCGCATTCCCTTGATCTGACGCCGGTACGGTTCGTCGTCGACGAACGCCAGCACGTGCCGGGTCTTGAAGATGCGCCCGTAGCCGGCCATGGCCTCGCCGAGCTGGGTGAGGGGCGGTCCGCGACTTGGACTGCCTCCGGTGCGCCGGTGCGCGCGCCCTCGGCATAGGCGCCGCCGCGGTCACGGCAGATGACCTGGACGCCGGGGGCGTGCCCACGCCGCAGCGCGAAGTCATCGACGCCCAGCACCCGTGGACCCCCCTTCACCTCAGGCGCCGGCATCGTCCGCAGCAACGTTGAACGGCTCACCCTGATCGCCAAGCGGGCCGCCGGCCGGACTCCCGGACGGCCGGCCAAGGCAACCTCGATGGTCTGCCACTGCCGGCGCAGCGCCACGCTCGCTCGGGCATAGCGCGCCGTCAGGCCCGGCACCTGTTCGGCGAAGGTGCGCAGTGAGCACTCCGGTGCCACGCACACGAACCGCCGTACCCGCAGGTGGATGGTCACCCGGCGGCCACCAGCCGGTAGTTCCGCCAGCCGGCGCTGGTAGCGGGCGTGCACCCGCCGTGATGCAGTACCGCATCCCGGGCACGTCGCCGAGGCCGCAATCGCGCGCGCTCGTACGTGGATGCCCTGTTCGCCGTCGCTGACCCTCTCCACCCGCACAGCAGCCCGCCAAGGGAACACCACATCGGCCAACGTCGTATCGATCATCCGAAGATCATGAGCGAACGTCACACCGAGTCAGGAGTCCACCAAAATGGGCCAGAGCCCATTCACCTGTCACTCGACACGCTCCTCCCGACCATCCCCCGGCTGGTTGTCACGGCTGTCTCAGCGCAGCGCCGCTGCCAGGTCGGCGGCGATCTCGAAGGTCGGTGCCGCCCGGACGGTCTCGTCCGGGTTCAGTGGGATGTGCCCGGCGCGGGCCAGCATCTGAGTCGCGGTCTCCCGGTCGTGGAGGGTCATCGCCAGTTCGGCGCGGTACACCAGGACCTCGACGTGGGTGACGGGGTCGTCGTCGGCCTGCGGGCGAGCCAACGTGCTGTCGAGGATGCGGACCGCCTGGGCCACGTCGCCTTTGGAGTCGGCCAGCACGACGGCGTTCGCCAGCGCTTTGGCGAGTCGTCCGGCGGGTGCGGGTTCGGGCGTGGGGGTCGTGGTGGCGGGCTTCTGGAAGACGCGGATCCAGTTGCCGCCCGGGTCGATGACACTGAACCCGCCCAGCCCGTCGACGTTCTTTCGCGCCCGCGGCCGGGTCATCCGCGGCATTCCGGACACCAGGACCTTGCCGTACGCGGCCCGCATGCCGGCGGCGAAAGCCCGGTGCAGTTCCGCGATGTCCGGGGTGAGCACGATGCAGGAGCCGTAGGACTGCTCGGGGGCGAAACCGGCGATCCCGAAGAACTGCAGGTTCAGGTCCTCCCGTTGCAGTGCCATGCAGGAGTAGGGCTTGTGCTGCTTGTAGGTGGTGCTGAAGCCGAGAACCCGGTAGAAGTCCTCGATGTCGTCGATCGACGCGCAGGGCAGCAGGGGAATGGTCACCTCGTTGGTCATGGCTCCTTCCTAGGCGTCGTGGACGCCCCGTCGCACATGGAAATATCCGATCATCGTCTGGCGTCGTCCGATCAGCCGATGCAACCGCACTCGGCATGCCGCCCGGCCGAGCCTGCGCCACCTGTGGCGGACCTCGAGCCCTCCGAAACGGCGATGGCTGCGGTCCCGGCGGGACGAGATCCGGTACGGGCACCGCCGGCTCACCGAAGAACCCTCGCCCGGGACACCGCCGGCTTCCGTACCGGCCGATCCGTGCGGCTCCCCGTGAGGAGAACGGGGAGGCGGGCGCGTCACTGCAGGGCGGGATGCCGTAACGCCGACGTGGCGGCGAGTCCCGCGCCCTGCAGAGCGGCGGTGCACGGGTCGGCGGCCCGGCGCACGTTCAGGCCCACGGTGACCGTCAGCGCCTCCGGCAGCTCCGGGTGCAGGGCGCCGTCACCGATCAGCAGCAGGCCGCGCTCGCGAGCCCGGCTCACGCCGTCGCCGGCGGTGGCCGCCAGGTCGGTGACGTGCCGGGCGACGACGTCGGCCAGGAGACCGGCGGTCAGGTGGTCGCCGAGATCGCCGGTGCCGATGTCGGCACGGCGGGCCGCCACGACGCGGCCGTGATCGAGCAGGGCGGTCTCGGTGATCCGGGTGCCGACATCCGCGATCAGCAGCATGCCGGTGGCCGCGCCGGAACCGATCGCGGCGGCGCGCACGGTGTCGATGAACATGATCCGGCGAGGCGCGAACGCGCTGTCCAGCACGCGGCGCATCAGCGCCTCGTCGGTCTCGGTGGAGAGCACCGGCCGGCAGGCGACCACCATGTCGGCGCCGGACAGCGGCTGCGGGTACCGGCGGACGAGCCCGGCCAGCAGGTCCGCGCAGGCGGCGACGTCGGCGACCCGCCCGCGGCGGACCGGGCCGCCGCCGCTGGGGCCGCTCACGATCCCGCGACCGGTGGCCCAGACGCCGGCGGTGCTGCTGCCCAGGTCCACCGCGACGGCGACCGGTGCGGACGGCCCGGCCGAGGCCTTGGCGCGGCGGGCGGGGGAGGGCGTGTCGAGGGGCTCCGGCATGCCGCCCACGATAGGGCGGCCATCGTGCCGCCGCCAGGCGATATCTACCAGGTCAGGGCACTGACGTCCGCGCGGGGCGTGGTCGCCGCGGGGCGACCGTCGGGGGGCATGCATGACATGCACCGGGGGGGAGGGCGGTGCGGAAACGCCCGGGGTGACCGTCGGGGGGCATGCATGACGTGCACCGGGGGACGGCGGTGAGGGGACGCCCGGCGTGGCCGCCGCGAGTCAGGGGGCCCTGCGTGGCCCGTACCGGATCAGGGGGTTTGATCGGGAAGGCAGTCTCGCGGGGCACTCCAGCCGAGCAGACCGGTGGCGTGGGCGAGGCGGCTGCCGACCACGAGACCGCCGTCGTCGTGGATGTGGCAGCTGTACATGGCGTTGTCGTGGTGGCTGTTGCGCATCTTGACGACGTTGAGGAAGCGGCCCATCTCGGCGCAGTGTTCCAGGTAGCGGACCTGGATGACGTTGTGGAAGAGGTACATCAGGCCGGTCAGCGGGTCCTCGACCCGGCCGAACAGGTGCGTCTCGCTCGTCACCCAGAGGGAGGCCCCGGCGGCCCGGACGATGCTGAGCATGCTGCGCAGGTAGGCGGGGAAGCGCTGGGCCTCGCGGGCGGCGTGGGCCATCTCGGCCAGGCTGTCGATGATGACGCGGCGGATCGAGCCGTCGCCGAGGCTGTGCCGGATGATCGACGCGAGGACGTCCAGGTCCAGGTCGAGCGCGCCCACCGGGACGTGCGCGATGACCAGCTGGTCGCGTTCCCGGGCGGCGCGGAAGTCCCAGCCGAACCGGCCCGCCATCTCCTCCAGCTGCTCCAGGGTGTCCTGGAAGGTGACGTAGAGGCAGCGCTGCCCCTGCGCGAGGCCCTCGGCGAGGAAACCCAGGCAGCCGATGGTCTTGCCGACGCCGGTGGGGCCGAGCACGACGGTGCCGTCACCGTCCGGGATGCCGCCGCCCATCAGCGCGTCCAGGCCGCGGATGCCGGAGGAGACCCGGGGACCGCGGCCGGGCATGTCGGTGGGCAGGAACGATTCGATGCGGGGATAGACGCGTACGCCGTCGTCGGTGATGTGCATGGTGTGGGTTCCGCCGAGCGGGCCGGTGCCGCGCATCTTGGCGACCCGCAGGCCACGCCGGTCGACCGGCTCCCGCACGTGGTGCGACAGCAGCACGATGCCGTCGGCGAGCGGGAACTCGATGCCGGACGGCATGTCCTCCTCGCCGTACTCGCCCAGAAGCAGCAGGACCGCGCCGCTGTGCGCGACCCGGCTGGTCAGGTCGTACAGGGCGGTGCGCAGCACCTGATCGCTGACGAAGTCGCGCAGCATCATGGTGCTGTCGATCACCAGCAGCGCCGGCTCCTCCTCGACGGCCTTGTGCACCACCTCGTTGATCAGCGGGTCGATGTCGGTGGCGCCGTTGTCGCGCAGCATGTCACCGAGATGCACGTACTCGACCAGGGAGCCCAGCGCTCCCGTATCGAAGAACGAGAAGCCGCGCAGATGCTCGACCAGCTTGGCGTGCGGTTCGGACAGCGTCGTGTAGTAGACGGCCCGGTGCTCGGCGGTGGCGGCGGCGAAGCAGATCTGCTGCGCCAGGACGGTCTTGCCGGTGCCCGGCGGACCGGCCACCACCACCACCGAACCCCGGCGCAGGCCACCGCCGAGAATCAGGTCGAGATCCGGCTGGCCGGTGCTCAGGTACGTCACTGCCCGTCACGTCCTTCCCGGAGCAGGCGTTCGGCGGCCGCGACCAGGTCGGCACGTTCCCACGGTTTCGCCAGGGCGGCGTCGGCGTCCACGGCGAGCTGCCAATCCGAGCTGACCGAGAGGATCGGGATGGTGGCGGTCGCCGGGTCGGACCGCAGCCGGCGCATGAACTCCACCCCGCCCATCACCGGCATCATCACGTCGGTCACCACGAGGTCGGGCCGGGTCTGTCGGACGGTGTCGAGCGCGATCGCGCCGTTGCCGGCCTCGACGACCTGGTGCCCGGCCCGGGTGAGGATCCGCCGCATCAGGAACCGCAGGTCCGGTTCGTCGTCGACCACCAGGATCGTGCCCACCAGTTCCCGTCCCGGTCCGGCGCCTCTTAGTTCCCCGAGCCTAGCCGTTTTAGGGCATTATGACAGCATTTCGGCAGCTAGGGGACGTGGTGGAGCTGCCGTCTGGCCAAGAGGTACCCGTATGCGGGCTCGCCGGCCTCGGGCGGGGTGGCAGCCGGCGGTGCCCGGCGGAGAGATCAGTGTGATTCCTGATAGGCGCGCAGGGTCCGGGGGCCGAAGGCGTCGGGCAGGACGTCCTCGATGGTCTTGACGCCGCTGACCGTGTCGAGCAGCATCCCCGGCGCGGAGTGCTCGTAGAGCAGCTGCCGGCACCTGCCGCACGGCATCAGCGTGTTCCCGTCCCCGTCGACGCAGGCGAACGCGACGAGAGTGCCGCCACCAGTCATGATCAGGTCGGACAGCAGGGAGCATTCGGCGCACAGGCCGAGGCCGTAGGAGGCGTTCTCGATGTTCGCGCCGGTCACGATGCGCCCGTCGTCGGCGAGCGCCGCGGCGCCCACCGGGAACCCGGAGTACGGCGCGTACGCCTTCGCCATCGCCGCCCTGGCCTGGGACCGCAGGTCGTCCCACACCTCGCCTGGAATCGAAGTCATGGGTACCAGCTTCGTACGCCGGCGACGGTCCCGGGCCCTTTTCCCACCTCGCGCCCGGGCCCGGGAAAGCCGTCGCCGACCGCTCTCACAAGGTGACGGGCAGCTCCCACAGGCCGCGGATCAGGACTCCGGGGCGCCAGCGCAGGTCGTCCGGGTCGGCGGCCAGGCGCAGATCCGGGAAACGGTCGAGCAGGCCGGTGAAGGCGATCTGGGCCTCCAGCCGGGCCAGCGGGGCGCCGAGGCAGTAGTGGATGCCGTGTCCGAAGGCCAGGTGCGCGTTCTGCGCACGCTCCAGTCGCAGCTCGTCGGCGTCGGGGAAACGGTCGTCGTCGCGGTTGGCCGACAGCAGGGAGACGACCACGGGATCGCCGTGGCCGATGGTGACGTCCCCGATCGGGATGGTGTCGGCGGCGATCCGGAACGTGGAGGTCTCGACCGGTCCCTCGTACCGCAGGAACTCCTCGATCGCACTGGGCAGCAGGTCGCGCTGCGACCGCAGCCGCTCCCACCGCGTCCGGTCGCGCAGCAGCAGCCAGGCGCCGTTGCCGATCAGGTTCACCGTGGTCTCGTGCCCGGCGATGAGCAGCAGGAACACCATCGAGGACAGCTCGTCCTCGGTGAGCCGGTCCTCCGCGTCGCGGACCTGGATCAGGCCGCTGAGCAGGTCGTCGTCCGGGTTCTTGCGGCGGTCGGTGAGCAGCTCGCCGATGTAGCCGATCAGCGCGTCGATCGAGGTGCGCAGCCGGTCGCCGGCGAGCGCGCCGGCGACGATGTCGTTGGACCAGGCGCGGAAGGCGTCCCGGTCGGCGGCGGGCACGCCGAGCAGCTCGCAGATCACCTGGATCGGCAGCGGGAACGCGAACGTGTCGATGAGGTCGGCCTGCTCCCGGCCGTCGAGCGCGTCCAGCAGCCCGGTGGTGATCTCCTCGATCCGGGGGCGGAGCTCCTCGATGCGGCGGGCGGTGAACGCGGCCGACACGAGACGGCGCAGCCGGGTGTGGTCGGGCGGGTCGGCGGCGAGCATGTGCCGGGTGATCGCGGCCCCGGCGTCGGCATGGGTGACACCGGCCGGGATGCGTTTGGACAGACGCGGGTCGGCGAGCAGGCGGCGGGCGTCGTCGTAACGGGTCACGAGCCAGACCCGCACCCCGTTGGGCAACTGCACGCGCCGCACCGGGCCGGTGCGGCGCAACTGGGCGTACACCGGGTGGGGGTTGTTCGTGAACGCCGGATCGGTGAAATCGATCATTCGGGACCTCCAGGCCGCAAGTAACCGAATCACGACGATACGCGTCGATGACTCTCCTGTGGGGACGCCTCACGGACCGTGATGACCCACATCAGGATGAAGGCGGCGGCGAAGAACACGCTCATCGCCACGGCCATCGGCACCAGCGTGTCGTACCCGAAGACGCCGGTCAGCGGGGTGACCGCGGCCGCCGTGACGAAGGTCAGGCCGCCCTGCAACGCCGACGCGGTGCCGGCCGAACGGCGGCCCGCCTCCTGGGCCAGGGCGGTCGCGGCCGGGATCGCGAAACCCATCCCGCCGACCACCGCGCAGAGAAGCGCCCACGGTACGGCCAGCGGCACGGCCGGCGCCCCGGCGAGCGCCACCACCAGCAGCCCGGCCGCGCCGACCGTGGACACGGTGATGCCGATCGCCCGCAGCCGGACCGCGCCGGCCCGCACCACCAGCAGCCGGAACAGCAGACTGAACAGGGCCATCGCGGCGGCGTTGGTGGCGAACACGACGGTGTACCGGGTGGCGCTGATGTCGTAGACCGAACGCAACACGAACGCCGACCCACCGATGTAGGTGAAGAACCCGGCACTGGCCAGGCACTGCAGCGCCACGTGACGCATGAAGCCCCAGTCGCGCAGCAGCCCGGCCATCCGGACGCCGAGCGACCGCAGACCGGCCGGATGGCGCCGCGCCGGCGGCAGCGTCTCCGGCACACCGCACACGACGGCGACCGCCATCAGCACACCGAGCAGCGTCAGCGCGGCGAAGACGGCACGCCAGGTGCTGTGCGCCAGGATCACCCCGCCGACGGCCGGGGCGATGATCGGCCCGAGGAAGGTGAACGACGAGATCAGGCCGAACGTGGCGGCGGCCCGGGCGCCGTGATGGGTGTCGGTGACGACGGCGCGGCCGAGCGCGACCCCGCCGCCGGCGACGGCGCCCTGCACGAGCCGGGCGGCGACCAGCAGCACCCCGTCGGGGCTGAGCCCGCACACCGCCGACAGCACCGCGAACGCCACACTGCAGGCGATGAGCAGGCGGCGGCGCCCGTACGCGTCACTCAGCGGCCCGAGCAGGAACTGACCGGCGGCCATGCCCACGATGAACGCGGTCAGCGTCAGCTGGGCGACCGTCGCGCTGGTGTGCAGGGACCGCTGCAACTCCGGCAACCCGGCGATGTACGTGTCGGTGGCGAACGGGCCGACACCCATCACCAGGATCAGGGCGATCAGGGCGGGCCGCCTGGTCGGTGACGTCACAGCGGCTCCTCGGTTCGTGCACGCGTCCGGGTGGACCCTATCCTGGTGGTCGATCGACGGCGCGCGGCCACCAGTCGTCCGGCCCGGTGGTGCGGATCTCCTCGAGCAGGGTCCGGCCGACCTCGGTCTCGATCGACGCCGCGAGGTAATCGAACCAGCGTCGCTGCAGCTCCGGTCGTTCCGCCAGGCTCTCCCGCACGTGCAGGACCGACTCCAGGACGTCGGCGTCCCGGGCGATCAGGGCCTCCACCGAATCCTGCGCCAGCCACTGCGCGGCCCGCCCGCGGATCAGCTCCCGGGCGGCCGGTGGCAGCGCCGCGGTCTGGTCCTCGATCACCTGCCGGAACGGTTTCGGCTCGTCCAGGTAGCGGCGGGTCAGGTGGTGCATGTCGCCGAGCCGGGCCTCCGGCAGATCGTGCAGCAGCGCCAGCGCCGCCGCCCGGTCCGGGTCGGCGCCGGCCATCGCGGCCATCGTCATCGCGATCAGCGCGGTGCGGAACGAGTGGTCGGCCACCGACTCCCGGTTCGCCATCCGGGCCAGCGCCCAGCCGCTGCGCGTGGTCCGCTTGAGGGCTCCGGCCTCGTAGAAGAAGTCCGCGGTGCTCATCGGCCCCACCGTAGCCCCTGTCACCTGCCGCCGGTCGCGGGCGGGTGGACCCGCAGATCGCCGTAGCGGGACAGGGCGGCGGGCAGGTCGGCGGCCCGGCCGCGCAGGGTGCTGTCGAGGAAGGCGGCGCACGTCTCGGTGGTCGTCCGGACACTCCCGGCGCGGCCGAGGGAACCCACCAGGGCGGGGACCGGCGGCAGGTAGAGCGGCGCGTCGGTGAAGGTCAGATGCGCGCTGCCCGGCACCGTGAGCCGGTACCCGGTCGCCGTGCCGCGGTCCAGCACCGACGACAGCCGGGTCAGGTACTCGGTGTCGGCCCGGTCCGCGATCTCGTGGGTGACGGCGAGCACCGGGCGGCGCAGCGGGCCCTGGTCCGGCTCGGGACCGCCGTCGAGGTTGACGACGGCGGTGAACCGGGTGTCCTGTTCGGCGGCGCGCATGGCGGCGGCCCCGCCGACGGAGTGCCCGGTCGCGGCCGCGCGTGTGGTGTCGAGCCGTCCGGTGAACGGCCCGGCGAGCCGGCCGGAGTCGAGCCGGCCGAGCTGGGTGAGCACGAAACGCAGGTCGGCGGCGCGTACCGAGACCCAGCCGGCCCGGCGGCGGGCGTCCTCGCCGGGGTCGCCGGCGGAGGAGACCCGGGTGCGGACGGTACGGCCGTCGGCGAGCACGACCGCCGCCGCGTCGTACGGGTGGTCCACCGCCGCGACGACGTAACCCCGGCTGGCCAGGTCCTCGGCCCACGCGGTGTTCTGGGTGCGCGGCCCGCCGAGCCCGGGGGAGAACAGCACCACCGGGAACCGGCCCGCCGCCGGCGCCGCCTCGAACACCGCGTGACTGTGCGCCCGCACCGGCCCGTCCAGCAGGAACGCCGGCGCTCCCAGATAGCCGGCCGTCCCGGCGGCGACGGTGTCCGCCTCACGCCGGGTCCGGCCGAGGTACTGCGCCGGCGGCCCACCGGCGGCGGCCGGATACCACAGTTGCACCACCACGGTGCGCCGGTCCGCGGTGCCCGGGGTGGCCGGCTCGTCCCGATCGGGATCGGTCCACTCCAGCACGGTGGTGCCGACCGCGGACGGCCCGGACGGCTGCGGGAACTCCGGCACCGGCAGCGCCCGGCCCGCGCCCGCCCCGGTGGCGACGAGGCCGAGACACACCACGGTGCCGGGCAGGGCCAGCCGGCGGCGGGCCCGCCGGCCGGGCCGGCCGCTGCGCCGGCGGTACCACCATCCGGCGGCGAGTCCCGCCGCGACGAGCAGGTCGGCGGCCAGCACCACCAGCAGCTGCCAGCGCGGGTCGGGCAGGGCCAGGGCGGCGCCGCACACCACCACGGCCGCCCCGGAGAGCGCGGCGGGGCGGCGGGCGGCCGGCGGCAACCACCGGCTCAGCACCAGGACGAGTGAGCCGAGAACGACGGCGAGTTCAGTCACGACCAAGATCGTGGTACGCCCGTACTGAGAGTCCGCTGAGGACGCCCGGCCGGCGACGGAAACGGCGCTGACCCGCACCGGCCGGAGGGCGGCGGCCTTGCGATGATCGACCGGCTGATGTCCGGGCGGTGCGGCGGTGGCGTCCCCGTGTTCCGGGTCCGGCCGTGGGGCCGGCGCTCCACCGGGTGGCGGGAGGGGATCCTGATGACGGAGACCGAGGTGAGGTGGCGGTTCCGGAGGGTGGCCGGGCGGCACGGGCCGGTGCGCACCCGGGAGTACCTGCCGGCGGTGCGGCGGCCGGATGCCGAGGTGGTCGTCTGGGCGCACGGGGGCGCCTACGTCGGCGGCAACCTGCGGATGGCCGAGTCGCACGCGGTCGCGATGGGCATCGCCCGGACCGGGCGGCCGGTCGTCGCGGTCGACTACCGGAAGGTGTCGATGCTGCCGCTCCTGCTGCCGAAACGCCGGATCCGGCCGCACCGCAACAACTTCCCGGTGCCGGTCGAGGACGTGCTGGACGCCTATCTGGACACCGCCGGCCGCTATCCGGGGCATCGGCACGTGCTGGGCGGGGCGAGCGCCGGCGCGAACCTCGCCGCCTCCGCGACGCTCCGTGCGGGGGAGCGGCGGCCGGCGGGCCTGATCCTGGCGTACGGCGCCTTCCACGTCGAGCTGCCGCCGATCTCCGCCGCGTTGCGGGCCGGCATCGACGCCTCGGCGGTCAGGCGGCAGTTCACCGCTGAGGTGTACCGCCGGATCACCCTCAACTTCGTCGGGGTGGAGTCGTTGCTCGAGGATCCGGCGCTGGCTCCGGGGACGGCGCCGGTCGACCCGATCCCGCCGACCCTGTTCGTCGACGCGGAGGCCGACACGCTGCGGGCGTCCAGTGAGCGGTACGCCGAGCGGCTGCGGGCCGAAGGCGTTCCGGTGTCGGCGAGTTTCGTGCCCGGCAGCGCCCACGGCTTCCTGAACAAACCGGCGACCGAGCACTTCCGGCAGGGCCTGGCGCTGATCCGGGAGTGGCTGGACGAACCGGCCCGGCGTTGAGCGGTCGCTCAAAGCGCTCTATCCTGCATTTGAGCGACCGCTCAACAAGGGAGCCGCAATGAAGATCGTCATTCCCGGTGGAACCGGGCAGGTCGGCACGATCCTGGACCGTGCGCTGACCGCCCGAGGGCACGACGTCGTGGTCCTGACCCGCTCGCCCCAGGGCCGACGGCAGGTCCACTGGGACGGCGTCACCCACGGCGACTGGGTGAAGGAGATCGACGGCAGCGACGTCGTGATCAACCTGGCCGGGCGCAGTGTGAGCTGCCGGTACACCCCGGAGAACCTCGCCGCCATGATGAGCTCGCGGGTGGAGTCGGCGCGGGTCGTCGGCGAGGCCGTCGCCGCGGCGGGCCGCCCGCCCCGGGTGTGGCTGCAGATGAGCACCGCCACCATCTACGCGCACCGGTTCGACGCGGCGAACGATGAGCGCGACGGGGTGATCGGCGGCCACGAGGACGGTGTGCCCGGCTACTGGGCGTACAGCATCAGGATCGCGCAGAACTGGGAGGCCGCCCAGGAACAGGCGACGACCCCGCACACGCGCAAGGTCGCGCTGCGGTCCGCCATGGTGATGAGCCCCGATCGGGGTGGCGTCTTCAACGTGCTCAGCCGGCTCACCCGGCTCGGGCTCGGCGGGCCGGTGGCGGGCGGCCGGCAGTTCGTCTCCTGGATCCACGAGCACGACTTCGTCCGGGCCGTCGAGTTCCTGATCGACCGGGACGACCTCGCCGGAGCCGTCAACCTGGCCGCGCCGGCCCCGCTGCCGCACCGGGAGTTCATGCGGGATCTGCGGGCGGCCTCGCGGATGCCGGTCGGTCTGCCGGCCACCCGGCACATGGCCGAGATCGGCGCGTTCGTCCTCCGGACCGACACCGAGCTGCTGCTGAAGAGCCGGCGCGTCGTCCCGGGCCGCCTCCTCGACGCCGGGTTCACCTTCGAGCACCCGCGGTGGCGGTCCGCGGCCGCGGACCTGGCGGCCCGGCGGCGCCGCACCGGCTGACCGGACCGGGCCGTCTGCCGCCCCCACGGCCGGGCGGCCCGGCCCTTCGCCAGCGGCGAGTACGGGGTCAGGCCGACACCCTGGTCGAGGCGCATCGGGATCATGTCCCGTTCCTCCTCCCGCTTGAGCACGCTGTACTGGTCCTGCATCGCCGAGAAACGTCGTCCACCCGTTGACCACGGCCGCGTGCTGCGCCTTCGCGAACTGCCACGCCCACATCGACGACGCGCCCAGACAGCGCACCTTGCCGGCCCGGACCAGGTCGTCGAGGGCCTGCATGGTCTCCTCGACAGGCGTCTCCGGGTCGAACCGGTGGATGTAGTGGACGTCGATGTAGTCGGTGCCCAGGCGCCGCAGCGAGGCGTCCGCCTGCTCCAGGATCGCCTTGCGGGACAGGCCGCTGCCGCCGGGCCCGTCGTGCATCCGCCCGGACGGCGCCGTGCGAGGCTGGGCGGGACAACCGGGCGTGACGTTCCGGGACACCGCGAACGTCCGCGGGCGGTCAGCCGGACGCCGCGGACGTGCCCGGTGGGGTGATCCGGTCGTCGTGCCCGTCGTACGCGTAGTCGTGGTAGGCGCGCGGGTCCTCGAGGGGCTCCAGGTGGGTGAACACCGTACTGCCCGGCAACGCCTCCCGGATCCCCGTCTCGACCTGCTCGGCCAGGTCGTGGCCGCGCCGCACGGTCCACCGGCCCGGCACCAGGACGTGCAGGGACACGAACCGGTGCTGCCCGGACTGCCGGGTCTGCAGCCCGTGGAACCGCACCTCCGCACCCCGGAACCGGTCCAGGACGGCGAGGACCCGCTCCAGATCCGCCGGGTCGAGGGCCTCGTCCAGCAACGCCCGGACCGACTGCGCCACCATCCGGCCGCCGGTGACGAGGATGTTCAGGCCGACGATCGCGGCCACCGCCGGGTCCAGCCGCTGCCAGCCGGTCAGACCCACCAGGAGTACGCCCACCAGCACCCCGGCCGACGTCCAGACGTCGGTCAGCAGGTGTCTGCCGTCGGCGCTCAGGGTCGCCGACCGGTGGCGGCGGCCCACCCGGATCAGCAGCATCCCCACCGCGAGGTTCAGGATCGTCGCCGCCGTCGAGACGGCCAGGCCGATCCCGACCCGTTCGAGGGGGACCGGGGTGATGAACCGTTGCACCGCGCTGACCATGATGAACGCCGCCGCCACGAAGATCATCAGACCTTCGGCGCCGGCGGAGAAGTACTCGGCCTTGCCGTGCCCGTAATGATGGCCGGCGTCGGCCGGGCGGGCCGCGACGATCAGCGCGATCAGTGCGACGACCGCGGCGACCAGGTTCACGACCGACTCGGCCGCGTCCGACAGCAGCCCCACCGACCCGGTGATCAGGTACGCGACGAACTTCAGCGCGATCGTCGCGACGGCCGTGCCGATGGACAGCCAGGCGTACCGCGTCAGGTCGACCGCTTCGCCGTCCGTGCCCGCCACCGATCCTCGCCTCCCCTGGCCACTATTCGGGGAGGAGCATGCGGCCGTCGGGGTCGTGGTCGACGGGGATGACCTCGCGGACGGCGGTGGTGGGGATCGGGCCGTAGATGTGGGGGTACTTCTCGGCGCCCGGCTCGGGGGCCTCGTACTCGATCGGGGCGGTGAGGGTCTCGCTGTCGATGACCAGCACCACCAGGTCGTCGGCGTCGGCGTAGACGAACTCGGCGACGGCGCGCAGCTGGTGCGGCAGGGAGCAGTGGATGAAGCCCTGCTCCTCGAGGGAGACGCCGCGGGTCGACATCCGGTACCAACCGGATTCCAGGGCGGCCTCCCAGGTCGCCCGTTCGGTGATGTGGAGCAGTCGCGTCATGCCGGCGACGGTATCGGATTCGTGATCTCGTTCGCGCGGACGGGAGCCGCCGGGAGAGAAGTCTCAGGTGGGGCGGGGTGCCGCCGACGTCAGTGGCCATGTCCCCTGCACGTTCGTTCCCGCGCCGGCCGCGCCGGCCGCGCCGGCTGGCCCTGCTCGTCGTGATCGGGGCGCTGCTGGGCGGAACCCTCGCGGTCCGGCGCAACCGGGGGAAGCGGGCCGATCGGCGCCCGCAAGTGGGGGAGTGCCCCGGCGACGTGCCGGTGACGGCGGATCCTGAACCAGCGGACCTGCCGCAGCCGGAGGCGCCGGAGCCGGACGTGCCGAAGCAGAAGGCGTCGCGGTCGGAGATCCGGCTGGCCGTCGCCGTCGTGCTGATCTTCACGCTGCTGGTGACCGCGGTGGTGGGGAAGCGGCTGGCGGATACCGACCGCACCGTCGATCCGGACACCGCTGTCCAGACGCGGGAATCGCTGGTGGACCGGACCGGCGTGGCCGTGCGCGACCCCGGCGTACCGGCTGTCACCGCGGCGCCGGAGCCGCCGACCGGGGTGGAGCCGGACACCCTGGCCTCCGACGGCGTGTCCTGTGAGCCGGGCGCCGGCCCGGTCCTGAACACGGTGCGTCCCGTCCTGACCGCCCGGATGGCGACATCCGTACCAGTCAGCTTCGAGATCAAGAAACTGGGTTCCCCCGAGTACGCCGGCGGTGAGCAGACGGCCCGGGACGGCCTCCTGGCCATGTACTTCCG
Source organism: Actinoplanes utahensis (assembly GCF_016862455.1). GTDB lineage: Bacteria > Actinomycetota > Actinomycetes > Mycobacteriales > Micromonosporaceae > Actinoplanes > Actinoplanes utahensis. The sequence goes on from NZ_BOMZ01000082.1 coordinate 96,811, forward strand.
TGGGCCCGACCGGCTCCAGCCGGGCCGGTCGTACCGCTGGCGGATCCACGACGAGGCGGCGGACATCTGGACGCCGTCGTGCGAGTTCACGATCGCCGCGCACACGACCGACTCCCTCGACCTGGACGAGAACCGGCCCGTCACGGTGAGCATGCCGCCGGCGAGGTGGCGCGACGTCGCCGGGGTGCTCGGGCCCGGCTGGCCGCACGGCGACACCCCGTGGTTCTGGTCGGTCGAGGCGGCCGGCGCGCAGGAGGCGGCCGGTGCGGTTCCGGTGTCGCTGCGCGGCTGGGACTGGGGGACGGTGATCGACGCGGTGGCGGAGGCGGCGTCGGCACGCAACGATCCGCATCTGTGGCGGCTCGTCGACGCCCTCTCCACGGAGGCCGGCGGCCCACCTCACCCGACCCTGGGCTACCCGCGGGCTTGAGGACCGTCGCCCGGTGGCGTAGACAGAGACTGTCCTCGATGGGCGGTCAGGGGGTGTCCCATGTGGCGCCGGATTCTGCTCGTGGCTCTCGCCGTGCTGGCCGGAGCGGCGCCGCCCGGCGCCGTCACCGCCGCCGGACCGCGGCCGGCCGACGGGCTGCTGCCGTTTCCCAGCGACCGGTTCACGGTCGCCGACCGCGGCAGCCCGACCGGGCGGCGGGTGCACTTCCCGGCCGGGGCGCTGCCGGCGAACGTGGCCGGGACGCACATCGACCCGGCCGAGTGGAACCGGCAGGACGGGTTCAGCCCGGGCACGCCGATCCTGGTGCACGTGCCGGGGCTCGACCCGGTGGCCAGCGGGATCGCGCCGGTCACCGACATCGGCCGGTCAATGCGGCCGGACGCGCCGATCGTGCTGCTGAACACCCGGACCGGGAAGCGGACGCCGTACTGGGCGGAGCTGGACGCCCACGCGGCCGCCGAACCCGGGCGGCAGCTGCTCGTCATCCGGCCGGCGGTGGCGCTGAGCGAGGCGACCCGGTACGCCGTCGTGCTGCGCGGGCTGCGGGACCGTACCGGCAGGTCGATCCCCGCCCCGAAGGCGTGGGACTTCACCGTCGCGAGCCGGGCCGGGCTCACCGGCCGGGTGCTGCGGATGCGCGACGACGCGTTCGCGGCCCTCGGGCGGGCCGCCCCGGCGTTCACGGTCGGGCAGGTCACCGACTACACCGCCGAGCAGGACGCCCGGATCGCCCGGCAGGTGCGCGGCACGGTCGCGGTGCCGAGCTATCTGACCGGCGCCGGCGGTCCCGGATCCCGGCTGCACTACGGGACGGGCGGAGAGCTGCCGGTGGCGTCGGGAACGACGTACGCCGCCGATTTCGTGTGCAACATCCCGCGCGGGGTGAGCGCGCGGCGGCCGGCGCACCTGTCGCTCTACGGCCACGGGCTGCTCGGCGCGCCCACCGAGATCGACGCCGGGAACGTCAAGGACATGGCGCACCGGTACGGCTTCGCGTTCTGTGCGACCAGCTGGATCGGGCTGTCGGCGGCGGACATCCCGTACGTGACCGGCACCTGGAGTGATCTGAGCAGCTTCCCGTCCGTGCCCGACCGGTTGCAGCAGAGCTTCCTGAACTTCCTCTTCCTCGGGCGCGCGATGGTGGCGGCCGGCGGGTTCGAGGGGCATCCGGCGTTCCGGGACGGGCAGGGGCGGAGCCTGCTGAACCGCCGGGGTGGCCTGCACTACGACGGCAACAGTCAGGGCGGCATCAACGGGGGAGCGCTGACCGCGATCGCCCAGGACTGGACGCGGTCGGTGCTCGGGGTGCCCGGGATGAACTACAGCACCCTGTTGCAGCGCAGCACCGCGTTCGCGCCGTTCCAGCAGCTCCTGGACCGGTCGTACCCGGACAAGGCCGATCAGCAGGTGATCTTCGGGCTGCTGCAGATGCTGTGGGACCGCGGGGAGGCCAACGGGTACGCCCAGCACCTGACCACCCGCCCGCTGCCCGGCACGCCGGCGCACCAGGTGCTGATGCACGTCGCGTTCGGTGACCAGCAGGTGTCCCCGGCGGCCGCGCAGGTGCAGGCCCGGACCATCGGGGCGCGCCTGCACCGGCCCGCGCTGGCGCCGGGCTGGTCGGACGAGGTGACGCCGTTCTGGGGCATCGACCGGATCCGGGCGTACCCGTACCGTGGCTCGGCTCTCGTGGTGTGGAACAGCGGCGAGGCGTACGCGCCGCCACCGACCAACCTGGCGCCCGCCGGCCCGCGGTACGGTCCGGACCCGCACGAGTTCCCGCGCGCCCAGCCGGGCGCCCAGATGCAGAAGGCGACGTTCCTGCTCACCGGCCGCGTGATCGACGTCTGCGGCGGCGCGCCCTGCCCGTGACGTGGCGGCCTCTCGCGTGTCACGACATATGCTGCCATGCCCGATGTGGTGAACTTTGACGACGTGCCGGTCCGGACCACCCGCGGGCCCTGCTTCGTAGTCAAGAAGGAGTACTGATCCGGTGTTCTCTCTCGGTCTGGGACTGGCGAGCCTGATCGCCGGCCTGCCGGTCCTCCCCGTCGCGCAGGCCCTCCCGGTCGCGCCGGCCGTGTTGCGGCTGACCCCGGCGGCGGTCGGCCGCGTCCCGGTCGGCGGCTCGGCCCGGGAAGCGGAGCGGATGCTGCGCCGGGTGCTGGGCACGCCGAACCGGACGTGGAACGGCAAGGGCTGCGAGCTGGACCCCGCGTCGGGACCACGCCGGGCTCTGATCTGGGGTTCGCTGACCGTGAGCCTGGAACCGGCGGCCGGCGCCGGGCGACTGATCGGCTGGACCGTCGGCGCCGGGCGGATCCCGCCACGGGTGCGCCTGCCACACGGCGTCACCACCGCGACGACGGTCGGCGCGGCGAAGCGGGCGATCCCCGGGGCCATCACGCGGTGGGACGAGGTGTTCCAGAAATACTGGATCACCACCCCGGCCGAGCCGTCGATGCGATGGGCCGGGGACCGGGCGGACGGCTCCGGCCGGATCACCTACCTCACCAACGCGTTCGAGCCCTGCGAATAGCGGTTGCGGGCGTCTAGCACAGTCCAGTCGTGGATGACACCATCGCCGTCAGGCATCGCTCACTGGACGAGATCAGAAACGGGCTGCACGTCGTACGGCAGTCCCCGCAGGAAGTCGGCACCCTGGAGCTGGCCGTGCGCCGGCCCACCCCCGGCACCCGGGAGGTGCTCGCCGAAGCCGTCCTGGACCCGGTCGCCGGCCTGGTCGGCGACAGCTGGAGCCGGCGGCCCAACTCCCGCACCCCGGACCGCACCCCGCACCCGGACATGCAGCTGAACGTCATCAACTCCCGGTTCACCGAGCTGATCGCCGGACCGGACCGGGACGCCTGGGCACTGGCCGGTGACCAGCTCTACGTCGACCTCGACCTGAGCGCCGACGCCCTGCCCGCCGGTTCCCGCCTGGCGATCGGCGACCGGGCGGTCATCGAGGTGACCGCCGAGCCGCACAACGGCTGCGCCAAGTTCGCCGCCCGGTTCGGCCGGGACGCCCACAAGCTGGTCTGGACCGACGAGGCGAAGAACCTGCGGCTGCGCGGCCTGAACGCCCGCGTGATCACCGGCGGCACGATCACCCCCGGCGACACCGTCCGGCGGATCGGGTGAGCGCAGCCGGCCCTGCCGCGCGCCCGGTCGATGATCGTCTGTGAGAGGGTCGGGGAGTGACGACGGAGGCAGTGTCGCTCGAGGAGGCCGTGCGCGCGGCCGTCCAGCACGGACACACCGAACTGACCCGTCTGGACGCCGTCACGGCCGAGCTGGCCGGCGTCTTCGAGCGGGAGAGGGACGCCGGGCCGGCCCCGCTCGACGAGATCGTCCGGCGGTTCCCCGAGGAGCTGCGCCGGCATCTCGACCGGGAGCGGGAGTCGCTCGGGCGGTTCAACATCGCGTTCTTCGGGCGCACCGGCGTCGGCAAGAGCACCCTGCTGTCCACCTTCGGCCGGCTCGACGGTGAGTACGTCTCCCCGGGCGACAACGACTGGACCACCGAGGTACGCCCCATCGAGTGGCGGGACTGCCGCCTCTACGACACCCCCGGGATCAACGGCTGGGGCCGTACCGAGAGCCGCGCCGGTCTGGAGGCCAAGGCCCGCCGGGCGGTCGAGATCGCCGACGTGGTGCTGCTGTGCTTCGACACCCAGGCGCAGCAGGAGATGGAGTTCGCGAAGATCGCCGCCTGGATCCGGGACCACGGGAAACCGGTGGTGGCCGTCCTCAACGTGCGCAACCCGATGTGGCGTCACCCGGCCCGGGTCGTCCCGGCGCTGCGCCGCAACCTGTCCGAACCGGTACGCCAGCACGCCGGGAACATCAGCGCCCAGCTCGCCCGGATCGGGCTGCCGGACACGCCGGTCGTCGCGATCCACAGTCAGCGGGCCCTGTTCGCGCGTGCCGCCGTCCCGTTCCGCGGGCCCGGCCAGCTCCAGAAGGGCTTCCACCGGCAGCGCGAGCAGTTCGGCGTCGACTACCTGGACCGCTTCTCGAACTTCGGGACGCTGGAACGCCTCATCGTCAACGCGATCGCCGAAGGGGGCGCCGACCTGCGGCTCGCGGCGCTGCGCGAGGACGTCCGCGCCCGGTGCCGCCGGGCCGCCGGTGAGCTGAGCGACCTGGCGGCGGAGGTCGAACGGGAGGCGGAGGCCCGGGAACGCACGGCCGAGTCGCTGTTCGCGCTGCTCGGATATCCGGACGGCGACGAGCGTACCGAACTGGTCGGGGAATCCGAGCGGGCGCGCGATCGCCCGTACACCGCACCGGTCAAAGGCGCCCTGGACCGCTTCGTCCGTCACCTCGCCGCATCGCATCTCGCCGGATGCCGCCGGCAGGCCAAAGCCGCCGTCGACGAGCTGATCCGGACGGCGTTCGACGAGCGCCGCACCATCGACCAGGAGACGTTCACCGCGACCGTGTTCGACCGGGACGCCGTCGCCGCCGCCGCGGCGGCGGTGTGGGCCGACCGCCGGGCGTTCCTGCAGCGTGAGCTGGCCGTCGCGGTGGACCAGGACACCACCGGCGGCAGCCTGGCGGTGTCCCACGCGGCCACCATCCTCGGCGGCGAGGGCAGCGGGGTGGCCGGCGACGTCGTCCGCGGCTCCGGCATCGTGGTCGGGCTGGGCGCCCTCGCGGTGCCCGCGGTCGCCGCGCTGCTGTCGAACCCGATCGGCTGGGTGATCGCCGCGACCGCCGCCGGCGTCGGGATCGCCGGGCAGATCCAGCAGCACTTCGGCAAGAAGATCACCCAGCAGCGATCGGAACAGGCCCGCAAGGCGAGGGCCCAGGCCATCGCGGACGGGCATCGCGCCGTCGACCAGACCTTCGACGAGGCCGAGGACACGCTGGTACGCGACAGCCGAGCCGCCGCGTGGACGCTGCTGGCCCCCGCGGTCGCCGAGTCGCTGCACGCGGCTGTCGAACTGCGGAGCGCGCACCGCCGGATCGACCGGCTGATCGACGGCGTGCGCGCCTGCGCGGAGACGATCAGTCCCGCGCCCGCGGTCGGCGACGTCATGCACCGGGCACGGCGCCGGACCGGGGAGCTGCTGGGCGAGGACTGGCTGGAGGCCGGGGCCGGCCGGCAGCCGGCGCCGATCGACCCGGCGGTCGAGGAGGCGTACGCCGCCCACCGGCGGCAGGACCGCGACCGGCTGGCCCGGGTGACCGCCGCGGCCTGGGACACGGCCGGCGTTCCCGGGTGGCTCGCCCGGCTCGAGGACGCCGCCCGCCACGACCCGGCCCTGCTCGACATCGTCGCGACCTTCCGGCGGGTCCGCGCGGCCCGGCCGGCGCTCGCCGTGCTCGGCGACTACAACTCCGGCAAGTCGTCGCTGATCCGCCGGATCGTGGTGGACTCCGGCGGGCCGGCGCACACCGGGTTCGACATCCGGGCGATGCCCGCGACCACCGCCGCGACCCGCTACGAGCTGCAGCGGTTCGACCTCGTCGACACTCCGGGCCTGCAGAGCGGCGACGCCGGGCACGACACCACCGCGCTGGAGGCGATCGTCGAGGCGGCTCTCGTTCTCGTCGTCGTCCACATCAACCTGCTGATCGGCGACACCGCCACCCTGGAGCGACTGGCCCGCGGCTCGGAGACGCTCGCCGCGAAGGGCGGCCGGATGGTGTTCCTCATCAACCGGTGCGACGAACTCGGCGTCGACCCGCTCACCGAACCGGAGGACTTCCGCAACCTGCAGGACCGCAAACGCGAGGAGCTGCGCGCCGCCCTCGCCACCCGGTCCGTCGACGTCGGCGCCGACCGGATCCACTGCCTGGCCGGCGACCCGTTCGGCCAGGTGGGCGCCGACACGTCAGCGGGACCCGGCAGCTTCGACTCCACCCGGCTGTGGGACGGCGTGGCCGCCCTGACCGGCGCCATGACGGCGCTCACCGGCGACCACCTGACGGCGGCGGCCACGACCGCCGCCCTCGACGCGGCCGTCACCGCCCTCAAACGCCACCGGCACACCCTCGAGCAGGAACAGAGCGACGGCACGCGGGAACTGCACCGCAGCGAACCGGTGATCGACACGCTGCGGGACGCGGTGAAGGACGCCGTTCTCATCGAGGGCGCGCTGCGCGAGGACGCCCGCCGGATGGTGGACCGGCACGTGGTGGCGGCCAGGTCCGCCGTCGCGCGACTGGACCGCCGGGACGCCCGGAAACTGGAGGACCTCGTCGCGTCCTGGTGGAAGTCCCCGGCGTTCGAAGCCGACCTGGAACGCTACCTCGCCGACGCGGCCCGCAGACTCGACGAGTGGCACAGCGACCACGTCTCCGCGATCGGCCGCGAGATGCGCGCCGCCGAGTTCCAGGTGACCCCCGCGTTCGCCGCCGAGTTCAGCGCGCACGGCAGCACCTGGGGCGAGAGCCTCACCCAGAACGCCGGCAACGTCGCCGGAGCCGCGGCATCGCTGGCCAGGGCCCTCGGCAACCGGGACGCGGTCTACGCGATCGGCAAGCAGCTCGGCCACGACTTCAAACCGTGGGGCGCCGTCCAGGGCGGCGCCACCGTCGCCAAGGCGAGCATCGTGCTCGGGGCGGTCGCCGCGGCCGTGGACGTCGCGTCGATGGTCGGCGACATCCGCAAGGCCGGAAAGCACGAGGACCAGCTGAGGGCGGCGGCACGCGAGATCGACGAGGCCGCCGCCGGGATCGTCGCCCAGATCCTCGACGGCGAGCAGGGCGACGGCCCCGCCGGATACCTCGCCCAGCGCACCCGGGAACTCGAGGCGCTGCTCGACGAACACCTCGAACGCGTCACCTCCGTCAAGAAGCGGATCGACGCGGCGGCCGCCCGGGCCGCGACGGCCACCGCCCTGATCACGGCAGCGGACGCAGGGACCGGCACACCAGGAGGAGACGAGTGACCGTGGTGGACATCGAAGCGGTACGGGATTGGCTGGGCCGGCTTCCCGGCGGCTCCCTGGCCGAGCGGTACACCGGCGAGTGGGACCGGTTCGCGCGGCACGACCGGCCGGTCGTGACGCTGTTCGGGTCCTACGACACCGGGAAGAGCTCCCTGCTGCGGCGGCTGCTCGTGGACGCGGGCGCCGAGGTCCCCGGCTGGCTGACCATCAGCGCCCGGCACGAGACCTTCGAGGTCGGCGAGGTCGAACTCGGCGGCTGTGTCGTCCGGGACACGCCCGGGTTCGCCGTCGGCGCCACCGACGTACGGGCCCGCAACAACACCGGCCGGGCGATGACGGCGGTCGCGCTCACCGACGTCGGCATCGTGGTGCTGCCGCCGCAGCTGGCCACCGCCGAGCACGGCGAGCTGCGCAGAGTGCTCGACCGCGGATGGCCGGCGGGCACGATGTGGTTCGTCGTCTCCCGGTTCGACGAGGCCGGGGCCGACCCCGAGGACGACCCCGAGGGGTACGGGGAACTCGCCGCCCGCAAGATCGGCGAGCTGCGTGACCAGTTCCGGCTCGACGAGGGCACCCGCGTGTTCGTGGTCGCCCAGGACCCGTTCCAGCTGGCCGGACCGGCCACCGGCCTGGGCCGGGAGACCTGGGACCCGTTCCGTGACTGGGACGGCATGGCCGGCCTGGCGGACGCCCTCGCCGCATTGTCCCCGGCGGACCTGCCCGCATGGCGGCGTGCGGCCGCGCAACGCTACTGGACGACGGTCCTCGACGAGACCGTCACCGAACTGCGCGCCCAGCTGGCCGAGTACACCGAACGCGCCGCGGTGGCCGCCACCGGCGTCGCCCGGCGCGACTCGTGGGAGAGCGAACTCGACGCCCTCGACCGGGCCGCCCACGCCGGCCTCGACGGTCTCGTCGAAGACGTGATGCGCCGATCCGGGGAACTCGGCGCCGGCGAACTCCAGACCGAGATCCAGCGCGCGCTCGACGAGTGGTTCACCAGGCACGAGGCGCGCCTGCAGCGGCTGCGGCAGTCGATCCACAAGACCCGGGAACAGGACCGGGCCCGCCCCGACTGGACCGGCTTCGCCGCCCTGGTCGCGACCCTGGAATCCGGCACGGACACCGGGCCCGCCGCGCCCGGCGCCGTCGCCGACCACCTCGACACCGTCGGAACCCTGCTGCTCGGCGCGCTGAAGGTCGCCACCGAGGCGGGCGCGCAGACCGCCGCCAAGAAGGCCGCCGCCACCTGGGGACGGCACCTCGGCACCGCCGAAGCGTTCCTCCCCGTCGCCGTCCACCTGGCGAGACTCGTCGACCAGCACCGCACCGACAGCGCCCACCGCGACCACGACAGGGCCGCCGCCGAGCAGCGGCGGCAGGTCGTCGCCGCGTGCACGAGTCGCGCCCGCGAGGCCTGGCAGCCGTTCGTCGACGACATCCGGGCCGACATCCTCGCCGGGACCGGCGACCAGGCCGGCCTCGACACCACCCTGCACGACCTGGTCACCCGGCTGCGCCAGGCGGTGACCGAGGGCGAGACCCTGCTCGGGCCGCAAGACTGATCACTCCAGGCAGTACTTGTTCTCCCGGGAGGTGACGGTGACGGTGTACGACCCCGTCACGCCGTTGGACGTCTCCTTGACGCAGGTGTCCTTCGCCGCCGCCTCCTCATATTTGTCCTTCGAGAGCTCCCGCATGAGCGCGATATTGAAAGCCGCTCCGGCGCACCAATAGGCCGACCCTTTCCAGCGCAGTTTCTTCACGATTTTGTCGCAGGCCACGCTCGCTCCGGCATCCTTGAGGAGATCCCAGAAGCTCGTATCCTGATTCGCCTCGTTGATGATCTTCACCGCGTGCCGCGAGTAATAGGTCGAACAGGACACGATGCCGCAGTTGTTCTTGAACCACGGTTTCGGTTTCAGCGGCTCACAACCCATGTAGAGGGCGACCCCGTAGTCCTGCTTCTCCTGCTCCGAGGCGCTGTCGCCGGGCTTCGGGGGGCACGGTGCGAGCGCGGCGGCAGCGGCAGGACTCGGCGCGACACCGACGACCGGCATCCCGATCAGGGCCGCGCCGATGAATGCCACGAAGGTGAAAGCCCGATTTCGGCGCATGAATTCTCCCGGTTTTCTGGTTCGCTCCAGGTTCGGAAAACGCTACCGCGGCGCGATATATAGCACCAGATCGGCAATGGAAAAGCACGCTTTCGATAATTGATCATCGTGGACCCGGGGTGTCCGCTTGCCGACCTCGCGAGGATGCGGCGGCCAAAGAGGAGCATCACTGACCCTATGGCCGCTCTCCGGGCGCGGCGGGAGGTGATCAGCATGCCGAGGTGGGGCAGGCGCCGGCCGGAGGACCCGCTCGCGCGGATCCGTGCCGATGAGCTGAAGACCCTGCGTGAACTCCTCGCCGGCCAGGCCGAAGTGGAGCCGCTGTCCCGGGCCGTCGACGACCTGGTGACGGCGGACGGGCCGGCCGCCCGGCACGCGGTCGTGCACCGTCATCCGGAGCTGGCCGGCGCCCGCGGCGCCGCAGGCCGGCGTCGTCGTCACCGCCTATCTGTGGGAGGGCTGCCACCCGGAAGACCTGGAGTTCACGCGAAGTCCCTCATGACCGTCGATGTTCGGGTGCGTTCGGTTGAGCCCAGGCCGAATCCGGCGACGGTGAGTGCTCCGCGAAGTGCGGCGAGGAAATCTTTTGAGGACCGTGTTCCAGCTGCTCAGGGCGCTTGCGTTTCAGTTAGGTTTCCTCGCTGTTCCTTGACAGAAAAAGTTCGACAGTGGATGAATGTGTTTCACCGCGAGCCCGCGAATCGCCTCCGCCGAGCGATTGCCGCGCCGCGTCCACTGGCCGGTCCGTCCACTCGTTCCCCCGCACCCCCGGAAGGAGTCCGATGCGCCACCGCATCACACACCTGCTGTCCGTGCTGGCACTGGCCGCCGGTGGGCTCGTCGCCACCGCCGCCCCGGCAGCGGCCGTCATCCCGAAGACGCCGCCGCTCACCACCCCCTGGACCGGCCAGGTCTCCACCACGAATCCGCTGCCCGAATATCCCCGCCCGCAGATGACCCGGCCGGACTGGCAGTCGCTCAACGGCGAATGGCAGTTCCTCAACCCGGCCGTCACCGACCGCAACGCCGCCCCGCCGATCGGGCAGACCCTGCCGGAACGGATCCTGGTGCCGTACCCGGTGGAGTCCGCCCTCTCCGGGATCATGCGCAACGACGACCGTGACCTCATGTTCTACCGCCGGACCTTCACCGTCCCGCAGAACTGGAACGGCCGGCGGATCCAGCTTCACTTCGGGGCGGTCGACTACGAGGCCACCGTCTGGGTCAACGGCGTCCGGGTCACCACGCACAAAGGTGGCTACGACCGGTTCGAGGTGGACATCACACCGCAGCTCAACGGCGGGACCAACGAGATCGTCGTACGGGTCTACGACCCCACCGACGGCCGCGGCGAGAAACAGCCGGTCGGCAAGCAGACGAACAACCCGTCCGGAATCTTCTACACCCCCACCTCGGGCATCTGGCAGACGGTCTGGCTGGAGCCGACCCCCGTCTCCTCGATCTACTCCACCGACATCTATCCGAACATCGCGAACAACACCGTTCGGGTACGGGTCTTCACGCGCGGAGACGTCAGCGGGCACAGCGTATTCGCCGAGTCCCTCGCCGGCGGCACCGTGGTGGGCAGCGCGACCGGCGGCTTCACCGACTTCACCGTCCCGGTGCCGAACGCCCGGCTGTGGTCGCCCGACGACCCGTACCTCTATCACCTCCGGGTCTCGCTGCGGAACGGCGCCGGGGCCACCGTCGACCAGGTGACCAGCTACTTCGGCATGCGCGAGGTCGGCACCAAGCTGGTCGGCGGGGTGCTGCGGCCGACCCTCAACGGCGAGTTCGTGTTCCAGATCGGAACCCTCGACCAGGGCTTCTGGCCGGACGGGATCTACACCGCGCCCACCGACGCGGCGCTCGCCTTCGACCTGCAGAAACACAAGGACCTGGGCTTCAACATGGTCCGCAAGCACATCAAGACCGAACCCGCCCGCTGGTACCACCACGCCGACCGGCTCGGCCTGCTGGTCTGGCAGGACATCCCGTCCACCCCGGCCTTCGACCAGAACCGCACGGCCGCGCAGATCGCCCAGTTCGAGACCGAGGCCCGGGAGATCGTCGACGAGCACCGGGCGTTCCCGTCGGTCGTCACCTACGTGCCGTTCAACGAGGGCTGGGGCGAGTGGAACCTCGCCGACACCCAGCGGATCACCCGTGACCTGAAGACCTACGACCCGACTCGCCTGGTCGACGCGCACTCCGGCTACAACTGCTGCGTCTCCAAGGGCGACCCGGGGACCGGCGACATCATCGACTGGCACGTCTACACCGGCCCGGACGCCCCGCTGCCGTCGGCGACCCGCGTGTCGGTGCTCGGCGAGTTCGGCGGCATCGGCCTGCGCACCCCCGGCCACGAGCACAGCCCCAACGGGCAGTTCTTCGCCTACGAGCAGGTCGACAGCAACGCGCAGCTCAACGACCGCTACACGGGCATGGTGCGGGACGTGCGGCGACTGATGACGGTCAAAGGCCTTTCGGCGTACGTGTACACCGAGATCACCGACGTCGAAGGCGAATACAACGGCCTCCTCACGTACGACCGCCGCATCCAGAAGGTCGACACGAACCTGGTGCGGGCCGCCCACACCGACCTGATCGCCGCGTCCCGCAACGAGAACGCCGCCGTGCCGCTCACCCTCGGGCACGTCCGGTCGTTCCAGGTCACCAACGCCGGGCTCACCGACCGGCACCTGCGGCACGCCGACTCCCTGGTCCGCACCGACGTGATCAGCGGTGACACGGCACGGCAGGACGCCTCCTTCCGTACCGTCGCCGGGCTGTCCGACCCCCACTGCTACTCGTTCGTCTCGGTCAACCACCCCGGCCGGTACCTGCGGCACGCCGACAGCATCGTCCGCGTCGACGGTGACACCGGCGGCACGTTCGCGGCCGACGCCACCTGGTGCACCCGGCCCGGCCTCGCCCCCGGCGGCATCTCCCTCGAAGCCGCCGACCAGCCCGGCCGATACCTGCGGCACGCCGGCGGCCAGGTGCGCATCGACGCGAACACCGGCGGGACGTTCACCGCCGACGCCACCTGGAACGTGTCGGCGCCGGCGCTGTGGCGGAGTTCGGTGCCGCTGCCCACCGACGTGCGGCGGTCGCTGCGGGTCACCACATGGGGCTTCACCGACCGGTACCTGCGGCACGCCGGTGGGCTCGGCTACACCGAGGTCGTCGACGGTGGCAGCAGCGCCCTGCTCCACCAGGACGCGACCTTCACCGTCCGGCGTGGCCTCGGCGAGTCGTCGTGCTACTCGCTGGAATCGGTCAACTACCCGGGCCGATACCTGAGGCACGCCGACAGCCGGATCCGGCTCGCCGCCGACGACGGGACGGCACTGTTCGCGGCCGACGCCACGTTCTGCGCCCGGCCCGGACTGTCCGGAACCGGGGTGACGCTGGAATCGCTGAACTTCCCCGGCGCCTTCCTGCGGCACTACGACGCACAGGCGTACATCGCCTCCGGCGGCGCCGGCTCCGGTTTCGGCCGCCCGCAGACCCTGACCGCCGACAGCACCTGGATCCTCGCCGCCCCCTGGGCACCCTGACCCACACCCGCCGGGACGGCTGGCGCCGTCCCGGCTCGCAACCCCGTTCCACGTCCCGTCTCCGGCCCGCTTCAGCCACTGAGTCTCGTGCGGTCCCGGCAGCGGCCGGATCGTCGCGCCGAACGTCCGGCTGGTTGTCACGGCTGTCTTGGCCGCCCCGAGACAGCCCTGACGACCAGCCGGACAGGATCCCCCGCTGACGGGACCGGCCGAACGAGACACCCCACCACCGAGAACCCGACCCCGACGGAAGCTGTCGCGGAACGACCGGGACGACCGGGATGCCGATCAGTCGTCGCCGGATTCGGCGAGGACGTCGTGCAGGTGGGCGACACACTCGGCGACCGCGGGCAGGGCGGCGCTGCGGCCCAGGGACCGCGGCCGCGGGATGTCGATCGTGAGCACCTCGCGGACCCGGCCCGGCCGTGGGGAGAGGACCGCGACCCGGTCGGCGAGCAGGACCGCCTCCTGAATGGAATGGGTGACGAAGACGGTGGTGGCGGGGCGGGCCAGGTGCAGCGCCTGCAACTGGGCGGCCATGTCCTCGCGGGTCAGGGCGTCGAGCGCGGAGAACGGCTCGTCCATCAGCAGCACCCGGGGCCGCTGGATCAGGGCCCGGCACAGGGCGACCCGCTGCTGCATGCCGCCGGACAACTCGTACGGATGACGGTGGTGGAAGCCGGCCAGACCGACCGCGTCGAGCAACTCGCGGGCCCGCACGGCGCCCTCGGCGCGTGGTTGCCGCGCCATCTCGACCGGCAGGAGCACGTTGCCGAGGGCGGTACGCCACGGCAGCAGCGCCGGTTGCTGCTGCATGAGCGCCACCTCGCGGCTCGGCGCGCGCACCGCCCGGCCGGTGACGGTGATGGTGCCGGAGGTGGGTTCGAGCAGGCCGGCGATCAGGCGCAGCAGGGTCGACTTGCCGCACCCGGACCGGCCGATGACCGCCACGAACTCGCCCTCGGCCACGGTCAGATCGATCTCGTGCAGCGCGGCGACGCTGCCGGACCGGGCCGGGAACGTCCGCGACACCCGCTCCACCACGATCATCCGCTGATCGCCCTGGCCCAGGGCACGAGCAGCCGTTCCAGACCGGCCACCAGATAGAACAGGGCGGTGCTGAGCAGCGCCAGGAGGGCGATGGCGGCGAACGCGAGCGGGGTGTCGAACGACGTCCCGGACAGCACGATCACCGCGCCGAGCCCGCCGGTCGGATTGTTGATCTCGGCGACGACGGCGCCGATCACGGCGAGGGAGATGCCGACCTTCAGGCCGACGAACATCTGCGGGAGCGCCCACGGCAACCGGATCTTGACGTACGCCTGCCAGACGCTCGCCGACAGTGACCGGCTCAGCTCGCTGAGCTCCACCGGGGTGGAGGTGAGCCCGGCCATCGTCGCGACCACCACCGGGAAGAAGCAGATCAGCACGACCAGCACGATCTTCGGCTGGGCGCCGAAACCCAGCCACACCACCAGCAGCGGCGCGACCGCCACCTTCGGCACCGAGTTGAGTGCGACGAGCACCGGCAGGGTGGCCCGTTCCAGGGCCCGCCAAGCGGTCAGGACCATGGCCAGCAGCAGGCCGGTCACCACCGCGATGCCGAATCCGGTGACCGTCACCGCGACCGTGGAACCGGCCTCGCGCAGCAGGTACGCCGGTTCCCGCCGGAACGCGGCGACGATGTCCGGTGGGGCGGGCAGGAAGAACGGCCGGATCCCGAACACCACGGTGCCCGCCCACCAGATCGCGAGGGCGGTCACCGCGCCCAGCAGCGGCAGGCCCGCGGAACGGATCCGGGTCACCGGCGGCGGCCCATCGTGGAATAGGTGAAGTGACTGCGGATCACCAGCCGCGGATCCCCGGCGAGCTCGGTGAGACGGTCCAGTTCGGCGTCGGTGAACCCGGTCGCGCGCAGCCCGGCGCCCACCTGCGCCACGTTCACGGCGATCAGCCGGGCGCCCGCGGTGCCACCGGCCCACGACCCGGCGCGGATCTCGGTGGTCACCCCGGTCAGGCCGGCGGCCAGCATCGCGGCGTGGGCCCGGCCCGCCCAGGCGGGATCGGCGCCGTTGGCCGGCAGGAGCCGGCTCACCAGGATGCGGTGGTACCGCTCGACCAGTTCGCTCGCGGCCGCGTCGGGCGCGGCCAGGACCACGCCGGGGTACGCCGACAGCCAGTCCTCGATCAGCAGGATCCCGCCCGGGGCGAGGCCTTCGGCGAGACGTGCCAGAATCCGCTCCCGGCCCGGCAGGTGGGCCAGCACCAGGCGCGCGTGAATCAGATCCCACGGCGGCTCCGGAATCGGCTCGGTGGTCAGGTCGTGACGGCGGACCACGTACCCCTGATCGACCGGCATGTGCCGCGGATTGACGTCGGTGGCCAGCACGTGCCCGCCCGGCCCGGCCCGGGCCGCCAGCCAGCGCGCCACGCTGCCGCCCCCGGCCCCGGCCTCCAGGCAGCGCAGCCCGGTCAGGTCGCCGGCCGCGCCGAGCCGGTCGAACGTGAACGGGTCCAGGATCCCGGCGAGCAGATCGTGGCGCAGCTCCGCCGCCGGGTCGTCGTTGTCGAAGGAGTAGGCGGCGCTCATGCCGTCGGCGCCACCGCGAAGTCGACCACCGACTCCGGGGTCAGGCCGGGCGGGATCAGGCCGTTGGTCTCCAGGGTGGCGAGCGCGTCGGCGACCCGGGTCCGGTCGATCGCCCCGGACGGGTCCACCGCCGGCGCCATCAGGGTGATCTCCCCGACGGCGGCCGCCACGTCGGCGGTCGGCTGCGCCTTCTTCAGGATCTGTGCGGCCTCCTCCGGATGGTCCAGGCTGTATCGCAGCCCCTTCAGGGCCGCGTCCCGGAACCGGCGGACCAGGTCGGGATCATCCTGGGCCACCGCTGTCGACGCCATCAGGCCGTTGCCGAACAACCCCGGCAGGAACGTGCTGTACGGCAGGACGACCGACTTCCTGCCGCCCGCCGCCTTCTCGATGCCCCGCGCCCCGATCAGGAACGTGCTGAGCGCGTCCACCCGGCCGCTGGCCAGCAGCGCCGGCAGCTGAGCGGGTGGCGCGTTGACCCATTCCACCCTGCTCTCGTCGATCCCGGCCAGCTTCGCGTACCCGGGGAAGAGCAGCTGGTTCACCGAGCCGGTCGCCGCGCCGAGCTTGCGGCCCTCCAGGTTCTTCGGCGCGGTGATGCCGGCGCCCTCCAGCGCGATGATCGAGACGAGGGTCCGCTGGTGCACCGCGGCGAACGCCCGGATGTCCGGGGCCTGACCCTTGCCCGCCAGGATCCACGCGCCGGTCAGGTCCACGTTGGCGAACTGCGCCTGCCCGGCGCTGAGCACCTTGATGTTCTCCCCGGTGGCGGCGCCGAGCTGAATGGTGACGTCGAGCCCGGCGTCGCGGAAGTATCCCTTCTCCTGGGCCACCCAGGCGAAGGCGTCCCGTCCCACCGCCCCGAACGCGGTCAGATAGGTGACCTTGTCGGAACCGTTCTCGGTGGAGTCGCCGGAATCCCCACAGCCTGCGATCAACAGGACGACGACCATGAAAACGGCGGTCAGTCTCCTCATCGCCATGATCCCCCGTATCGGTGGCAAATGCAGCCAAACGATACGCCTCGATGCCCAAGGTCGGCACAGGCCGGACGTGACTGCCCGCTTCGCGCCGATTCACTTGCCCTCCGGGCTCAGGCCCACGATGGAGGTGTTGTTGTTTCCCACGATCGAGTGCGGCGAGTTCAGCACCGTGACGTTGGTGAATCCGGGCGTCTCCGGTCCTGGCGCCTTCTCGACCAGCGCGGTGAGGGCGTCCGCCAGAGCGGCGTCCCGCTCGACCACCTGCCCGATCGCCGCGAGCAGTGCCGTCGCGTTCGACGGGCTCTGTGGGTTCTCCGCGAAGTCGGTCACCGCCGTCTCGATCCGCGCCGCCCGTGACGACCGGCGCAGCAGCAGGAGGATGCTTCGCCCGCTCTCCACCAGTGGGCCCAGCGACTGAGCCCACTGGGGATCGTTCGCCCGCTCCAGAACCCGGGCGCCCGCCGCGGTGGTGAATCCGGCGAGCGGGGTGAGCACCCGCTGAGGAAGGTCCTTCAGATCCGCGGCCATGGTGATCCCTTCGTGATGGACAGTCCTACGACTTCTATCCGGGCGGCCGCGAGCGGGCAACCGGTGACGTACGGATGATCCATTGATCCCGCTACAGTCGGGACACTGTCGCGGGAAGGTGGCGTCGTGAGCAGAACCGCGTTGTGGCTGAACATCGTGTTCACCGTCGCTCTGACGATCGTGTCCGGCGTGATCGTCAACAAGATCACCACGAAATTCACCTGGGCGCTCCTCGGGGGCCTGGTCGTCATCGGTGTCGGTCTCGCCGTCGTGACCTGGTTCGACAAGCGTTCCCCGGCGCCGGCCGGACCGCCGCCGAGCGCCCCGCCCGCGGGCCGATTCGAGAACGTCACGATCACTGACTCGCCGCTGTCCGCTGTCGGTGAGCGCAACGTCGTTCAGATCGGCTCCGGCAACGCCGCGTCGCCCGGGGAGGGCGGCACCGCGGTCGCGGGCCGCCGTAACGGCCTGCTCGCCGCCGTCGTCAGCCTGATCGTGGCCGTGGCAGTCGTCGGTGGGACCTGGCTCTGGGACCGTGCCGCCTCCGCACCCGCGAAGGCCGGGTCGGCAGGCCAGACCACCGTGCAGCGATAGGCCGCGGTGAGTCACCGGCCCGGCGAGACGAACGAGGCATCCACTCCGGGCGCCTCGTTTCGTGACGTGAGTGTGATCAGCTCACCGAACAGCGTCTTCGGCAGCAGCAACCTCATCTTCCAGGTCAATCGTGTCGAGGTCACCGCGAGGCCCGGGACTCCGGGCTGGGTCGGCCATGGCGCGGACAGCGACCGGTTCCGGGCCGCGACCCTGTCGGTGTTCGGCGGTCTGCCGAAACTGGACTCGGTGCCCGTGCCTGCGAACCCGCGGCCGTCCTGGTGGCTCGAGTCGGCACATCATGTCGTCCCCTACCAGCGGCCCGGACAATACGACGAGCTGCTCACCTGGTGCCAGACCGCGGCCCCCGGCGGTCCGGCGGTCCGTCTGGTGTGCGCGCCCGGCGGCGTCGGCAAGACCCGCCTCGCGCTGGAGTTGGCCGCCGAACTCCACGAGGACGGCTGGGTCTCCGGTGTCGTCACCGGTGACGAGTACCTTGGGGAGCTCACCTCGCAGATCCGGGCGGTGGTCGACGCCGGGCTGCGGGTCTTCGCCGCGGTGGACTACGCCGAGACCCGCATCCGTGCGCTGCGCGACCTTCTCGAACGGATACCTGGCACACATCTGGAACGCGTGCGGATCGTGCTGCTGGCGCGTTCCGGAGGAACCTGGTGGGAGACCCTGCCGTACAGCTCGGCGGCGATGCGCGTGCTCGACCCGTCGCCGGTGGACCTGAAACCGTTCTCGCGCCGGGCCGCCACGGAGATGTTCCACACCGCGTACCAGCGCTTCCGCGAAGAGATCCCGACCGGAGCCGCTGCCGAAGCCGGTCCGCGATTCGAGCCCACCTCCGACATGCGAGCCCTGGACATCCAGGCGGCCGCCCTGGCCACGGTGCTCAGCGGCCCTTTCGATCCGACGCCTCCGCCGGAACCGCTGCCCGCCGTCCTGTTGCACGAGCTGAGGTACTGGCACCGGGCCCTGCAACAGCGTGACGTGCGGTTGGAAATGGATGATCTGCTTCTGAGCCGCTTGCTCGTGGTGCCGACGCTGGTGCGCGCTCGGGACGTCGAGAGTGCCGAGGCCGCGGTCGCCGGTTGTCTGGAGGGGGCGGGACTGCCGGTCTCGGTGGAGCGGTTGACCGAACTGCTGGCCGGCCTCTACCCGAGCGAGTCGCCGGGCTTCCACTGGGGGAGTCTGCTGCCGGACCGGCTCGCCGAGGCCCTCGTCGCCTATGTGATCGACCGATCGCCGAGTCGGGAGAGGTCCTGCGCCCAGATGATCGCGCTGCTGCCCGGCGTCGCCGTCCACGATGCCGCGCACGTTCTCACGGTGCTGTCGCGCACCGGAGGTTTCGACGATCGGACGGCCACCGCCACACGGACCAGGGAGGGCGTCGAGTTCGTCATCCGCGGCCTGCTGGCCAGGCGCCCGGATGCCTTCCTGCCTGCCGCGGTCCTCGTGGCCGAGTCGATCGGGCGGCCGTCACCCGTCACCGAGGCGGCCCGGCAGGCGGTGACGAGGGCGGATCGTGCCGTCGTCCAGCAGATGGTCAAGAGCCTGCCGCCGTTCCACTCCGCGCTGATCGATCTCGCCCGTGAGGTTCAGCAGACGTGGGTCGGCATGGTCCGGAGCGGGCTGGCCGGCGGTCCGTCCATGGAGAACCGGGGAGCACTGGTGGAGGCACTGGCCGCGCTCTCGACGCGCATCGCGGCCGCCGGTGACTTCGTGACCGCACTGGCGTACGCCGAGGAGGCGCAGGAGGTCGGTTCGGAAGGCGCCGGCCTGGAATCCGAGTCCGTGCTCGCCGCCTATGCGGGTGCCCTGAACGCCGCCGCGTTCGCGCACTCCGGCCTGGGACAGACCGGCCGGGCCGTCAAGGACGCCGAGGGCGCCGCCGACATCTACCGGCGGCTGAACGAGCATGATCCGGTTATCTGGCTGCCGTACCTGGCGACCTCGTTGCACAACCTCGGAGTGCAACTGCCCTCGGTCGGCCGAAACCGGGATGCGCTCCTCGCGATGGAGGACGCCGCCTCGATCTACTGCGAACTCGCCTCGCACTCGCCACGGTGGCAGGCGGAACTCGTCGCCGCGCTGCACGTGCTCAGTGACCTGCTCGCGCGGACCGGGCAGGCGGACATCGCCCTCGCGGTGGCCCTGGAAGCCGAGATCCTGAGCCGCAAGAACGCGGAGACCGCGCCGGCCGTCTGGCTGCCGGACCTGGCGGAGTCGATGAATCGTCTGGGCGTCCGCTGGGCCGAGGCCGGTGACGAAGAGGCGGCATCGGTCGCGGGCGGCGAGTCGGTCGCGTTGTACCGGCGTCTGCACGAGGCGAACCCCGCGGTGTGGCGGCCGAACCTGGCGGCGGCGCTCAGCAACATCGCCGCACGTCATCTGGCGGCGGGCCGTCCGGATCAGGCGGTGGCGGCCGCCCGCGAGGCGTGGGAACTGCAACGGCTCACGACCGGGCGGAAATCGTCGGCGCACCAGCGGATAATGGTGTCCGCCGTCGCCAACATGGCACACGGGCATCTTCTGCTGAATCAGCCGGAGGAGGCGATCCAGGCCATCGACATGATCACCGAGGACACTTCGGCGGCAGAGGCGGAACCGGCGGATACCGATCTCGCGGATCTGCTCGCCATGAGATCGATCGGGCTTTCCCTGATGGACGACCGGGGAGGAGCTTATGCGTTGGCTCGCGAGGCGGCCGATCTCGCGCGCCGCTGCCGAGAATCCGGGTCGGGCCGGGAATCATTGTCACGCGTTCTTCACAATCTCGGTTTGAGATGCCGGGAGTTGGGCCTGGTGGAAGAGGGCGACAGCCTGCTCGGAATCGTGTCGTCGTGAGCCTCACGGAGCCGGAATCCCGGCACGACGACGAGCTCGACGAGCCGTTGCCCAATGCGGACCGGTTGGTGGCGCAGGCCGTCGACCTGGCGGGGGAGGACCACACGACCGCGTCGCTGGTGAGCCGCTTCTGGCGGTTCGCGCCCGACGAGGAACTGGTCGGTTACACACCCGAGGAGATGCTCGCGGCCGCGGCGGAACACCGCGAGCTTGCCGGCGACCGGCTGCCCGGTGAGTTGAAACTGGCCGTCACCGAGCCGGCCGGAGCGCAGGGCCGCAGTGTCCTGAGAATCGTATTCGACGACATGCCGTTCCTGCTGGACTCGGTGATCTCCCTGCTCATCGCCTACGGACTGCAAATCTACCTGACGGTGCACCCGCTGATCGTGGTGCGCCGGGAGCCGCTCGGCACGCTCGCCCAGCTGGAGCCCGACGTGGAGCCGGACGACGCCATCGACGGCGACCTGGTGGAATGCTGGATCCGGATCGAGATCGACCCGGTGCGCCGCCCGGAGGCCCGGGAGGGACTGCTCAAAGACATCAAACGAGTACTCACCGACGTCCGGGACGCGGTGGAGGACTGGCCGCGGATGCGCCAGCGCGCCGTGGCGATCGCCGACGGGCTGTCCGCGTCACCCCATTCCCGAGACCCGCTTCCGGTTCCCGACAAGGACGTCACCGACGCGATCGAGCTGCTCAAGTGGCTGGCCGACGATCACTTCACGTTCCTGGGGTACCGGGAGTACCGGCTGGACGACGGGGTCCTGACCGCGGTTCCGGGCA
>NZ_BOMZ01000083.1 GCF_016862455.1 Actinoplanes utahensis
TCGGCACGCCTCGTCCCCGTGGCCGTTCGGGGGTGGCTGTCAGGTCGGGGCGACGCCGGTGGAGGCGCGGACGACCAGGGTGGTCGGCAGGATGACTTCGGCGCCGTGTTCGGCGGTGACGGTGCCGGCGCGGCCGAGCAGCAGGTCGAGGCCGATCGCGCCGGCCCGGTCTTTCGGGACGGCGACGCTGGTCAGCGGGGGGTGGCTCATGCCGGCGAGGCTGACGTCGTCGTACCCCACCACGCTCATCCGGTCGGGGACGACCGCGCCGCGCGCGGCGAGCCGGTGCAGCAGCCCCGTTGCGACGAGGTCGTTGTAGGCGAGCACCGCGGTCGCCGGGCTCGCCAGGACGAGGTCTCCGGCGAGCACTCCGCCGTCGAAGGTGGGCGCGACCGATCCGACCGGCAGGATCTCGAGGCCGGGTTCGCGGGTGAACTCGTCGAGGCCGCTGATCCTCTGCCGGGACGCCCAGGAGCCGTCGGGGCCGGAGACGAACGCGATGCGCCGGTGCCCGAGGGCGAGCAGGTGCCGGACGGCCTGCCGGATGCCGTCGACGATGTCGGCGACGACCGATGTCATGCCGGGTACCCGCCGGTGCAGCAGGACGGTGGTGCGCGGGTCGGCGGCCTCGAGGATCTGGGTGTCGGTGGACCGGGGCGAGCAGAGCAGGATGCCGTCGGTGTTGTGCCGCAGTGTCGCGACGGCCTCCAGTTCGGCGACGGGGTCCTCGTCGGTGTCGCTGATGAACACGCCGCAGTCGACCGCGCGGGCCCGGGCGGTGACGCCTTTCGCCACGTCGGCGAAGAACGGGTTGCGCAGGTCGGGGACGATCAGGCCGAGGTTTCCGGTACGCCCGGTGATGAGTCCCCGGGCGGCCCGGTTGGGCTGGTAACCGAGCCGGTGGGCGACGGCGACGACGGCTTCCCGGGTGGCGGGGCTGACCGCGCCGCCGGTGAGCGCCCGGGACACCGTCGACACCGAGACTCCGGCCGCACGCGCGACGTCCTGCACGGTCGTGCGCACCAAGCCACTCCTCGAAGATGTCCGCCGTTCTGCTGCCGCGCCAGCATAACGAGCGGTCGCGCGGCTTCCCGCCGAGTGTGATCTCATTCCGCGATGACGTCTGACACCCCGGGCTGGGACGCCATCACGGCCCGCCTCGACGAGTTCTACCCCGATGTCGAGCCGCAGCACTTCGGCACGATCATCAAGTACGCGCTGGGCGGCCCCGACCCGATCGACGGGATGAGTTTCTACCCGCGGGAGGAGCCGGTGCCGCACTGGCACATCGTCACCTACGGGATGAGTGACCTGTACGAGCGTGACGAGGACGCGGAGGAGACCGAGGAGTCGGGCTGGGGATTCGAGTTCACCATGCGGGTGGCCCGCGCCGCCGGGGAGACGGAGGTGCCGTACTGGGCGGCGAACCTGCTGCAGAACCTCGCCCGGTACGTCTTCGGCAGCGGCAACTGGTTCGAGCCGTTCCATCACCTGAACGCCAACGGGCCGCTGCGGCAGGATCACGACACCCTGATGACGGCGATCACCTTCGCCGAGGACCCGGAGCTCGGCACCATCGCCACCCCGCACGGGCGGCTGCAGTTCCTGCAGGTGGTGGGGCTGACCACGGACGAGTACGACGCGGTCCGCCAATGGCACGCCGAGGGTCTGCTCGCTCTGCTGGCGGAGCGCAATCCGCTGCTGGTCACCGACTTGGACCGGCCGTCGGCGCTTGACGACCCGGTGATCCGGGCCGCGGCCGAGGCCGGCCGGGAGCGGGACGGCTCGTCCACCGGCATGCTGATGATCGCCGGTTTCCGGTGGTCCGCCGACGAGGACGGCACGATCCGGCTGAGCTTCAAGGAGATCAACGCGCCGCAGGTGCCGGCGGGGGTGAAGGATCGTCTTCCGTACGGCCGGGAGCTGTGGCTGGACGGCGACGACCGCACCCGGGTGAAGCTGATCCCGGCGGCGGCGTACGCCGTCCGGCAGCCCGGTGACGGCGTCCTGGAGCTGGATCTGCCCGAGGCCGCTTTCACCGCTCTCCCGGACCTGACCGTCCCGGGCGTCCACCCCGTCCCGGGCACCGACCGGCTGGTCATCGAGGTCCGCTGACGGTCCCGGCCGGCGATCCGTGTGTCGAGTTCGGGCGTGTAGGACGGCCGGACTCGGCACACGGATGGGGACCGGGTCAGCAGAAGGCGTTGTCGATCAGGGATTCGAAGGCGGCTCCCGGGTCACCGACGTACGGGGTGACCGAGATGCTGAGCTGCCGTTTCGCGTCGCGGGTGTGCAGCGTGTTGGTGGCGTAGCCGAAGATGCCGCCGCCGTGGCCGTACAGGGTGATGCCGCAGGACAGCGTGGTGGTCTCCAGCCCGAGGCCGTAGCCGCTTCCCGGCGCCACCGTCCGCATCGTGGTCATCGCGTCGAGCTGGGCGGGCGGCAGCAGGCGCCCGCCCAGCAGGGCCCGGAAGAACCTGTTGAGATCGGCCGTGCTGGAGATCATGTCGCCGGCCGCGTCGGCGATGCTCGGGTTGTACGAGGTGACGTCGACCGGCTTCTCGGCGCCCGCCGGGCCGACCGGCAGGTAGCCGTGTGCGTGCGGGCCGCTGATCCGCACCCGTTCCCCCGGTGACTCGGTCTGCCGCAGGCCCAGCGGCCCGATGATCCGCCGCTGGATCTCGGTCGAGTAGTGCCTGCCGGTCGCCGCCTTCACCACCATGCCGAGCAGCACGTAGTTGGTGTTCGAGTACGACCAGTCGGTGCCGGGCGCGAACAGCGGCGGTTTCGCGGTGGCGAGCGCGACCAGTTCAGCCGGGTCCCACGAGCGGTACCGCTGCGGCAGCCAGCCGGCCGGGGACAGGTCCAGCGCGGCGGTGTAGTTGTACAGCCCGCTGGTGTGGTCGAGCAGCTGCCGCAGGGTGATCCCGTCCCCGTCCGGCACGATGCCGGGCAGCCACCGCTCGACCGTGTCGTCCAGGGTCAGCCGCCGTTCGGCCGCCAGCTGGAGCACCACGGTGGCCAGGAACGTCTTGCTGACGCTGCCGATCCGGAAGCGCCCGCCGACCGGCGCCGGCGTGGGGCGGCCCAGTTCGGCGACCCCGGCCGCGGCCCGCCGGGTGCCGGACGGGCCGGTGATCTCGGCGATTGCGGAGGTCGCCCCGGCGGCGACCACGGCCCGGAGATCCTTGCGCAGTTCGTCGCGGGGTGGCGCGGCTCCGGCGGGGGCGGCCACGACCAGGGACAGCAGGGTGAGGGCGAGAACGGCGGAGATCGATCGGATACGCACGCGGGATCCCTTCTCGACGCCGCGCGACTGCGCGGCCTGCCCTCGATCGTCATCGACCGTTCCGGTGGCGGAACCATCCGTCAGGACGAGAAGACCCGGAGCCGCCTCAGGGTTCGCCGCGCGTCCCGTCTCGGGGGTGCGGCGCCGCGGGAATCGGGGTGACCGGCGGCCCACCTGCCCGCACCGGTTCAGGGCGGACCCGGACCGTGCCGGCCTTGCGCGCGTACATGTCGAGGTCGGCCTCGTGCACCAGCGCGTCGCCGCTGCGCCCGGCCCGGCCGGTGGCGACGCCGACGCTTGCGCCGACCCGTACCTCCTGACCGAGAACGGTCATCGGCACCGCGATCGCCGCCGCGATGCCCGCCGCCCTCTCCCGGGCCTCGGCCCCGGTCAGCGGCCCGGCGGTGAGCAGCGCGAACTCGTCCCCGCCGAGGCGGGCGACCAGATCGCCCGGGCCGGCGTGCGCGCGCAGCCGCACCGCGACGGCGGTCAGCACGGCGTCCCCGGCGGCGTGGCCGTAGGTGTCGTTGACCGGCTTGAACCCGTCCAGGTCGAGCAGCAGCACCGCCCGGTCGCCACCGGCGGAGGCCAGGCGCCGCTGAAAGAGCGCCCGGTTGGCCAGGCCGGTCAGCGCGTCGTGGAACGCCCGATGCTCCAGTTCCGCGGCGAGCCGGTCCCGTTCGGCGAGCAGGCTGTGCAGCTCGGCGACCTTCGCGTCGAGCATCGTCACCAGGCGGGCGTTGTCGGCGAACGCGGCGAGTTGCCGCACCACCACCAGCGCCGAGCCACCGGCCGCGCCGCCGACCGCGATCCACGTGGCCGGCTGCCAGCCGTCCACCACGAGAACTCCGATGAGCAGCGCGAACGTCCCGGCGACAGCCGCGTACGGCAGCAGGCTGTACGGGCGGCGGCGGGTCCGTGGCGCGCTCGACGTGCCGGCCCGCATCTGCAGGAACTGGACCCGGGTGGCCGCGGTCAGCGCCGCCACGGCGACCACGGTGGCGCCCTGCTGCCAGGGGATGTGGCCGTGTTCGATCAGCAGCGGCCGGAACCCGGTGGCCGCGCCCTCCAGCGTCGCGGCCAGGGACAGCAGCGCGCCGGCCAGCGGAGCGAACGGCTTCACCGGCATCAGCAGCAGCTTGACCAGGGCGAACACCGCCACCATGTAGATGGCCGGGCCGAACAGCAGCGAGATCCACCGGCCCGCCCCCGCCACCCCGGCCGCGCCCGCGGTCACGGTGAAATAGCCGCCCAGGGTGGCCGCGAACACCAGCACGGTCGCCGCATCCAGCAGGAACCGGACCCGTTCGCGCCGGGTGCCGTAGTCCAGCGGCATCACCAGCAGCGACCAGACCAGGCAGACGGTGCCGGCGAAGATGCCGGCGCTGTACGCCGGGCCGCCGATCGACGCCGCCATGCTGTCCGGCTCGCGCAGGAACACCCCGAACTGCCAGGCGTCGCTGACCATGAAGACGGTCGCGGCGAGGCAGACCGAACCCCACATCCGCCGTTCGGCGCCGGTGGTGTGCGGGGCCCGCCCGATCCGGAACCCGTCGGCCGCCGTCACCGCGCACAGCCCCACCAGCGCCGGCCAGATCACCGCCCCCATCACCCGGCCGCCGGTGTCGGCCAGTGCGGTCGACGACGACAGCAGCGCCACCAGGGCCACGGCGATCAGCACGGGGTCACGGCGCAACGACGGGACGACGGTCACGGTGAGGTAATCGGCCTCACAGGCCGTGACGTGAGTCTTGAGGTATCAACGAGGGACACACGATTCTCGAGGGGATGGCCGGGATGGGACATCGGCTGCGGTTCGGTGCGCTGGTCACCTCGGTGGCGCAGGCACGCCGGGCCGAGGAGCTCGGCTATGACCTGGCGCTGGTGCGGGATCAGCCGGACGGCGACGCCTGGACGCTGCTGAGCTGGATCGCCGGGCACACCGAGCGGATCGGGCTGGCCACGGCCGTCGACGCGGCGGGGTGGGAGCCGGCCGTGCTCGGGCGGGCCGCGGCCAGCCTCGACCTGCTCTCCGGCGGGCGCCTGGCGGTGGCGCTGACCGGCGATCATGTGGCCGAGGTGACCGACATCGTGCGGGGCGTCCTCGATGCCGGCGAGCCGGGGCCGCTGCGCTACCTCGGCGAGCGTCACCGGGTGCCGCGGGCACAGCGCGGGCCGCTGCCGGCCCACCGCGTCCCGGTGTGGCTGACCGGGAACGATCCGGAGGACCTGCGCCGGGCGGGCCGGGTCGCCGACGGCTGGATGGCGGACCTGTCGCGGCTGGGGGCGGGTGAGCTCGCCACGGCGTACAAGATCCTGGAAGACGCCGCGGTGGAAGCCGGCCGTGACGGGGCGGAGATCCACAGGATCCTGATCGTCGGGCCGGGCCTCGGCCCGGACGAGCTCCTCGCGCTCGGCGCGGACACCTTCCTGGTCGAGGCGGACGACCCGGCGCCGCTGACGTCGTGGGAGCGGTTGCGGGAGGGTTCCGGTCCGCCCGTCTGCCGACCTTCCTCGGTACGGGCCAAGCGCCGTCCCGGCATCGACTACGAGGCGATCCCGGCGAGCCTGGCCGAGACCGCGGTCGAGCCCGGCGACCTGGACTACGCGCGGGTCCGTTCGACCTACCTGCGCGGTGGCTCCCCCGGCGTCGTGCTGCGGCCCCGGACGACGGCGGAGGTGGTGGACGCGCTCGCGTTCGCCCGCGCGCATCCGGGTGTGCCGTTCGCGCTGCGCAGCGCCGGGCACGGCATCAGCGGCCGGTCCACCAACGACGGCGGGATCGTGCTCAGCCTCGCCGCGATGAACGACATCGAGATCCTCGACCCGTCCCGCCGCCTGGTCCGGGTCGGGCCGGGCGCCCGCTGGATGGACGTGGCGAGAGCGCTCGCGCCGCACGGGTGGGCGCTGAGCTCCGGCGACTACGGCGGCGTCGGCGTCGGCGGGCTGGCCACCGCCGGCGGCATCGGCTGGCTGGCCCGCGAGCACGGCCTCACCATCGACCACCTGCACGCCGTCGAGATGGTCCTCGCCGACGGGACGGTGGTGCGCGCGTCGTCTTCTCCGGACGAGAACCCGGACCTGTTCTGGGCGGTCCGCGGGGCGGGCGCCAACTTCGGGGTGGTGACGTCGTTCGAGTTCGAGGTGTACGAGGTCGGTGACGTCGGGTTCGCGCAGCTCGTGGTGGCCGCCGACGATCCGGCCGAGGTGCTGGTGAAGTGGGGGCGGGCGATCGAGGAGGCGCCCCGCGACGTCAGCGGGCAGCTGATCATGGGGGCGCCCCGGGCCGGGCAGCCGATGGTCGCGCAACTGCTGGCGGTCGTCGACCACGACGACCCCGAGACGATCATCGAGCGGTTGCAGCCGATCGCGGCGGTGGCGCCGCTGTACCAGCAGCAGGTGCTGCTCACCCCGTACCTCTCGGTGATCTCCAACGCCGCCGACGGCGGCTATCACCAGGGCGCGGGCGAGCCGGTGTCCCGGTCCGGGTTGATCAGGCACCTCACGCCCGAGTTCGCCCTGGCCGCCACCGAACTGCTGAACAGCGGCGCGGTCCACTGGTTCCAGATCCGCACCGTCGGCGGGGCGGTCGCCGACGTGCCCGCGGACGCCACCGCCTACGCGCATCGCGACGCCAACTTCTCCGTCGCCGTCATGGGCTCGTCGGCACGGCGCGTCGACGCCGCGTGGGATCGGCTGCGGCCGTACTTCGACGGTCTCTACCTGAGCTTCGAGACCGGCCCGGACCGGGTCGGCGAGGCGTTCCCGCCGGCCACCCTGGAGCGGCTGCGCGCGCTCAAGGGGCGCTACGACCCGGACAACCTGTTCCGCGACAACTTCAACATCAAGGCGGCGACCCGATGACCGATTACGGACAGGATCTTCTCTTCGGTGCGTTCGTCACGCCCACCGCCGCGCCCGTGCACCAGGCGGTCGAGCTGGCCGTCGCCGCCGAGGAGGCCGGCCTCGACCTGGTCACCTTCCAGGACCATCCGTACCTGCCACGGTTCCACGACACGTGGACCCTGATGTCGTACGCGGCCGCGCGCACCTCACGGATCCGGCTGAGCGGGAACGTGCTCAGCCTGCCGCTGCGGCAACCCGCCGTGCTGGCCCGCAGCCACGCCGCGCTGGACCGGCTCACCGGCGGGCGGATCGAGATGGGGCTCGGGGCGGGCGCGTTCTGGGACGGGATCGAGGCGATGGGGGCGCGGCGGCTGAGCGCCGGCCAGTCGGTCGACGCGCTCGGCGAGGCGATCGCGGTGATCCGGGCCGTCTGGGACGCCACGGCGACCGGACCGGTCGCGGTCCGCGGAACGTATTACCAGGTGGACGGGTTGAAACGCGGCCCGGCGCCGGCGCATGACATGAGCATCTGGGTCGGCGCGTACAAGCCACGGATGCTGCGCCTCATCGGCCGGGCCGCCGACGGGGTGCTGCCCTCCCTGTCGTACCTGGAGGACGGCCCCTCCGCCTACGCCGGGATCAACGAGCACATCGACGCCGCCGCCCGGGACGCCGGCCGCGATCCCGCCCGGATCCGCCGCCTGCTCAACATCAACGGGACCTTCAGCCAGTTCGGCCGCTCCTTCCTGAACGGCCCGGCCGAACAGTGGGCCGAGGACCTGGCCGGCCTCACCCTGGAACACGGCGTCAGCACGTTCATCCTCGCCACCGACGACCCCACGGCCATCGCCGAGTTCGCCGGCGACGTGGCCCCCGCCGTCCGGGCCCTCGTCGCCGCCGAACGCTCCGCCTAGCCGGCGCTCCCGGCCGCCGCGGACATCAGGTACGCGAGCAGCCCGCCGGTGACCAGCAACGCCACCACACCGACGGCCGCGGCCAGCCACACCCGGTTCCGCGCGCCCGGCCTGTCCGCCACCACAGCGGGCGTGAGGCGCGCCGGGGGCGTCTGCCGGTCGACGGCCGGCTTCGCGATGGCGACCGGCTTGGGGATGGCTGCCGGCTTCGGGGTGGCTGCCGGCTTCGCAATGGCGACCGGCTCAGGGGTGGCTGCCTGCTTCGGGGTGGCGAAGGTGGGCTCCGGGTAGATCGGGGCGTTGGGCGGCGGTGGGGAGCCGGGGACGCTCGCGGCGAGGAGGAGGCGGCGGGTGGTCTCGGCGTCGGCGCGGTCGGTGGGGTCGCGTTGCAGCAGGGCGGTGAGCGTGTGGCGCAGCACGCCCGCGCGGTCCGGTGGGTCCGGCAGTTCGGTGGCCAGGGCGGCGAGGGTGGCCATCGGGGACGAGCGGACGTACGGTGGGCGGCCCTCGACGGCGGCGTAGAGGGTCGCGCCCAGGGACCACAGGTCGGCGGCCGGGCCGACCTCGCCGTCGAGAGCGCGTTCCGGGGCGAGGTACTGCGGGGAGCCGACGACCACGCCGGTGCCGGTCATGCTGGCGTCGCCCGCGGCGGTGGCCAGACCGAAGTCGGTGAGCACCACCCGGCCGTCGTGGGCGAGCAGGACGTTGCCGGGTTTCACGTCCCGGTGCAGCAGGCCGGCGCGGTGGGCGGCCCGGAGGGCGGCGAGGACACCGAGGCCGATCCGGGCCACCCGGTCGGGGGCCATCGGGCCGTCGTCACGGACGGTGTCGAACAGCGACCGGGACGGCACGAGCTCCATGATGATCCACGGATCGCCGTCGTCGAAGACCACGTCGAAGATCCGGACCACATTGGGCTGGTCCAGCATGGCGATCGCCCGGGCCTCCCGGATCGCGCGTTCCCGCAGCGTACGCAGGTCGGCCTCGCTGAGCCCGGCAGGCGGCACGATCTCCTTGACCGCCACGTCGCGGTCGAGCAGCTCGTCGCGGGCCGCCCACACACGACCCATGCCACCCTGGCCGAGCTGGCCTACCAGGCGGTAACGTTCGGCGATCATTCTCGGGCGGCTGTCGGGCACTGCGGAACGGTACCGGTAACCCTCTTTCCGGTACGCACACCCCTCTCCCCGCTGCGGGGGCCGTCACCACGAGGTGATCGAGGGCTGCACGGCGACGAGGCGCGTCCCCGGGCCGGCGACCACGGCGCCCGGGGCGGCGGCGACCATGACGCCGCGGTCGGCGGCACGGTGTGCGGGATGCGGGGTGACCGGGCCGAGGTTGACGGCGAGTGCCGTGGCGGCCTCGGCGCCGAGGAGACGCCAGCGGATCCGCGGGGCGGGGGCCACCTCGGCGCGGCGGGCGGACGGGTATGCGATCGGGAGTGCCATCTGCGTCATGCCGAAAGCGTGACCTGCGATTTTCTGGCTTCCCCATGAGCGCCCTGTGGGCTTGCTGTGCGGCCGCGCCGCGCCTGGCGCTCGCATGGCAAGGTGGACGCGGGGCGGGCCGGCCGCCACGAACGCGAGGAGCGAGATGACCCTGCTGTCCGCCGGAACGGCCCTGATCATCTCGCTGGCCGCCACTCCCCTGGCCCCGGGCCTCGCCGCCGCGGCGTGGGCCGCCGGGGACACGGCGTGCCGGGTCGGTGACGAGCGGCTGGTGGAGATCTCCGGTCTGGTCGCGGACCGCGACGGGTACGTGGTGGTCAACGACGGGGCGGACGATGCGGCGGGGCGGCGGATCTTCTACCTGAACCGCAACTGCAAGGTTGTCCGTACCGTCGCCTATCCGTCGCGCCCCCGGGACACCGAGGACCTGGCGCGGGACGCGGACGGCACGCTGTGGGTGGGCGACATCGGTGACAACGGGCAGAACCGGGACGACGTCGGGGTGTGGCGGCTGGCGCCGGGGGCCTCGGCGCCGACGCTGTTCCGGTTGTCCTACCCCGACGGCGCCCATGACGCCGAAGCGCTGCTGGTCGGCGGGGACGGGATCCCGATCGTGGTGACCAAGGACCCGTTCACGGCGGGTGTCTACGTGCCGGCCGGGCCGTTGCGGGCGGGGGCGACGACGCCGCTGCGCCGGGCCGGGGACTTCGCGATCCCGGTGACCGCCACCAGCAACCCCTTCGGGTTCAAGGGCCGCCTGGTCGTCACCGGTGGCGCGGTGAGCCCGGACGGGCGGCGGGCGGCGCTGCGGACCTACGCCGACGCCTTCGAGTTCGACGTGCCCGGCGGCGACGGGACCGGGGCGGGCCCGACGGCGGACGCCCTGGTCGGGGCGATCACCGGTGGCGCGGCCCGGACGATCGCGCTGCCGGACGAGCCGCAGGGTGAATCGCTGGCCTACTCCGCGGACGGCAGCGCCCTGCTCACCGTGTCCGAGATGACCGGGCAGGCGAAGCGCGCCGACCTGCTCCGCTATCCCCGCCCGGACGCCGCCCCGCAACCGGCCGTGACGTCCTCCACGGCGTCCGGACCACCCTCGTCCGGTACGGCGCCGGCCGCCTCGTCCGCTGCGGGGAGTCGCCTCCCGCTCGGCGCGATCGTCGCCGGCGTGGCCCTGGCGGCGGCCGCCGGCGCCATCGGTCTGCTGGTCGCCCGCCGCAGCCGGCGCCACTGACACTCCCCGCGGGGCCGGTCAGGGGGTGCGGTCGACGAAGGCGGGATGGTCCAGGAGGAAGGGGGAGGCGCGGTCGGCGCGGACGGCGGCGAAGAAGGAACGCGCCTCCGGGGTCAGCTTCTCGCCCAGGTAGCGGCCGTTCTCGAAGAGGGGGCCGCCGGGCAGGGTGATCGAGGTCAGCTTGGCGAGGTTGAGGTTCTTCAGGGCCACGGCCCAGTCGAGCGGGCCGTACCCGCCGCCGGTGAAGGTCAGTGATTCGCCGAGCGCGCCGAAGACCCGCGGCAGCCTGCCCGGGTCGGTGCTCACGTCCCGGGTCACCTGGCGGGCCAGGGCGCGGATCATCTGGCGCTGGTGGCGCTGCCGGTCGTAGTCGACGCGCGGCAGGCCGTAACGCTGGCGCGCGAAGTCGAGAGCCTCCCAGCCGGACAGCCGTACCGGGACATCGCTCTGGGGGTAGGTCTTCTGCGGTCCGGTGTAGGGGCGCAGGCACTTGGTGTCGCCCTGGCATCGGGGCAGCCGGTCGCGGGGCCGGCCGTCGGGCCTGTGGTGTTCGGACACGACCGTCTGGTCGATGGTCATGGTGACCCCGCCCATCGCCGTGACCAGCTTCTTGAACCCGGGGAAGTCGAGGACCGCCCCGGCGTCGAACCTCGGGATCCCGGTGACCTGGCGGACGGTCCGTTCGAGCAGCTCGTACCCGCGGGCGGGATCGAACCGCAGGCCGCCGGGGAGGCGGCTGCCGAGCGCCATCGCGGCGTTGATCTTCGTACGCTGGGCGGTGCTGCCGGACTTCGGGAAGGCGGGGATGCGGACGACCAGGTCGCGGGGCAGCGAGAAGAGGTAGACGCCCTGCCGGTCGGCGGGGATGTGCGCGACGATGATCGTGTCGGCGAGCGGTTTGGTGTGCGCGCCGCGCGGGTCGATGCCGACGAGCAGCAGGTTCAGCGGGCCGCTGAGGGTGAGGACGCGGGACGTGACGGCGGGGACGGCCGCGGCGACGGCGGACGGGATCAGGAGCAGACTGCCGACGGCGATCGCGATCCGGGCCCACAGCGGAGCCCGGCCCGGCCGGCCCGATCGTACGGATCCGCGCATTTCAACCCCCGCATCCGGTTGGTGGCAACCAGCGGATGGTCGCAGATCGTCCCGGGCGTTCGTGACGTTTTGCCCGGAGGCGGGGCGCGAACGGCGTACCGCCGGACGCCCTTTCGGATGATATTCCGGAGGAGATTGAACCGCGGCGCGTCTTGAAACGTATCCTGCTCGGCCAGCGTTCATTCTCTTCAGGGAGGAAACGCCATTCCCACCGCGAGGCGAGTCATGGCACCGGAGGTTCTGCTGCGGGGCGCGGCGAACCATTTCCTGCAGCATTCGACGATAGACATGGACATGCTCGCCGGTGAACTGGCGATCAGCCGGGCGACGCTGTATCGGGCGGTCGGCAGCCGGGACGCGCTGTTCGGCGAGGTGCTCTGGGCGATCGGGGAGATCCTGATCGCGGAGGCGTCCGGCGAGGCGGCCGGCAGCGGGCCGGACCGGGTGATCGAGGTGTCGCGGATCTTCGCGGAGCTGCTCGGCTCGGCGCAGCAGATGCGCCGGTTCGTCGAGTCGGAGCCGCAGGTCGCGGCGCGGGTGCTGTTCACCGCGGCGGCCGAGGTGAGGTGCCGGGCGATCGAGGCCCAGCTGGCGATCTTCCAGGAGTGCGGGATCGAGGGCGACCCCGGCGATCTGCGCCGCAAGGCCGCCCTCTACGTCCGCACGCTGGAGGGGGTGCTGTACGGCCCACTGCTGGGCAGCGGGCCGATCGCCTTCGAGCAGGCCGAGCCGGCTCTCCGGGCGCTGATTACGGCGTGAAGTTCGCGCAGGTGTTGCGGTACTCCTGGACGGCCGTGCCGGCGCCCGGGCCCGGGCAGACGAACTGCTGGTAGCGGGTGTCGTCGTCGACGAACAGCTTCAGCCACGAGATGCTGAACTTCGCGATCGTGGTGTTCGGGGTGTTCGGGGCGAAGTGCGAGGCGCTGTTGAGCTCCAGGTACGCCTTACCGGGCGCGGCCGGCAGGCTGGCGAAGAACGGCTCGGAGTGCGACCGCACCGGGGCGATGGTGTCCGACTCCGCGCCGACGACCAGGGTGGGCACGGTGACCCGGCTGAACGACTTGGTCAGGTTCCACGGCGTCAGCGGGATCGCGGCCTGCAACGACGGCCTGCTCAGCGCCGCCTCGAGGGTGCCGCCACCGCCCATCGAATGCCCGATGACAGCCACCCGGGACGCGTCGACGCGGGTCCGCACGCTGCTCCGGCCGGTCAGGAAGTCGGCGGCGGCCAGCAGCTGGCGGCCCCGGCTGGCGGGCTGGTCCGAGGTGGTCAGCGTGTCGATGTTGAACACCACGAAGCCCTGCGAGGCGATCCGCGGCGCCAGCCAGGCCATGCTCGACTTGCGGGCGGTGAACCCGGGCGCGATCACGACCGCGCCGAACGTACCGGCGCTGGTGTCGGTCGGGGCGTAGATGTCGCCGCCGCCGAACCCGGACACCGCGGTCCGCGAGACGCTGGTCTGGGTGATCGCGAACGGGCCGCGGGTCGCCTCGATGCTGGCGTTGCTCGGTGCGGGACCCTTCGCGAACGACGCGGTGGCGGCGTCGGCATCCGGGATCAGCGTGATTCCGGCGGCACCGAGAGCGACGGCGGCGACGATTCCGAACACTTTAGGGACTGCACTGCGCATTTCTTTCTCCCCACTGGATGAAACGTTTACCTCCCGTCGATTCTTAAAGCACGGACAACGCGCCGACAACAGTTCCGGAGCCGATTGAGACGGCGGTCCGCGCACCCGACCACAAAGCCGTCCATTCGGGCATATCAAACAATCGATCGACGAGCGGCGATCAAATCCGGGTCGTCGTACACGCCGTGTTCTGGACGTGGGCCGCTACGCCGGCCGGGTCGCGTCGGCGATCGCCTTGTGGGAGACGTGGGCGGTGAGGCCGCCGTCCACGACGATCTCGGCGCCGTTGACGTACGCCGACTCGTCCGAGACCAGATAGACGATCAGGGGCGCGACGTCGGCGGGAGTGCCGACCCGGCCCAGCGGGATCTCCGGGATCGCCGCGTCGAAGAACGCCTGCGGCGCGGAAGCCATCAGCGGCGTGTCGATGAGTCCGGGCATCACGGCGTTCACCCGGATGCCCCGCACCCCCAGCTCCAGCGACGCGCTGCGGGTCAACCCGCGCAAGGCCCATTTGCTGGCGGTGTACGGGGCCGCGGCGTGCCCGGAGACCGCGGCGACCGAGCAGATGTTCACGATCGACGCCCCCGGCCGCATCAAGGGGACCAGCGTCTTCATCGACAGCATCGGCCCGGTCAGGTTGATCGCGAGGGTGTTCTCCCAGGCGGCCAGGTCGATGTCGGGCAGCCGGTCACGGCCGGTGATCCCCGCGTTGTTGACGACCGCGTCGACGTGGCCGTACGTCTCCTTCAACTCCTCGGCCAGCCGGGTCCACTGAGCGAGCGAGCGCACGTCGAGTTGCCGCACCCCGTCGGCGTCGAGGACGTCGGTGGCGATCACGATCGCCCCCTCGGCCCGCAGAGCCGCCGCTTCGGCGGCGCCCTGACCTCGGGCCGCCCCGGTGATCACGACGACCTTGTCCTTGCACCTCATCGCGCCTCCCACGGGTTCACATCGTCCGGCTGCCGGCCTCGCCCATCCGGTGATCGCCGGCATCGGCTACAGCTCAGCAGAGGCGCGGTCATCTTCGGAAATCATCCGTGGACATGTCAGCGATAAGCGCCGCCGATGGCTCGACCGTGCGCGTGACCCGCCGGACTAGGCTGCCGATCATGGCAGCACTGGTCGAGGTCGTGTCCGTGGTCGACGCCGAGCCGGCCCGGGTCTTCGATCTGAAGCTCGACGTGGGCGTGCACACCGACGCGATGCGGGACAGCGGGGAGACCGCGACCACGAGTTCCGGGCGCGATCGGCTCACGCTCGGTGACGAGGTGACCTTCCACGGGCGGCACTTCGGGGTGCGCTGGCGGATGACCAGCCGGATCAGCGCCTGCCAGCGGCCGCGCCACTTCGTCGACGAGCAGACACGCGGGCCGTTCCGGGCCATGCGGCACGAGCACTACTTCGAGGACCTGGGCGGCGGGCGGACCCGGATGATCGACCGGATGACCGTCTCCGCGCCGTTCGGGCCGGTAGGGGCGGTGGTGACCAGAGTGGTGCTCGTGCCGTACCTGCGACGGCTGCTGACCCGACGTGCCGCCCACATCAGGCAGGTCGCCGCCGCGTGAGCCGGGCGCTGGACCTCCGCCCCAACCGTGGGCGGGGTGATGACCGTCGCGACCGTGACGTTCGGGATCGGTGGCCCGCTCCTGGCCGCTTCCGGCATCTTCCTGCTGCTCCACCTCGGTGACCTGCGGGCGCTTGCCGCACTGCGCCGCGTGCGCCGGTCCGGGCCGGCGCACGCGGCGCGGTGTCGCTGGAGGGCGTAATCGGGTACGGCCCGGCTCGCATGCAAGGGGTGGAGGGGGTGAATCCGTAGCGGGCGGGCGGGTCTTCGTCCGCTGGGTCGGATCTGGTGGGCGCGTGGTGGCGCGGAACAGCGCAATCTCCGACGCGAGCTCGGTCTCCGGGTCGTCGGCGCGGGTTGATCGACAGGGGACGGCGAATTGTCGGCCGGTCGTCACCGCTGTCTCGGAGCCGGGGAGACAGCCGTGACGACCAGCCGGAAACCCTCGGCCGGCCCTCAAGGCCGTCTCCCGCACATCGAGACAGCCTTGAGAGTCAGCCGGACAAGATCCGTCGCTGCCCGGACAACCCCGCAACACAAGATCAACCGCCATGGGGCGGGAAGGGTGGAAAGGGGTGGATGGCATCGGCAGAGCTGATCGCACAGGTCTTGCGAATCGAGCCTGCCGGCGCATGTCGAGAGGACGCGGCCGGGACGGGGTTCAGGTCGGCTCGGCGCGGAGGGATTCGGTGACGGGGTGGCGGGTGGCGAGGCGGGCCGGGATGGCGGTGAGGACGGCGACGGCGACAGCGGTCGCCAGGATCAGGGTCAGCAACTGCCAAGGGCCGGGTGAGATGGCGCGGTCGCTGTCGCCGCCGGTGGCGGTGTTGATCGCGGTGAGCAGGAGCGGGCCGCCGGGGTAGACGCCCAACACGGCGCCGGCCAGGGCGGGCAGGGTCTGTGCGGCGGCCAGGGCCAGGCTGACCTGGGCCGGAGTGGCACCCAGGGAACGGGCGAGCGCGGACGTGCGCCGGTTGTCCAGGACAGTGGCCCAGGCGATGACGACGGCGTTCACCGCGGCCAGGATCAGGAGGGTGACCGTCCACACCAGGATCGTCCGGCGCAGGGTCGCGGCCTGCGGCTCGCTGTAGCCGACGGCGTCCGGACGGGCCAGGAAGCCGGTCAGGATCAGGGCGACGTGGAGGCCGCTCACGGTCACCGCGATGCCGGCGGCGGCCAGAACGGTGCGGCGCGGGCGGCGGGCGGCGACTCGGAGGGACAGCAGCAGCGGTACGGGTAGACGCGACGACACCGCGATCAACCAGCCCGATCGGCGGGGTGGGCGGGCGGCGTCGGCCAGGGCACGGACGGTGCTGGTACGGGCGGCGCGCACGGCGGGAACGGCGGTGGCGAGGACCGCGACGGCGAGGGCCACACCGGTCACCGTCGCCGCCGTCGGCCCCGTCATCGGCGGGATGCCCGCGCTCCCGACGAGGCCGGCGCTGGAGGCGGTGAGCAGTGGGGCGGTCAACGATCCGATCAGGAGCCCGGCTGCGGCGGCTGCCAGAGCGACCAGCAGGTGTTCGGTGAGCAGGACGGCGGCGACCACGGCCGGGGTTCCGCCGACCGCCTTGATCAGGCCGACTCGTCTGGTCCGATCCGCCATCCGGCCGCCGACCAGCACGGCCAGGCCGGCGATGGCGAGCAGGCCGAGCAGCCACGCTCCGATCATCAGCAGGATCTGGGCGTCCGCGGCGACCGCGGTGGCGTCCGCCCGAATCTCGGTCCAGGCGATGAGCCGCACCGCAGCGGGACCTCCACCGGCTGCACCCGGGACGGCACCGTTGAAGAGCGGACCGCTCGAGGACGGATCGTCCGAGGAAGCACCCGGCGAAGAAGCACCCGGTGGGACGGAACCGGCCGAAGAAGCACCCGGTGAGACCGGATCGGTCGAGGCGGGATCACCGGCGGCGGCCGTGTTCGCGGCGATGAAGGTCCCGAGATCGCCGGGGTCGGACAGTCGCAGGCTCACCACGTACGACGAAAGGGGTTGATCGGGGGTGACCTCACGCATGTCGGACCGGGTCAGCCAGATCAGGCCCGGATCGCGCAGCAGGCCGTCCGGGACGCGCGTGCCGGCCGCCGGCGCCGGGCCGCTCATGCAACCGGCCGTCACCAGGCAGGTGGCGCCGGGATAGGGGGCCGCGCCGGCGGTGACGGCGGTTCCGGCGACCCGGAAGGACCTGCCGTTGACGGTGACGCTGTCGCCGGTGTGCACGCCGAGCGCGTCGGCGAAGGCGGCCTCGAGCACCACGCCGCCGTCGCGGATCCAGCCGCCGTCGACGGGCTCGGGCTGGTCGACGGCGGTGGCGGCGGTGTCACGGCCGATCATCTGCACGTCCCGGGTGTGCCCGCCGGCCTCCAGTCTCCCGCCGGCGACGGGGAACGGTCCGCTGTGCGCGGCGACGCCGGGCTGCGCGGCCAGCGCTTCGAGCGTGGCGGCTCCGGCGAGGGCGACCACGTCGGGGCCGTGGGTGGCCTCCCGGGTGCTCCGGTACGGGTCGGCGGCGGCGTCGCGCAGGACCAGCCCGAGGGTCAGCGTCGTGGTCGCCGCCAGCAGGGCGAGCAGCAGGAGCGCGGCCTCGACCGGCCGGCGCCGCAGGTCACGCACGGCGAGGCGGCCGATCGCCAGGGTCCGGCTCATCGGGGTCCGGCCTCCAGCCCGGTGGGAGCGTCGGCGCCGAGGCCGATCAGGTGGCCGAGGGAGGAGGTGCCGCCGGTCAGACGGGTCTCGTCGGTGAAAGCGCCGTCGCGCATGGTGATCAGCCGGTCGGCGGTGGCGGCGATCCGCGCGTCGTGAGTGACGATGATGAGGGTCTGGCCGGTGTCGTGCAGGTCCTCGAACAGGCGCAGCACGTCGAGGGTGGCGGCGCTGTCCAGGTTGCCGGTGGGCTCGTCGGCGAACACGATCGCCGGCTCGTTGACCAGGGCGCGGGCGACGGCGACGCGCTGCCGCTGCCCGCCGGACAGCGCCGACGGCAGAAACCGGGACCGTTCGCTGAGGCCCACCCGGTCCAGCAGGTCCAGCGCGCGGCGGCGGGCCGCTCGCGTGCCGGCGCCGGCCAGGAGGGCGGGGAACTCGACGTTCTCGGCCGCGGTCAGCTCCTCCATCAGGTGGAAGGACTGGAAGACGAAACCGATCCGGGTCCGGCGCAGCCGGGCCAGGGCCTTCTCCCCCAGGTCGTCGATGCGGCCGCCGTCCAGCCGGATCTCACCGTCGGTGGGGCGGTCGAGCCCGCCGAGCAGGTGCAGCAGGGTGGACTTGCCGCAGCCGCTGGGGCCCATCACCGCGACCGATTCGCCCGAGCCGACGTCGAGGTCGACCCGGTCGACGGCACGCAGACGGCCCGGCCCGGCGCCGTACTCCTTCAGCAATCCGCGGGCGCGGAGGAAACTCACGGTCGGCTCCTTCGTCGAGTCCAGTGCTGTTCACAGGCGTCGAGCCAGCGCAGGTCCGCCTGCAACCGGAGCACGACGCCCTCCAGCAGCAGGGCCGCGGCCGGATCACGGCCCGCCTCGTCCATGGCGGCGCGCTGGGCGTCCCGCAGCCGGCGCAGCAGCTCACGCCGTTGCGTGTCGACGACGGTCAGCGGGTCGGCGAGCCCGGCGGCGGCCGCCGCGACCAGCTTGAGATGGAACTCGGCCAGATCCGGCCGGGGCCAGCTCACCTCGGCGATCCACTCGGCGACACGCTGCTGGCCGTCGGGGGTCAGCGCGTAGACCTTGCGGTCGTTGCGGTCCGGGCCGTCGGTGGGCCGCTCGGCGGCGAGCAGCCCGGCCTTCTCCAGGCGGGCGAGGGTGACGTAGATGTGGCCGGCGTTCATCCCGTCACCGAGCGGCCCGAGCGCCTCCCGGAGGCGGGCCCGCAGCTCATAGCCGTGGGACGGCTCCTTGGCGAGCATCGCCAGAACGACCTCTTGCTGCACAGCGCCCCCTAACGGTTATCCCCTACCTAACCGTTATCCCCACCGTCGGTCAACCCCTGCGGTGGTACGGGCCACGCGACGTCCCGTGACTCCCCGCGGCCACGGCAGGCGTTTCCGCACGACCGTCCCCCGGTGCCGCTCATGCCTGCCCCTCCCGGTCACGGCGAACCGGGCCGCGGGTCAGCGGAGGACGGGGTAGAGCAGGCCGGTGGCGCACGCGCCGACCAGGGCGCCGGCCAGGACCTGCGCCGTGGTGTGGTCGCCGAGCCGGACCCGGGACCAGCCGACCGCGGCGGCCGGCGGCCAGGTGGCCAGCAGCGCCCAGCCGAAGACGACCGTGAAGGTGACCGCGACGCCGGCGGCGACGAGGGCGTGGATGGAGATCTTCCAGCGGGCCAGCAGGGTGATCGGGGTGGCGACGACCAGGGCGGCGGCCATGCAGGCGATCAGGGCGAGCAGGTCGCGTGGGGCGCCCACGGCGGCGAGGGCGGCCGTGCCGGAGGCGGTGGAACCCAGGCAGACCAGCAGTGGCAGGGTCCGCTGGGCACGGTCGCCGACGTGCCGGTCGGTCCAGGAGCCGCGCCGGACGCCGCGCAGGATGTAGGCGATCGGCAGGAAACTGGCGGCAGCCGCGGCGATCACACCCATGATCAGTGCGGACAGCGCGGAGTCGGCGGAGGCCCAGGCGACCGCGAGCAGCACCACGGCCACCAGCACCGCCGGCGACAGGACCTCGGTGAGCAGTCTCGCCACCCGGTCCGCGGTCGTGACCTGCTGCTTCTCCGTCACGCGGCCGGCATGTGAGGTCGCCATGACGTCGATCATCGCAAATCCGGAGCCCGCGCCGTCAGCGGCCCCGACGGGCCGCCGGCCGTACGGCAGGACCACCGGCCGGCAGCCGTGACAGACCCGGCCGCCGGCCGTGCGGCAGAACCCGGGCCGGCAAGCCGTGACAGGCCCGGCCGACGGCCGTACGACAGAACCGCCGGCCGACAGCCGTGACAGACCCGGCCGCCGGCCGGCGGAACGCCCCGGGGACGCCCGACGATCGTGGGGACGGTACGGGTGGGCGTACCGGCGAGGATCTTGACCGTGGGGATCGGGCCGTAAGAGGCTCGCGGGCATGAAGCGCTCACTGCCCGCGGCGGCGATCTTCCTGGCGGCGCTCTGCCTGCGGCCCGCGATCACGGCGGTCGGGCCGCTGTTGCCGCAGATCAGTGCCGAGGAAGGGCTCGAGGAGGCGGCGCAGGGCCTGCTCGGTGCGCTGCCGTTGCTGGCGTTCGCGCTGGTGTCGCCGCAGGTGCACCGGATCTCCGGGCGCCTCGGGATGGAACGGGCGGTGCTCGCCGCGCTCGTCGTGCTGGCGGCCGGGACGGTCGCCCGGTCGTACACCGGGGCGGCCGGGCTCTGGACCGGGACCGTGGTGATCGGGTGCGCGATCGCGGTCGGCAACGTGCTGGTCCCGGCGATCGTGAAACGGGACTTCACCGCGAACGTGTCGCGGGCCACCGGGTTCTACACGGCGTTCATCACGATCGCGGCGTCGCTGGCGTCGGCGGTGGCGGTGCCGATCGCCGACGCCGTGGACTGGCGGCTGTCGCTGGCGGTGTGGGCGGCGCCGGCGGTGCTCGTCGCGGTGGCCTGGGCGCCGCGGGCCACGGACGCGCCGCACGTCGAGCCGGTCCGGGGCGGCGGCGAGGAGGCGGTCTGGCGGCAGCGGCGGGCCTGGCTGATCACGGCGTTCATGGGGTTGCAGTCGACGTGCTTCTACGTGCTGGTCACCTGGCTGCCGACGATCGAGGTGGCCGACGGGGTGTCGGAGCGTACGGCGGGGCTGCACCTGTTCCTGTTCCAGGGGATGGGGATCCTCGGCGGGCTGGCGATCCCGGTGCTGCTGCGGGACCCGGGCCGGCGGGCGGTGGGCGCGGCGGCGGCGAGCCTGCCGGTGGTGGTCGCGGTGTCCGGGCTGCTGACGGCGCCGGGCCTGGCCGTGCTGTGGGTGGCGATCGCCGGGCTCGGGCAGGGGGCGGCGCTGGTCACGGCGCTGACGCTGATCAGCCTCGGCGGGCGGACCCCGGCGGGGACGACACGGTTGTCGG
Organism: Actinoplanes utahensis; assembly: GCF_016862455.1. GTDB lineage: Bacteria > Actinomycetota > Actinomycetes > Mycobacteriales > Micromonosporaceae > Actinoplanes > Actinoplanes utahensis. The sequence goes on from NZ_BOMZ01000083.1 coordinate 21,049, forward strand.
GAATGGCGCAGTCGCTCGGGTACCTGTTGGCGGCGGCCGGGCCGGTGGCCGCGGGGATCCTCGCCGAACGGACCGGCGCCTGGCAGGCCACCCTGGTGATGGTCGCCGGGCTGGGGTTGCTGCAGACGGCCGCCGGCGCGGCGGCGGGCCGGCCGGCGGTCATAGGATCGCGATCATGATGCGTGCGCTGGTGCTGACCGGACCCGGCACGGCGGAGGTACGGGAGGTGCCGGAGCCGGTGGCCGCGGCCGGCCAGGTGGTCGTGGACGTCGAACGGGCCGGGGTCTGCGGGACCGATGTGGAACTGTTCACCGGCGAGATGAGCTACCTGCACACCGGGGTGGCCTCCTATCCGCTGCGGCCCGGCCACGAATGGTCCGGGACGGTGACGGCGACCGGCCCGGGCGTCGACGAGTCCTGGCTGGGGCGGCGGGTCACCGGGGACACCATGATCGGTTGCGGTCGCTGCCGCCGGTGCCACGGCGGGCGGCATCACGTCTGCCCCGAGCGGCACGAGCTCGGGATCCGGGACGGGCTGCCGGGGGCGCTCGCGGAGCGGCTGGCGTTTCCGGCCGCCTACCTGCACGCGCTGCCGGACGGGCTGGACGCGGTCACCGGAGCGCTCGTCGAACCGGCCGGGAACGCGCACCGCTGCGTGGAAGCGGCCGCCCTCACCGCCGGGGAACGGTTGCTGGTCCTCGGAACCGGGACGATCGGGCTGCTCACGGCGATGCTCGCACGAGGGCGCGGGTGGGAGGTGCACCTGCTCGCGGAGGATCCGGGGTTCGCCCGGTCGCTCGGGTTCGACCGGACGTGGCGGCGTGGGGAGCTTCCGGATCTGCCGTGGGACGCGGTGGTGGACGCGTCGAACTCACCGGTGCTGCCGGGGCTGGCGGTGGAACTGGTGGATCCCGGGCGACGGGTGGTCTACATCGGTCTCGCCGGCTCGCCCAGCGTGATCGACACCCGGGAGGTGGTGCTCAAGGACGTGACGGCGGTCGGGATCCTCGGCGCGTCGGCGGGGCTGGCGCCCGCGATCGCGGCCTTCGCCGCGGGAACGATGGATCCGCGGTCGCTGGTCGCGGCCACGGTCGGGCTCGACGAGGCGGCCGGCGTGCTCGCCGGCCGGCGCCCGGCCGGCGCGTCGGCGGCGCCGAAGATCCTGATCGACCCGGCTCGCTGACCGCGCCGATCACGGGTTGCCGATGTGGGCGCCCACCTCGGTACGCGACGACACGCCGAGTTTGCGCAGGATGCTGGAGACGTGGACGGCCGCGGTCCGCGGTGAGATGTAGAGGCGGCGGGCCAGCTCGCTGTTGGTGAGACCGTCACTGACCAGCAGCGCCACCTCCCGTTCCCGCGGCGTCAGCGCTCCCGCCCCGGCGGCCCCGCCGGCCGGCGCCATCCCGAGCTGGGCCCGCACCCGTTCCAGCTGGGCGGCCCGCCAGCCGCCCCACTGGGCGAGCAGCGTCCCCGCCGCTTCGGCGTGCGCCGCGGCCTCGGCGTCCCGGCCGGTGGCGATCAGACAGCGCGCCGCCCCGACCCGTACGCTGCCCCGCGCCGCCGGCCCGAGGATGTGCGCCTCGGTGATCGACAGATATCCGGCGAGGGCTTCGGCGTGCCGGCCGTGCGCTTCGGCGACCTGGGCGTCGACGAGGGTCCGGTAGGCGTCCCACACCTCGGCGTCGAGCAGGTCCGCGGCGAACCGGTCGAGCCGGGGCGCGGGCAGGCCGATCTCCAGGGCGGCGGAGATCAGGTCGTGGGCCTGTTCGCCGCTGCGCCACGGCTGCCCGGCCAGGGCGGTGTGCAGGTCGCCGAGGGCGGCTTCGGCGCGCGGCAGGTCGCCCTGGCGGCAGGCCAGGTGGAAGGTGAGGCCGGGGATGGTGGGCGGCGGGTTGTTCGGCAGCGCCGCCAGGTCGGTGATCAGCTGCTCGACCCGGTCCAGACGGCCGGCCTCCAGATAGAGGCCGGCCAGGAACACCGCGTGGTAGTCGGCCCAGCGGCCCCGGCGCTGGAAGCCGCGGTCCTGGTCGCGGCCCTCCTCGAGGGCGGCGATGGCGGCCGTCAGGTCGCCGGCGCGGACGGCGAGCCGGGCCCGGCCCTGGAAGTAGGTGGCGACGGCGAGGGATTCCAGGCCGGCCCGCTCGGCGGCGGCCCGCATCCGTTCGAGGGTTTCGGCGTGCTCGGCCGGGGAGGCCGGCGGCTCGCCCTGGACGAGGGCGTTGAGGGCGCGGGCGGCCAGCACCCACTCCCCCGCCTTCTCCGCCTCGTCGACGAGGCCGGACAGGATCCGCCGGCCCTCGACCGCGCCCTGCGGCCGTTCGACCAGGGTGGAGCCCTTCTCGACGAGGGCGGCCAGGCGGACCGCGGGCAGGTCGAACTCGTCGGCCAGTTCGAGCGCGCCGTCGGCCCAGCGCAGCGCCGTGTCGAGTTCGTCGCGCAGGTAGGCGGACTGGGCGATCGCGGTCATCGCGCGGGCCTGGTCGGCGCCGGGCGGCAGTTGCGCGATGAGCGTCTCGATGTCCTCGGTGAGGGCGCGCATCTCGCTGGTCTCCCGGGACTCCCAGGCGACACGGACCAGCAGGTAGAGCGATTCGGCGCGTTCGGTGCTGGTGCCGGCCAGGTCACGCCAGCGCCGGCCGTGGCGCAGCGCGTCGTCGAGGAGCCCGGCCAGCCAGGCGGCGCGGGCCGCGTACGCCAGCAGCTCGGGGTCGTCGGGAATCTCGTCGAGGCCCATCTCGGCCAGCTGCAACGCCTGGTAGGCGGAGCCGATGGACAGGTAGAGGGCGGCGCCGCGGCGGGCGGCGGCGACCATGTCGTCGTACCGCCCGGCGCCGCAGGCGTGGTGTGCCACCAGGGCCGGGTCGGAGGAGCCGCCGCGCAGCAGCACGTCGAGCGCGGTCTCGTGCAGGCGGCGCCGCTGGCGGCCGAGCAGCTGCCCGGCGATCGCCTCACGGACCAGCGCGTGCCGGAACGCGAACTCGTCCACCCCGGACTCCACCAGCACACCCCGGGTGACCAGGTCGCGCAGCACCGCGATCAGCTCGTCCTCGCCGGCGCCGGTGACGTCGGCGAGCAGGTCGAACATGATGCGGTGGCCGAGGACGGTGGCGGCCTCGACGATGCGGTGGCTGACCGGGTCCAGGTCGTCGACCTGGCGGCGGAGAACCTCGGCGAGGCTCCACGGCAGCGGCTGTTCGACGAGGGCCTGGACGTCGTACCCCGGCAGGGCCCGGAGGAGCTCCTCCAGGAAGAAGGGGTTGCCGCCGGTGCGGTGGTGCAGCGCCGTCGCGGCGCGCAGTGGCGCGGGCGCCCCGGTCGCGGCGGCGAGCAGGGCCGCGGTCTGCGACGGGGTGAGACGATCGAGGCGTACGTGCGTGACGGCGTGCCGGCGTTCCATCCGGGCGAGCAGACCGGCGACGGGTTGCCGGCGGGTCACCTCGTCCGGCCGGTACGTCCCGATCACCAGGCGGGGCCCGCGCTGGTCGGCGATCCGCTCGAACAGGGCGGCGCTCTCCGAGTCGGCCCAGTGCAGATCCTCGAAGACGATCACGGCGGGCGCGTCGCCGATCAGGTCGTTCAGCACGGCGAGGCCGGTGTGCAGGCGCTCGACCGGGCTGCAGGCCGGGTCGGCGAGGCCGGCGAGCTGCTCCTCGTCGACTTCGGGGCGGCCGTCGATGGCGTCCAGGAGCACCTCGTACGGCCGGGCGAGAGATCCCGGCTCGGCCTGCCCCACCAGCACCACCGTCTCGGCCGGCAGGGTGTCCAGCAGCTCCTGGACCAGGCGTGTCTTGCCGATGCCGGGCTCGCCCGCGATGATCGCGACGGCTGGTTCCCGTTCGGCGGCGAGCCGCGCCAGGCGGCGCAGCTCGCCGTCCCTGCCGATCATCACCGGGCCGGCACCGCCACGGACACCTCGCACGACGCCAGGGTACCGGTGACCTTCTTCCGGGGCCGGCGCGCGCGGGTGAGCAGGCGCCGCCGGTCGGCTTCGGCGATCCGCTCGCGGGTACGGTCGTCGGCCAGATCCATCAACATGCTCGGGTGCATCAACATGACTCCATTCAAGGCGCGCGGCGGAGTCGGCACATCGGAAGCGGTTGCCTATCTTCGCTGGTCACACGTATCTAGTCGGTGTGGTGGAGGGCGTCTAGGCATACCTAGGGCGGGGCGTGCCACCGCGGGTGTGATCCTCACTTCTGTGACGCGCCCGATAGGAATCCCGTCAGCCGCGGGGTCGTGTGGCAGGCTTCCCCGGTGCCCCAGTCACGCCCCGACGTACGCATCCTTCATCTGACCCCGCCGGCGTTCCACGCCCTGGCCGACGGCGACGCCACCGCGGCCGCCGCGGTCATCCCGGTGCCGGTCAGCCCGTACCTTCTCGGTCCCGAGTGCCGGCCGGTCTGGCGTATGCGCGCGGCGCAGTGCGACGCCGACCCGGCCGCCGCGGCCTGGGTCACCGGCCTGGTCTGGGCCGGTTCGCTCGACAAGGCGGTCGGCGCCGCCGGTTTCCACGGCCCGCCGGCCCGCGGCATGGTCGAGATCGGCTACCGCATCGACCCCGATCACCGCCGCCGTGGTTACGCCCGCGCCGCGCTGGAGTGCCTGCTCGCCCGCGCCGCCCGCGCCGCCACCGTGCACACGGTCCGGGTCAGCATCGGTCCCGGCAACCTCGCCTCCCGATCGCTGGCCGCCTCGTGCGGTTTCACCCAGGTCGGCGAGCAGTGGGACGACGAGGACGGCCTGGAGCACGTCTTCGAGCGCCCCGCCCGGTGGCCCGCGCCCTCCGACCGCCTCACCCGCCGCCGCTTCGCTCTCTCCCGCTGAGATCCCCGAGGGTCACTCGTCGGCTTCGATGAGCGGGCGGCGGCCGGCGAAGCCCAGATCGGCGCGGTGGTACCAGGTGATGTCGTGGTCGCCTTCGAGCCAGCAGAGCTGGACCGGTACGCCGTCGAGGTCGGACGGGAAGTCGATCAGGAGCGGGGCGACCCCCTTGAGTTCGGCGCCGGTCTCCTGGATCTCGGCCATCAGCTCGTTGAGGCGGGCCTCGGCGCCTTTGCGTTCGGGGAGGCCGCCCAGGCCGGTGGGCTCGCCGCCGGGGACCAGGGCGGCGGACAGTTCGACCATGTCGGCGCGCAGGGTGATGATCTCGGCGATGGCCGGGCGGAGACGGCTCAGCTCGGCGCGAGCTTCCGGGAGCGTGAACAAACCCATGGGCGAGAGTCTGTCACCCGGCTCCCGGGCGGGTGGCGGTGGACCTTCCAGTGGTGACATGACCGCCCATACCGGGCGTGGGGCGCCGGCGGGTTTTCCCTGGCGTGCGTGATCGACTAGGTTCTGGGCCCGTGCTGTCGAAAGTGCGGGGCGTGGTTCTCTCCCCATGTACATGGATCGTCGGAATCGCGATCGTGCTGTTCGCCGGCTGGGCGCGGGCGCAGTACGAGGCGCTCACCACCGGCGCCTGTGACCTGGGCATCTTCTACCAGGCGGTGCAGGGGTGGGCGTACGGCGGCTGGCCGTACGTCCCGATCAAGGGGTACGTCCAGCTCGGCGACCACTTCTCCCCCGCGTTCGCGCTGCTCGCGCCGCTGGTGTGGATCCACGACTCGGCGATCACCCTGGTGTACGCGCAGATCGTGCTGATCTGCCTGTCCGGGGTGCCGATCTACCACATCTTCCGGCGGCAGCACGGCGTCCTGGTCGGCAGCGGGATGCTGATCGCGTACCTGGGCAGCCACGCCGTCTTCGGGACCGTCCAGTTCCCGGTGCACGAGGTGATGTTCGGGGCGGTGCTGCTGGCCTGGGGCATGGAACGGATGCTCGCCGACAGGTGGACGCAGGCGACGATCCTGTTCGCGGCGCTGATCACCGTCAAGGAGGACGGTGGGCTGATGTGCGTGCTGATCGGCCTCTACGCGCTGCTCAACCGGAGGTGGAAGCACAGCGCGTTCCTGATCGGCTGGGGCGCGACCTGGTTCATCGTGACGCTCAAGTTCATCATCCCGAACCTCAACCCGGGCGGGTTCACGTACGCCAAGGACTATCAGGCCAGCCTGCACGCGGATTCGATCTTCGGGGGGATCCCGTACATGATCACGCATCCGCTGGACATCCTCGCCCTGATGACCGACCAGCCGGCGAAGCTGGAGACCTGGCAGCAGCTGCTGATCCCGGTCGGTTTCGCGGCCCTCGCCTCGCCGCTGGCGCTGCTGATCGTGCCGGTGATGCTCAGCCGGATGCTGTCGTCGCGGGAGACCCAGTGGTCGTCGGGGCTGTACTACGACATGCCGCTGATCCCGATCCTGTTCGCGGCGGTCGCCGACGGGTTCCGCCGGATCGGCGGCTGGGTCGACCGGGCCCGTAGGCTGCCCGCGCCCGCCGACTCCGACGAGAAGCCCGCCGGCTCCGAAGGGCAGACGGCCCGGCGCTGGTGGCACGTGCGGACCGCGACGATCATGGCGGCGATCGCGGCGCCGGTGTTCATCGGGTTCGCGGTGCAGGACGCCCGCGACAGCCAGGTCGTGAAGTGGTACCAGGGCACCGGCTACCCGTTCGCCAACGCGTCGATCGTCGGCGAGGCCGAGGACGCGCTGTCGAAGATCCCGCCGGGCGTCCCGGTCCGGGCCACCAACAACATGCTCGTCCCGCTGCTGCCGACCAACGAGGTCACCCTGATCGGCTCGAACGTCGACAAGGGCGACTGGGCGATCCTCGACGCGTACAACCCGAGCTGCCCGATCAGCCCCAAGGAGATCCCGCAGATCATGCGGCAGCTCGACGAGATGGGCTTCCGCCGCGTCTACGAGACCGCCAAGGGCCGGATCGTGGTCCTGCAGCGGACCGCCCCGGCGACCGGGCCGATCCGCGGCACGGGAACCGCCAGCTGACAGACGGTCCGTGCCACGATGACCGGCATGGATGTGATCGAGCGGTTGATCGCCGACGCGGAAGCCGATCCGGACGTGCACGGCGTGGTCCTCACCGGGTCGTGGGCGCGCGGCCTGGCCACGGCGCACTCCGACTACGACGTGACGGTGGTGGTCGCGTCCACCGCGCTGGAACGCTGGCGGCGGATCCGGACGGCACGGCTGGACCAGGCGGCGGTCACGGCGGAGCAGTTCGCCGACACGTCGGTGCATTGGCAGCGGTACGCCTACCGGGGCGCACGGATCCTCCTCGACCGGCTCGGCGGCGGGGTGGCGGAACTGGTCGCGAAGCAGTCCATCCCGACCGAACGGGAGGCGGCGGGCTGGTCGCGGGACTTCCTGGACGCGTACGTCAATCAGCTCTACCGGGCGGTGAAGAGCCGCCGCGACGGGTCTCCCGCGGCCGCCCGCCTCGATGAGATCGAGAGCGTGCAGTGGCTCCTCGCCACGGTGTTCGCGCTGCACGGGCGGCTCCGGCCGTACAACCGGTACCTGGCGTGGGAGCTGGCGACCTATCCGCTGCCGGAGCCGTGGACGGCGGCGCTCGCCCCGGAACACGTCGCCGACCGGGTCCTCACCCTGTTCCCGGAGGTCGCCGAACTGGCCCGCCGGCGCGGCCACGGCGCCGTCCTCGACGGCTGGGGCGGCGACATCGCCCTGATCCTGGACGCGGCCCGCTGATCACCAGGCGAGCGCGTCGGTGTAGTACCAGGTGTAGATGAACTGACCCTCGAAGTAGACGCCGATGGCGACCTGGGCGGCGGCGTGGAAGAACCTCTCGGAACGCTGCTTCGCCTGGGTCGCGCGGCGGGACCGGGCGCTGTTCCAGAGGGCCTGCCCGAAGGCGAGGGGCGGCAGGAGCAGGAAGGCCCAGACGAACGGCGAGAGCACCAGCCGGCCGGTCAGGATGCCGGCGCCCACGGCCACCAGGACCGCGAGCGAGACGATCAGCAGGGCCCCGGCGGCGACCTCCACGACACGGTGCCGGGCGGGCAGTGTTGCGGTCTCTTCCATCGACGTCTCCCGTTCTCGGTGCGGACAGCCCTGTGTACCGCCCCGGCGCCAGCGCGGTTCACACGACGGCACACTGACCGGACCGGCTCGCATCGCCGGGCCGGTCCGTCACAGTCGTCCGACGTGCACGAACGGCGCCCACCCGTGCATCGGGTCGGGCGCCGTCTCCTGGTCCCCGCCGGCGTCCCGCACACCGGCCGCGTCGGCGGGCGCGCCGAGACCGGCGGCCAGGTTGGCGTACTCGGCGGTCAGGACGGTCTCCGGCAGCGCCCGCACCTGGCGCTGGGCCCGGGCCAGGGCGGCGCCGGGCCGTACCCCGTCGCGCAGATGGGTGTAGAAGTCCCGCATCAGCACCGCGGCGACCGCGTCGTGCACCGGCCACAGCGACACCACGGCGTGTTCGGCTCCGGCGAGCAGCACGGCCCGGGTCAGCCCGATCAGGTCGCCGCCGTGGGTGGCGGTGCCGGTGCCGGTCCGGCACGCCGACAGGACCACCAGCGCCCCGGTGAGGTCGAGGCCGAGCAGGTCGGCGACGGTCAGGCGGCTGCCGCCGGCGAGGACGACGTGGGCCAGGTTCGGCGCGCCGGGCGGGACGATCGCATGCGAGGCGAGGTGCACGACCCCGGCGCCGGGCGCGCGCCGCAGCACGGCGGTGGCGGTGGCACCGGCGCCGAGCAGGGGCGGGCCGGCGCCGAGCAGCCCGGCGACGGCGAGGGCTTCGCAGCGGGTCCCGGGCAGCGGGGGCGGGCCGGTCCGCGGGTCGAAGGCGGGATCCCCGACGACCAGGGCGTCGCCGAGCCGCAGCGGGCCGCCGGGCCGCCGGGTCAGCAGCGACACCGCGGGCAGGTACGACACGTCGTGCCGGTCGCCGAGCAGCCCACCGGCCCACGGCAGGGCGTGGAACGGCACCAGCGCCAGATCCCGGTGCGCGACGATCAGCACCCGGCGCCGCCCGGCGATCCGGTCGGCGAACGGCTCCAGCAGCCGCCCGGCCAGCGCCGCCGCCGAAGCGGGATCGGTCTCGCCGCCGCGCAGCGCGTCGTGCCAGCGGGCGGTGTGGGTGAGCACGTCCGGGTCCCGGACCGGCCCGGCGCAGGTGATCTCGCCGTCGCCGGTGGCCGCCCAGCCGACCAGCTCCTGCTCGTACCGGTGGTAGGCGAGCAGCACCGCGTCGCCGGGCAGCGCGGCGACGGCGGCCGCCACGTCCGGCGGCGGCGCGATCCGGCGGCGCACCAGCCGCTCCTCGACGCGTTCCTCCGCCTCGTCGACGGCCTCCTCGGCCCGGTCGAGCCGGTCGGCGTCGAGTCGCGCGGCCTCGTGGGCGGCCGCCCAGCGGGACTCCTCGGCGAGCCAGGCGCGGACCGCCCGGCGGACCCGGCCGGGTTCCGCGGACAGGTCAGCGAGCAGCGTGAACGGCAGGCCGCGGGCCCGGTCCGAGACGGCCAGGGCGGCGGCGCCGTCACCGGCGGCGACCAGGCCGGTGAGCAGGTCGTGGTAGGCGCCGGCGACGACGAGGTCGTCGCTGGCGGCGCTGCGCAGCAGGTCCCGGGCGAGCCGGTTGCGGCGTTCCTCGAAGATGCCGACCGCCGCGGTGGCACGCCGGATCTGCCCGGCCGTGTCGCCGACCGTGCGGTGCAGCCGGGCCCACAGGGCGTCCAGCAGCCACGGCGGATCGGCGGGCCCGTCCACGCCGGCCAGGGCGAGCGCGGCGAACTCGGCCTCGTCCAGCCGCAGGAACAGGTTCGCGGCCTGTTCCGGCGGCATCAGGGTGGACAGGTCGTAGGCGATGGCCAGGGCCTCGTCGCGGCGGCCGAGGGCGGTCAGCACGGCACAGCGCGGGAAAGCGTCGTCGCCGGCCGCCTCCAGGGCCTGCTCGAACGCGAGCCGGGCGGCTTCCGGGCGGCCCTGGTCGCGCAGGCGCAGGCCCTCGTACCAGCCGCGCAGCGCCGTGGAACGGCCCCAGGCGAGCGCCACCTCGGAACGGGCCGCGCCGACCGCGGCCATGTCGTCGGGGTCGGGGCGGACCGGCAGCGCCAGCACCTGACCGAGGCGGATGGCGGCGTCGTCCAGGGCGTCCGGGTCGGCCAGGGCGTTCGCTTCGGCGTACAGTTCCAGCGCCCGGACCGCGCAGGTGACCCAGTCGAGGGCGGACCGGGGCCGGGGCGCGGTGTCGAGTTCGGCTTCGGCGCGGCGCATCCGGGCCCGCCGGTACCCGGCGCCGCCGTAGTCGGCGGCCAGCGCGACCGAGATGGAGGCGCCGTCGAAGCGGTGTCCGTCCGGGCCGCCGAGCCGGCGGGCCAGGCGGACGGTCCGGTGCGCGCGGGTGAAATCGCCGTCGTCGCGCCAGGCCCGCGCCCGCATCAGCAGCAGCCGCACCAGCCCGGCGCCGAAGGAGCGGCTGCCGTCGCCGCGGACCCAGTCGCCGACCTGGTCGACCGGTTCCGGTGGCGGCCGCCGTCCGTCGGCGATCAGGTCGACGGCCCGGTGCACGGTGATCAGCGCGGCCAGCGAGCCGTGCCCGGCCGCCCCGGCCAGCGTTCGCGCGTGTTCCAGATGCTCGTCGCGTTCGGTGGCCCGCCCGGCCAGGCGGGCCAGGTGGGCCCGGCGCAGCGCGATCGCGGCCTGCCCGGAGCGGCTGCCGATCGCCGCCCACCGCTGCTCGGCCCGCGAGTACAGCTCCCGGGCCGCGCCGAGCGCGTGCGAGCCGGACGCATGCAAGCCGGACGCGTGCAAGCCGGACGCGTGCAAGCCGGGCGCATGCAAGCCGGGCGCAGGTAAGCCGGGCGCGCCGAGCGTCTCGACGTGGCCGGCGGGTTCGGCGAGCCAGTCGCCGCGGACCAGGTCGAGGTGCGCCTGCGCGGCCGCGTCGCCGTCGGCGAGGGCGGCGGCCTGCTGCAGCGCGGCCTCCGCGGCGGCCGGGTCGGCGTCCCGGTGGGCGAGGTCGGCGCAGGCCAGAGCCAGGTACGACCGGGCCGCCGGCCCCAGACCCGGCCAGCCGGCGGCGGCCGCCGCGAGCCGGCGCCGGCGCCGCGCCGCCAGCAGGGACAGCCCGGCCCGGTGCTCGTCCTCGCTCATCGCCCGGACGGTGAACAGGTCGGGCAGCAGGACGGTGGCCAGGATCCCGAGCGGGCTGTGCCGGGCGGTCTCCGGCACGGCCTCGTCGGCCGCCCGCAACGCGGTGACCGCGTCGTCGGTGAGCATCGACCCGGTTCCGGGGAACGACCACTGCCGGTCGAAGACGATCACCGCGTGTTCCAGGACGGCCCGGGTGCCGTCCGGCCCGCCGCCGGCCGCGTGCAGACAGTGCCGGGCCCGGCCGGGTTCCCCGGCGGCCAGCGCGGCGGCGGCCGCGGTGAGCGCGTCCGACGGCGGCCAGTACCGGCCCGGCCCGGCCGCCGGGTCGATCCGGTGCTGTCCGGCCAGCAGCAGCGCCGCGACCAGGTCGCCACGGGTCGCCGGGGTCATGACGGGACCGTCGTGACGATCTCGATCGACCGGGTCGCCCAGTCGGTGGCGGTCGGCTCGGCCATGTCGGCGTCCCGCCGGGTCACGTCCAGGCCGATCCGGTCGAGGACACCGGTGAGCGCGGCGGCCGTCCGGCTCCCGGCCGGTTCCGGGTCCCGCAGCCGGGGCAGCAGGAACGGCTCGGCGCTGAACTCCTCCTCGGCCACCAGCAGCACGAGCCGGTCGGTGACCCGGGCGCCCGGCCCGATCGGGCGGCCGGGCGGCAGCGACAGGCGGATCGGGCGGCCCGCGGACGCGGCGGTGGTCCACTTCGCGGCGACGTGCTCACCGGGGAACAGGCCGGCGTGGATCCGGAACGTGTCGGTGAGGTTGAGCAGCACGCAGTACAGCCGCCGGTCGGTGGTGTTGACCAGCCGCACGGTCACCGCGGGCGGCGTCCAGCCCTGCGGCCCGTACGTGTACTCCAGATGGATCGGGCCGGGCGCCAGATCGGTGTCGCCACCGGCCGGCAGCACCTCCAGGTGGACCGCGTCCCGCAGCGAGCTGCCCGGGTTGAGCAGGTCGCGGACCCGCATCCAGCGGGCGATGTGATCGAGGTCGGCGGCGGTCCGGGCCGCCCAGTCGCCGGTCGCCGCGATCGGTGCGGCCGGCGGCTCCCCGCCGCTTCCGGCGATCACGACGTGCCGGTCGGCGAGGGTGACTCGCAGGCCGGCAGCGGGCTCGATCCGGACGTGCGGCGCGCGCCGGTTCGCGACGATCTCCCGGGTGAGTTCGGCGACGGCCACCGGGTCGCCGTCCAGGGTCACCGCCACCGGTGGTTGCGGCAGGCGGGTCAGGACCATGGGGTACGGGCGGAGCCGCTCCGGCTCCCACCCCACCGGCGCGACCACCGACCGTTCGGTACGCACGTCGACCACCCGGACCGCCCGCGGCGGATCGCTGCCGTGCACCGCGAACTCGTGATCGGTTCCGGTCAGGCCGTGCAGCGCACCGACGTCGACCGTCCAATCCTCGCCGTCGTGCGTCATGGTGACCGGCCCGCCGGCGGGCCGCAGCAGCCGGCCCAGGAACTCCCGGTCGGCGGCGCCACCCGGCTCGTGCGGCTCCAGCGCCGGGTGCTGCCCGCCGGCCCGGGCCCGGGCCAGCGCCATGATCTCCCGGTAGGTGGCGGTTCCGCCCAGGACCGCGACGGCCCGGGTCAGCTCACGGGTGAACCAGCCGTACGCCACGCCCGCGTCGCGGGTCTCGTACGCCACCTCGAAGGTCTGGCAGGCGGCGAGCGCGACCTGCCGCGGATCATGAACCCCCGCATCGTCCCCGAGCTGCGCCAGCAGCGCCTCGCGCGGCGGCGCGGCGGTGACCGCCGCGGCGATCCGGGCCCGGGAACCGGTCGCCGGGCCGCGGTGACCGCTCTGCGCATGACACGAGTCGAGCACGGTGACCAGGTGCGCGCCCCGGTCGAGGACCTCCCGCGCCAGCACCGCGATCTCCTTGTCGTAGAGATCCGGCACCCCGTCGTGGCGGCTGTCGAAGCACACCAGGGTCTGGCAGCGGCCGTCGGCCTCGGTGTACCGCAGCTCGTCCGGCAGCGGTCCGGTCGAGCCGTGCCCGCTGTACCAGAACAGGGCCGTGTCGCCGGGCCCGGCCGCCGCCAGATGCCGCCGCCATCCGTCGATCACCGCGGCCCGGGTGGCCTGCTCGTCGAGGAGCACCCGCAGATGCAGGTCCGGTTCGGCGACCCGGCCGCGCAGCAGCCCCACCACCAGCGCGGCGTCGTTGCGGCTGCCCTCCAGGGTGCGCAGGGGCGGCCGGTAGGCGTCGATCCCGGCCACCAGCGCGTAGAGACCTGCCATGTCAGCGCCCTTCCTCGGGGGTCTCGTGCAGGAACGTGAGGCCGCCGACCAGCAGCGGTTCCCGGGGTCTCAGGACGGTCCGGGTGCGGCGGACCTCGCTGCCGTCGGGGCTGTAGGTGACCTCGACGGCGCCCCGCGCACGGGACCGCCGGTGGCCGCGGACCAGGCCGCTGCCGGGCACCGCCGGCGACCGCAGCGGGACCGGGCGGCGCCGCTGCAGCGGGAACCGGGCCAGTTCCGCGCCGCTGTCCGGGGTGCGCACCGAGATCGCGCCGGTCATGAACGGGTTCCGGCGGCGGTACACGGTCAGCCACATGATCAGCAGGAGCAGCGCGGCCGCGGCGAGCGCCGCCGGCAGCACCCACGGGAGGCCGGTGCGGGCGGTCGCGGTGGTGCGGGCGGCGGTGTCCGGCAGCGGCGGGGTGGCCAGGTCGACGGCCGGCCGCAGCGGCGCGGCCCAGGGCGAGGCGACCTGCCCGGCGAGGGTCAGGCCGACGGCCTCCCGGCGGGTCCGCCGGACCGGCAGGAGGTCGGCGGCGGGTTCCCAGGACAGGACGACGTCGACGGTGACCGAGCGGCCCGGCGGCAGTGTCACCGCGGTGGCGCCGGTCCGGGCGGTCAGCCCGCCGGTGGCCCGGGCGGCCAGGCCGGTCACGGTCAGTGGCAGTTTGGTGGTGCCGGAGGTGAGGGTGGCGCGGACGGTCCGCGAACCCACGGTCAGATCCATGTCCGGGGGCACGTCCCAGCGCACCGTGACACCCCGGCCCCGATCGCCCTGGAGCGCGGCGGCGGCCTTGCCGAGCCGGGTCTGCGCCTTCGCCCGGTCGAGGTATCCGGCCAGGTCACGCACCGACTTCGCGTCGAGGACCGTGGTCGCCGGCACCACGCTGCCGAGCAGTTCCGCACCGTCGCGGGCGCCGATCGGCAGGGCGTAGGCGTGCACGGTGCCGGTCAGCGCCGCCGCCCGTTGGCCGAGGGCCGTCCAGGCGCGGGAGCCCGGTGCCGCGTACGCCGATCCGCCCGGCGCGTCGTGGTCACCGTCAGTGATCATCACGATGGTCGCCACACCGGCGGCGCCGTCCCGTTCCAGCACATCGAGCCCGGCGTCGACAGCGGCGCCGATGTCGGTCCTCCCGCCGGGCGTCGGCCCGTCCGGCAGCGTCCCGGCGATCACCGCCGGATTCGCCGCCCCGCCCTGATAGCGCAGTGCCGGCCGACTGTCGAACGTGTACAGCGCAACCTGATCAGAATCGGACAATCCTTCGAGGAATGGCAGCAACACCCGGCGCACCTGCCCGTACCGGTTCCCCGCCACCATCGACGCCGACGTGTCGACCAGCACCACATAGTCCGCCGGCACCCGGTCCACCCCGAGCGCCGCGAAGACCTGGTCCCGGCTCACCGCGGGCTCCGCCACGACCGGCGACGGCACTCCCAGCCCCACGATCAGAATCCCCGCGGCGGTACGCCGTAAAGCTCGCGATCTCATGAGGTGCGACCTCCCGGCCGGATCTGGTTCGCCGACAGCGGATCTCGCCGGCCGGCGTCGAGGAGGCTGTCGCGCAGCACCCGGTCGATCTCGGTGAGCTGCTCCTCGATGCCGGCGAGCCGGGTCCGCGCCTCGGCGATGTTCGGCACCGCGCCCTCCTCGGCGCCGCCGCTGTTGAGGGCCTCGGCCAGTTCCCGGTCCGCTTCGGCGTGCCGCCGGTGCCGTTCGGCGAGCTGATTCATCTCGGCGGCGAGCTGCCGCTGCCGTTCCGCGGCGGCGGTGATCTCGGTCCGCAGCAGCTCGATCTGCCGGGAACTGTGGGCGGCCGCCTCGTGGGACTGTTCCAGTTCGGTTCGGGCCGCGACCACCTGCCCGGCCAGCTCGGCGGCCCGGCGGCCCCGGTCGGCGGTCGCCGCCTGAAGGTCGGCGGCGTTGCGGGCGAGCACGTCGATCGCCCGATCCAGCGGCGGCCAGAAGGCGCGCTCCTGGGCGTCGAGCCGGTCCCGCAGCGCACCGTGCTCGGCTTCCAGGCGTTCCCGGGCGTCCCGCAGCTCATCGAGGCGGCCGGCCATCCGTTCCGCGCGGCGCAGGTCGTCGAGACGCTGCTGCTCCCGTTCGGCCTCGGCGGCGGCCTCCCGGACCCGGTCCTCGGTCGCGGCGGCCCGGTTCAGCTCGTCCCGCAGCCCGGCCAGCCGCGCCGACAGCCCGGCCAGCTCGGCCGACCAGCGGCGCATGTCAGCCGCGACAGCCTGCCCGGGATCGGCCCGGTCCAGAAGCCCCTGCACCGCCGCCGCCATCGTGGGCGTACGCCCGAGCGCGTCGTCCAGCTCCGCGATCACCGTCAGGCTGACCTGCCCACCGGCGACCGCCGCATCCACGGCGTCCCCCGCCGCCGCCAGCGCGTCCCGCAACGTCCGCAACACCCGGACCGGATCGGCGCCCTCCACCGCGCTCACGCGGGCTGGCGGGATCGGACTGCGGCCGGAGGATCGTGGGTCGCTCATCGAGGGCTCCTTCACCGGGCGTGGTGGCGGGTCAGCGGGTGGATCGTCGGCGGGCGCCCGTCGAGCGGGGCCAGCACCAGCTCGGGACGGCCGGCGGCGAGGCGGACGCCGACCCGGCAGGCGCTGCCCGGATCGGGCAGCCGGGCCGGGTCCGCGAGCGACCAGCAGGTGCCGTCGGCGCGCATGTCGAGGACCGGCGCGCCGGGTGGCAGGCCGTCGAGGCTGATGCCGGACGGGCCGGTGCCGGCGTAGCGGGGGTCGTCGCCGGCCACGATCGGGCCGGGCACCGGGATGTCGGTGGTGACGAGACGGCCGCCGGTGATCTGCCTGGCCCGTACCGTCACGGGGTGTGCCAGCCGGTCGCCCGCGGTCGCCCGGCCCGCGGCGATCAGGGCCGCGCCGTGCGCCGCCGCGAAGGGCCCCGCGCCGGGCGCGCCGTCGCCGGGGACGTCGAGCAGCGCCAGGCCGGGGGCGGCAGCCGCCAGATCGGGCCCGGCGGGCGGGAAATCGGCCAGCCCGCCGACCAGCAGCAGCCAGGCCGGCCCGCCACCCGCCACCCCCTCGCCGGCCAGGCCGGCCGCGACCCGGTGGATCAGGTCCCGGGCGCGGGCGCCCAGCGGCTCCCAGGCGGCGACCGTGCCGGCGACCGGGAACGGGCCCGCCCCGAACAGCGGGGCGCCGGCGTAGCGCGGGCGGGCCGCCGCCAGCTCCAGGGTCTCGCGGATCCGCCGCGGGTCGGCGGCGGCCCGTGTCCGCCAGAGCAGGGCGGCGTCGGCGCCGCTGCCGTCGAGCACCGCCCGGTCGAACACCGCCCCGAACCCGGTCTCGTCGGCAGCGCTGTGCTCGGCGACGACACCGATCAGGCCGTCCTCCATCCGGCAGGTGGTGACCCGGCAGCCGGCGGCGCCCAGGTCGGCCACGACCAGCAGGCCGTCGCCGGCGGCGGACCGGTGCCGGGCCCAGACGGTCGCCGCGACCGCGGGCGCGACGGTTCCGGCCGGGTCCTCCACCGGCACGTCCGGTGGCGCGGCCAGCACGACCCGGCTGGCGTGCAGTGGGCTCAGCGCGTCCGCCAGCGCGGCCCACGGGTCGGCGGACGAGCGCGGGACGCCGTGCCCGGGCACGAGGCCGGGGTGTTCGACGGGAACGGGGACGCCGTCCGCCCGTACCGTGGAGATCTTGACGAAGGCCGACCCGAGGTCGACGCCGACCCTCATGGCCGCCCGATCCCGAAGTAGCCGCGGAGCCTGGCCATCCGCCGCCCTTTCGCTCGCGGCGGGTGCGGGCCGTACTGCTGTGACGTCCCCGGCCCGGGGGACCCGGGCCGGTCGGGCGCCGCCGGGTTCACGGCGCCGGCCGGTACCGGGGCCGTCAGCAGATAGTGCGCGGCGCCACCCACGGCTACCGCCTTGTGCAGGGCGCTGTCCAGGTCGTGGGTGAGTTCCGGCCCCGCCATCCCACCGCGGACGGCCCGGGCCAGGTCGACGGCCAGCGGCGACAGCGCACGGTCGGTCAGGCCGATCTCGACGATCAGGCGCCAGGCGCGGCCCGGCACGTGCCCGCGTTCGTTCCGCTTCCCGACCCAGGTGGCGATCATCGGAACGAGTTCGTCCGCCTGGGCGCCGTGGCCGCCGGCCTCACGGATCGCGTGGGCGATCTCCTCGATGGCGGCCGGCTTCCGGCTGAGGACGCTGACGTCGAGCAGCGGGCCGTAGTAGGTTAGCTGCCCGCTCTCCCGGATGCGCTGATCCCAGTCCTCGGACAGCGACAGCAGCCGCGGTCGCGCCCGCTGCACCTCGGGGATCAACTGGGCGGTGATCAGCGCGGTCACGGTCCGGTTGCCGGGCGTGCCGTCCGCCAGGGCGTCACCGATCGCGCAGAGATTGCGCCAGCGCCACCCGTCGCTGCCGGCGGGGATGTCCCGGACGAGATCGTGCGCCCAGACCGTGCGTACCGACTCGTCGAACTCCGTGCCGTTCCAGCCGGCCGCCAGCGCCGTGAGGTACGTCATCGGGATCTCCGACGGATAGCCGGCCAGATACGGCATCCGGTGGCTGGCCGCCAGATGCGCCAGGTCGGCCCGGGCCGCGTCGCCGTTGCGGGAGACCGGAAAGTGCGGCAGAACCACCTCCCGTTTGGCGCTCAGACAGCCCTTGACGTGCTGGATCAACGCCGGCCACAGCGACTCCGACACCATGATCGCCGGTACGTCCCGGCGCAGCGCGAGCTCGAAGAGAGTGCTGCCCACGTCTTTCCACCGCTGCGCCAGATCGGCGTAGTCCCGCGGATCGGAGCGCCCCGGGTCGCCCTCGGCCACCGACAGGAACGGGCGGAACCAGGCCGGCACCCGGCCGTCGACGGCCGCGTCCAGTTGCCGGATCCAGCCGATGGCCCGGTCGGCGTCGGTACGCAGGAGGTGCCCGACGAGGTTCCGGATCAGGACGTCGTGGCGCAGCACGCCGGCGGCCACCGCGGACGAGCGCACGTCGACGCCCGCCGGCGGGTCGAGCAGCAGTTCGACGACCATGTCGGGCGGCGTCCGGTCGGTGTGGAGCAGACGCTGGAAGAGGCGGTCCGCCGTACCGGAGCCGGCGGGAGCGGCCGCGGCGACCCGGCTCAGGCAGCCGCGCGCGGACCGGGCGTCGCGGGCCGCCAGGTCCTCTCGGACGCGCTCGAACAGGATCTCGGACATGTCGTCGTGCCAGAACCGCCGCAGCACCTCGATCGCCCGGCGGCCCGGGTCGCCGGAGCGGCCGGCGCAGTCGGCGAGCCAGCCGGTGAAGATCCGCTGTTTCTCCCCGTCGAGCAGGTCCCAGCCGCGGGCCAGCACCTGGCCCACCCGCTGCGGGTCGCCCTTGTCCTGCCGGATCTCGCTGCGGACGAGTTCGGCGAAACGCACCTCGCGGAGCTCCTCGAGGGCCTGGACCGGCACGTCCCGGGGCGCTCTCCGGCAACGCCCGGCGAGATGCCCGATCAGCCCGGTGAGCCCGACGGTCTCGTCGTTCACCGCGACGAACAGCTCCTTGAGGTACTGCCGTCCGTCCTCGGTGGCCAGCTGGTGCGCGGGCGCCGGCACGTCCCAGCGCATCTCGGTCTGGCCGGCCCCGGCGCGGGTCGTGAAACCGAGCCGGATGCCGTGCCGGGCTCGCGGGCTGGTCCACGTCGCGACGGCCAGTTCGGCCCGGTACCAGTAGGGCAGCAACGCGAGGACCGCGTCCAGGGCGTCGAGGCGGTCCTCCAGGCCGGGGAACCGGGCGGCGTCCGCGACGACGGCCACCGATCCGCCGTCGACGAGCACGGCGGCCGCCGTGGCGGCCCACTGGAAACCGCGCCGCTGGACCACCTCGGCCAGGCCGCGCACGTCCAGCGCGGGCAGAGCGAGCGGCAGCCGGTGGTCCGCGGTCAGCCCGGCCGGTGGCGAGTCGACGCCGGGCCACGGCGCCCGCAGGAACGCGGCCGCGAACGACCGGCAGGTGGGCGGGGCGGCCAGGGCGTCGGCGTACGGCAGGTAGACGACCCGGGCGGGCGCGATCGGCTGGCCCGTCCCGTCGACCTGTTCGGTCCAGGTGGTCTGCACGCAGGCCAGCACCGCCCCGGCGCGGCCGGGGACGAACGCGAGCCAGGGGTACTCGTCGGGCCGCCCCGGCTCGGCGGGTTCCGGATTGCCGACCACACCGGCCCGGATCAGCTCCTCGGCCAGCCGCTCGTCCCCGTCGCCCGCGAGGATCTCGTAGCTCATCAGCACGCCGGGACGCTTGCTGCGCAGCGCCCAGTGCGCCGCCAGGGCCGGCGGCGCCTGCTGGTCGAGCGGGACTTCGGACACGGCGATCACACCCTCCGGTTGTTGATCCGGCGTTCCAGGTCGATCAGCGGCTCGAGCACGTTCACCGGCGTGGGGGTGCTCCGCAGGCCGAGCCGGCCGTTGCGCTGCTCGGTGTTGTGGTAGTCCGAGTAGTCGAAGATCCGGTTGCCGTTGAGCCGGAAACCGATCGCCGAGGAGGCGTAATAGGCCACCCGCTTGCGGTGGAAGAAGGTCTGCAGGGCGTCCCGGATCGTTCCGGCGGTGCCACCGCGGTAGCCGCGGCAGACCCAGTCGAAGAACGCCTCGCCCTGGCCGTCGGCGATGTGCGGCAGCCGGGAGCCGTCCGGGTGCTGGTTCACCCAGCGGGCCTGCAGCGCGGCCTCGAAGAAGGTGGGCTCGTCGAACTTCGTGACGCAGACGCTGACGTGGTGGGGCAGCCGCCCGCCGACGAGCTGCCCAGCCTCCCGGACCCGGGTGTAGACGGCCTGCAGCATCTCGTAGAAGAAGTTGAAACTGCGCAGGTCGTCGGCGGCGTCACCGAGCGGGTCGAACAGATAGATGAGCCCCTGCGAGGTGGCGAAGCTCTCGACGATCTCCGGGTCCAGGTTGCCGGTGCGGAAGAACTCCCCCGGCACGTCCTGCAGTTGCAGGGTGAACTCCGGCGGGCGGCCGAACAGCCGGCGCACCCCCTCCGGCGGCGGGGCGCTGAAGACCCAGCTCAACAGCTCGTTGACCTGTCCCGGCGGCGGGAATTCGCGCTTGTTCACCAGCCGGTCGACGCCCTGCACCAGGTATTCGACGGCGGAGGGGTCGGCGCCGCCCACCACCCACCGCCGTGACGACTGCATCGCCGCGAGCGGCAGCGCGGCGAGATAGGTGCTCTTGCCGCCCCGGGCCGCTCCCCACAGGCCGATCCGCAGGCCGGGGACGTGGGTGGCCTGGGCCACGCCGGGGACCGGCAGCGGCACCGGATCCGGTTCGGGCGCCGGCCGGCGCTGCGGTACGTCGACGGGGATCGCGCTGACCGGCTCCGCCGGCGAGGCGTACGACGGCTGCGCCGGCACCACGGGCGGCGCGGCGCCGTTGGCGGCCGGCGGGTCGTCCGGGCGTGCGGGCCCCGGGTACATCGGCCGGGTGGGCGTGGACGGGCCGTCGCCCACCGTCGGCCAGGCCGACCGCGGGTACCCGTCCTGCTCGTCGTCAGTCATGGGATGTCACCCCTTCACCTGCTTCGTTGTCGGCTGTCACGGTGCGATCCCGGCTTCACGGCCCGGTCCCGGGCGGGACGAGGAAGGGGAACGGGAAGATCCGCTTCCCGGGTTCCTCCGGAGCGAGGCGGAGCAGCTCGACCGCCTCCGCCGGCCCGCCGTCGGCGCGCAGCAGCCCGTCGGCGGCGAGGGCCCGCCACGCCTGCTCGGCGTACCCGGCGGCTCGGCGGCCGTCCCGGTCGATGCCCGGCCACCCGGCGGGCACGTCGATGCGGGCGACCATCCGCGTCTCGGCCTGCCGCAGCCGCTGGGACTCGACCTGCCAGTCGATCCGGTTCGGGCAGCGCGGGACGAGGTCGAAGGTCCCGGCGCGGGGCTCCGGCGGGCGGCGGCCGATCACCAGGACGGCACGCCGCACGGCCGGGTCGTCGCGCCGCCAGCGCAGGCGCCGCACCCTGGCCAGCGCGTCGCCGAGGGCGGTGACGTAGTCGCGCTCCTTGCGGGCCGGCCGCCACGCCGACACCGCCGCGCGGACCACCGGCGGGGCGCCGAACTCGACGGGCCGCACCAGCTCCCGGCGCGGGTCTCCCCCGGCCTCGCTGTAGACGTGGTCGAAGTAGCCGAGGGCGGCCACCCGCAGGCCGCCGCGCCGGGCGTACCGGTCGGTGACCAGGTCCAGGGTGTGCAGCAGCAGGTCGAGGCGGGCGCGGACCTCGGCCGGGTCCGCGCCGCCGCACAGTTCGATCAGACAGGCCAGGTCGAGCGGTGGCGGCGCCGGCAGTCTGACGGTGCGGGCGCGCAGACCGGTGTGCAGGCTGCCGGGGTCGCCGGCGCGCAGTGGCCCGGTTCCGTTGTCGCAGGTCACCGCGCCGGGACCGGTGAGCCGGACCTGGAGGGTGGCGGTGGCGTGTTCGGCGATCTCGGTGTGCGGCAGGGCCAGCACCGGCCAGTCGGCGGGCTGCCCACCGCGGCGGGCCAGCACCGGGACGGTGATCGTGCGGCTCTCCGCCGCGACCGGCGGGCCGTGCAGGGTGACGGTGCGGGTCACGCTCTTCCCGGCGGGCACGATCGTGCCCGCCGGGAAGAGCGTGAGCGGTACCAGGTCCACGCGCCCGGAGCCGGTGTCCAGGACCGAGCCGAGCAGCACGTAGTCGTAGGCGAGCGGGGCCTGCCGCAGCAGCCGGGCGACCGTGGTGGGCAGCGGCTCGGCGGGGTCGGCGGCATCGGCGCGGGTCAGTTCGGCGACCGGCCGCCGCTGCTCGCGGGCCAGGCGCCGGGCGTGGTCCAGCAGCACCCAGCCGGGGTGGCGGTCGACCAGGACGGTGTCGCCGGCGCCCGGCGGCAGGTGGTGCAGGACCCGCTGGACGGCGTCGTCGAAGGCGCCGGGCGGCAGCGGGTCCCGGCCCACCCCGCCGGCCAGCCGGAACCGGCGCAGCACCGGGTCGCCGCCGAGCACGGCGGTGCTCCACGGCAGCCGGACGGGCGAGCCGGCCACCGGGACGCCGGCCCGGTCGGCGGTCACCGGGACCCGGACGGCGGCGTCCGGGGTGAACTCGACGAAGTGCAGGACCGGCAGGGCGCCGGTGACCAGGCGGGTCAGGAGCGGGGACAGGTCGGCCGGCGCGACCGCGGGCGGCGGTGGCACGTGTTCGGGGACGGTTGCCGAGCCGGGGCCGCGCAGCAGTGGCCCGTACGCCGCAAGGTCGTGATCCTCGCACGCGCGGTGCGCCGCGGCGGTGTCCCAGCTACCGCTCGCCGCGCGCAGCTCGCGGTCGAAGGCCGCCGCGGTCGCCGGGTCGGCGCCGCCCAGCAGCAGCGGGCCGCGCATCGTCCAGCCGCAGCGTGCGCAGGACGCGGTGTCGCCGGGGAGCAGGCAGACCGGGCAGCCGCTCATGACAGGTGCCGGCGCAGGCGGGCGGGCAGGTCGCCGGGTTCCAGGGGGATCCGGACGTCGTCGCCGATCCGGGCGGCCCAGGCGAACCCGGCCTCGGCGATGAGTTCCCGCATCGCGCGGGCGTTGCCGAAACCCTCGTCACGGTCGCGGTACAGGCCCTCGATGACCTGGGTGAGCGCCTTCTCGAAGTCGTCGGACCAGGTCAGGCCCTTCTCGCCGAGCATGCCGGTGGCGATGGTGAGCAGTTCGCCGGGCAGGTAGTCGGCGAACTCGATCACGTTGCGGTCCGGGAAGCGGCTGTGCAGGCCGACGTTCGCGGCCCGGAACCGCTCCATCTCGCGGGGGTAGCCGGCGGCGATGACCACGAAGGCGGCCCGGTCGTTCTCCATCCGGTCGACCAGGGCGTCGATCGCCTCCATCCCGAAACCGCCCCGGTCCGGTTCCACCAGCCGGTACGCCTCGTCGATGAACAGCACCCCGCCGAGCGCCTCGTCGACGGCGTCGTTGACCCGGGGCGCGGTCTGCCCCACGTACTGGCCGACCAGTTTCGGCGCGTCGGCGACCACCACGTGCCCGCGCCGCAGCACGCCGATGTCGGCGTAGATCTCGCCGACCAGCCGGGCCACCGTGGTCTTGCCGGTGCCGGGGTTGCCGGTGAAGATCAGGTGCGGCGAGGCCGGGCCGCCGCCGGACCCGGGCAGCATGCGCTGCACTCGTTCCCAGTGGGCACGCTGGGCGATGTGCCGTTTGACCCCGGCCAGACCGGTGAGCGCGGTGAGCCGCTCCAGGGCCGGGCGCTCGCCGGCGCCGGCGCGTTCCACCCAGCCGCGCTGCCGCGCCTCCTCGACCGACAGCGGCACCTCGTCGCGGGCCAGGCCGCGCAGCCGGGCCAGCCAGACCCCGGCCGGCTGGCTCATCGCGGTCATCGCGGTGATCAGCCGGGCCAGCCGGGACCAGTCGCCGATCCGCAGCCCGTCGCTGATCCGGACGTGGTGCACGAGCCGGGTCAGCTCCGCCTCGTCCGGCTGGCCGATCCGGCTGATCCCGCCGCCGGAACGCCGGTGGTCGCTGAGGAACGCCTGCAGGGTACCCATCCCGGCGTTGTTCTGGATCGCCTCCTGCACCTCCTGCAGGCCGTTGTTGCTGAAGGTGAGCACGCAGATGTTGCCCGCCGACGGGCCGGCCGCGATCCAGCTGCCGACCCGGTCCACGAACGGCCGGGGCGCCTGGTTGTACTGCAGGAAGTCCTCGGTGCGCAGCAGCACCACCGCGGTCGGCACGCTCCGGCCGGTCATGCAGGCGTCCAGCTTCTGGATGATCTGCGGGTCGGCCATCGTCGGGCCGGCCGGCGCCGCCACCGCGGCGGGCATCACGGTGCTCCGGCCGCGCGGGCCGGTGAAATGCCCCATCCGCCCCGGGCCGGTGGCCGCCGCCGTAGCCGTGCCGCCCCGGTCCAGCTCCGCCGACTGCTCGTCGCGGAAGTACAGCCCGTTGAGCGCGCAGAAGACGATCCGCCGGTAACCGGCATCCTTCAGCAGCGCCCACAGCGCCTCCTCGAAACCGCGCTCCTGGTAGTCGCGGCAGCAGAACCGGTCCTTGGTGCCGGCGCCGTAGAGCACCACCACCGCGTCCCCGGTGTCGACCGGCCAGGCGGCCGACAGGCGCTCGGCGGAACCGGGCGGGGCCGCCCGGACCGGCGCGGTCACCGGCGGGCCTCCGGCGCCGGCACCACCGACCCGGGCGGCATCTTCTTGATCCGGGAGATGTCGCGCAGTTCGTCGACCCGCCCGGCGGGCGGCGCCTCGGCGGCGTCGGACACCTGAAGGCCGCCCCGGCGCAGCTCCCCGACCAGGGCGGTGGCCCGGGCCCGCCGCTCCTCCTCGGCGCCGAGCCCGACGTCGATCGAGTGGATGGCCAGCTCGGCGGTGCCACGCTCGTCGACCGGCAGCACGGTGACGACGACCTCGCTGCCGTCCTCGTGCCGGGTGCGCGCGACGAAACCGCTGCGGAAGTCCTCGCCCTCGTAGCCGCCGTCGATGTCCCGGTCGTACCCGGCCGCGGCCAGGGTCTGCACCACCCGGTCGGCGATGTCGGCCCGCAGCTGGGAGTTGGCGACCGCTTCGGCCGCGATCTCGACGAGCTGCTCGTGCTCGGCCTGCAGACGTGGCGCCTCGGTCTCCAGCAGCCGGCGCAGCTCCTCCGGGCCGTCGGAGTCGACGGCGCCGAGGATCCGGTCCACCTGCTGTTCCAGGGCCCGGTAGCGCCCGTGGGTCCAGAAGTCGACGTCGACCTCCTCGCCGTCCGCGCCGCCCGGCTCGCTGATCGCCTGGATGACGCCGCGCAGCAGCAGGAACCGCTCGCGGGCCTGATCGCGCAGCTCGGTCCACTCCTGCTGGCGCAGCTCCACGGTGGCGCGCAGCTCGCTGAGGCTGGCGTAGGCGGACTGCGCCTGCGCGACGGCCGCCTGCGACAGGCCGTTCCCGGCGTTGCCGGCGGCGATCGCCAGGTCCTGCTCGAGGCGGTGCAGGCGGCCGGGGGCCAGCCGATCGTGCGCGAGCTCGCCGGCGATGTAGTCGCGCAGGACCCCGGCGTCGGCCAGCCACTGCCGGGCCGCGCCCAGCTCCCGCTCCCGCTGGGCGGCGACGTCCTGGCCGATCCGCTCGATGCCCCGGGCCAGCCGCTCGGTGACCTGGCGGCGGGCGGCCGACTCGGCGACCAGCGCGGACTGCAGCCGTTCCTCGCCCCGGCGGACGGTGTCCCGGATCCGGCGGTCGTGGTCGGCCAGGTCAGCGGCGTGCCGCTGGCCTGCGGCGGCGATCTGGGCGGTCATCTCGTGGTGCAGCCGGTGGGCGTTCTCCTCGGTACGCCGTTGCGCCTCCACTTCGACCTGGCGGATGTCGGTGCTCAGCCGGCCGACCGCCTCCGCGTACCCGCGCTGCCGTCTCTCCGCCTCCCGCACCTGCCGGTCGGCCGCCTGCCGGGTGTCCTCACGCACCTTGTCCAGCAGGCGCGGCAGGTCGGCGCGCAGAGTGGTGAGGCGGGCCTGCGCCTCCCGCATCCGCCGGGCCTCACCGGCCTCGACGCTGACGTAGCTGACTTTGCGTCCGCTCATTGCGCACTCCCGGGTCGGTCGGTGGATCGGGGGCCGAACACGGCGGCGGTCAGCGGGTCGGGCACCCCGACCAGCAGCAGATCGTCGCCGGCGAACTGGAGCTCGGTGGTCCGCCGGCGGTGCTCGAGGTCGTGGCCGCTCTCGCGCAGCCGGCCGGTCAGATGGTGGATCCGCTGGTTGGTGCTGCCGCGCATGCCGAGGCCGTCGTCGCGGGCGGGCACGTACAGCCCGTCGACCAGGACGTCGACGGCGGCCAGCAGCTCGCCGACGCCGCGGGCCGGCGGCCGCTCGCGCAGCACCTCCAGGCGGTAGCCGGTGAAGCAGATCAGGCTGACGTCCCGCCGGCGCCGGACGATCGCGATGGTCTCGGCGAGCGCGGCCGCCTGGAGCATCGGCTCGCCACCGGAGAAGGTGACGCCGTCCACCTCGGGATCGGCGGTGAGCCGGGCGGCCGCGTCGGCCGGTGTCATCAGCTCGGCCTCCCGCAGCGGGATCCACTCCTCGGCGATGCAGCCGGTGCAGCGGAACGGGCATCCCTGCACCCACAGGACCGAGCGCAGGCCCGGGCCGAGAGCCCGCGTCCGGGCCGTCATGGCGGCGACGTTCAGCATTTCCCCTCCATCGTTGGGTATTCCGCGATGGCACGGTCGATGCGGAAGTCTGACACGCCACTGTGGTCACACCCATGCGGGAGAGCGCTTGCCCGTACGATTCCGCGAGTTATTCAAGATCCGCGGAATCGTCTCCGTTCCACGGTTTCCATGAATTCTTTGGAATTGTTTCCGGTGAGCCGCCGCGCGTAGGGTCCGTCCGTATCAGCCGGTCGCCCCCCAGGGGAGCCCGGACGGGCACGGGCGCCCACCCGAACGGCCGAGGGGTGTTGTCGACCGCCCGGGTCGAACTCCGCCACTTTCCATATTTTTAAGGAATCGGCGATCCCCTACCGTGCCAAAGTGTCGGCATCGCCGTCGCCCGGCGAATGCGTGCCCGGCTCACATAATCACGAGGTGCTCATTGGCGTTCGTCGTTCACACGCTCCGTGACACCGTCGCGGGCCGCTGGCGCCGGGAACTCGCCGGGCCGGAGCCGTCGGTCCGCAAACACTGGCTCACCAA
This sequence comes from Actinoplanes utahensis, assembly GCF_016862455.1. Lineage (GTDB taxonomy): Bacteria > Actinomycetota > Actinomycetes > Mycobacteriales > Micromonosporaceae > Actinoplanes > Actinoplanes utahensis. The sequence continues at coordinate 47,931 of NZ_BOMZ01000083.1, forward strand.
GGTCTCCTACTACTGGGCGGCCGAGCGCCTCCTCGCCGGCGGCCGCACCGACGACCAGACCACCTGGGGCGAGATCGTCGCCGAGGTGCGGCCGCAGGGCACCCGCACCACGTTCTTCGCCGTCGCCGGGCGGCACGCCAAGCATCCGCTGCTGCGCGCCTACCAGAGCGCGCCGGCCGGCCCGGTCCGCGACGTCGCCGCCTGCCTCGACCACGAGTCGGCCGCGCAGATGCTGATCGCCGAGTCGAAGGTGTGGAGTCACTGGCCGCACCGGATGGGCTGGGTGCAGGAACTGCTGCACACCGACGGGCTGAGCCGCACCGCCGTCGCCGACTGCCTCCTGCGGGTCCTGCTCGACTGGGCCGGGCGGCACCCGGCCCTGTCCGCGGCCCTCGATCACGCGCCGCCCGCCTCCGCGGTCGAGGACCTCCTGATGATCCAGGAGCACCGGATCTCCGCGGCCGCGGCGGCCCGGATCCTGCGGGAGGCACTGCTGCGATCCGCGGCCGGGTGCAGCATCGACGGGGTGGTGCACGCGATGCGGGCCCACTTCCGGCCGGCCCCCGCGCCGGCCGCCGGGAATCAGCGGCTCGCGCAGGCGATCGACCAGCTGACCCGCAACCAGCGGGCCTCGTACGAGCAGCGCCGGCACGCGGTCGCCCTGATGCGCGACGCGATCCGGCAGCTCGAGGCGGGGCAGCCGCTGCCGGTCTTCGACCAGCTGAACCCGGGTCCCCATCCGTACTCGGCCAATCAGGCCGCCGGTTCCCACACGTCCTCTCCGGAAGCCGGCAACACGCGGCCCGAGACGGCCGGCTCACCGGGTCACACCAACCTCCCCCGGCCTCGAGCCGGTGGCGCCCCGGCCACCAACGGCCCACCGTCCCTTCCCACCGGCGGGCGGCCGAACGGGACCAGGGAGAGGTGAGCGGAGGATGCAGCCGGGACAGGATCGGGAACACGCGATCGTCGGCCGGATCAGCGCCCGCCTGCAGACCCTGATCGGAACCGGGCGCGCCACCGCGGACTTCGCGCTGCTCTGCGGTGAGGCGGAGCGGCGGCTGGGGCCCGAGCACGAGACGACGCTGCTCACCGAGTACCACCTGGAGGTGCGGCGGGACGCCGATCGCGGCCCGGCGGCCTCGGTGCCGGTCTGGGAGAGCCTGCGGGAACGGGCCGGGAAGTCGCTGCCGGCCGGAACACCCGCGGAGCTGGCGATCCGGTTCCGGCATCTGCGGCGGCTACGGTGCCGGGGACGGCACGGTGACCTGGATCTGCTCGTCGGCCTGTGCCGGGAGGAGATCGGCCACCGCGCGGTGATCCCGGATCCGCACGGGGCGGGTGAGGCCCGTACCGATCTGGCTCTGGCCTTGCGCGACCGTGCCTGGCTGGGCGGCTTCACCGGGCCGGCGGCCCGGCCCGACCCGTGGCCGGACCTGCGCGAGGCGGTCGCGCTGATCGAGGGGGAGGTCCGCCGGCACCGGGAGAGCCCGGTGCCGGATCAGCCGGCTGCCGTGGCGGCGCGGCGGGTGCAGGTGGAGGTGCTGCTGGCGGCCGGGCGCGCCGACCCGGCGGCCGCGGGACGGGCGCTGGCGATCGCCGACGAGCTGGTGCTGGCCGAGGAGGACGTCACCGACCTGCGGGACCCCGCCTACGACCATCTGACGCCGGCACACGTCCTGCTCGCCGAGGCGCTGCTGCTCGCCGGCCGGACCGAGGAGGCGGCCCGGGTGGCCCGGCTGGCGTACGCGCTGCACGCCGGGACCCGCGTCTTCGACCCGGCACGTCCACTGCTCGCGCTCGCCCGCAGCGAGGCCCGCACGGATCGGGCCGGTGCGGCGCGGACCGCCCGGGCGGCCCTCGAGCAGCGGACGGCCACGTTCGGCGGCGACGGCCCGTACGTCGCGGAGGCCGCCGATCTGGCCGGGGCCCTGACGTCATGACGGCCGGCCACCGGGAGGAGGGGCCCGGTGGCCGGCCGTCCGCCGGCGCACGCCGGCGATCAAGCGGGGACGGTGGGGCGGCGCTCGACCGAGAGGATGTCCAGCAGCAGGGCGGCCAGGGCCACCACCCCGAGCAACGCGAGTCCCAGGGCGTACGACTGGAACCGGCCGTAGATCGCGCCCATCACCAGCGGCGGCACGAACCCGCCGAGGCCGCCCGCCGCACCGACGACGCCGGTGACCGCACCCACCTGGCTGGCCGGGGCGACCTGGGCGACCAGGGCGAACGTGGCGCCGCTGCCGGCGCCGAGCGCGGCCGCCGTGGCGAGGAAGGCGATGGTCCCGACCGGGGCGAGGCCGGGGGTGAAGGCCTGGACGATCGCGCCGAGGACGACGATGCCGAGGGCGACGGCCAGGACCCGGCCGGCGGCGAACCGGTCGGACAGCCAGCCACCGACCGGCCGCATGATCACGGCGAGCAGGACGAACCCGGCCATCCGGTTGGCGGCGTCGGCCTGGGTGAGCCCGTAGGCGGTCTTGAGGTAGGCCGGCAGGTAGACGGAGAAGGCGACGTAACCGCCGAAGGCGACCGCGTACAGGGCCGCGGCCTGCCAGGTGATCCTCAGCCGCAGGACCGTGCCGAGCCGCCGCGCGAGCGGGGCGGTGGGCACCGGGCGGCCGGGCGCGTCCCGGAGGACGATCCAGGCGACGGCGGCGTACGCGGCCAGCACCACCGCCGTGAGCAGGAACGGGGTGGCGGTGCTGCCGGCGTCGACCAGCCGGACGGTGGTGAGGGCGCTGATCGCCGTTCCGCCCATGCCGACGCCGAAGACACCGACCGCGAGCCCGCGCCGTTCCGGCGGGAACCAGGCGTTGACGAACGGGACGCCGACGGCGAACGCGGTGCCGCCGATGCCGAGGAAGAACCCGCCGACCAGCAGCGAGGTGAGCGCGTCGTGGCCGAACAGGCCCAGATAGAGCACCGGCACGATGGTGATCAGGGAGATCAGCGGGAACATGACCCGGCCGCCGTACCGGTCGGTGAGCGCGCCGACCGGGATCCGGCCGACCGATCCGACGACGACCGGCACCGCGACCAGGAGCGCCTGCTGGAACGGGGTGAGGTCCAGCACCGCCTGGAATCCGGTGGCGAGCGGGCTGAGCAGGGCCCAGGCCCAGAAGTTGACGGCGAACCCGACGGTCGCCAGGGCGAGCATCAGTCCTGCCGGGCCGCCGGTGCGGGCGGCCGGGGTCTGCGGTGTGCTCATGTTCCACTCCATCGTCCGGTTACGGCCCGACGATCCGGGCCGCTTCCAGACTTCCGGTGCGGGATCCGCGCCGACAGGGACCTTCGGCCCCGTTCGGCGGGACCCCGGGACCCGTCGGCGCATTGAGTGATGTCGAACTACGTGTGACCATGACCGTCGGGGGCGAGAGGGGGTCCGGTGCCGAGGGTTTACTACCGCAGTTACGACGCCGAGGTCACCGACCAGCTGTTCATCCGCAACCCGGGTGGACAGCCGGAACGGTTCGCCATCGCGGAGATCGCCGATTTCTCGCTGACCCGGCTGGATCAGCCGTGGTGGCGGCTGCCGCACCGGAAGCCGTCCTATCGGCTGTCAGCCGATTACCACGGCCGCACGGTCGTGCTGTTCGAGAGCCGCGAGCCGCGCGTCTTCAACATGGTCGTCCGCGCTCTACGTCGCGCTCTGGAGAACCGTCCCCGCGGGTACCACTGACAGGACGGCGACGAGGAAGTCGGCGGAGGGCTGGTACGGGCGCAGGTCCCAGGTGCTGAGCAGCAGGTCGGGCGTGAGGCCGGCGGTGGCCGCGTCGGCGAGGAACTCGTCGAATCCATACCCCCGCCCGGCCCCGAACCCGACGACCGCGCGCCCGCCCTCGGCCAGGTGCGCTCCGAACCGGCGCAGGATCTCGCCCCGGGTGGACGGGGCGGCGAACGTCATCACGTTGCCCGCGCAGACGATCACGTCGAACCGCTCCCCCAGGTCGAGCCCACTGAGGTCGCCGACCTCCCAGCGGGAGCCGGGATGCTGCTCCCGCGCCTCGGCGATGAGCCGGGGGTCGAGGTCGACACCGGTCACCCGGTGGCCCGCCGCCGCCAGGTGGCCGCCGACCCGGCCGGTGCCGCAGCCGGCGTCGAGGATCCGCGATGCCCGCGGCACCATCGCGTCGATCATCCGGGCCTCGCCGGCGAGGTCCTCGCCGCGCGCCGCCATCTGCCGGAACCGGTCGATGTACCACTGCGAGTGTCCCGGGTCCTCGGCGATCTTCTGGAGCCAGAGGTTGTCGCTGATCATCGCTTCACGGTAGCCACCGGTGCGGCGTGACGCGCATCGCGGGTCGCGTTCCGCACGGCGGCCGGGGTGGGCGGGGCGGCCGGGGCGGGGGTGCGGCGGCCACGGTAGACGACGTAGGGGCGCCAGAGGTACGCCAGCGGCGCCGACCACACGTGCACGAGTCGGGTGAACGGCCACAGCGCCAGGAACAGGAACCCGCCGATCGCGTGCAGCTGGAACACCAGCGGGGCGCCGGTCATCAGGGCCGGGTCGGGCCGGAACCAGAAGATGCCACGGAACCAGACCGCGATCGTCTCCCGGTAGTCGTATCCGTCGCCGAACAGGTTGATCACGACGGTGCCGCTCATGCCGAGCACGACCATCGCGGTCAGCGCCGCGTACAGGATCCGGTCCATGGTGGTGGTGACCCGCCGGATCCGGCCGGAGACGAACCGCCGCGCGATCAGCAGGGCCAGGCCGGCGACCAGCATGACACCGGTGATCGTGCCGCCGGTGACGGACACCAGGTGGTAGGCGTGCTCGGAGATCCCCACGGCCCCGGTGAGCGAGGCGGGGACGAGCAGTCCCATCGCGTGCCCGCCGATCACCCCGAAGGCGCCCAGGTGGAACAGCGGCGATCCGAGCCGCAGCAGCCGGTTCTCCAGGAGCTGGCTGGTGTGGGTGGTCCAGCCGAACTGGTCGTGCCGCCACCGCCAGACGTGCCCGGCCACGAACACGGCGAGGCAGGTGTAGGGCAGCACGATCCAGAGCAGGGCGCTCATCGGGACACCTCCGCGTTTCCGCAGGTGGAGTAGGGGGCGGTGAGGTCGGGGCCGAGACCCACGGTCTCGACCGGCGGGCCGTCGACGGCCAGCGCGGCGATGGCGGCGCGGTCGGCGGCGGTGAGTGGCGGCAGGGCGTCACAGATCAGATCGAGGACCTGGGCGTACGGGGACCGCGTCTCGTGCAGGGCCGACCGCAGCAGTTCGATCCCCTGCCGGTGCTGGCGCAGCGGGGCCTCCCCGTCGCCGGGCCCGGCCGATGCCGCGAACTCCAGCACGACCGGCAGCAGGTCGGGCAGTTCCCCGTCGGCCAGCCGCAGCCCGTGTGCGCGGTACCGCTGTTTGAGCATGAGCAGCGCCATCCCGCGTTTGCGGGTGTCGCCGTGCAGGTGGTAGGTGAGGTGGAGACCGGACCGGCGGCGCAGGTCGAACGTCTGCACGTAATGCCGCTGCACCTCGATCAGCGGCGTGGTGAGCAGCCAGTCCAGGAAGTCGCCGAGAACGCCGGCGGAGGCGGCCCGCAGTTCGCCGCCGGCCTCGACGAGTTCCCGGTCCGGATAGGTGAGCAGCAGGGACGTCAACTGGAACATCCGGGAGCGGTCCATCACCGGTCCCGCCTGCCGCTGATGGTGACCGGCACCCGGCCGCCCATGCCGGGGCCGCCCTCGCCGTCGAGCGAGCAGCCACCGAGGTCCTCGAGCGCGGCGGCCGTCCGGGCGTGCGCGGCCGGGATGACGTACCGCTCGTCGTACTTGGCGACCGCGAGCAGCCGGTACATGGCCTCGACCTGCTCGGCGGTCATGCCGATGCCGTCGAGCAGGTCGCTCGCGACGGTGCCGTCCAGGGTGCGGGCCCGCATGTAGGCGCGCATCGCGGCGAGCTTCATCAGCACTCCCCCGGCCACCTCGGTGTCGCCGGCGGTGAACAGCGACGCCAGGTACTCGACCGGGATCCGCAGGTCCTGGATGGTGTGGAAGATGTCGTCGGCGTCGGTGTCGTCCCGCCCGGCGGCCCCGGCCGCGTCGAGCACCGGCGACAGCGGCGGCACGTACCAGACCATCGGCAGGGTCCGGTACTCCGGGTGCAGCGGCAGCGCGATCCGGTACTCGCTGATCAGCTTCCAGACCGGCGACGCCGTCGCGGCCTCGATCCAGTCGTCCGGGTGGCCGGCGTCGCGGGCGGCCCGCTGCACCGCGGGGTCGAACGGGTCGAGGAAGACGGCCCGCTGCGCGTCGAGCAGTTCCTCGTCGGGGGCCGAGGCGGCGGCGAGCACGGCGTCCTCGTCGTACCAGAGGATGCCCAGGTAGCGGAGGCGGCCGACGCACGTCTCGGAGCAGATGGTCGGCTGCCCCGCCTCCAGGCGGGGGAAGCAGAGGGTGCACTTCTCGGCCTTGCCGGTGGCGTGGTTGACGTAGACCTTCTTGTACGGGCACGCCGACACGCACATCCGCCAGCCGCGGCAGCGGTCCTGGTCGACCAGGACGATGCCGTCCTCCTCGCGCTTGTACATGGCGCCGGACGGGCAGGCCGAGACGCACGCCGGGTTGAGGCAGTGCTCGCAGATCCGCGGCAGGTGGAACATGAACGTCTTCTCGAACTCGAACGTGACCTTCTCGGTCATGCTCCTCAGGTTCGGGTCCTGATCGGCGGTGTCGCCGCCGAGAGAGTCCTCCCAGTTCGCGCCCCACGCGATGCTCATCGGCTCGCCGGTCAGCCGCGAGTACGGCTTCTTGACGGGGGTGTCCTTCAGCCCGGCCGGCGCGTCGACCAGGACGTCCTTGTCGAAGGTGGCCGGTTCGTAGTAGTCGTCGATGGTCGGCAGGTCCGGGTTCGCGAAGATCCGGGACAGCCGCTTGGCCCGGCCGCCGGACCGCAGGACGAGGCGGCCCCTGCCGTCGAGCTTCCAGCCGCCCTTCCAGCGTTCCTGGTCCTCGTAGTGCTTGGGGTAGCCGATGCCGGGTTTCGTCTCGACGTTGTTGAACCAGACGTACTCGGTGCCCTCCCGGTTGGTCCACGTCTGCTTGCACGTGACCGAGCAGGTGTGGCAGCCGATGCACTTGTCGAGGTTCATCACCATGGCGACCTGCGCTCGGATGCGCATCAGTACTCCACCTCCTGGGTGCGGCGGCGGATCACGGTGATCTCGTCGCGCTGGCTGCCGATCGGGCCGTAGTAGTTGAAGGCGTAGGTGAGCTGGCCGTGCCCGCCGGCCAGGTGGGTCGGTTTGATCAGCAGCCGGGTCATCGAGTTGTGGTAGCCGCCCCGCCTCCTCGTGCCCTCGGCCTTCGGGACGTTCACCGTGCGCTCCGGCGAGTGGTACTGGAAGACGGTGCCCTCGGGCATCCGGTGACTGACCACGGCACGGGCCACCACGACGCCGTTGCGGTTGTGGGCCTCGATCCACTCGTTGTCGCGGACCCCGATCTTCGCGGCGTCCTGGACGCTCATCCAGATCACCGGGCCGCCCCGGGACAGCGCCAGCATCAGCTCGTTGTCGTGGTACATCGAGTGGATCGACCACTTGGCGTGCGGGGTCAGGAACCGGACCGTCACACCGCCGTCGACCGCCTCGCCCGGCCGGCCGAAGTGGCGGGCCATGTTCAGCGGCGGCCGGAAGCCGGGCAGTTGCTCACCGAGCTCGGCGACCCAGTCGTGCTCGACGAAGAAGTGCTGCCGGCCGGTGATCGTGTGCCACGGCTTCAGCCGCTCCACGTTGATCGTGAACGGGGAGTAGCGGCGGCCGCCCTTCTCCGACCCGGACCACTCCGGGCTGGTGAACACCGGTTGCGGTTTCTCCTGTGTCTGGGCGTACGTGATCCGGTCGTTCTCGTGGCCCTCGATGTAGTCGGTGAACCTCTGACCGGTGCGCTGCTCCAACTGGACGAATCCGGCATGGGCCAGCCGCCCGTTGGTGGTTCCGGAGAAGGCCAGGATGGCCTCGCACATCCGGTCGGCCGTGGCGAGGGACGGGCGGCCGTCGATCACACCGTTCTGACGCTTCAGATAGGAGATCTCCGGCTTCACATCGACGGTGATGGCTTTGGTGGTCGTGCCGAGCTCGTCCATCAGCGGCCCGACCGTGCGCATCTTCGCGCCGATCAGGGTGTAATCCCGCTCGATCGTGATCAGCTTCGGCATGGTCCGGCCGGGAGTGGGCGCGCACTCGCCGAACTTCCAGTCCCGCACCCGGCCGCCCGGCATGGCCAGCTCGTCCGGGGTGTCGTGCTGCAGCGGCGCGGCCAGCACGTCGGTGCGGGCGCCCAGGTGGGTCTCCGCCAGCTCGCTGACCTTGTCGGCCAGGGCGAGGAACGTGTCGTAGTCGGTGTGCGCGTCCGGCGGCGGCGGGACGGCCGGGCTGAACGCGTGCACGAACGGGTGCATGTCGGTGGTGGAGATGTCGTGCTTCTCGTACCAGGTGGCGGCCGGCAGGACCAGGTCGGCGTGCAGGCCGGTGTTGGTCATCCGGAAGTCGATCGCGGTGAGCAGGTCCAGCTTGCCGACCGGCGCCTCGTCCCGCCAGGTCACGTCCCGCGGCCGGCTTCCCGGGTCGCACTCGCTCGCGCCGGCCAGGGAGGAGACTCCGAGCAGGTGCCGCATGAAGTACTCGTTGCCCTTGCCGGACGAGCCGAGCAGGTTGGCCCGCCACAGGGTCAGGCAGCGGGGGAAGTTCGCGGGATCGTCCGGGTCCTCGGCCACCGGGCGCAGTTCGCCTGATCGGAGCTGCTTGACGATGTAGTCCTGCGGTGTCTCACCCGCCGCCTTCGCCTCGTCCGCGAGATCCAGAGGGTTGCGGTTGAAGAAGGGGTGGCCCGGGCTCCAACCCATCCGCTGCGCGGCCGCGACCGTGTCCGCGAACGCCATGCCCCGGAAGCGGCCGGTGCCCAGCGGGGACGCCAGCTCGTCGGCCGGGATCCGCTCGTACCGCCACTGGTCGGTGTGCAGATACCAGAACGGGGTGGACGCCTGGTGCCGCATCGGCCGCTGCCAGTCGAAGGCGAAGCTCATGTGCTGCTGGCCGGTGATCGGCCGGGCCTTCTCCTGGCCGACGTAGTGCGCCCAGCCGCCGCCGTTGACACCCTGGCAGCCGGTCAGCGTGACCAGCGAGATGAACGCGCGGTACGTCATGTCGGAGTGGAACCACTGGTTGGCGCCGGCCCCGAGGACGATCATCGAACGGCCGTGGCTGCGTTCGGCGTTGCGGGCGAACTCCCGGCCGATCCGGGCGGCCAGCTTCGCGTCGACGCCGGTGATCTTCTCCTGCCAGGCCGGGGTGTTCGGCGAGGCCGCGTCGTCGTAGCCCGCGGGCCACTCGCCGGGCAGGTCGCCGCGCTTGACCCCGTACGTCGCCATGACCAGGTCGAAGACCGTGGTGACCAGGTGCTCGCCGATCCGCCGGACCCGGACGCCGCGACGGATCGTGGCGCCGCCCTCGGTGTCACCGACGTCGAAACGGGCCATCTCGATCTCGACCGCCTCGTCACCGTCGATGCCGAGCGCCGGGACGACGTCACCGAGGTCGAGGTTCCACCTGCCCGGCTCGCCGTACCGGTAGCCGAGCGAGCCGTTGGGCACGACCGGCTCGCCCGTCGCCTGGTCGATCAGCACCGTCTTGTGCTCGCCGTCCTCGTGCCCGAGGTCGGCGGCGGTCAGGAAGCGGTCCGCTTTCCCGTCCACGACGGTGACCAGGAACGGGAGGTCAGTATATTTACGGACATAATCAGTGAAGTACGGGGTCTCCCGGTCCCGGAAGAACTCGGTCAGGATCACGTGGCCCATCGCCATCGCCAGCGCGCCGTCCGTCCCCGGATGCGGCGCCAGCCAGTCGTCGGCGAACTTGACGTTGTCCGCGTAGTCCGGGCTCACCGCCACGACCTTCGTGCCCTTGTACCGGGCCTCGGCCAGGAAGTGCGCGTCCGGGGTGCGCGTCACCGGGATGTTCGAGCCCCACATCATCAGGTAGGTGGCGTTCCACCAGTCGCCCGCCTCCGGCACGTCCGTCTGGTCGCCCCAGATCTGCGGCGACGCGATCGGCAGGTCCGCGTACCAGTCGTAGAAGCTGAGCAGCGTGCCGCCGAGCAGCGCGTGATAGCGGGTCCCGGCCGCGAACGACGCCATCGACATCGCCGGGATCGGCGAGAACCCGACGACCCGGTCCGGCCCGTACACCTTGGTGGTGTAGACGTGCGCCGCCGCCATCAGCTCGATCGCCTCGTCCCACGACGCGCGCACGAACCCGCCCCGCCCGCGCTGGGTCTTGTAGGCCATCGCCTTCAGCGGCGTCTCCACGATCTCGGCCCACGCGGCGACCGGGTCACCCAGGCGCTGCCGCGCCTCACGGAACATCTCGGCCAGGACCCCGCGGAGGTACGGGTGACGTACACGGCTCGGCGAATACTCGTACCAGGAGAAGCTCGCCCCTCGCGGGCAGCCCCGCGGCTCGTAGTCGGGCGCGTCCGGCCCGCTCTCCGGATAGTCGGTGGCCTGGTGCTCCCAGGTGATCAGGTCGTCCTTGACGAACACGTTCCACGAGCAGGAGCCGGTGCAGTTGACCCCGTGGGTGGAGCGGACCACCCGGTCGTAACTCCAGCGGTCACGGTAGAACGCGTCCCACTCGCTGTCGTCGATCCGGTGCAGGGTACGGCCGTGGTCGCCGACCGTCGCACGGGTGAGGAAGCGTCGTGCGCCCAGCAGAGGGGCGGGCCCGGGATCCAGTGACACGGTGGTTTCCTTCGCCGTGGAGCAGCCGCCCGGGCGGTCGCCCGGTGCTCCTTCACCCTTGCCGATCTTCGCCCCGGCCCACCTGAGCCGGCGGTCCCGCATGTCCCGGGACTTTGGTCCCGCCCTGACGAGCGCCCCGGGCATAGAGCGCGACCAGTTCGGCGCCGATGCGGGCGAGTTCCGCCCGTACCTCCGGCGGGTCGAGGACCTCGACGGCCGCGCCCCACCCGGAGAGGGTGCGGGCGAGATCGCGGGCGTTCGGGGCGCCCACCCGGACCCGGGCCCGGCCGCCGGTGAGCGGCTCCACCACGTGGCAGTGCCGGCCGAAGTGGTCCCGCAGCACCCAGACGAACCGTTCCTCGATCAGCACTGTCGCCCAGGTCCGGGCACGCCGGGCCTCGACCTCGCCGACGACCTGCTCCCAGGCTTCGTCGAGGGAGAAGTCCACCGGCCGTTCGAAGCCCCGGCCGGTGATCGTCACCTCGGCCATCCGGTCCACCCGGAAGGTCCGCTGCCCTCGCGGCGTGCCGGCGACCAGGTAGAACACGTCGTCCTTGCCGACCACACCCCACGGATCGGCCTCCCGATCCGCCTCCCGGTAGGTGAAGCGGATCCGGCGCCGCCGGACCACCGCGTCCTGGAGCACGCCGACGATCGCGGGTGGCCGCCGTTCCCGTTCACCCCAGCCGGACGGGTCGATCAGCGTCGCCTCGGCAGCCGCCCGCGCGTCGGTGCGAAACGGCTCGGGCAGCGCCCGGAGCAGTTTGCGCAGCGCCGTCCGCGCCTGGACGGAGACCGCGGCCGGACCGGCGAGCAGGAACAACGCCTGTGCTTCGGCCTCCGACAGCCCGGTCAGGTCGGTTCGTGCCCCGCCGACCAGCGACCAGCCGCCATGCCGGCCCGGCTGCGGATAGACCGGCACCCCCGCCGCGGACAGGGCCTCCAGGTCCCGGCGTGCGGTCGCCACCGAGACCTCCAGCTCGGCGGCGACCTCCGCGGCGGTGACCCGGCCACGGGACTGCATGAACAGGAGGGTGGCGACGAGCCGGTCCGCGCGCATGCCCTCAGATTGGCAGGGAAAGTGCTCAGAAGGTGAGCACTTAACGCGGAAACATGGGTTCCCTCAGGTCGGCAACGAGAGGGATGACGACGATGCTTCGCGGATTCACCACTGTCACGTTCTTCGCCGGCGACATGGCCGCGGCCCGGGAGTGGTACACGGCCGTCTTCGGCGCCGAGCCGTACTTCGTCCGGGAGGCCGGCGGCGAGCTCGCCTACCTGGAGTGGCGGGCGGGCGATCACCAGCACGAGCTCGGGGTGCTCAGCAGCCGTTTCGCACCGCATCAGCCGGCCGGGCGGCCGGCCGGGGCGGTGATCTACTGGGCGGTCGACGACGTCGAGGCCGCGTACCGGCGCCTGCTCTCGCTCGGCGCCACCCCGCACGACGAGCCGACCGAGCGTGGCCCCGGGTACGTCACCGCCTCGGTCACCGACCCGTTCGGCAACATCCTCGGCGTGATGTTCAACCAGCACTACCTCGACGTGCTGGCCGGGGCCTGACCGGGCGGGCTTGCGATGGGGGCGGTGGCGGCGCATAACGTTCGGGCATGCCTGAGATCCGCCAGTACCGGCGTGCCGACCGTGCCGCCCTCTACGACATCTGTGTGCGCACCGCCGACGCCGGAGCCGACGCCCGCGGGCTGTACTCCAGCGACGATCTGATGGGCGACCTGTTCGCCGGGCCGTACGCCCAGCTGGAGCCGGAGCTGGCCTTCGTGCTCGACGACGGTGGCGACGTCGCCGGGTACGTGGTCGGGACGGCGGACACCGCCCGGTTCGCCCGGCGGTACCGCGACGAGTGGATCCCGCTGCTCGGCGACCGTTATCCGGTGCCGCCGCCCCCGCCGCGCAGCCCCGAGCAGGACATGATCGCGTTGCACCACGACCCGGAGCGGATGCTGGTGCCCGGCCTGGACGGCCATCCGGCGCACCTGCACATCGACCTGCTGCCGCCGTGGCAGGGCCGCGGTTTCGGCCGCCGGCTGATCGGGCGTTTCCTGGCGGTGGTGGACGCGCCGGGCGTCCACGTCGGCATGGTCACCGCGAACGTGAAGGCCCGCGGCTTCTACGACCGGCTGGGTTTCACCGAGCTGCCGGTCCCGGACCCGGGGCCGCTCACCTACCTCGGCATCCGGACGGAGGGCCGCGCGCCTCACTGAGCGTCGCGACGGCCGGGCTCCGGCAGCAGCGCACGGGCCAGCCGGTCGAGCGCCGCCGCGATCTGCCGCCGGTCCAGGCCGTGGCGGCGCTGATGCTGGTACAGCTCGGGGGCCAGCGGCGCCAGCAGGATGTCGACGAGGGGTTCCGGGTCGGGCACGCCGGCGGCGCGCAGGAGCACACGGACGTGCAGGCGCCAGAACTCGTACGCCCCGGTGCGGAACCGGGCCGCGCCGGTCTCGCCGCTGAGCGCCAGCGGCAGATGCTCGTCGAGCAGGTCCAGCATGGCCGCGTAGAAGGCGGCCAGCCGGTCCGCCGGCGCCGCGCCGGGGCCGAGCGGCGGCGGGCCGCTGATCAGCTGCTCCTGAAGGCTACGGTCGTGCTCGTCGAGCAGGGCGACCGCGACGGCGGCCGGATCACGGTAGCGCCGGTAGAGGGTCGCCCGGCCGACTCCGGCGGCGGCCGCGATGTCCTCCATCGTGACGGTCCGCGGGTCCCGTTCCCGGTACAGCCGCCGGGCCGCGTCGAGCACCCGCTCCCGGTTGCGGGCGGCGTCGGCGCGCTCCCGGACCGGCCGGCCGGCGTGCGGCACGACGACCGTGAGCGTCGCCGAGTCTCCTTCACCGGTCCGGTTCGTACCGTCGTCCCCCATGCCGACACCCTACCTTCCCGGCCCACAAGCGAGACTCCATCTCACCTCTGTCCGGAGGTCGTGGGGTCGACGGCGGCGTCGGCGCGGGAGGTGGTCTAGCGTGTCAGCCACTCGCCCATCGTTCGCCCATCCGTTCGCCCATCCGTTCGCGCGGGAGGAACCCATGTCCGGAGCCGGACTCGCCCGACTGAGCTCGATCTACCGCCAGGGTGTGCTGGGCCGGCGGCCCGTGGTGCCGGCCGACTTCGCCGAACTGGAACGGCGTGCCCGGCGGGCCAGCAGCGCACGGGCCTGGGCGTACGTCGCCGGCGGCGCCGGTGAGGGCCGGACCATGCGGCGCAACCGGGAGGCGTTCGGCAGATGGGCGATCGTGCCGCGGATGGCGTCCGGCGCGGTGGACCGGGACCTGTCGGTGCGGTTGCTGGGCGCCCGGCACGGCACGCCGCTGCTGCTCGCGCCGGTGGGGGCGGGCGCGCTGATGGGGGCGGACAGCGACGTGAAGATCGCCCGGGCGGCCGCCGCGACCGGCACCACGTACGTCTTCTCCAATCAGGGCTGCAATCCGATGGAGGAGTGCGCGGCGGCGATGGGCGACGCGTCCCGGTGGTTCCAGCTGTACTGGAGCAAGGACGAGGGCCTGGTCGACAGCCTGATCGCGCGAGCCGAGGCGGCCGGCGCGGGCGCGCTCGTCGTCACCCTGGACACGACGGTGCTGGGCTGGCGGCCGCAGGATCTGAACCTGGGATCGCTGCCGTTCAGCCGGGGTGAGGGGATCGCGCAGTACACGTCGGACCCGCGGTTCCGGGAGATCGCGGCGGCCCGCCCGGCGCAGCCGGCCGGGGAGGTGACCCTGGGCGCGATCCGCACCCTGCTGGCGATGACCCGCAACCATCCCGGCGGGTTCTGGAACAACCTGCGCTCCCCCGCCCCGCGGGCGTCGGTGGAGACGTTCCTCGACATCTACTCCAACCCCGGCCTGAGCTGGGATCATCTGGCGACGCTGCGGGACCGGACCCGACTCCCGGTGGTGCTCAAGGGCATCCTGCACCCGGACGACGCCCGCCGCGCCTTCGACCTGGGCGCCGACGCGGTGGTGGTGTCCAATCACGGCGGCCGCCAGATCGACAACGCGATCGCCTCCCTCGACGCCCTGGTCACCATCCGGGACGCGCTCGGCCCGGATCCGGTGCTGCTGTTCGACAGCGGCATCCGCACCGGCGCCGACGTCTTCACCGCCCTCGCGCTGGGCGCGAACGCGGTACTGCTGGGCCGCCCCTACATGTACGGCCTGGCGCTCGCCGGTCAGCGCGGCGTCGAGGACGTGATCACCAACGTGGTCGCCGAACTGGATCTGACCATGGCGCTGGCCGGCACCCCGGACATCGCCGCGATCACCCGGAGTGCACTGGCCGCCGCCTGACCAGCCCGATCGCGCCCGCGGCGGCCGCGACGAAGACGGCCAGCGCCACCGGGATCCACAGCGCGGCGGACAGCCCGACCGCCGTGGCCGCCGCCCCGATGGCGACCGGCCCGAGCAGGAACCCGGCATAGCCGATGCTCACCACGGTGGACAGCGCACGCCCGGCCCGCTGCGGATCCGCGGCCGCCGCGGCCGAGAAGAACTGCGGAGCGACGCACGACAGGCCCAGCCCGAGCAGCCCGAACCCGAGGACGCCCGCCACCGGGTGCCCGATCAGCAGGGCGACGCCGAGCCCGGCCGCCGCGATCAGACCGCTGGCCCGGACCAGCGGCACCGGGCCGAACCTGACGGCGGCCCGGTCGCCGAACACCCGGCCGGCGGTCATCATGATCGCGAAGGCGGCGTAACCCCATGCCGCGAACGCCTCGGACGTGCCCAGCCCGTCGCGCAGGTAGACGGCGCTCCAGTCGGCCGCGGCCCCCTCGCCCACCAGCGTGCAGAGCACCACCATCCCGAAGAAGACCAGCAGCAGCGACCGGCCGCCCGGCCCCGCCCCGGCCGGTGCGGCCGGGGCCGGCGCCGACGGCAGCACCCACCGGGCGGCCAGGCCGGCCAGCACGAACACCGCGAGCCCCACCGTGGCCAGGGTGGCGCCGACGCTCACGCCGGAGTGCGCGAACAGGCTGCCGATGACGGCCCCGAGGAAGCCGCCGATGCTGTAGATCGCGTGGAACGACGACATCACCGGCCGCTCCATGGCCCGCTCGATCTCGGCGGCGTTCGCGTTCATCGCGATGTTGAGCGTGCCGTGCACGGCGCCGAACACGAACAACGCCACGCAGAGCGTCACCAGGCCGCCGGCCAGCCCGGGCGGCACCAGCAGCAGGCCCTCCAGCAGCGCGGCCGGCACGAGCACCCGCGAACTGCCGAACCGGTCGGTGAGGCGGCCGATCAGCGCCATCCCGGTGATGCAGCCGGCGGCGAAGGCCAGCAGCGCGACGCTGAGCCGCCCGTCGCTGAGAGCGAGGCCCTCTTTCACCGCGGGGATGCGCGCGGTCCACACCCCGAGGACGGCGCCGAACACGGCGAAGACGAGGGAGGTGGCGATCCGGCCACGGCGCACGGGATCCATACCGGGCACAGTAGACGGAATCTCTGACACTTTCGGCCCGCGAGGTGCTCTTGTACGATCGTACTTGTACATCCGTACAAGAAAAGATCGAAGGCTCTCCGTGCATTACCTCTTCCTGGCCGGTGCCATCGCCGCCGAGCTGTTCGCCACCAGCCTGATGAAATCCACCGAGGGTTTCACCCGCCTCTGGCCGACGCTGACCGTGCTGGCCGCCTACGGCACGTCGTTCGTGCTGCTCAGTCAGGCGGTCAAGCAGATCGAGGTGGGTGTCGCCTACGCGATCTGGTCCGGGGTGGGCACCGCCGCGATCGTCGCGATCGGCGCGGCCTTCCTCGGCGAGCCGCTGACCGCCGTCAAGGTCGGCGGGATCGCCCTCATCATCGCCGGAGTGGTCGTGCTCAACCTGACCGGCGGCGGATCCCATTGACCGCACGCCGCCCTCAGCGGGCCCGCGATCCGGAGGCCCGCCGCGCCGCCCTGGCCTCGGCCGCCATGGAGGTCATCGCCGAGTGCGGCGTCGGCCGCACCACGCACCGGGCCGTCGCCGCCCGCGCGGGCCTGCCGCTCGGTGCGACCACCTACTACTTCCCCACCCTCGACGATCTGATCGCGGCCGGCCTGCGGCACGCGCTGGACACCATGCGGGCCGACATGCAGGCGTGGGACGTGCGGTTGCGGGCCGCCCCGGACATGCCGGAGGCGCTCACCACGCTGGTCCAGGAGTACCTGACCGACCGCCGCCAGGTCCGCCTGGAGTACGAGCTGTTCGTCGCCGCCGCCCGCGACACCACGCTGCGCCCCATCGCCGAGGCGTGGATGGCCGGCCTCCCCGCGATCGTCGAGGACACCTACGGCCACGAGGCGGCCCACGACATCTGCGCTCTGCTCGACGGCGTCATCCTGCAGGCCATGGTCACCGGCAGCGAGCTGGACGCGCCCCGGCTCACCGCCGCCCTCCGCAAGCTGACCTCCTCCAGACCCTTCGTCCGCGGTACGCCGTGAGTCGCCCCCGCCGCCAGATCGCCCTGCTCGACGAGGTCTGCGCCGGGCGGGAACCGGGACCCGGGAACGCTCGCCCGCCTGGTCGTCCTCGGGTACGGGGCGAACGCCCGCTCGACTCGATCGAGGCCTTCCACGACTGCGCCGGCCGCTACGCCGCACTCGGCGTCACCACCCTCGCCGTCCTGTGGCCCCGCGGTGCACACGCCGCCCGGCGGCTCGCCGTCCTGGAGGAGGCCGCCGGCGGCTACGGCTCGATCAGTCCGGCGCGGATCCCGGTGGCGTGAGATTTCCCGCCCGGCCGCGACTTGAAGATCGAACAGGTGATCGACTACCGTCTCGCTCTGTGAATCTTGTGAAGGTTGCTTCCGCCGTCCTGCTCGGCGTTTCGATGATGGGCCTGGCCGCCTGTGGCGAGGAGGAGAAGTCGTCCTCGACCGCCACCGGCGCGGGCGCCACCTCCGCCGCCGCTCCGGCCGCCGAGGCCACCTCGGCCGCTCCCGCCGCCACCGCCGTGGCCGCCGGCCCGGCCCCGTCCGACAAGGACCTCTGCACGGCCGCCGAGAAGGCCAACGTCGCCTTCAAGAAGTCCGCCATGGACCTCATTCAGAAGACCGGCGGGGAGATCCCGCCCGCCCAGGCCGGGAAGATGCTCACCGACCTCGCCGCCGGCCTGACCGAGGCCGCCGGAAGCTCGACGACGAAGGCGGCCGCCACCGTCAAGGTCATCGCGACTCAGATGACCACCGCCGCCGGCGCCGCCGACCCGATCACCGCCGGCGACACCCCGGAGGCGACTAAGACCGGCAAGGAGTTCAACGCGGCCTGCAAGGCGGCCGGCGTCACGACCCACTTCTGATCCGTTCGGTGATGTCCCCGGTGCGTCGCACGCACCGGGGACGCCACCCGTTCAGGGGTTCGCGAACAGCGGAGTGCTCAGATACCGCTCGCCGGTGTCCGGCAGGACCACCACGACGGTGCGCCCGACGTTCTCCGCCCGCCAGGCCAGCTCCCGCGCGGCGTGCAGCGCGGCGCCGCTGGACACCCCGGCGAGGATCCCCTCGGTGCGGGCCAGCTGCCGCGCCGCCTCCCGGGCCTGCTCCACGGTCACCCGGACGACCTCGTCGTAGATGGTCGGGTCGAGCACCTCGGGCACGAACCCGGCCCCGATGCCCTGGATCCCGTGCGGCCCCGACACCCCGCCGGACAGCACCGGCGACTCGTCCGGCTCGACCGCGTAGACCCGCAGCTCCGGCTGTTTCTCCTTGAGGATCTGGCCGACCCCGGTGAGGGTGCCGCCGGTGCCGACGCCGCCGACGAACAGGTCGATCCGGCCGTCCGTGTCGTTCCAGATCTCCAGGGCGGTGGTACGCCGGTGCATGTCCGGGTTGGCCGGGTTGTCGAACTGCATCGGCAGCCACGCCCGCTGCTCCTCGGCGATCTCCAGGGCCTTCGCCACGGCGCCCTTCATGCCCTCCGCCGCGGGGGTGAGGACCAGCTTCGCGCCGTACGCCAGCAGCAGCGCCCGCCGCTCCGCGCTCATGCTGTCCGGCATCGTGAGGGTCAGGCGGTAGCCGCGCGCCGCCGCCACCAGGGCCAGCCCGATGCCGGTGTTCCCGCTGGTCGCCTCGACGATGGCGGAACCGGGGCGGAGTTCCTCGGTGGCCTCGGCGGCCTCGATCATGGCGAGGGCGATCCGGTCCTTGACGCTGCCGCCCGGGTTGGCGGACTCGAGTTTGGCGACCAGCTTGGCCGGCAGACCGGGCTCGAACCGGGACAACCGCACCATCGGGGTCCGGCCGATCAACTCGGTGACGTCGTTGTAGATCATGTCCTCGCTCCAGGGTTGGCGCCGGCGGTTGCTGTGAGAGTCGGCATATCAGAGGTCGTCGGGGAGTTCTCGGGCGGGCCGGAGGCGGGGACGGGCTCGGCGGCCGGAGCGCGGAGGCGGGCTCCGGCCGGAACGTCGGACACGACCAGAGCGAGCGCGCCGATCTCGGCGTCGTCGCCGATGCGCACCGGGCCGAGGACGGTGGCCCCGACGCCCAGCATGACGCGATCACCCACCTCGGGGTGCCGGCGGCTGCCCTTGGCGTCCCGCTGCCAGCCGCGCCCGCCGAGGGTGACCTGGTGGTACATGGTGACGTCGTCACCGATCCGGGCCGTCTCACCGATGACGACACCGGATCCGTGGTCGATGAACAGCCGCCTGCCGATCACCGCACCGGGGTGGATCTCGATGCCGGTGAGGAACCGCGTCACCTGGGACAGGAACCGGGGCAGGAACGGGATGCGGGCCCGGTGCAGCAGATGGGCCACCCGATGGCCCCAGAGCGCCCACAGGCCGGGATAGAGCAGCACCTCGGCCACCTTCATCCCGTACAGGGCGGGGTCACGCCGGCAGTAGGCGCGGATGTCTTCCAGCACGGGTCTTCCTCGGGTGATGAGCGGGGACGGCGCCGGCCCGGGGCGGGCCGACCGTGCCACCCACGGGCCGGTGGCGGCGGGGCGTCAGCCGCTCGGACAGCGCTCGTCGAAGACCCGGCGCACGTGCGGGCCCGCCATCGGCACGGCGAACCGGTAACCGGCCATCCGCCGCTGGGCCTCCCGCTCGTTCATGACGGCAAGGTTAGCCGATCCCGTGACAGGTGTTCAGGGGCTGAAGGGCCCGGCCACCACCGGCGAAAGGACGGGACCTCCGGCCCTGTCCGCGCCACCGGCCGGTCGTGTCATGGTGGCCTGGTGACCACCGTGACAGCCCGCCGCCGTACGGTCCGGCGGTTCGTCCCGCCGCAGCACGGCGCATGGGCGATGCTGCTGCTGCCGTACCTGGCCGGGTTGCTGGTGTCCGGCCCCCGCCGGCTGGATCTGCCGCTGCTGGGCGCCTGGCTGGCCGGTTACCTGCTGTCGTACTACGTGTTCCAGGCGGTCAAGACCCGGCGGTTCACCCGCTTCCGGGCCCAGATCCAGCTGTACGGGCCGATCACCGTGGCGCTGGCGTTCCCCGTCGTCATGGCCGTTCCGGAACTGCTGTGGTTCGCGCCCGCCTACGCCGTCCTGCTCGCCGTCAACGCCTGGTTCGCCTGGCGGCGCAGCGAGCGGGCCCTGCTCAACGACCTCGCCTCGGTCGTGCAGAGCTGCCTCATGGTGCCGATCGTCGCGGTGGTCGCCGGCACCGGGCCGCGCTGGGAGCCGTTCCTGATCGTCCTGCTGTATCTCACCGGGACGGTGCTCTACGTCAAGACCATGATCAGGGAGCGCGGCAGTGTGCCGTACCGTCGCGCCTCGGTCCTCTATCACCTGGCCGCCGTCGCCGCCGCGGCCACAGCCGGTGTCCTCCCCGCGCTGGTCTTCGCTCTGCTGCTGGTCCGGGCGTGGGCGCTGCCGGGCCGCCCACTGACCCCGAAGAGGGTCGGCTTCGTCGAGATCGGGGCGAGCATCCTGGTCCTGGCGGCCGCCGTGCCGGGCTGAGAAGGGCGCCGCCGTCTCAGGCGAGCAGGGCGCGGATGCCGTTCATGTAGAGCTGCCGGTCGACCGTGCCGAGCAGGATGCGCTGCAGGATGTAACCCTGCACCAGGCCGAAGAACGCCGCTCCGACACCGGCCGGATCGGCGTCCGGCGGGAGCTCACCGGCGGCCCGGGCACGCTCGGCCATGCGCACCGCCCGCTCCCGGACCCGCCCGTAGATCTCCGCGACCAGCAGCCCGACCTCGGGATCGTGCACCGCCTCGCCCCACACCTGAACGGCGATCCGCACCGGGCCGTCCTCGTCCACCGAGACGTCCACGATCTCGAGGATCCGCTCGATCACCGTCACGATCGGCGGCATCGGCTCCTGCTCGAGCAGCTGGTCCAGCACCCCGGTGACCGCCGAGATCTTCTCCGTCGCGATCGCGGTGATCAGCTCGTTCTTGCTCTTGAAGTAGCGATAGAAGGCGCCGACCGACAGCCCCGCCTCCTTGATCACGTCCTGCATCGACGTCTGATGGAACCCGTTGCGCACGAAACACCGTGCCGCCGCGTCGAGGATCTGCTGGCGGCGGGCGGCGAGGTGGGCTTCGGAGACGCGTGGCACGCCCAAACCTTAACCAGAGGGGCGCTACGGCTCTCCTGTCCACCCGGCCGACAGCGCGGGCGCCCCCTCGCCCGGGGCGCCGCGCTGTCGGCCGGGGTGTGGGTCAGCGGCCGAGGAGACGGACGATCGAGGCACGCCGCTCCCAGGCGATCCAGGCGAAGACGAGGCACAGGATCACCGGCGTGAGGACCAGCGCGCCGCCGTGCAGGATGAACGCCTGGGTGATCGCCGCACCCACCATGAGCAGCGCCAGTCCGGCGGCGGCGGGACCGGCGAGCCGGGCGACGAGCAGCCCGATGCCGCCGGCCAGTTCCACCACGCCGACGAACAGGCGGAACCAGGTGCCGCCGCCCATGTCGTCGAAGATCTGGACCGCGGTCGCCTCGCCCCACAGCTTGGGGGCGGCCGAGGCGACGATCATGAAGAGGCCGAGGACGATCTGGAAACCCCAGAGGGTACGGTCCAGGACACGGCTCTGCGGGACGGTCACGGTGTGGCTGCTGGTCATGATCTCGATCCTTCGCTCGTACGGGGAAGTAGGCGCGCCGACCTGTCCCGATCGGCTACACCCACTCAGACCTGCGAGCGCCCCGGAACTCATCGGTCCCGCCGCGTGATCCTGAAAAAGGTCTTGCCGACAGCGGCCGGTCTCCGGCTGAGGTCAGGTGGCGGCGATGGCGACGCGGCCCAGGTCGTCGGCGCGCAGTGCGGTGATGTGGCCGGGCGGGGCGGGCCGCGAGTACAGGTAGCCCTGGCCGTACTGGTAGCCCAGGGACCGCAGCACCTCCTGCTGCTCCTCCGTCTCGATGCCCTCGGCGACCGAGGAGAACTCCAGCGCCGCCGCCATCTGGCTGACCGCCGTGGCCACCGCCGCCTGCCGCCCCACCGTGGTGATCGACTCGACGAACGAGCGGTCCAGCTTCAGCGTGTTGACCGGGCAGGTGAGCAACAGGCCCAGCGACGACGCGGCCGTGCCGAAATCGTCGAGGGCGAGTTTCACGCCGAGCCCGCGCAGCGCCAGCATGGTGGCGTGGGACTCCTCGTCGTCCAGGACGGCGGTCTCGGTGACCTCGATGGTGAGGCTGGCGGCGGGCAGCCCGGAGGCGGCGAGTGCCGCGGTCACGTCGGCGACCAGCCCGGGGTCGCGCAGCTGACGGCCGGCCACGTTGACGCCGACGGACAGCGGGACGGCGCCGGGGAACTCCCGCATCCAGGCGGCGCCCTGCCGGCAGGCCTCCTGCAGCGCCCAGCGGCCGATGGCGACGATCTGCCCGGTCCGTTCGGCGACCGGGATGAACTCGACCGGCGGCACCGTGCCACGGGTCGGATGGTTCCACCGGATCAGCGCTTCCACGCTGGTCAGAACCCCGTCGGCGAGCCGCACGATGGGCTGGTAGACGAGGGTGAACTCGCCCGCCTCGATGGCCTGTCCCATCTCCCGGATGAGGACCGCTTCGGCGCTGATCCGGGCGCCCATCTCGTCGGTGTACGCGACCCACATGCCCTTGCCGCGCCGTTTCGCCTCGTACATGGCGATGTCGGCGTTGCTGAGCAGCGTGGACGGGTCGTCGCCGGCGCGGGCGGCGGTGAGGCCGACGCTGGCCCGGGCGACGACGGTGTGCTGCAGCAGCTCGATCGGCTCGGCGAGACCGCGCAGGATGTTCTCGGCGACGGTGCCGGCGCCGTCCGGGCCGGTACGGGGCAGCAGCACGGCGAACTCGTCGCCGCCGAGCCGGCACACCAGGTCGTCGGCGCGGACCGCGGCCCGCAGCCGGTTCGCGACGATGATCAGCAGCGCGTCACCGGCCGCGTGGCCCATCGTGTCGTTGATCGTCTTGAAGTCGTCCAGGTCGATCAGGAGAAGGGACGCGCCGCAGTCCAGGTCGCAGGCGTCGGCGAGCCGCATCGAGGCGCTGCCGGAGCCGGCCGGCGCGTCGAGCAGCCGGACCATCTCGGCGCTGAAGTGGGTGCGATTGGCCAGGCCGGTGAGCCCGTCCGTGCTCGCCTGTTCGCGGAGCAGGATCTCCTGGTCGCGCAGTTCGCCGAGGGCGACGTCGAGGCGGCCGATCAGGTTCATGTTGTCGTGGAAGGCGACCAGCTGCCGGCCGGCGACCAGGCAGACGATCACGACGACGCCGATGGTGGCGCCGACGAGCTGGGACGACGCGTTCACCGGCAGCATCATGAAGAACACCACGAAGGTGATCGCGATCATGCCGTACGGCAGCAGGCTGTAAGGGCGCCGCTTGGCGGTGTACCGCGGGTCGCCCACGCGCAGCACGATCACCTGGATCCACGGGCCGAGCGCGATCAGCACGGAGGGCAGGAGCCGGATCGCGTACACGTACGCGTGGTCGAGGGTCTGGAAATGACCCGGCAGGAACGTGCTGACCCCCTGCACCATCGCTGCGGACACCATCGGCCAGGCCGCGATCCGCGCCATCGGCGGGTCCTTGATCAACGCCACCTTGGTCGCGGAGAACGTGGCGACCAGCACGAGCGCCGCGGTGAGGCTGGCGTTGATCCGGTCGCCGTGCGCGCCGCCGAGCGGGTTGACCGCGAAGCACCAGGCCACCACGCCGCCGCCGACCAGGACGGTGGTGGCGTCGAGCCAGAAGATGAAGCGTTCCCGGGCGGTCCGCAGACCCTGCGGGAAGATCAGGCAGGCGATGACGTTGCTGCTCATCCCGATGGTGAAGAACACCGTCTGGACCAGGCCGCCGTTCAGGGACGGCTCGCCCGGGGAGATCAACACCGACAGGAAGTGGTACGTGTCACCGACGGTGAACGAACCCCCCGCGAAGCCGATCATCGTCCAGAACCGGCGATAGCGCTCGTGCGCGAGCCGGCGCAGCCGCCACCCGCCGAGCGCGAGCGCCGCGTCGAGCGGCACCTGGAACGCCCAGTAGATCTGCACCTGCAGGGTCTGCCGCCCGGCGAAGAGGAAGAACAGCGCGCACCCGAGCAGCGTGATGCCGGCCAGGATACGCAGCGCCGGATCCCGGCGCAGGTGGTCGACCGGCCGCCCGGCCGTTCCCGTGCTGCTCAACTGTCGTCCTCTCCGCTGGTCCTCCCCCGATAGATCGGACGGAAGCCGGAGAATCCGAGGCTTAGCGGCCGCCCCGCTGGGAGGAAGGGCGGCCGCGGCCCGGTCAGTCGCGCATCTCGTAAGCGCCGGCCAGCGCGAGGACCTGCTGCCAGACGGCGTCGTCGCGGGTGGGGTCGGCAACCGGGCGGCGGACGTGCGCGAGCGCCCACGCCGCCTGCTCCTCGGTGGTGGCGGTCTTGCCGTGCAGCTCGGTGGCGTACGCGGAGAAGTCCCGCACCAGGATCGCGAAGATCTCGTCGACCAACTCCGCGCCGATGCCCGCGAGCGACGCCTGCTCCAGGATCAGCTGACCGTAGACGATCAGCGCGAACAGGTGCCCGACGGCGAGCAGGAAGTCCAGGTCCTTCTGCTGCTCCTCGCTCGGCGCGTGGTTCCGCAGCAGCGCGCAGAACCCGTCGGCCTGCTCCCGGAACCGGGCGACGTTCGCGATGCCGGCGGCGCCGTCGTAGGCGGTGCGCCAGTCGTGGAACCGGATGGCGCCGAGACCCCGGGCCGGTCCCTGCCGGAACAGGAACTCGTCGTCGGCCGGGTCGTGCCGGGTGGGGACGGGCTCGTACGTCGCCGGGTCGAACAGGTAGTTCGGCATGAACTTCAAGATCAGGGCCAGATTGACGTGTACGGTCCCCTCGAGCTTGGGCAGCCCGCGGATGTCCATGGCCGCCTTGTCGAAGTAGGTGTCCGCCTCGAAGCCCTTGGCCGCGATCACGTCCCACATCAGGTCGACGACCTTCTCGCCCTCGGTGGTGACCTTCATCTTCGTCATCGGGTTGAACAGCAGATAGCGGCGGTCGTCCGGGCCGGCGCTGCGGAAGTAGTCGACGGCCCGGTCGCTGAAGAGCTTCATGGCGACCAGGCGGGCGTACGCGTCGGTCAGCTCCCGGCGCACGTGCGGGAACGCGGTGACCGGCCGCCCGTACAGCATCCGCTGGTGGGCGTGGGTGACCGCCTCGTACATGGCATGCTCGCAGATGCCGATCGCCGCGGTGCACAGGTTGAACTTGCCGACGTTGACCGTGTTGAGCGCGGCGTCGAACGCGGCCTTGCCGGTGTGCAGGACGTCCTCCTCGCGCACCGGGTAGTCGGTGAGCTCGAAGGTGCTCACGTACATCTGCTTGTTCACGACGTTCTTGATCAGGTGGTAGTTCTCGTGCCGGCTGTCGGCGGCGAAGAACACGTACCCAGCCGGGCCGTCGACGTCCGCCCGGCGGCCGAAGACGGACACCAGCCCGGCGACGTTGCCGTTGCCGATGTAGTACTTGGTGCCGCTGGCCGTGAATCCGCCGTCACCGGCCGGCGTGAGGATCATGTCGGTGGCGTAGATGTCGGCGCCGTGACTGCGCTCGGACAGCGCGAACGCCATCACGTGCCCCTCGTCGAGCAGCTCGGCCGCCCGCGTGCGCTGGATCCGGTTGGCACTCTGCCAGACCGGCCCGAGACCGAGAACGGTCACCTGCCACGTGTACCAGTAGTCGAGCCCGTAGAAGCCGAGGATCTCGCTGAGCGCGGCGTTGCGGGCGGTGTCCCAGCGCTTGTCCTTGTTCGGTGCGGCGTCCGCAGACGGCGTCAGGAACGTGGCGAACAGTCCCTCCTTGGCCGAGAACTCCAGGAAGTCGCTGTACCACGCCCGGTCGATGTAGCTCTTGACCAGGGCTTTCTTGCCGCGTTGCTCGAAGAAGGCGACGAGTGCCCGCAGCAGCCGCCGGCTCTCCGGGTCGAGATGCGCGGGGTCGTAGGTGTTGGGGTTGAAGAGCACGAAGCGTTCCTTTCAGAGTGCTCGAAGGCCATTCAGAGTGCTCGAAGGGTGCCGAGGACGTCGTCGAGCCAGTCGAGCAGCATCCGCTCGTAGGCGATGCCGCCACGCAGCACGACGTGCTGCAGGCGCTGCCCGTCGTCGTTGATCTCGGCGAAGTCCCGTTTCTCGCCGTTGAGGTAGCGGGCCAGCAGCGCCTCGTGCTCCGCGCGATAACGCTCGACCTCGCCGATCAGTGCGGCCCGCCCGGCCGCGTCGGTGAAGGCCGCCCCGCGGATCTTCACGGCCAGCTCGTGCCGCACCGCCTCCGGCTGCACCGGCGCGCGCAGCCACTCGACCAGCAGGGACCGGCCCGGTTCGGTGACCGAGAAGCTGCGTTTGTCCGGCCTGCCGTCCTGGCCGATCTCCTCGGCGGTCACCCAGCCGTCCGCCTCCATCCGCTTGAGCACGCGGTAGATCTGCTGGTGGGTGGCGGTCCAGAACCGGCCGATCGATCGCTCGAACCGCCGGGCCAGCTCATATCCGGATCCGGGCTGCTCCAGCAGGGAGACCAGGATCGCGTGTTCGAGGGCCATGCCCCGCATCTTGCTATGCAACGAGTTGCATAGCAAGCGGCCGCTGCTGCCGGGCGAGGGGTTCGGCGACCGGCCACGGGCCCCCTCCGCTCACCCCGGGCGACCGCATCGTGGCGGACACCCCGATCTCAGGATGCCGCCCGCCGCGACGCGGTGCCTGCCGACGGCGAAATCCGCCGGTCGCTCCCTAACGCCCGTCAGTGGTCAGCGGGTTACGCCGGCGGGCCAGCCGGCGGCGCAGGTCGCCGAGGTAGTGGTCCTTCGCCACGTCGCGCAGTCGCGCGGGCAGCCGCGGACAGGTCACCGCGGCGGCCCTGAAGAACGCGTCGAAGGCCCGCTGCCGGCCCGGCGACCAGGTGTACCCGAAACCGGCCCGGATCGGTTCCGGCAGCAGCCCGACGGTGACCAGGCGGTTCAGGGGTGTGGCCGGGCGCAGCACGAGCGGGATGTTCCGCGGTCTCATCAGCGCGGCGGCGATCTCCCGCGCCTCGTCGCCGACCCGGAGCGTGCCGACGGTGTGATCCCAGTAGGCGGTGAAGGCGGCCCGGTCCACCGGCCACGCCTCCTCGGGACAGCCGATCGACGTGGCGAGCACCCGGTACTGCCGGAAGCACTCGTCCAGCTCCGCCGCACCGAGCCGGCCGAAGACCCGCTCGTAGATCAGGACCGCGGTGTCGTAGAGGGTGGCGTTGACCCAGACCTGCAGATCGGGGTCGTCGGCGCGGTAGCCGGGGCCGGTCACCGTGCGATGCCTCGCCGCGACGGCCCGGCTGATCGCCCGGCCCTCCTCGACGGTGCCGAAGAGCACACCGAAGACGTAACTCATCGTGGTCCGCAGCCGGTCGAGGGGACGTTCGGCGAAGTCGCTGTGCTCGTAGACGCCCCGCGCGACGCCCGGGTGTGCGATCTGCAGCAGCGTTGCGCGGCCACCACCGGCCAGCAGGAACCCTTCCCGGGCCACCCGCCGGATGACCGCGGCATCATCGAAAAGACCGTCATCCATGCCCCGACCGTAAACCCGCGCCGACTTCCCCACGACCATCGTTTACGGCGGCCGGTCCGCTTCCGGTCCGCCGCGCTTCTCCCACACCGTGCCTCAGTACGGGCCACGCAACGTCCCGTGCCTCGCGGCGCCCCCGGCAGGCGTCCCCTCCCGACCGCCCGCGGGTGCGAGTCATGCATGCCCGTCCCGGTCACCCCCGGCTGGTTCTCACGGCTGTCTCCAGCAGCCCGAGACAGCGGTGGGAGCCAGCGACGTGCAGACGGCGACGTTCGGGCGTGTCCGTCACCTCGCGGAGCGCCGTGAGACAGCCGTGACCCTGCTGGCCAATCGCTTGCCCGCCGGCTGTCGATCTTGTGCGGTCGTGGTGAATCGGTTCGCCCGAAACTCACGAGATCTCGCGCGTAAGGGTGTCTCCGTCGCGGGGGGCGGGTTTTCGTCCGCCGGGTTGGATCCGGCGAGCGCGTGGCGGTGCGGACAGCGCATTTCCCACGATCAACAAGGGTGCGGCGAATCGGCCGACAGGGTCAGCGGTGAGAGCCGGCCGGGCAGAACCGCGACGGGCACGGAACCGCTCCACGCGGGGATCCGCCGTCGCAGTGCTATCGACCGGTCGCCGCGCCGAGGGGGATGTGGATGGACTCGATCCAGGAGGGCGGCTCCGGCGCGTGGTCGCCGACCAGGCCGGCGACGACGCGGACGCTGCCGGGGCTCGTGTCGGGCCACGGGGTGTGACCGTCGGTCAGGACGATGATGATGTGCGGACGTTCCGGGCCGCCTAGCGCCTGGTCGATGCCGACGCGCATGTCGGTGCCGCCACCGCCTTCGAGGGTCACCTCACCGACGGTGTTGACGCGCCGGACGGTGTGCACGTCGGCGTCGCACGACAGGACCGTCACCCGGTTCCGGCCGATGCCGACCGCACGCAGCACCCCGGCCACCTCGCCGAGGACCGCGCCCAGTTCGTCGGGGCCCATCGAACCGGAGGTGTCGACGACCACGGCGACCCGCGGCATCGGCCGGCGCAGGCTGGGGAAGACCACCCGGGGTACGGCGGCGCCGCGGCGCGACGGGCGCTGGTAGGTGTAGTCGACGGCGCCGGAGGCCCACGACGCGGCCTCGCGGACGGCGCCGGTGAGGGCGCGCCGCCAGTCGACGGTGGGTTCCAGGATCTCGTCGGCCCAGCGTTTCCAGCTGCCCGGAAGCCGTCCCCGGCTCTTGGCGTGGTTCCGCATCTCCTGGGCGATCTGCCGGCGGATCGCGGCGGCCTCGACCGGACTGACCTTGGCGCCGTCGGATCTCTCCCACGGCATCGCCCGGCCGTGCGCACCGGATCCGCACTCGGCGCGCCTTCGGTGTCCCCGGCGCCGGACCCGTCACAACCGCACGTACCGGTTCCCTCCGCTCCGGTCCCCCCTGCTCCGCCGGAACACTGCCGGCACAGATTCCGGGTCGCCGGGATACCCGGAAGGTACTGCTCGAACAGTTGCCCGTCGGGCAGGCCGAACCGGTCCGGCCGCATCGCGCCGGACGGCAGCGACGACAGATCGTCGTTGATCTCGCAGTCCTGGGCGATGTTGACCCGGCGATGATCGTCGCGCATGCCCGGTGGGAGCAGTTCGGCACGCGCGTGGTGGTCGCGCAGGAGATGCGCGACCTCGTGCACCCAGACCGCCGCCAGCTCCCGCACCGGGGTCGCGTCGACGAACCCCGCATTGACGTAGACCCGCCAGTGCCGGTCCACGCCCATCGTGGGTACGCCGTCGCTGGGCACCACGGTCAGGCTGTACAGCGCCGACGCCAGGTAGGGCTGGGTGCCGGCCGCTTTCAGCCGGGCCGCCAGCAGCTTCGTCCGGTCCAGCCGCGCCGCCGCACCCGGCCCCGACGGCTGGGCCGGGACCACGCCGCTCCCCGCCGCCGCTGCGGTTGCGGGTGGCGGTGCGGGCGCGGCCGCGGGAGGCGGCGGCGCGGGTGCTGGTGCCGACGCGGATGCCGGTGGCGACGCGGGAGCCGCTGCCGACGCAGATGCCGGTGCCGACGCGGGAGCCGCTGCCGACGCAGATGCCGGTGCCGACGCAGATGCCGGTGCCGACGCAGATGCCGGTGCCGACGCAGATTCCGGTGCCGACGCAGATGCCGATGATGGCACGGGAGCCGGCGGCGGTGGTGGGGAGCCGGCCGGTGGAGCCGGGGTCAGGTCAGGCGCCACCGGTCAGCAGCCCGGATGCGGTGAGGACGTCGAGGAAGGCGTCGATCGACGGCGGAACCGGCCACTTCGGATCGCGCATGCGGGCCAGGTCGAACGCGGCGCGGGCCGCCACGTCGGGGACTCCGGCGTCGACGGCCTTGGCCAGGACCACCCAGCCGGCCTCCCAGCGTTCGCGGGTGACCGACGCCTCGATCGCGGCGACCACCGCGGTCAGGAAGGCCAGCTGGCGGTCGCCGCGTTCGGGCAGGGCGAAGGCGGACGGGTTGGCCAGCACCCGCTCCGGGTCGGGCAGGTCCAGCTCGTCGAGGTAGGTGGTGAGCTCCAGCCCGGCGCCGTCACCGACCGCACCGACGACCGCGGTGGCGAGGGCCTCCCGGCTGGTGCCCGCGCAGAAGTGGAAGACGAGCAGCCGCAGCACCATGTCCCAGGTGCGCGGGGACGGCCAGGCGCCACCGCGGGCCTCGGCGTCCGACGGCAGGCTGTGGGTGAGGCCGGGCCGGGCGGTGAGGAAACCGGCGATCACACCGCGGGCCCGGGCCAGCGCGCTCGCCGCCCGGCCGGTGTCGACCGACGGGACGCCGATCCGCGGCCACACCCCGGCGAGGCCGCGGGCCACCACCCGGGGGTCGTGGGTCCAGTGCAGGTGGACGAACCGGTTGGCCAGCGGCGGGCTCAGATGCCAGCCGTCGGCGGCGCTGGCCGGCGGGTTCGCGGCGGCCACGATCCGCACCTCGTCGGGGAGGGTGAGGCTGCCGACCCGGCGTTCCAGGACGACCCGCAGCAGGGCGGCCTGCACGGCCGGCGGCGCGGACGACAGCTCGTCGAAGAAGAGGAGGCCACGGCCGCGGCGGGCGAGACGGACGGCCCAGTCGGGTGGGGCCATCGGCACGCCCTGCACGGCCGGGTCGTCGCCGACGATCGGCAGGCCGGCGAAGTCGGACGGCTCGTGCACGCTGGCGATGACCGTTTCGAGGGGCACGCCGAGGCCGTCGGCGAGCTGGGCGAGGGTCGCCGACTTGCCGATGCCGGGCTCGCCCCAGAGCAGCACCGGCAGGTTCGCGGCGACGCACAGCGCGAGCGCGGCGGCCCGGTGGTCGGTGACCGGTTCGGTCCGGGTGAGACGGATCTGCCGCAGCAGGGTGTCGGCGGCGTCGAGCCCGGTGGTCATGCGCACTCCCGCAGGTAGTCGATCAGTTTCTGAATCCCGGGGTCCTCGGTGTGTTCCTGGGACCGGAGGTAGTGGAGGGCGGACGACTCCCGCACCGGCAGGCCGGGGTCGGCGCCGGCGTCGAGCAACGCGATGATCAGCTCGACGGGCCAGTGCCGGTGCAGCGGGAACACCGCCTCGTACAGCGGGGTGACGCCCAGCTTGTCGCGGGCGTTCACGTCGAGCCCAGCCGCCAGCAGGCGCGGCAGCAGCCGGGCGTCACCGAGCTCGCCGAGCAGGTGCAGGAAGGTCCGGCCCAGCCCGTCACGCAGGAACGGGTCGAGACCCGCGTCGAGCAGCTCGTGCAGGAGACCGGCCCCGCCGTGCCGGAGCTGCTGGAAGAGGTCGCTGCGGTGGTGACGCAGGCGTTTGGGCAGGTGGCCGGTGCCGCCGAGCCACGCGGAACGGGCTTGGAAGCAGCCGCCCACCTGGCCGCCGAACGCGCCGAGAGCCTGCTCGCGGCGCTGTTCCTCCGGCGGGTGCTCGGGCGTCTCGATCCGCCCGGCACGAACCGTGACCGGATGCCACACCGCACGGCAGCGCACCCGGACCACCCGCTCCGCGACCAGCTCCGCGACGACATTCGCACGCCGGGACGAACCCGTGACGACGGCCGAACGAGCCGGCCGGCCGCCGTCGGGCGCCGGGACCGGCGCCACGGCGGAGGCGGGCGGCACGGCGGAGGCGGCTGGCGGGCCGGGAAAGAGGGCGGCGCGGACCAGCGGGTGCAGGTCGCGGGGGTCGACTCGCTGATCCGCGACCAGAGTCAGGTCGATGGGCCGGGACACGAAATGCGGATGCAATCGGAGCGAGGCCCGACACCAGCCGGCCAGTTCCGCGTCGGCGGAGAACGGGGCGACTTCCGGATGGCCGCCGTCGGTCACCAGGTGCATCGTCCGCTCGATGCCGGCGGCGGCGATCGCCCAGACCCGGCGGCGGAACTGGACGGCGAGCCGCCGCACCTCATGCGCCAGCAGCAGGGGATCCACACCGTACGGAAGCTGATAGGCCGCCAGGCTGGTCCGCTGCACGGCCGTCCACCCGGCCGTCTCCCACGCCTCGGCCGCGCCGGGCGCCACGAGGATCCGCTCCGCCAGCGCCGGCCCGTCGTCACCGACGCCGAGCAGCTCGGCCGGCAGCGGCTCGCCGCCCGGGGTGAAGCCGGGCACGCGGGCCTCCGATCCGTTCGCCGCGGCGCGCAGGTCACCGGCCCGGCGGGCGTCCCACAGGTACGACGGAACCGGATGGATCGGGCCCTCCCCGAGATCGCCGGCGCGGATCGCCTCCAGGGTGAGACGGTCCGACGGAATCGTTCCCGGCGTCCGGGCGACGAGCACGGCGGTGTCCGGTTCGACCGGACCGTCCGGGGCCAGCAGGTATCGCCGGCCCCGATCGAGGGTGGTCGAGCCGTCGAGGGCACGCGGCAGATGCCAGCGCAGCAGATCGGGCGCGAACCCGGCGAGCAGATCGGCCACCGGCCCGTCCGCGTCGATCGCGACGTCGATGACGGCTGCCTCGCAGGCGGCCCGCCAG
Source organism: Actinoplanes utahensis (assembly GCF_016862455.1). Classification (GTDB taxonomy): domain Bacteria; phylum Actinomycetota; class Actinomycetes; order Mycobacteriales; family Micromonosporaceae; genus Actinoplanes; species Actinoplanes utahensis. The sequence continues at coordinate 80,549 of NZ_BOMZ01000083.1, forward strand.
TCGCCGCGCTCGCGCGCCGCGGCGCACTCCTCGATCATCCACGTGGGCACCGCGTATCGCCGGATGCGTTTCCAGTCGTGGAGGGAGCGCCACGGCCGGTCGCGGATCATCGGCCCGCCTCCGAACCACCGTGGCCGGATGTGATCATCCCGGCACCTCCCCCATGTCGCATTACGGCGGCGAGCCCGGCCGGAGCCGCACCGGCGTCCTCCCGATCCGCGGTCCGGCACGACGACCTCTGCGCCTCGACTTCGCCGCAACCTCTGCGCTTCGATCTCGCCGCGCCGGAGCATACGGGAGCCCTACGACATTTCTCGCGGGCGTTTCAGGCGTACCGCTCGAAGAACTCGATCACTGCGAGGGTTGCCGGGTCGGCGCCGCGCCAGCGCATCCGGCGGCGGATGTGGTCGCAGCGGTGGATCGGCACGTCCGGGTCGTCGGCGGACGGGGCGTACGGGTCCGCGCCGGCCGCGATCAAGCCCTCGATGAGGTCGAGGGACCAGGGGTACGACACCGCCCGCGCCAGTGGCGTGCATCCTTCCCGGTCACGGGCGTCGACCTCGACACCGGCCGCCAGGAGCACCGGCAGCACCCGGCGATGGTCGAACCAGCCGAGCGCGTGCATCAGGTTGCGCCCGCGGCTGTCGCGCAGGTCGGGGTCCATGCCGGCGGCGAGCGCGTCCAGCGCCGCCCGGGTGCCGCCGTGCTGGATGCGCAGCCACAGCGCGTCGCGGTCCGCGCGGAGCCGCCGCGGTAGTCGGCCGACCGGGCCGGTCCAGGCCTGTTCGACGGCGAAGCATCCGTGGGCGGCGCCGCCGAGAACCTGGAGGGCACGTTCCCGGCGGTGCTCGGTGGCGGTGTGGTCGAGCAGGTCGAGTCGTCCGGACCGGTTCAGCACCTCGTGCCAGCCGGAACCACAGCGGACCCGCACCGGTTCGCTGACCGGAGGGGTCGCCGGGACGGCGGCTGGTGCGGTCGGGAACAGCGACGACCGTACCAGGGGATGAAGGTCGTGGGGTTGCAGGAGACCGTGCCGGACCAGGTCGAGGTCGACCGACGGGTCCGGAAGGCCGCCCCGCTCCGGCCCGAAGCCGTCCCGGCGGTCCACGTGCCTGCGTTCGGCGCGTGCCGGGGCGTCGTCGCCGATCCCGAGCTCCGAGGGTGGCAGCGGTGACCCGCCGGGATCGAAATAGGGGACCCGCCGCGCGGAACCGCCGACCATGGTCCGCAACCGGTCGGCCTCGCGGGCGTCCCACAGGGGGCGGGGCAGGCGGACATGTCGCTGCCGGGTGATGTCGGCGCGGCGCATCAGGTCCAGGGTCAGCCGCTGGGAGCCGAGGAACGACACGGGCGAGCGCAGGACGAGGACGGGGTCCCCCTCGGTCAGCACGTAGGTCGTGCCGTTGAGCAGCGTGGTGTGCCCGCCGGCATGCCGCGGGAGGTGCCAGCGGAGCAGATCGGGTGCGAAGCCGGCGAGGTCGTCCAGCGGCGCGTCCCGCTCGTCGAAGGCGATCTCGACCTCGCCGATCGCGCAGGCCAGCCGCCAGTCGCCGCGTTCCCGGGCGGCCGTGCACTCCTCGATCATCCAGTCCGGGACCGTGTGGCGCCGGATCCGCAGCCAGTCGCTCAGTTCGAGCGGGTCGGCGCCACTCATGCCCGCCGGCGCAGGAAGTCCACGGCGGCCCGGAAGTCGGGGCCGAGCTGGCCCTCGCGGTAGGACAGGACGTCGTCGAGGTAGTCCATCACCGACATGTCGCCCTGGTTGGTGGCGTGCGGGTCGGCGCCCGCCTCGGCCAGCGCCCGGATCAGGGCGGCCGGGGCCTGGTAGACCACGGCCAGGTAGAGCGGGGTGTTGCCTTCCAGGTCGCGGGCGTTGACGTCGGCACCGTCGGCCAGCAGCCGGGGCAGCAGCACCTCGTGATCGAAGGACCGGAGCCGGTGCAGGAGGGTCTGCCCACGGCCGTCGCGCAGGTTCGGATCCATGCCGGCGTCGAGCAGTTCCAGCACGACCCGGGTGCCGCCGTGCAGCATCCGCTGCCACAGGTCGCGCCGGTGCGCCCGCAGCCGCCGGGGCAGGCGGCCGGCCGTGCCGTTCCACGTCTGCTCGACGGCGAAGCAGCCGGTGACGACCCCGCCGAACGCGCGCATGGCGCGTTCGCGCTGCTGCTCGGCGGCACTGTGGGCGATCAGCCCCAGCCGTCCCGACCGGACCTCGATCTCGTGCCAGTCCCCCCGGCAGCGCACCCGGACGGGGCCGGTGAGCCCGGCGACCGGCGCGGCGGTCATCTCCGCGGCGGACGGGAACAGGGCGGCGGACGGGAACAGTGCCGCGCGGACCAGCGGATGCAGATCGCCGGGGGTGAGCCGGCCGTCCCGCACCAGATCGAGGTCGACGTTGTAGCGCAGCAGCTGATGGTGCAGCCGGGGCAGGTCGCGCAGCTCGTCGCCGCGGGTGCTGAGCTGGGAGACCCGCACCTCGTCGCCGTCCACGTCGAACCGCAGGACCCGTTCCCAGTCGAACCAGAGGGCCCACGACGGCTCGCCGAACCACTCCGCCACCTGCCGCACCTCGCCGGCCAGCAGCACCGGGTCGATGTGCCACAGCCGATCGGCGGAGCCGGGCCACCACTGCTTGCCGACGATCGTGACGGGCAGGCCGGCGTCGGTCCAGGACGTGGGTTCACGGCTCGCGGCGGCGGCCAGGCCGGCGGATTGTCGGGCGTCCCAGAGGTACGGCGGCACGGGGTGCAGACGCCGCAACTGCTCGACGTCGACAGCCGGCACGGCACGCAGGGTGAGCCGCTGGGAGCCGTAGATCGACGGTGGCGCGTCGACGGCCAGCACGACCGAGTCCTCGGTGAGCGGCTCGACGGTGCGCAGCGCGTAACCGGTCGCGTCGATGGCCAGGGTGGTGTTGCCGCCGAGCGCGCGGGGCAGGTGCCAGCGCAGCAGGTCCGGCGCGAACCCGGCGAGCGCGTCGGCGGCCGCCGCGGCCTGGGTGTCGGTGAGGGCGACGTCGAACCGGGCGGCGGCGCAGGCGGCCCGCCAGTCGCCGCGTTCCCGCGCCGCGGTGGCCTCGGTGATCATCCGGGCCGGGACGGCGTAGCGGCGGATGCGCTGCCATTCGGCGAGCGCGAGACGGTCGTGGCCACTCACCGGTACACACTCACGATCGCGTTGATGTCCTCGTGCGGCGGGGTGTCCGCACGCGGCGCGAGCCGGCGCATCCGGCGCGGCACGCCACCGTTGATGCCCAGGTGGTCGAGGTCGCCGCCGGCGTCCAGCAGCAGCCGCGCGCCCCGGCCGCGGATCCCGGTGAACCGCACGTCGAGCCGTTTCAGGGCGCTGCCCGGCAGAGCCGCGGCGAGCAGCGCCGCCCCGGTGTCGCCGACGACGTTGGCGCGGCCGCCGAGGGCCCGCTCGGACGGCGGCCGGGAGAGGTCGAGGGCCGTCCAGGAGCGCAGGTTCGCGGCGAGGGCGGTGACGTCGGTGATGCCGTTGCCGCCCAGGCCGAGGGTCATCGGGAAGCCCGAGAGGTTCTCCGCGAGGGCGGCGGCTCCCTCGTCGCCGAGATGGTTGACGGCGAGGAAGAGCTCCCGCACGCCACCGTCGCGGACCAGGCGGGTGAGCACCGGCACCGCGTCGGGACGCAGGCCGTTGCCGCCGAGGAAGAGGCGCTCCATGACCGGCGGGCGGGCGGCGAGGGCGTCGGCGAGCGCTTCCAGCCCGGCGGTGGAGAGGCCGGTGTTGACCAGGTCGAGGGTACGCAGGGTGGTGTTGCCGGCGAGTGCCCCGGCGATCCGCCGGACCCCGGCATCCCCGATCGGATTCCGTTTGAGCCACAGCGCCCGGATCGCGCCGTCGGTGGCGAGCCGGTCGGCGAGAGCCCCGGCGCCGTCCGCGTCGATCCGGTTGCAGCCGAGGTAGACGGTGCTGATCCGGTGGCCGGGGATCAACTCCCCGGCGACCGCGCGGGCCCCGTCGGCGCCGAGGCCGTTGGTGCCGAGCAGCAGATGCGCGACGTGCGGCGATCCGGCCGCGACCCGCACCACGCGGGCCGCCACGTCCGGGCCGAGTCCCTGCTTGCACAGGTCGACCCGGCCGTCGGGGCGCAGCAGGCCGCGGGCGAACTCCTGCGGCGCGGTGACCGGTTCCGGCGCGGCGAGCCGGCCGAGGATGCCGTCGAAATCGGCGGGGTCGGCGAGCCCGCGGTCCGGGTCGCTGATCGCGGGGCAGCGCACGACGATCTCGTCAGCCACCGCCGCCACCTCCCCCGGACGTCACAGAAAGGGGCGAAGCCGACCGGATTCGAACCGGCGTCCTCCTGCTCGATGCCAAGGCGCGACGACCTCTGCGCTACGACTCCGCCGCGCCGGAGCATACGGCACCCCACCGACGGAGATATCAACCGGTCTCGACGGACACGACGTGGAGTTCGCGGCCGGTGGTGACGGTGACGTCGGCGCTGCCGCACGGGCAGAGCGGGATCCGGTCGGGCAGTCGCTGGTCGATCTTGCAGACCCGGCAGAACACCATGGCCGGGCGCAGGTCGAGGTCCAGGGCGGCGCCGTGCGCGGCCGTGCCCATGGCCGCCAGGTCGAAACAGAACCGCATGTCGTCGGGCACCACCGCGGTGAGCGCGCCGATCCGGACGGTGACGCGCCGGACCGGGCGGCCGGCGGCGCGCGTGCAGACCGTGTCGACGAGGTTCTCCGCTATCGCCAGCTCGTGCATCAGCGACCTCCCGCATCGGTGACATGCGCAGTCTCACACGCACGGAAGGCCGCTGTTACCGCTGTCACACCATGGGGCGTAATCAGGCACGTGCCGCGATCGCGGCGAGCGGAAGCCCCGGATCCAGCGCGCCGTACTCGAGGCCGCGGCCGGCGCCGAGCCGCGCGGCCACGAAACCGTCGGCCACGACGGACGGCGCCTCCTTGATCAGGACGGCGCCCTGCAGCGCCAGCGCCAGCGCCTCGACCACCCGGCGGGCCGAGCCGGCGGTGGCCGACCCGATCAGCGCGCGGGTGGCGGCGACGTGCGCGTCGAACTCCGGGTACACCCCCAGCGCGGACGCGATCTCGGCGTCGACGGCCTGCACCGAGTCGGGTTCGCGGGACATCGCGCGCAGCACGTCCAGGGCGATGACGTTGCCGGAGCCCTCCCAGACCGCCATCACCGGCTGCTCCCGGTAGCGGCGGGCGAGCGGGAAACTCTCCGTGTACCCGTTGCCGCCCAGGCATTCCAGCGCCTCGTAGGCGTGGTTCGGGCCGCGCTTGCACACCCAGTACTTGCCGACCGCCGTGGCCAGCCGGCGGAAGGCGACCGACTCGGCGCCGTCGTCGTCGTACGCCGCTGCCAGCCGCACCCCCAGCCAGGTCGCCGCCTCCGCCTCCAGCTGGAGGTCGGCGATGACCGCGGTCATCGCCGGCGCGTCGATCAGCACCGAGCCGAACGCGCTGCGGTGCCGCACGTGCCACGCCGCCTCGGCCACCGACTGGCGCATCCCGGCGGCGCTGCCGAGCACGCAGTCGAGCCGGGTCTGCGCGACCATCTCGATGATGGTCCGGACGCCGCGGCCCTCCTCGCCGAGCAGCCACCCGGCCGTACCGTCCAGTTCGATCTCGGAGGAGGCGTTGGACCTGTTGCCGAGCTTGTCCTTGAGCCGCTGGATCCGGAAGACGTTGCGCCCGGAATCCGGCAGCACCCGCGGCACCAGGAAGCAGGACAGCCCGCCGGGGGCCTGCGCGAGCACCAGGAACGCGTCCGACTGCGGGGCCGAGCAGAACCACTTGTGCCCGGTCAGCCGCCAGGTGCCGTCGCCTGCGGGGACGGCCCTGGTGGTGTTGGCCCGGACGTCCGAACCGCCCTGCTTCTCGGTCATCGCCATGCCGAACAGGGCGGACGCCTTGGGCTCCGCGAGCACCGGATCGTAGTCCCGGGAATAGACCCGCGGCAGCCATTCCTCCGCCAGGCCGGGCGTGAACCGCAGCGACGGCACCACCGCGTGCGTCATGCTCACCGGGCAGGCGTGCCCCGGTTCGATCTGCGCGAACAGCATGAACGTCGCCGCCCGCGCCACGTGTGCGCCGGGGCCCGGCGCGGACCAGCAGGCGGTGTGCGCGCCGTGCTCGATCGCCGCCCCGATCACCCGGTGGTACGCCGGATGGAACTCGACCTCGTCGACCCGGTTCCCCCACCGGTCGTGGGAGGCCAGGACCGGCGGATGGACGTTCGCGAGCTCCGCGTCCCGCTGGAAGCCCGCGGTCCCGACCAGCTCGCCGACCTCGGCCAGGCCGGGCCGGGAACCGCCGAACCGCTCGACCGCCTCCACCATCGCCGGGTTGATCAGGTACTCGTTGAGCCCGGCACGCGGCGGCGCCTGGTTGAACACCTCGTGGGTCATCGCAGCTCCCGCAGGAGAGAACGGGCGACGTCACCGGCGGCCTGCCGGGCGGCCCGCAACGCGACCTGGTCGCGTTCCAGGCGCGACGGCAGCGGATCGCCCAGGCCCGGGGTCAGCGCGACGGTGCTCATGCCGTGCGACCACCCGTCCCGGACCTGCTGCAACGTCTCCCGGTAGCGGTGCGGGCGGCCCCGGTACGCCGCCGCGAGCTCCGGGTTGAGCCGGCGCAGATAACGCTCGACCACCACATCGGCCGCCCCGTACGCCGGCTGGGTCCCGGCCGGCCGGGTCGCCAGCACGATCGCGTGGGTCGCCCCGCGCGCCGCCGCGGTCACCACCGGCACCGCCTCGACGATCCCGCCGTCCAGCCACCGCCGGTCCCGCCACACCACCGGATCGCCGGCCAGCAGCGGCAGCAGCCCGGACGCGTGCAGGCAGTTGATCAGGTCGTCCCGGTCGCGGAAGTCGGTGAGCGCCTCGGCCCGCCCGGTCTCCACGTCGGTGGCGACCATGGCGAGCCGCCCCGCCCAGTCGGTGCCGGCCGCCGCGCCGATGTCGAGCAGGTGGTCGACGTGGCCGACGATCCGCTCGCCGTCGATCACCGGCCGCCCACGGGCGATCCGGCGCACGTCGATGAACTCCGGCGAGGCGAACACCTCGGCGTACGACTCGGCCATCGCGCCGGCCGCCCCGACGGCCAGAGCCGCGGCGTTGACCGCGCCCGCCGACGTGCCCACGATCATGTCGACCGACTCGAGGAGTCCCTCCTCCTCGAGGACGGCCGCCATCGCCGCGCTCACGATGCCGCGCATGCCGCCGCCCTCGATGACCAGCGCGACGGTGGCGCCGTCGTCGTTGTCGCGGGTGCGGCGGCGTTCGGTGAGCACCTGCTGGACGGTCGGCGTGCCGATCCGCCCGAGCCGGAGCGCGGCCTTGCGGGTGGCCCGTTCCTCCTTGCGCTCCTGCGCCGGAGTCTGCCCGTCGGCCCGCTCCGGCGCCGGGGTGGTCTGCTCGGTGGTCCGCTCCGGCGCCACGATCGTGCCCTGCGCCACCGCGACGAGCGTCTCGGTCCCGTCGTCGGCGATGGCGTGCAGCTCGCAGCGGCAGGCCGCGCGGCGCCCCGCCGCCCGCATCACCACGCCGCTGGCCCGCAGGGTGCGCCCGACCGCCGGAGCGATGTAGTCGATGGTCAGCCCGGAGGTGACCACGTCCGGGCCGAGCGCCGCGCCACCCGCGAACGCCAGCGCGGTGTCCGCGGCGTACGCCAGGATCCCGCCGTGCACCGCCCCGTGGTGGTTGCTGATCTCCGCCCGGATGTCTAGCTCGACGACGGCGCTCTCCGCCCCGAAGGCGACGAGGCGGGTGCCGAACATGCGGCTGACGTTCTGGTCGGCCAGGAACCGCTGTGCGGTGGCCAGGGTGGGCGTCACGCTCACGGTCTTCCTCCGGTTCTCGGTTGTACGCTCGTCGCGCCCCCGCCGCCGAAAGAGGCCGCGAGGTCGCGCACGCCCAGGGCGCGGAAGCAGAAGTCCTGGATGCCGTCCATGACGCGCCGCTGCTCCTCCGCCGACGGCTCCGCGCTGTCCGGCCGGATCCACCCGACCAGCGCCTCGGACACCGCTCCCATCACCGCCGACGACGCGAGCCGGGCGTCCTGCGGCACGAACGTCCCGGCCGCCAGCCCGTCGGAGATGATCCGCTCGCCGACGTCGGTGTAGAACCGCCGGTACTCCAGCCGTTCCGCTTCCACGACCGGGCTGACCGGCTCGAACAGCAGCGCCCACGCCATCCGCCGGCCCGCCAGCGCCCGCCCGCTGAAGATCCGGATCAGCTCGCCGAGTCGCTGCGACGCCTGCTGTCCCGCATCGGCGACCGCCTCCCGCACGAGGTCGATCTCGTGGCCGGCCGCGCTGCGGAACACCTCGGCGAGCAGCCGGTCCCGGCTGTCGAAATACGAGTACACCGAGCCGACGCTGGCCTGGCACCGAGCGGCGATCGCCGCGACGGTCGCTGCCCGGAACCCGTCCGCGGCCACCAGCGTCCGCGCCGCGCGCAGGAACCCGTCTCGCTTGTCTTCCGCGTTCTTCCTGGTCAACGCGGTCGGCCGATAAGGCACCGGGATCCTCCAAGCTCTGAATCCGGATTCAACTGAAGGCAAGGAGTGAACCACGGTTCAATCCAACGCCACAACCGGGATCGCCGGCACATCGGTTGAGCCCGCTCCGGACCGGGCATGAAGACGAGCCATGAGTCCGGCGAAGAAGCGAACCAGGCTGATCACCGTGGACGGCGTCGTCTACCGCTGGCGGGTCCGTCGTCGCCCCGCCCACCAGGGCCCACTGTCCTTCGCGATCGAACGGGCCGACCGCCGCGGCACCATCCTGATCGCCACCACCCCCGGCACCCGCCCCACCGAGTGGATGGGCACCGCCACCCCGCCGGCGGTCCCGGACCTGGTGGCCACCCTGATCCGGCAGGCCCGCGACCGCGGCTGGCACCCCGACGACCCGGGCCCCGCCTTGCCCCTCACCCTGGACCCCACCACCGAACCCGCGTGTTGACCTCAGCCGTCATGGCCGCCCGAATCCACACGCCGTCCCGTCACTGCCGCACGGTCGCCTGAAGCAGAGCGGCATCGGCTCTCGTCCAGCACTCCGTCGTTCGGCCGATCCTGCGGCGTTCGCACCCACGATCGGATGAATCTCGGGACCTTCGCCGGCACCGGCTTCACGAGCCCGGCCGGACCGGCCACTGTACCGACGACGACGAAGGAGTGCGATGTTCACACCAGAGGTGATGACCGCGGGCGTGGCCCTGCTCGGCGCGGTGGTGTCCCTGACCGGGCTGTGGCTGCGGTTACGGTTCCGCTTGCAGGCCGAACGCGAGCGCCGGCACTATCTGACGGCCGCCGCCACCCTGCCTTTCGGCAGCAGGGTCCAGGAGCAACGCGGCGACGGCACACGGATCACCCTGGCGGTCGGTCAGCGGGACGAACCCTGATGGCCGGCCCGCCCGAGCCTCCCGGGGGCCCAGCCGTACGGACCAGCGGCGCCCGCAGCACCACGGAGACCGCGGCCTTCAGCGCCTTCTACCGCGCCGAAGCGGCCGGGCTGGTCAACTTTCTGCTCTGGATGGGCGCCGGTCTCGCCGACGCCGCCGACCTCACGCAGGAAACCATGATCGACGCCTTCCGCAGCTGGCCGGACATCGGCCACCCCGGAGCCTGGGTACGCCGGGTCGCGTCCCGCAAGTTCTTCCGGCGAACGTCCGACGCCGAACGACCCACCGATCCGGACCTGCTCAACCCCCTGCTGCCACCGCACCACGACGCCGCCGAATGGGAACAGCGGCACGACGTCCTGCGGTTGCTGGCGCTGCTCCCGTGGCGACAGCGGCAGGTGATGGCCTGGTCCTTCGACGGATACCAGCCGCAGGAGATCGCGGCGGAACTGGACATCTCACCGGAGACGGTCCGCTCCAACCTCAAACTCGCGCGGCGTGCCCTCGCTCTGCAGGTGGAACCGCCCGGCGGTGACGCGGAATGATCGCCGAGAACCCGCACAGCGCGATGTCCGAGGATCTGGCCCGCCGGCTACGCGTGGAGGCCGGGTTGCGGGAGATCCTGGTGACGGCGGCACATACCGATTCGGCGACGCGGCTGGGATCGGTCCTCGACATCGAGACCGGACTGCGTGCGATCGTCGGCCACGGTGCGGCCCCGGCAACCGGGCCCCTCCCGGACCGGACCGGCGAACACCGGTCCGTGATCGATGTGGTGATGGCCGCCGACATCGGGTTCCGGATCGCCGTCCGCGATCACCCGTTCTTCGGCACCTTCGCCGAGGCGCTGACTCTCGCCGGGGAGATCGGCGAGGTCGCCGGCCTCCTCGTATCCCTCGAGAGCGCCGCCGAGACCGCTGCCTTGATCGCTGATCATCTCGGGAGGTGCGCATGTGATCCACACCTGCACGGCTCCGACCACGATCTCATGAAGGGCCGCGTCATCAATCTCTCCAACGTCCTACGGCAGACGAGCGCCGTGGGGGCGCTGGGCGTGAAACACCGCAGACGCCTGGAATCGCCGCCTTTCCGGACCGCGGAGGCGAGCTTCACGCGGCACCTGGGCTACCTGTGGGCGGCCGTTCAAGGAGATCCGCAGCCCCGGCCGGGAATCCAGCATGCACATGCTCTGCAGCAGATCTTCGAAGGCGACCTGCCCACCTCGATCTCGTCACTCGAGGAGCAGATGACGGACGCCATGGCGCACATCCGCCTTCGTGTCGACAGAGACCTCGGCCTGCTCACGCCCTTGCCCGTACGTGCACTGCTCGAGCAAGCGGTCGCCCACGACGTCCGGGAGACCACCTCGCTCAAACATGCCAATGCCGGTATCGCTCGTCTCAACTCCCGGCACGACTTCACCGAAGCGGACCTCAGCGGCGTCGATCTCACTCGAACGACGCTCGAAGGCCTCCGCTGGTCGAAGCTGACTCAGTGGCCGTCGCCGGAATGGCACACGCACGTCGCAGCCAACTCGGTGGAGGTGGGCCCGGGAATCTTCGAGATCCGCCCCGGCTCGGCGTACGAACCCGTTCAGGTGCGGTAGGCGAGGACGAGCTGGAGCTCGAAGCGGATGCGGGGGTCGTCGAGGTCGTCGCCGAGGAGTTCACGGAGGCGGTTGAGGCGGTAACTGACGGTCTGCGGGTGGACGAACAACTCGGCGGCGACGGACGTACGCGACCCCCAATGCCGCAACCAGCTGGCGAGGGTGACCAGGAACGCCTCCCGCCGGCTCGCCCGCAGCCCCGCCAGGGGCGCCAGCCGGCGGGCGGTGAGCACCGCGAGCGCGCCGGGTTCGCCGCGCAGCGCCAGCGCCGCGAAGTGGTCCTCGACGAAGACCGGTTCCGGGCCCGGGGTGACCAGCTCGGCGGTCCGTTCCGCCAGCCGGACGGCCTGCGGCACCTCGGTCCAGTGCGAGGCGGGCCCGACCACCGCGGCCCGGTCCCGCAGCGCCTCCTCGAGGGCGGGCCGGGCGCCGGCTTGCAGCAGCAGGACCGCGTCCCGGCCGCGTTCGGCGACGATGCCCTCGGCGGAGAACCGGAACCGGGCGTCCCGCGCCTGGTCGGCCGGCAGCAGCACCGGCACGATCCGGTCGATCGCCGGCCACCCGATCGCGGCCGCCGCCTCCCGCACCACCTCGGCCGAACTGCCGCCGCTGAGCAGCAGATCCGCGAGCTGGCGGCGCCGCCGGTCACCTTCGCCGGCCTGTTCGCGCAGCTGCCGGGCGAGGCCGTCGGTGCAGGCCGCGGCGAGTTCGTCGATGAACGCGTTGGTGGCGTCGGACAGTTCCACCACCTCGGCGACGCTGACCGGCCGGCTCTCCTCCAGGGCGAGGGTCGCGGTGCGCAGCAGCAGGCGGCCGGCGATGCGCAGCGACGCGAGGAGGGTCTCCGGCCCGCGGTTCTCCCGGGCCTCGGCCGCGCCGAGAGCCACGAAGACCTCCCGGATGCGCGGTGGCAGGGCGGGCTCGTCGGTTCCGGCCAGTTCCAGGAAGCGTTCCAGAGCGACCTGCACGGCGGTACGCACGTCGCGCTCGAACTTCTCCCCGGCGCCGGTGGACACGGCGCCGACCGCCCCGGCGATCGCGGGCACCACGTCGGGCAGCCGGGGCCGCATCGCGTCCGCGAGATCGGCGGGCACGTGCAGCCACGGCAACTTTGTCACGCGGGGATAAGTCACGGGCCCATTCTTACTGTTTCCCGGACGATGCTTCGTCCGGGTGCCGGGACGACGATGGTGCGGGTAAGACCTCTCGCTCACGGACGGACCCGCCTGATGAAACACCGCCTCTCCCGCCAGCACGTCGTCGACATGTGCCGGACGATGCTCGAACGCGGCTATTTGAAGGCGACCGAGGGCAACGTCTCGGTCCGCGTTCCCGGCCACCGGCTCTATGCGGTGACACCGAGCAACTACGACTACGACAAGATGCGCGTCGAGGACGTCTGCATCGTCGACTTCGACGGCAAGCACGTGCCCGACCCGGACGGCGCCGGTGGCCTGGTCCCGTCGATCGAGTGCGGCATGCACGCCAACGTCTACCGCACGCGACCGGACGTCAACGCGATCGTGCACACCCACCAGCCGTACGCCTCGGCGCTGGCGTTCCTGCGCAAGCCGATCCCGGCGCTCACCGACGAGCAGGTGCGGTTCCTCGGCAAGCAGGTCGCGATCATCGGCTACGCGCCGTCCGGCACCGGCTTCCTCGCGAAGAACGTGCAGAAGAAGGTGGCGAGCGGCGACAACGCGTTCATCATCGCCAACCACGGTGTGGTGGCGCTGGGCACCGACCCGGACCGGGCGGTGTTCAACATGGCGTTGCTGGAGAAGGTGTCGATCGCCTATCTGATGGCCCTGGCCACCGAGGCCGGCAAGGTCTACCGGATTCCGGACACGATCCGCGAGATCGCGTTCAGCAAGCTGCGCAAGGACGAGAAGCGGATCGCCGCGCAGATCACGTCGGCGGTCGAGCCGATCCGGGTGCCGGTGGACGAGGAGCTGCCCAGCGTCCCCGCTGTCGCCGACATCGCTGAAACCGAGGACCCGGGCTACTCGATCAGCGAGTATCTCGACGTGGACGACACCATGCGGCGGCTCAAGGCCCTGGTGGCGCAGCCGCTGCGCGGGCTGCGGCACGACGCCCTGCTGGACACGCTGAACTACTTCGAGACGAAGTGCCGGGCGTCGAAGGAGATCACCGACCGGGCGAAGCGGTTCATCCCCGGCGGCGTCCAGCACAACCTGGCCTTCAACTACCCGTTCCCGCTCGCGATCGACAAGGCCGAGGGCGCCTACCTCACCGACCGCGACGGCAACGTCTACATCGACTTCCTGCAGGCCGGCGGCCCGACGATCCTGGGCAGCAACTACGCCCCGGTCAACGAGAAGGTCGCCGAGGTGATCAAGGACTCCGGCCCGGTCACCGGCCTCTTCCACGAGTACGAGCTGAAGCTCGCCGAGATCATCAACAAGTACATGCCGCACATCGAGATGTACCGGTCGCTGGGCTCCGGCACCGAGGCGGTCATGGCGGCGGTGCGCGCGGCCCGCGCCCACACCGGCAAGAAGATGGTCATCAAGGTCGGCGGCGCCTATCACGGCTGGTCCGACACGGTGGTGTACGGACTCCGCGTCCCCGGCAGCTTCCGGATGAACGCGAAGGGCATCCCGTTCGGCGCCACCGGCCGCACCCGCGAGTCGTTCCCGCACGACCTGGGCACGCTCAAGCGCAAGCTGATCGAGAACCGGGCCCGCGGCGGCACGGCGGCCGTGATCGTCGAGCCGCTCGGCCCGGAGTCCGGCACCCGCCCGGTGCCGAAGGACTTCAACGCCGGGGTCCGCAAGCTGTGCGACGAGTTCGGCGCGCTGCTGATCTTCGACGAGGTCGTGACCGGTTTCCGGATCGGCCTGGGCGGCGCTGCCGGCTACTTCGGCGTCACCCCCGACCTGACCGTCTTCGGCAAGGCCGTCTCCGGCGGCTACCCGATGGCCGGCGGGGTCGGCGGCAGCGCGGAGATCATGGCCGTGTTCGGTTCCGGCCTGGACGGCAAGCACGGCGCGCACATCCAGGTCGGCGGCACCCTCTCGGCGAACCCGCTGTCCTGCGCGGCCGGCTACTACGCGATCCAGGAGATGGCCCGCACCGGAGCCCCGGTGATCGCCGGCCGGGCCGGTGACCGGCTGACCCGCGGCCTGCAGCGCCTGATCGACAAGTACGGGCTGCCCTACGTCGCCTACAACCAGGGCTCGATCGTGCACCTGCAGTCCAGCGGCGTGCTGATGCTCGACATGCGCAACCCGATCAAGCTGTTCAAGGAGAACAAGGGCCGCAAGAGGCTGATGGAGCAGATGGGCGCCGCCTACGCCGCCCACGGCATCATCACGCTCGCCGGCTCGCGGATGTACACGTCGATGGCCGACACCGACGAGGTCATCGACGACGCCCTCGCCCGTTTCGACCAGGTCTTCGCGCAGGTCGAGGGGGTCTGAGTTGGGCGTGCCGCCGCAGGTTCTGGCGATCGACCTCGGGACGTCGGGGATGAAGGCCGCGCTCGTCGCGGCCGACGGCACGGTGACCGGCTGGGCCGAACGGCCGGTCCCGCTGGTCGTGCTGCCCGGCGGCGGCGCCGAGCAGGATCCGGTCGCCTGGTGGGACGCGCTCGCCGAGGTCGTCGCCGATCTCGGCCGGCTCTTCCCCGGCCACCTGCGCGCGGTGACCACGATCTGCTCGTCCACACAGGGCGAGGGCACGATCGCGGTGGACGCGTCCGGAGACCCGCTGACCAGGTGCATCAGCTGGCTGGACATGCGCGGGGCGGCTCATCTGCGCCGGCAGTTCGGGGGGTTCCCGGCCTACCAGGGCATGTCCGTCGCCAAGATCGCACGCTGGCTGCGGCTCACCGGCGGCATGCCGTCGGTGACCGGCAAGGATCCGGCCGCGCACATGCTGCTGATCCGCGACGAGATGCCGGAGGTCTACGACCGGACCGCGACGTTCCTCAACGTCCTCGACTGGATCAACCTGAGACTCACCGGCCGCACGGTGGCGACCGTCGACTCGATCCTCACCTCGTGGGTCACCGACAACCGCCGCGCCGGCGACATCCGGTACTCCCCGTCGCTGGTCGCGGCCAGCGGGATCGACCGGGACAAGTTCCCGCCGATCGTGCGATGCACCGAGGTGATCGGCACCCTCACCCCCCGGGCCGCCGATCACCTCGGTCTCCCCGCATCCGTCCGGGTCGTCGCGGGCGCGATCGACAACACCGCCGCCGCGATCGGCGCCGGCACCATCGGCGACAACGAGGCCCACCTCTACCTGGGCACCTCGTCGTGGATCGCCGCGCACGTGCCGAAGAAGAAGACCGACGTGCTGACCGGGATCGCGTCCATCCCGTGCGCGATCCCGGACCGCTACCTGATGACCGCGCTGCAGGCCACCGCCGGGGCGAACCTGACCTGGCTCCGCGACAAGATCGTGGAGTACGACGACCCGATCGTCAGCGCCGGCCACGTCAGCCGCGACGAGGGCACCATCTTCGACGCCTTTGACAAGATCATCCCCTCGGTCCCGGCCGGCGCCAACGGCGTCCTCTACACCCCCTGGCTGTACGGGGAACGCGCTCCCGTGGACGATCCCCACCTGCGCGCCGCCTTCCTCAACATCTCCCTCGACACCACCCGCTCCGACCTGCTGCGGGCCGTCTTCGAGGGCGTCGCGCTGAACACCCGCTGGCTGGCCGGAGCCGTCGACCGGTTCCTCGGCGCGCCCGTCCCGTCGATGGTGATCACCGGCGGCGCCGCCCGCTCCGAATCGTGGTGCCAGATCTTCGCCGACGTCCTCGGCATCGAGATCCGCCGTGACGCCAACCCGGTCATCGTCAACGCCCGCGGCGCAGGCTGGATCGGCGCGGTCGGCACCGGGATGATCTCGTTCACCGACATCCCGGCCCTGGCCCGCAACGACCACGTCTACACGCCGGGTCCCGAGCACAGCCGCTACCTGGAGATCTACGACATCTACCAGGACCTGCACAAACGACTGGCCCCGGTCTACCGCCGCCTGAACCGGCCGACCACCTGAACCGGCCGGCCCTCGGAAGGCCGGCCCTCGGAATCGGGCGGACCTCGGAATCCGCCGGCCGTCGGAATCGGCCGGCTTCTGAATCAGCCGGCCTTTGAGACGGCCGACCTTCAACGCCGGCCTTGAGACGGCCGGTCACCTCGGCCAGCCGGCCGACCGAATCGTCCCGAGGCCGCCGAGCCGCCACTCGCGCCCCCGGGCGCCCATCCCTTCGGTGTGGGGTGTTCGGGCGCGCACAGCGGCAGAACACCCCACACCGGACGTCCCGCGCCCGGCACCTTCAAGATCATCCGAAAGGACGGCGAAGTCCGGCCGTTCGCCGCTGTCCCGCAGCGGGCGGGTAGTGCGGGGTGGCCTGGCTACCGATCGGTAATCCGGACGAAATCGCCTAGCTTTGAAGATCATGATCGACCGGATCCTCCCCCGCCACGCCACCGACCCCGCCCTGCTCCGCGGACTGTCCCAGCGCCGCCTGGGCCGCCGCGACGCGCTCCGCATCGGTGGCCTGTCCGCGCTCGGGGCCGCGCTGGCCGCCTGCGGCGTCGAGGGCAAGGGCGAGCCGGACGCACCGACCGCCTCCTCGATCGCCACCTTCTGGGACGGCAAGGTCAAGAACGGCCGGGTCGACTTCGCGAACTGGCCGCTCTACATGGACCCGGCCAAGCCCGAACTGGCCGCGTTCACCAAGCGGACCGGCATCCAGGTGAACTACCAGGAGGTCATCCAGGAGATGGCTCCCTGGTTCGCCAAGGTGCAGCCGCAGCTGTCGGCGAGGCAGCCGATCGGCTTCGACCTCATGGTGATCACCAACGGCATCCAGTTCGGCCAGTTCCGGGCGGCCGGCTTCCTCGCCCCGCTCGACCACTCCCGCCTGCCGAACTTCGCCAAGAACGCCGCACCCAAGTACACCCAGGAGTCCTTCGACCCGGCGAACGTGTTCAGCGTCCCGTGGGCGTCCGGCATCACCGGCATCGCCTACGACCCCGCCAAGGTCAAGCGCCCGATCACCAAGCTGGCCGACCTGTGGGACCCGGCGTACAAGGGCCGGGTCGGCATGATGTCCGACCCCACCGAGCTGGCGAACTTCGGCCTGCTCGCCGAAGGCATCACCCCCGGCGAGTCCGGCGAGGCCGACTGGAAGAAGGCCGCCGCCCGGCTCCAGCGGCAGAAGGACGCCGGCATCGTGCGCAACTACTACGAACAGGACTACCTGGACGCTCTCGGCAAGGGCGAGATCTGGATCTCCCAGGCCTGGTCCGGCGACATCTTCCAGAAGAACCTCTCCGAGGGCACGAACCTGAAGTTCGTGATCCCGCAGGAGGGCGGGACGATCTGGACGGACAACTTCGCCATCCCGGTCACCGCCGCCAACCCGGTCGACGCCCTGATGCTCATCGACTTCTTCTACGAGATCGAGAACGCCGCGTCACTCGCCGAGTACATCAACTACGTCTGCCCGGTGCCCGCCGCGCAGGCCCAGATCCGCAAGGACGCCGCCGCGCTCACCGCCGACATGCGCGACGAGATGCTGGCCGTCGCGGCGAGCCCGCTGGTGTTCCCCACCGACGACGACTACCGGAAGCTGCACTACTACGTCGGCTTCGACACCGCCGAGGAGCAGCGGGACTTCAACCGTCTCTTCGAGCCGATCGTGCTGAGCTGACCCGATAATCGCTTGCCGCCGGCGGCGGCCGCTGGCACCGTCCGCGGGATGGGAGCCCTGGACGCGGTCGCCGCCCGGGTGGCCGCCGGCAGCACCGTGGAGTTCCGGCCGCGCGGGTCGTCGATGGTGCCGCTGATCCGCAGCGGCGACCCGGTGACGGTCGCGCCGGCCGATCCGGCCGCCCTCCAGGTCGGTGACATCGTGCTGGCCCGGGTCGCCGGAACGACGTACCTGCATCTGGTCTCCGCCGTCGACCACCCGCACCGGCGGGTGCAGATCAGCAACAACCGGGGCCGGGTCAACGGCTGGACCGGCCACTCCCGCGTCTACGGCATCTGCCTCACCGTCGCCGGCCGTCCCCGCCCGCGCACCGCGGGGAAACAACGGCCGCCATGACGGACACGTAGCTGATCGCCGCGGCCGGTGCGTTCGCCATCCTCCCGGGCATCGACGGCGGACGGGCGTACGCCTCCTGGACGCCCGCCCCCAGCCCGCTCACCGCGGCGGAGGTCGCCCTGATCGCCCCGGAATGCCGGGACAGCCTGCGCGATCCGGTCCTCGATCGGGCGTCCGTCGCGCTGGCCGAACGGCATGACGACTACGTCATGCTGTTCCTGCACCACGCCGACCCGGAACGGGCCGGATCCTGCCTGGTCCACAACGTCCCCGGCAGCGACGAGGTCGACGACGTCCGGGCGGGGGCAGCTCGGGCCCGGCACAGACGGTCACCGGCAGCCGATTCACCCAGGGCGCGATCACCGACTTCATCGACGCGTCGGTCACCAGCGGCGCGGTCGGCGAGGACGTGGCCGGTGTCACCGTCCGGGCCGGGAGGTTCACCGCCCAGGCGACGGGCGAGGACGGCCGGTACGTCGTGTGGTGGCCGGGACCGGCGTTCGCCCGCAACCCGGACCGGGAGAGTGGACCACGGCTGATGCTGAGGTACGACATCATCCTGCGCAACGGCACCATCATCGCCGACGCCCAGCCGAGCCGCCCCCGCTGACTTCTCCACAGGCGGACCGGCCGATCGGCTCGATCCACGGCACAATTCCTGAAGTCACCGGCCGGGATGCCGAACTATGCCGCCATGCCACGCTTCGAACCCCTCACCTTCCCTGCCGCAAGCCCGCAGGAGCGGATCGTGAAGACCGTCCGGGCACACGGCCGCATCATGTACCCACCGGCGAGACCAGAAGAGGATGTGAAGCAGGTCTCAGCGGCGTGACGTCACAGAAGGGCGGGTCGTCCTGTCAAAGAGGGCGAGCAACGTACAACGGCAAAGGAGTCGGACATGCAAGCTCGCCTCGATCTGCTCGACAACCCGCACGCCTCCCGGATCCTCAAGCACTTCACCGCGGCCGGGAGAGCCGTCCAGGACACGGGCCTGCCGGATTCGACCCGTGAGCTGGTGCTGCTGCGGGTCAGCCAGATCAACGGCTGCGCGTTCTGCGTCGACATGCACACCAAGGACGCCGCGGCCGCCGGGGAGACCGCGCAGCGCCTGCACCTGGTCGCGGCCTGGCGGGAGGCGACGGTCTTCACCGACGCCGAGCGGGCCGCGCTCGACCTGGCCGAGCACGGCACCCGGATCGCCGACGGGGCCGGCGGCGTCCCGGACGAGGTGTGGGCGGCCGCCACCAAGCACTACGCCGAGAGTCAGCTGTTCGCCCTGGTGGCGACGATCGCGACGATCAACGCCTTCAACCGGCTGAACGTGATCACCCAGCAGCCCGCCGGGTGGTACCAGCCGGGTCAATTCGCGTGACCTCGATCGACGACGAGACGGCGGCGGCCGGCTATCGGCCGCTGCTGTTCTCCATCGCCTACGGCATGACCGGTTCCGTCGGTGACGCCGAGGACATCGTGCAGGACGCGATGCTGGGCCTGATGCGGGCTCGGCGGGCGGGCACCGACGTCGCCAACGTCAAGGCCTACCTGACGACCGCGGTCACCCGGCTCGGCATCAACCATCTCGGTTCGGCCCGCAGGCGCCGGGAGACGTATGTGGGCGCCTGGCTCCCCGAGCCGATCGTCATCCCGGTCGGCGAGCCCGGTCCGGCCGAGCACGCCGAGCTCGCCGATTCGCTGTCGATGGCCTTCCTGGTCCTGTTGGAGGCGCTGTCGCCGGTCGAGCGGGCGGTGTTCATGCTGCGCGAGGTGTTCGGTTACAGCTATGCCGAGGTGGCCACGGTCGTCGGCAAGTCGGAGGCGAACTGCCGCCAGATCTTCGTCCGCTCCCGCCAGCGGATCACCACCTCCGGCCGTGACCTCGACACGTCACCGGCCCGCCGAGGGGAGGCCGCCGAGCTGGCCGAGCGGTTCTTCGCGGCGGCGTCCGGCGGCGACATCGACACCCTGCTGGAGATGCTGGCCCCCGACGTGGTCCTGGTCGGCGACGGCGGCGGCAAGACCCAGGCCCTGTCCACCCCACCAACCGAGCGGCTCGGGATGGCACGGCTGTTCGCCGGCCTATTCCGCCGCTTCCACCGACTCGGCGTCACCGTCCACCCGGCCTGGGTGAACGGCCGCCCCGGCGCCCTGTTCCGCGACGCCGCCGGCCGGGTGGCCTCCGTGATCTCCCTGGACATAGCTGACGGCCGTGTCCAGGCCGTCCGCTCCGTCGTCAACCCCGACAAACTCCAGCACCTCGGTCCGGTCTCCGACGTCGCCCTCCGCCCCACCCCGGCCGACCCACACGTCCCCGCAACCCTCCAGCGATGATCATGGCGATCACGGGCTGCCTGATCGAGTCGCGTGATCGGGCCGCCTGATCGCGGCCACCTGATCCGGCCACCTGATCGGGCCGCGTGATCCGGCCGCGTGATCCGGCCGCGTGATCCGGCCGCGTGATCCGGCCGCGTGATCGGCGCCGCGTGATCGGCGCCGCGTGATCGGCGCCGCGTGATCGGCGCCGCGCCGGGTCAGGCGCCGCCCAGATCCCGCAGACGCCGGGTGACCTGGAGCTCCAACCGGTCGCGACAGGTCCGGGCGACTTCGGTCAGGCGGTCGATCTCGGCAAGGGCAGCGGCACGCTGGTCCACCAGATCGCTGACCGCCTCGGTGTGCCGGTGCCGGGCGTCGCTGTCGATCGTGGAGGCTCGCAGGGCGGCGTCGCTCGTCAGCCGGTCGGCCTTGGTTCGGGCGATGACCAGCAGGCTTCGTGCGGTGTCACCGGCATCACGCAGGTATTCGTCGGCTGTTCGCCGCGCCAGCGCCACCACACGATCCTCCTGGTCGCCGGCGGGCTTCCGGGCGGTGCGGGCACGTTCGAGCTCGTCCCGCAGGTCGCGGGCCTGCTGTTCCGCTCGCGCTTGTTCGGCCTTCAGACGCTCCAGCCGGGCCGCGAGCGCAGCCATCTGCCCCACGCGGGCTGATCGCCGTGGCCCCCGGACGAACGGCTCCCCCGTGGGTTCGCCTCGATCCTCATGCCCGGACAGCCCTTGATCTCCCTGCCGGCGCCCGGCGGCATCCCCTCCTTCGTGCCGGCGCCCGGCGGCATCCCCACCTTCGTGCCGGCGCCCGGCGGCATCCCCACCTTCGTGCCGGCGCCCGGCCACATCCTGACTGGCGCGCTGCGCCTCGGAGACCTCCTGATCCCTGCGCCGATTGCCGGCGTGCTCGGTGACAGCGTCCGCCGGGGTGAAGGGACTGTCCTGCGGAGAGGGTGACGCGAGCACACCGACGGCGGAATGGTCCAGGCGTCCGCGGAGAGCCCGGTTCTCGGCGGTCAGGCGGGCGAACTCCTGGGCGGCACGGTCGAGGAAAGCGTCGACCGCGACGTCGTCGTAGCCGCGTCTTCCCAGTGCTGGTCTGCGGAACTCCACACTGTTGATGTCCGCCGGGGTGAGAGGCATGGGCTTCCTGTCAGTCAGTTCGGTGGCAGCGCACGGCCGGCCGGGTCGGGATCGGCGTTCGCCGGATCGAGTCGGCACCGGCGCTTGCCGGACGGGATCGGCACCGGCGCGCTACTGGACGGGGTCGGGGCCGGCGTGCTGCCGGGCAGGATCGGAGCTGGCGCGCTACCGGGCGGGATCGGGACCGGCGCGCTACCGGTCACGTCGGAGACAGCCTGCGGCTGACCGAAACGGAGCCGGCACGCTCCCGATCGGTCGAGACGAGCGCACAACCGGTCAGGTCGAGAGCGACGCCCCACCGGTTCACATCAGGGACAGCACGCGGCGGGCCGACCGGGGCCCGGCCCGCGGCCGGCCAGCCGAGGCCCGGCACGCGGCCGGACGACCGAGGCCCGGCACGCGGCCGGACGACCGAGGCCCGGCACGCGGCCGGACGATTCGAAGCCCACTCGCTGCCGGTTCGTACCAGGCCGGCACGCTGGGGACCGGCTCCGAGCAGCGCACAATCCGATGGATCGAGGATCGACGGGCTGCCGGGTCACGTCGGAATCCGCACGCGGAGGGCCGGACCGAGGCCGGCGCGTCACCCGCTGGATCGGGATCGACACGCTGCCAGGGCCGGCGCGCTACCCCCCGGACCGCGATCGACGCACCGCCGGAGCCGACGCGCTGCCAGCCGGACCGGGACCGCCGCGCCAATGGCTCAGATCGGGGGCACGGCGTGGAAGACGGTCGCCTGGCCGGGCGCCGAGGAGATCAGGCGGAGCAGGCCGCCGTCCTGGATCAGGTGGTGGCTCGGGTAGTTCGCCGAGCGCAGAACGAAACCCGTACCGGCCTGGGCGGAACAGAAGGTGGCGTCGTGCTGGAACAGCATCGTCGGCTCGGCGGGTTCCAGACGCAGGACGAAGTCGCGGTGCCGCAGGTAGAAGCCGGGATGTTCGGCTGATGCGAAGGACAAGCAGCGCGGGTCGGCCCGGCCGGTCTCCACCACGAACCGGGCGGCGCGGCGGTCCGCGGGGCTGCTCGCCGTCGTGACGGGTTCGACGCGGGCGAGATGGTCGCGGTGCCGGACCAGGTAGCCGGGCCAGGCCGGGAACGCGAGGCCGATGGTGTGCCCGACGACGAGGACGGGGGTGGGGGAAGTGCTGGGGGTGGCCGGTTCGCGGCTGGCGTGTGCGGCGCTCCGGGACGCCCGGGGCGGGATTCCGGCGCTGATGGCACGGATGCTCCGGCCTGCCTGCGGCGACCCGGCGGACAGCGCCGGTGACGGGAGGATCGAAACGGGCGGCGAGGCGGGCGCCGAACCGACCGGCAGCGCGAACACCGGTGGGGCGGGGCGTGGCGGAGGCGGCGGCGTCTCGCGGTCCAGCAGTATCACGGCGACAGCGGAGTAGCCGAGGATGGCGACGGTGGTCGCCGCGGCAAGCGCCACGATCGGCGAGTGCCGGCGCGGTGGCGGCTGGGGCAGACCCTGCAGCGACGGCACGGCGCCACCGGCTCGACTCGGCTCACCACGGAGGAACGCACCACCGGTTCGGGCCAGCTCACCACGGAGGATCGCATCACCGGTTCGGGCCGACTCACCACGCAGGAAAGCACCACCGGCCCGGGCCGGCTTCTCGCGCGGGTCGAGTCTGCCGGGACGCGGCGGTCGGGGGGCAGCCGTCATGGGTTTCGCAGCTCCTGTCATCACGCGAGGGACGTCACAACGCCGCTCATGACAACGTTGTCAGAGGAGTGAACGTGAGCCTATGGATCTTGTCAACAACACATTTCAATAGGTTTCTTTACGATCAGTTACGTACCGGGTGATACCGGCCGACCAGGCATGATCAGGCTGTGTCTTCACCGGTAGACGGCGGCGCAGATTCGCGACAATCGGGCTGAAGTGGGACCGCGCCGCCCGCCGTCGTCGGCGCACACCGCCTTCCCCGAAGACGGGGAGCGGGACGTCGAGATCGCCGCATCCACCGTCCGCAGCCTGGCAGCACCTGCCGACCACGATGCCTGCCTGATCGGACGGCACCTAGGATCATGGCCATGGCTTCCGATCTCGTCGAACGCCTCGGTCTGCGGCCGCATCCCGAAGGCGGTTGGTACCGGGAGACCTGGCGTTCCCCGGTCCGGTTCGAACCCGACGGCTACGACGGGCCACGGCACGCCGCCACCGCGATCTACTTCCTCCTGCACCCCGGTGAGCGGTCGGCATGGCATGTGGTCCGTTCCGCCGAGCTGTGGTTCTGGCACTCCGGCGGCCCGCTGCTGCTGCGCCGCGGCGGCGACGGCGAGGAGCCGGGCGACGGCGACGAGGTGCTGCTCGGGCCGGACGTCGCGGCCGGCCAGGAACCGCAGGTACTGATCCCGCCGGGAGTCTGGCAGGCCGCCGAGCCGGCCGGCGGCGAACCGGTCCTGGTCAGCTGCGTGGTGGCACCCGGCTTCGACTTCGCCGACTTCCGGATGCTCTAGCGCTACGGAACGGCGACAGCGCTACGGAAGTCGGCGACAGCGCTACGGAACGGCGACCTTCACGAACCGCCCCGGCTCGACGGTCAGAAACGTCTTCGCGCCGGGCAGGTGCAGCGGCGTGCCGGCGTACTCGCAACTGTCGGCGACTGCCAGCACCCGGCCGGTCAGCGGTTCGCTGCGCACCGCGACGCCCCAGTTGCTGAGGGACAGCAGGCTGGCGCTGTCCGGGCTGAACGCCACCGAACGCATCATCGGCATGGCGTACTCGACGACGACCGACCGGTTGGTGCCGAGTTCGACGACGCGTGACCTGCGGTCGTTCGAGACGGCCGCGAGGTACTTCCCGTCCGGGCTGAACGCGAGCGTACGAACGCCGCCTCCCGGGATGTACGGCTCCGCCTCCGGTCTCCAGTCCTCGGTCCGGAAGATCAGCACCTTGCCGCCCTCGCCGGTTGCGGCCAGACGGGTGCCATCGGCGTCGAACAGCAGCCGGCTGTCACCGTCGTAGCCGATCGAGAACCCGAACCGCTCCTGGATGTCCTTGACGTGACGGCCGGTCCGGAGGTCCCGGATCCGCACCAGGTCCTCGCTTCCGGTGGCGACGTACCGCCCGTCCGGGCTGATCGCCACCGCCTGGAGGATCCGGATGCCGTTCTTGCGGCCGGCGACCCCCAGATCGTTCGGCACCGGCCAGGTCCGGACCGTCTTGCCGGTGTCCACGTTCCACACCACGGCCGCGTTCACCGTTCCGGCGAAAGTCTCCGCCTGCACCTCGCCGTACGAGACCATCAGTTTGCCGTTCGGGGTGAAGACCGGCGAGGTGGTCATCCGGTTCATGTCGAAGGTGCGCACCTTGCGGCCGGTGCCGACGTCGAACAGCGTCATGGCGTGCACGTCGACCACGAACCGCCCGTCCGGGCTCGCCACGACCGGGTGGTCCTTCCCGCCGAACTCGGCCGGCACCACGCCCAGCGGCTGCCCGCACGGGTCCTTCTCCAGACCGCCGGTCAGCCCGAACCAGTCGGTGGTCGCGCCGACCACGATCGTCCCGGCGCCGCAGAAGACGGCCGCCACGGTCAGGAGAATGAGGAGGAGACGCCTTCCCCGCGACACCGGCTGCGCCGGCGGTCCCTCGGCAACCATGCGAAACTCCCCGTCCGCCGCCCATCGAAGACGGTCACCCTAAACCCCTCGATGTCGTACGGGTGAAGCGGCCCCCGGCGCGGCAGCGCGGATCATTCCTTGCGTCTCACGGGTAGCCACAGGGCGGACTCCGGAACGAGCACCTCGGTCAGGTCGCTGCAGAGAATGACATCGTTGTCCGGACCCCGCAGCTGTCGGGGACCGGCCCGGAACCGTCGCTAAGCTGGTCCGGAAGCGTCACCCCGGCCCGCGAGGAGCAGCTTGTCCCCCGATCGGACGTCCGGTGGCCGCCGCAGCAGCCGGCCCACCATGAACGACGTCGCCCGTGCCGCCCGTGTCAGCCTCAAGACGGTGTCCCGCGTCGTCAACGGCGAGGAGAACGTCTCCCCCGTCCTGGTCGCCCAGGTCCGCAGCGCGATCGAGCTGCTCAACTACAGTCCGGACGTCGGCGCCGGCGCGCTCCGCCGCAGCGACCGCCGGACCGAGATGATCGCCCTGCTGCTGGAGGATGTCGGCAACCCGTTCTCGGCGTCACTGCACCGGGCGGTGGAGGACGAGGCCCGGGCCCGGGGCGTCCAGGTGCTCACCGGCAGCCTCGACGAGTGCCCGGCCCGCGAGCGGGAGCTGGCCCGCGCCTTCACGATGCGCCGCACCGACGGTCTGATCATGGCCCCGGTCGGCCCGGACCAGGGCTATCTGGCGACGGAGCTGCGGGTGGACACTCCGGTGGTGTTCGTCGACCGGCCGGGTGCCGGGTTCCCCGGCGACACGGTCCTCGCCACGAACGTCCTCGGCGCCGGTGAGGCGACCCGGCACCTGCTGGCGCACGGGCACCGCCGGATCGCCTGCCTCGGCGACTACAGCCGGATCTCCACGGCCCGCCTGCGTCAGGAGGGGTACCTCGCCGCGTTACGGGAGGCGGGCATCGAGCCGGACCCGCGGCTGATCGGTTCCGAGTTGCACACCGCGCTGATGGCCGAATGCAAGGTCATCGAGCTGTTCCACCGGCCGGACCCGCCGACCGCCCTGTTCACCAGCCAGAACCTGGTGACCGCCGGCGCGGTCCGGGCGCTGCGCCGGCTCGGCCTGCACCGCACCGTGGCGCTCGTCGGTTTCGACGACTTCCCCATGGCCGACCTGCTCGAACCGGCGATCACCGTGGTCGCCCAGGACCCGGTCGTGATGGGCCGCACCGCTGCTCAGGCCCTGTTCCGCCGGATCGACGGCGACAGCACCCCGCCCGCCGAGCACTGGATCCCCACCACCCTGATCCGCCGCGGCTCCGGCGAGATCCGCCCCGGCACCCACACCACGGGCGACCGGCTCGCCGGCTCCCTCTGAGCAGACCCGAACCCGTCCTCCGGTACGGGCCACACACGCTCCCGTGACTCGGAACGACGAGCGGAGGGAATGCCTGCCGCGCCCGCTGCGGCTTCGGCAGGCGGGTGGGCCGGATGCTAGTCGGTGGTTCCCAGTTGGACGGTGAGGATGGTGAGGCGGTCGCGGCCGGGCAGGTCGACGAGGTCGGTGGTGCGGAAGCCGCAGTGGATGTAGAAGTCGGCGGGGTGGCCGCCGGTGGACACCCACAGCCGTTCGATGCCGGTGCGGGTGGCCCACAGTTTGAGGCCGGTGAGCAGGGTTCCGCCGACGCCCCGGCCGCGGCGGTCGGGGCGGACGACCGCGCCGACGACCCACGGGCCGCGGTCGGCGAGTTCGGGGTGTTCGACGGGGACGAGGCCGATGCCGCCGGAGGCGTTGCCGGTCTCGTCGATGGCGACGAAGGTGACCGGGGGCAGGGCGCGGCCGGTCTCGCGGCGGGTGGTGTCGATCCACCACTGCGGATCCTCGCGGCCGGGGTGGCGGCTCCACTCGTGCCAGCGGAGCCGGGCCAGTTCGGCGATCAGGTCCGGGCGATCAGCGAGCAGTTCGATCGCTATCGATGGCTGCGTCAGTCGGTCCACCCCTCTGACGCTACGGCTGCCGGGCCGGTTGGAACATATCCGGAATTGCCGCCGGTAGTGTTTCGATCATGAAGGTACGCGAAGAAGAGGTTCGGATCGGTGACATCCGGACAGCGGTGCTGCGGCCGGCCGGCGACGGGAAGTGGCCGGGCCTCCTGCTCTACACGGACATCTTCCAGCTGACCGAGTCGACGTTGCGGACGGCGCGGCGGCTGGCCGCGGCCGGGTTCGTGGTGGCGGTTCCGGAGATCTATCCGCACGGGGAGCTGGCCGGGGTCGCCCTGGAGTTCGACGACG
Organism: Actinoplanes utahensis; assembly: GCF_016862455.1. GTDB lineage: Bacteria > Actinomycetota > Actinomycetes > Mycobacteriales > Micromonosporaceae > Actinoplanes > Actinoplanes utahensis. The sequence continues at coordinate 107,985 of NZ_BOMZ01000083.1, forward strand.
AGGGCAAGCAGCGCGGGCTGGCGGGGGCGGCGGCCACCACCGCCGCCGAGTTCGACGCGGACCGGGTGGCGGTGCTCGACCATCTGGAGCAGCGCGACGATGTGACCCGGCTGTTCGTGACCGGTTTCTGCATCGGCGGGCATCTGGCGTTCCGGGCCGCGTTCGATCCGCGGGTGGCGGCGACGGTCTGCTTCTACCCGACCGGCCTGCACAACGGGGCGCTCGGCCGGGACGACGACGCCGGTTCGATCGCGCGGGCCGCCGAGATCCAGGGCCGCCTGCTGATCGTCTTCGGCAGCCAGGATCCGCACGTGCCGGCCGACGCACGGCTGTTCATCCTGGAGCGGCTGTACGCGGCCGGGCTCACCGATCTCGAACTGCACGTCTACACCGGCGGGGAGCACGCGTTCATGCGGGACGTCGGCCCGCGCCACGATCCGGCGCTCACCGACCGGGCCCTGATCGAGGCGGTCGCCTTCTTCCACGAGAGTTGAGACGGCGGCGGCGACCCGGCATGCGGGACGGAATCCCGTACGGATCAGGAGAAGCGTGCTCGCCGCCGTCGCGTCCGGCGACGGCGGCGTGGGCGGACCTGCCGCTCGCCGCCGGCGCCGCGCGGTGTGTCCGGCTGACCGGGGTCACCCGCGCCAACCGGTACGGCCGGTCCGTCCACGAGCGGGAGACTACCGCTGTCAGGCCATGACCGAGATGCAGAACGGGTGGCCGGCCGGGTCGAGCAGGACCCGCCAGCGGTCCGGCATCGGCTGGAACTCCGGCTTGGTGGCGCCGATCCCGAGGATCGCCGCCTCGCCGGAGTCCAGATCGGTGACGCCGCATTCGAGGTGGGCCTGCTTCGGCACGTCCGCGGACGGCCAGGTCGGTGGCACGTACTCGTCGACCTTGGCGAAGCCGAGCCCGCTGCCCATCTCGCCCACGTAGACGAACTCGTCGCTGGTGTAACTGATCTCCAGGCCGAGCAGCCTGCTGTAGAAACCGGCGAGAGCGGCCGGGTCGTCGCAGTCCAGGGAGAGCCCGGCGAGAGTGGCGAGTGCCATGGTGGTGCTCCTTTCGTCGGTTCCCACCCTGCCCGGGGATGACTGACACCCTCTGTCAGTCATCTGTGGCAGTCTTCGGACATGCGTGCGAGCCGGTTGCTGTCGGTGGTCCTGTTGCTGCAGGACCGTGGGCGCCTGACGGCTCAGCAGATCGCCACGGAGCTGGACGTCTCGGTGCGGACGGTGTACCGGGACATCGAAGCGCTCGGGGCGGCGGGTGTGCCCATCTATGCGGAGCTCGGGGCGGGTGGCGGATATCAGCTGGTCGACGGGTACCGGACTCGCCTGACCGGCCTCACTCCGCAGGAGGCCGGGACGATCTTCCTGGCCGGGGTGCCGGAGGCGGCCGCCGAGCTCGGGCTCGGTGCGGTGCTGACGACGGCGGAGCTGAAGTTGCGGGCGGCGCTGCCCGCCCGGCTCAGCCGGCACGTCGACGAGATCCGCGACCTGTTCCACCTCGATGCGGCCGGCTGGTTCCGCGAGACCGAGACCCACCCGCATCTGGCCGCCCTGGCCGCGGCGGTGTGGAACCGCCGACGGGCCCGCATGCGTTACCGCCGCTGGCGTGAGCCCCGCGAGGTGGACCGCGACATCGAGCCGCTGGGCATCATCCTCAAAGCCGGCGTCTGGTACTTCGTCGCCAACGTCTCCCGCTCCCCCTCCGCCGCCCCTGAGCAGCGGACCTACCGGGTGGCGACGATCCTCGAACTGACCGTGCTGGACGAGACGTTCGAGCGCCCGGAAGGATTCGATCTCGCATCGTCCTGGGCCGCGTGGGCAGCGGACTTCGAGCGGCGCCTGCACCGGGACGAGGCGACGGTCCGGCTCGCCCCGGCGGCGCTGGACCGGATCCCCCACCTGATGACGCGGGCCATGGCCCGCAACGTCCGCGACGGCGTCGGCCCGCCCGATCCGGACGGCTGGACCACGGTGACCCTCCCGATCGAGTCCGTCAAGCACGCCCACGCCGAGTTGCTGCGGCTCGGCGCGGACATCGAGGTGGTCTCCCCGCCCGCTCTGCGGGAGATGATGCGGTCCAGCGCGCTCGCCATGACGGCGTTGTACGGGTGAGCGGCCGTCTCCGCCGGTCCGGCGGTTCTGTCGGACCCTGCTGTTAGCGTCCCCGGCATGCCGATCGACACCGGACTGGGCAGGGAGCCGCTGCCCGTGGAGACGCCTGACGATGTCGCGGTGCTCGTCGAGCACCTGCAACGGGGCGACCTGGAGAAGCGCTTTCTGGGCGACCACTTCGCCTATCTGGCCGGCACTCGTCCGGAGCTGTTCCGGCCCTATCAGGAGCTGGTGATCGACGGGCTGCTGGACCGGTTCGAGGTCGTCTTCGACGATCTGTGCGTGCTCTTCGGCGGGGCGCCGGACCGGTGTGTGGAGATCCTGGCCGGGCGGCTGCGATCCGACCGTTCCTTACAGGACGCCTGGGTGCTGGGGTCGATCGGCACCGGCGCCGCCCTGGCCGCCGTCGCCGAGGACGTCCGTGACGGTGGGGACCGCTCCGACTACGAGGACTCCGGCATCTGGATCCCCCCGACCGGCCCGGCGGAGTTCCGCTTCACCCCCCGGCGGCAGGCCGTCTTCCTGGAGCTCGGCGACTTCCCCGATGCCGCGCACCCGGTGGGCCTGCCGGTGGACCGGGTCGTTCGTGATCCCTCGACCAGCCCGGTCGCCTGGCACTACGTGTCGTTGCGTCTCGCCGACGTGCCCGGGCTGCCGTCGTGGCCGGCCTCGCACGCGCATCTGGTCGGCCCGGCCTCCCGCGACCCGGGGGTGCTGTTCGCCGGCATCGGGCCCGACGGCCGCTATCAGGACGAGCGGCTGATCCTGGACGAGGAGCCCGAGGAGGACTGGTTCGAGGACGACCCGGAGTTCGGCCGGGGCCGAGCGGTCCTGCGCCCGTATGGTCCGGACCTCGTCTACACCAACGGCCACACGCACGCCACACCCGGCCTGGTCGGCACGGCGGGCGGCCCACCCATCGGCCTCTATCCGAACCCGCTCTGCCCCTCCTGCAAGCGCCTGATGTTCCACGCCGCCACGGTGACCACCGACATCCGCGAGCACGGTTCCGGCTTCCGCAGCCTCTTCCTCTGCGAGGACTGTCACCGGACCGCCACCACCGCCAGCGGCTGGAACTGACCGACCCCGAGGACAATCGTACCGTCGGCATAATTTCTTGTGTGCACTAAAATTTCTGTGCATACTGTGCCCATGACGCGATCGGTTCTCATGGTGCTCACCTCACACGACACGTTCGGCACGACCGGGCAGCCCACCGGATTCTGGTGGGAGGAGCTGGTGGTCCCGCTGCGCGCGTTCCAGGGAGCCGGGCTGGCCGTCGACATCGCCTCGGTGCGCGGCGGGCGGCCACCGGTCGATCCGGCCAGTACCGCCGGCACCGCCACCGCGCCCGATCTCGACGCCCTGCTCAACGGCGCCGTGCCGCTGAGCTCCGTCGATCCGGCCGGCTACGACGCGGTCTTCCTGGTCGGCGGGCACGGCACCATGTGGGATTTCCCCGGCGACGAGTCCCTTGCCCGGATCGTCGACGTGATCGGCCGTGCCGGTGTCGTCGCCGCCGTCTGCCATGGCGCGGCCGGGCTGCTCGGTGCGACCACCGCGGCGGGGGATCCCCTGGTGGCGGGGCGGACCGTGACCGGCTTCAGCGACGCCGAGGAGGCGATCGCCGGCGCGACCGCCGCGCTGCCCTTCTCGCTGGAGCAGCGGCTCAAGGATCTCGGCGCCATCGTGGAGGTCGGCGAGCCGTTCACCCCGACGGTGCGCCGGGACGGCCGTCTGCTCACCGGCCAGAACCCGGCCTCGTCGGCCGGCGTCGCCGCGGCCGTCATCGACGCTCTGGCACTGCCGTGACCACGGCCGCCGACCGGTTCGCGGCGCTGCCGCTGCGTGAGCGCAAACGAGCCCGGCTCCGTGTCGCGCTGTGGCAGGCTCTGCGCGAGCGCGTCGAGCACACCCCGTTCGCCGACATCCCGGTGCGAGAGCTCGCGGCGGCGGCGGAGGTGTCCGAGCCGACGTTCTTCGGACACTTCGGGTCCAAGACCGAGCTGCTCGCCTACCACATCTGCATGTGGCGCATCGGCACCGTCCTCGCCGCCGGCGCCGCGACGGACGGCGTCGACTTCATCCGGCGGTTCTTCGACGAGACAGCGGTGTCCATCATGGCCGGCCCCCGGATGTGGTTCGAGATCACCGCCGAGGTGGCCCGGGGCGGCGGTGTCTGCGCCGTGCTGGACATCAGCGAGGCCGAGCGACTGCTGGTCTTCGACGACCCGCGCGCGCTCGACATCGCACTGACCCCGCAGGCCGACCTGTTCCGCCGTCATCTGGCGCCCTCGCCCGGCTCCGAGGCGGCGGTGACCGGCCTGCTCGCCGGTTTCTACGGCGTTCCGCTGGCCCTCGGCGCCGACCGGCTCGACGAGCTGCGCGACGCCTACCGCGCCCATGTCGACCGGCACACCGCGGCGGCCCTCGGGTGACCGGCGCGCGCGCCGTCGCCGAGCAGGTTCTCCACCGTCTCGGGCCCTCCTCCGGTGTCGATCTCGCCCCGTTCTTCGGCGGCTGGTCGCTACGCCACGACGGGGAGCAGATCGGCATCGTCATGGACACCGTCTACGCCAAGGTCCACCTCGCGGATCGGGAGCGCTGGCACGCCGCCGGCTCGGTCCCGTTCCGGTACACGGCCCGCGGCCGGACGGTCACGGTCGAGGCGTACTGGAGTGTTCCCGCCGGCGCCCTCGACGACCCGGACCTGCTCTCGGATCTGTTCCTCGGAACGGATCACGGGCCCTCGACGCCGGCGCGTCGCGGCGGCCGGCCGACCGGGATCGGTCCGTTCCGTCACCGCGATGGCGCGCTGCGGGGCCGGCGCGACTGACGGAGACTGGCGGGATGGGGATTCGGGTGCGGCCGTTTCGGGTCGAGGTGGCGGAGTCGGAGCTGGTGGATCTGCGTGAGCGGCTCGCCCGGACGCGCTGGCCGGAGGCGGCGCCGGTGGCCGGGTGGGCGCAGGGCATTCCGCGGGAGGTCGTGCGAGACCTCTGTGCGTACTGGGCGGACGGCTATGACTGGCGGGCGGCGGAGGCCCGGCTGAACGCGGTGCCGCAGTCGATGGTGACCGTGGACGGTGTCGATGTGCACGTGCTGCATGCCAGGTCGCCGCATCCGGGAGCGTTCCCGCTGGTGATCACGCACGGGTGGCCGGGGTCGGTGCTCGAGCTGGTGGATCTCGTCGGGCCGTTGACCGATCCGGACGATCCCGCGGACGCGTTCGATGTGGTGATCCCGTCACTGCCGGGTTACGGGTTCAGCGGGAGACCGGACACCGCCGGGTGGGGTGTGGAGCGGATCGCGGACGCCTGGGCGGAGCTGATGGCCGGCCTGGGGTACGACAGGTACGGCGCGGCGGGCAGCGACTGGGGAACCAGCGTGTCCAGTTGCCTGGCGGCGCAGCACCGCGACCACGTGGCCGGGATCCATCTGATTCCGCCGCTGGCCGGGCCGGATCCGGCGAGACCCGATGATCTCACCGAGGAGGAGCGGACGGCACTGCAACGGATCCAGGAGCGGGGCCGGTCGGCGTCGGCCTACTCGGAGATCCACCGGACGGCGCCGCAGACTCTGGGCTACGCGCTGGTCGACTCACCTGCCGGGCTGTGCGCGTGGCTCGGCGAGAAGCTGCTGACCTGGGGTGACGGCCTGACCCGTGATCAGGTTCTGGACCAGGTGTCGCTGTACTGGCTGACCGGGACGGCAGCGTCGTCGGCCCGGCTCTACGCCGAGAGCATCGAACGGATCGCCGGCTGGATCACCGGGGTGGACGCCGAGCCGGTTGACGTCCCGGTCGGTGCGTCGGTCTTCCACGCCGAGGTGCCGTGGCCGTCTCGGCGCTGGGCGGCCCGCCGCTACCCCGACATCCGCCACTGGTCCACGCACGATCGCGGCGGCCACTTCCCCGCGCTGGAGGTTCCCGGCCTGCTGGTCGACGATCTGCGCGCCTTCTTCCGCCAGGTGCGCTGACACCGTCCGGCCGCGCGGCACCGCACCCGCCGATCGTTCGGCGAGGGGCGGAAAAACCGGGCGGCACGAGCGAGCCGAGCGTCGAGAACGGCGTCCCGTGGGGAAGAACGTGATCTCACCGGAGCGCCGTGGCGTCCGCCCGCTCCCCGACGGCCGCGGACCGGGCCGGGCCGAGTGGGGACCCGCCGACGGTCTTCCGGTGCTGTTCAGTGCCGGCGCCGCCACCAGCCGGTCGCTCGGGTTCGGCGCGCACCTGCTCGCCGGGCCGGGACCGGATTCGGGAGGCCCTGCTGTCCCGCCGACACCGGCCGGGCCGGTCCCGGAGGCACACCGATGCGCCTCCGGAACCGGCCCGACGCCGTCAGAGGCGGATGCGCTGGCCGGGGTAGATCAGGTTGGGGCTGGCCAGGCGGTCCTTGTTGTGCGCGAAGAGCGTACGCCAACCGCCCTTGATCTTGAACTTCCTGGCGATGGAGGCGAGGGTGTCGCCGGAGCGGACCACGTAGGTCTTGCCGCTCGGTTTGGCGGACGGCTTGGTGGACGGTTTCGCGGTGGAGCCAGTCCGGTAGACGCCGGCCTTCTTGCCGCAGACCGGCCACGGCTTCAGGCCGCGCTTCTGGTAGAGCCTCTCGGCGATGGCGATCTGCTGGGCCTTGGTGGCCTTGTCGGCGGTCGGGGCGTACCTCGTGCCGCCGTTCGACTTCCACGTGCTGCGGCTGAACTGCAGGCCGCCGTAGTACCCGTTGCCGGTGTCGATGTGCCAGCGCCCGCCGGACTCGCATTTCGCGACGACGTCCCAGTTGACCTGCCGGGCGGCCGACTGGGCCGGGGCGACCGGGCCGAACAGGACGCCGGCGCCGGTGACCCCGGCGGTGACCAGGGTGGTCAGGGCGAGGCGTACTCGTCTACTACCGATCCGAGACATGGATGACCCTCCACGCCTGCGAGGTGAGCTGTCGGGTTCGGGATAGGTGTCCCGGCCGTGCTGGGCACGGCTTCACCCCAAGACGCCGAGAGAAGCGCCGCGAAGATTGGGTCCCCCGCTCCTGCCGTCGGAATGGAGTCTGTGGGCGGCGGCAGGACTCGGCGGTCCGTCCACAGTGCCCGCGTCGCGGGACGGCCCGACGGTAACCACGTCGATGGGCCGCACACCAAGCTTTCCACCCGGGATAGTGACGTTCTTCTCAGTATTTGCCCGCTTTGATCTTGTTACCGCCCGGAAATTCCCGGACTATTCCTTTTTAGACCTCATTTCCAGCATCGTGCCGACAACGGCGCACAGCGTCACCGAGATGCCGACCCGGATCCAGCCGGCCTCGATCACCGGGGAGAGACCGCCGACCACCACGATCGAGATGACGACGATCACCAGAAAGACCTTCATCGGGCGCCGGCGGTGAGGCGGGCGCCGGCCGTGAGGCGGGAACCGGCCGTGAGGCGGGAACCGGCCGTGAGGTCGTGGGCGACGATCGGGGTGGCGGTCTCCAGCCGCCGCCGCCGGGCCAGCCACACGATCACCGCCGCGAACCCGATCAGCACCGGAATATCGGCGAGCGCCGCCTGCCACGGCATGTCCGCCGCCGTCTCCTCGATGGTCAACTGACCGAAGGCCGCCGCCAGCACCGAGCTGAGCACGTTGTTCATCACGTGCAGCGCGATCGCCGCCTCCAGCCCGCCGGTACGCACCGTCACCCACCCGGCGACCACACCGAAGACCAGGAGATCAGCGAAGCCGTACGGCGTACCCCATCCGTGCAGGGCCGCGAACACCGCCGCCTGCACGATGATCGGCACCCACGGGTTGCGGATCCCCGCGCCCAGCCCCTGCAGCAGCCAGCCCCGGCACAGGTACTCCTCGGCGGCCGCCTGGAACGGCACCACCAACACGATCACCGCGGTGGACAGCACGAACGGGCCCCACCCGGCCAGTGGATCGTCCAGCCCGGCGTCCTCGCCGGTGACGGCCGACAGCGCCGTGCCGAGGGTCAGGAACAGCACGATCGTCACCGCCGCGACCGGCAGGCAGAGCATCAGCCAGCGCCACCGGATCCGCCCGGCGACCGAGGACAGCGTGCCGGCCGGGCGTTCCTGGATGAGGCGGGCGGCCACCAGGATCAGCGGCAGGAACACGGCGATCGCCAGGAAGTCCACCGCCAGGTCGGGCAGCGGGCCGAAACCGGCGAACCCGTCCGGGCCGTCCGGGCGGCCGGCGAGCTCGGCGGCGCCGGTGTAGGCGAAGTAGCCGACGAGCATCACGCCGAGCCCGCACAGGACGATGAAGAACGACCCGAGGACGGTGCGCCACCAGCGGTGGGTGGGGGTGCGGGCGAGACGGTGGTACGGGCTACCGGGCGGCGCTGGCATCAACATGGGACAGAGTCTCGCGTCCCGGCGGCGCGAGCGGATCCGGCTGCGGCCAGATCCCCGTCTCTAACCTGCGATATAGACCTCCGGCTGGTCGTCAGTGCTGTCTCAGCGTCGCCGAGACAGCACTGACGACCAGCCGGGCACAATGAGGACCATGGAACCGCCCGAAATGATCAATGCCGGCGAACTGGTGCTCAAACGGTGGGAACCGGAGTGGGCCGCCGAGCTGAGCACCGCCGTCCGCGAGTCGCTGCCCGAGCTGAAACCGTGGCTGCCGTGGGCGACCGACGCCTACGGCCTGGCCGAGTCGAGCGACTACATCGGCCGGTCGGTGGACGACTGGGCCAAGGGCGCCGAGTTCAACTACGCGATCTTCACGACCGTCGGTGAGCTGATCGGCTCGATCGGCCTGATGACGCGGATGGGCCCCGGCATCCTGGAGATCGGTTACTGGATCCGGACGCCGTACAGCGGCCGCGGTCACATGACCGCGGCCGTGACCGTGCTGACCCGGGTCGCGTTCACCCTGCCGGGCATCGAGCGGGTCGCCATCCGCCACGACGCTGCGAACGCCGGTTCCGCCCGGGTCGCCGAGAAGGCCGGCTTCGCCGAGGTCTCCCGGGAGCCCGGCGACACCGGTCGCACCGACGTGATCCGCGAGCACCAGCCGGTCTGAGGCTATTGCAGGACCACGACGCCGCGCCCCGGAACCTTCGCCGGGGCGCCGGGCAGCGCGGACAGCCCGACCGGGTGGGGCGTCCGGTTGATCAGGAACCGGACGTCGCCGCGGATCGCCAGCTCGACCTTTCCGCGCAGCTCGGGCGGCAGTTCGCTGCCCACCCCGGCGGGGGTGAGGAGATCGTCCAGGATGGCGGCGAGTCCCTGCGGGCCCAGGCGGGTGGAGACGTACGCCGCCGAGCCGGCGCCCACCTCACGGCGGGTGACGGCCGGCCCACCCCCACCGGCGTACCCGGCGAGGATCTTGACTGCCGGATCGGTCACCTCCAGCCACTCCGACCAGAGGGTTCCGGTGGCGCCGTTGGTCAGCGTCACCGTCTCGCCGTCGAGCAGCGGCGCGAACTCCTCGACCCGGATGCCGAGCAGGTCACGCAGCGCGCCCGGGTAGCCGCCGAGCCAGGCGTGGTCGTTCTCGTCGACGATGCCGGAGAAGTAGGTGGTCACCAGGTGGCCGCCGGCCGCGACGTAATCCGTCAGGCGCTGCCGGAGCGCGTCCGGCACCAGGTGCAGGATCGGCGCGACGACCACCCGGTAACCGGACAGATCGGTGTGCACCGGCACGACGTCGGAGCGGATGCCGGCGTCCAGCAGGGCCGTGTACCAGTCGAGGGCCTCCTGGCGGTACCGCAGCCGGTCGGTCGGGTGCGAGTCCTGCTCGGCGGCCCACCACGACTCGTAGTCGACGACCACGGCCACCTGCGACGGCGTACGACGAAGACCCGCGACGCCGGACAGCGACCGCAACCGCGCGCCGAGGTCGGTGACGGCCCGGAAGATCGCGCTGGAGGTCCCGGCGTGCGGCAGCATCGCCGAATGGTATTTCTCGGCCCCCGCCCGGGACTGCCGCCACTGGAAGAAGCAGACGCCGTCGGCGCCGTGGGCGACGTGCGTGAGCGAGTCGCGGGCCAGCTCGCCGGGGAGTTTCGCCGGGTTGACGGGCTGCCAGTTGACGGCGCTGGTGGAGTGCTCCATCAGGAACCAGGGGCGCCCGCCGGCCAGGTTGCCGCACAGGTTCGCGGAGAACGACAGCTCGTCGCGGCTCTGCGGGCCGGGCCGGGTGTAGTGGTCGTTGGCGACGAAGTCCACCTCGCTCGCCCAGTCCGGATAGTTCATGTCGTTGATGTCCCCGGCGACCATGAAGTTCGTGGTCACCGGCACGTCCGGGGTGATCTCCCGCAGGATCCGGCGCTCGGCCAGGTAATACTCCTTGAGCGCGTCCGAGGAGAACCGTTTGAAGTCGAGCTGCTGGGTCGGGTTGACCGGCCCGTTCGCGTAGCGTGGCGGCAGGATCTGGTCGGCGTCGGTGTACCGCTGCGACCAGAAGTCGGTGCCCCAGGCGGCGTTGAGATCGTCCAGGGTGGCATAGCGTCGCCGCAGCCACCGCCGGAAGGCGACCGCGGCGTCGTCGGAGTAGTCGTGGGCGTTGTGGCAGCCCAGCTCGTTGTTGACGTGCCAGGCGGCCACCGCGGGATGATTCGCGTACCGGTTGGCGAGCGCCCGGACCAGCCGGAGCGCGTGCTCGCGGAAGACCGGCGAGGTGGGCCGCCAGTGCTGCCGGGCGCCGGGCCAGACGGTGCGGCCCTCCCGGTCGACCGGCAGGATCTCCGGATGCTTCGTGGTCAGCCACGGCGGCGGCGACGCGGTCGGGGTGGCCAGGTCGACCAGGATCCCGTTGGCGTGCAGCAGGTCGATGATCTCGTCGAGCCAGCCGAAGTCGTACCGCCCCTCGGCCGGTTCCAGGCGGGCCCAGGAGAAGATGCCGAGCGAGACGATCGTGACCCCGGCCTCGCGCATCGCCCGCACGTCCTCGGCCCACACCTCCCGGGGCCACTGCTCCGGGTTGTAGTCGGCGCCGAACTCGATGCGTTTCTCCCCCGCACGGCGGAGCCAGGCCGGGGCTTCCCGGGGCAGGCGCAGCACGCCCGCGAAGAAGCCGAGCGAGGCGTCGTCCGCCGCCGGGTTGTCCTGCGGCCGGTTGAGATGGCCGTGTGTGGTGCCCCGCGCCAGGAACGACTGGGCCGGCACCCCCACCTCGTGCAACTGCCGCTCCAGCAGCTCGCCGGACGGCCGCAGATCATCATCCTCGGACAGCAGGATGTGCACCGGGGGCAGGCCGTCGAGCCGGGCCGCGCCGGGCAGCGCGTCCGGCGGGAGATCGCTGATCCGGCCCACGTAGTTGCGGACCATGTCCTCGATGGCCGTCAGGCTCCGGCCGAGACCCAGGGTCGGCGCCGGGAAGTGGCTGAACGGGTAGGCGAGCAGGAGCAGGTCCGGCGCCTGCTCCCCGGCGTCGCGGACACGCAGCGCGGTGGACAGGGCCAGGGCGGCGCCCGCGCTGGCGCCGCCGATCGCCTTCCGCGCGGGCAGGTCGGTGCGGGCCGTCACCCAGGTCCAGACGGCGTGCACGTCGTCGATCGGCACCGGGTAGCGGACGCCGCCGACGGCCAGCCGGTAGTCGACGGCGACGACGACCGCGTCCGCCCGGCGGGCCAGCTCGGCGGCGACGTGGTCGGACTCGGGCATGTCGAGGTCGCCGTGCCGGAAGCCGCCGCCGTGCGCCCAGACGAGGACGGCTCCGGCGGGGGTGTCCGGCTCGTACACCCGCACCGGAACCGGTCCGTGCGGGCCCTGCACCTCGAGATCAGCCGGCATTGACTCGCACCCCATCCCGTCCACGTACTGAAACGATTTATACCCGGGAATCCTATCGATCGAAGTCCCGCCGGTCACCGGGTGCGAAAGTGTTGCTACACTAAAACCGCAAACGCCGTTCGCAGTTTCTCAGCTCAGTTTCCCAGGGAGGCCGATGTGACTCAGGACTGGACCGTGCAGCGGGTGCCGGCGGCTGACGGCGCCGAGATCGTGCTCCACTCGATCGGCGCCGGACCGGGCGTCGTCGTGGTGCACGGCGGCGGCGTCACCATCGCGATGTACCGGCGGCTCGCCCTCCGCCTGGCCGACCGCTTCACCGTGCACCTCTACAACCGCCGCGGCCGGGCCGACGCCGCCGCACGTGCCGAGCCGTACGACGGCGAGCAGGACATCGACGACCTCGCCACCCTGCTGACCTGGACCGGCGCCCGCAACGTGATCGGCCACAGCAGCGGCGGCTTCATCGCCCTGCAGGGCGCCGCCCGCCGGCTGCCGATCGGCCGGCTCGCCCTCTACGACCCTGCGGTCCAGGTCGACGGCATCGGTCCCACCACCGGCTGGCTGCCGGCCGCACGGGAGGCCGCGGCCGCCGGCGACATCCCCCGCGCCATGGCCCTCACCTCGGCCGGCATCAACACGCATGCGGCCGCGACCCGCCTGCCGCTGTTCCTCCAGATCGCCATCTGCCGGCTGTTCCTGCGGACCTCCATCGGCCGCACCATGGGCGAGCTCCTCCCGACCACCCTCGACGAGTCCCAGCTGATCCACCGCCACGACGGCCCGCCCGAGCAGTGGGCCGGCGTCGAGGCCGAGGTGCTGCTGGCCTGCGGAGCCGCCGGCCCGCCCTACTACCGGCCGATCAACGAGGCCCTGGCCGCCGTCATGCCGCACGCCCGCAGCCTGATCGTGCCGCGCGCCGGCCACGACGCCCTCAACCGTGCCCCGCAGCATCTGGTCGACGCGCTCGCCGACTTCTTCACCGCCCCGGTCACCTCCGAGCCGGCCGGGCCGTGATCGGCGACCGGACGACGCGACCGGCCGCCGGGTGCGCCGTGCCGTGAGCGGCACAGCGGTCCCGTGACTCGCGGCGGCCACGGCAGGCGTCCCCTCACGACCGTCCCCCGGTGCCACTCGTGCACGCCCTTCCGGTCCGGTCAGCGGCGGATCGGACCGGGCCGATGGTGAGTGCCGCCTCGATCGGCCCGCGACGACCGGCCGGGGTTCTCCGGCTGCGAGTGACCCGGTCAGGCCGCGGCACGGACCGGGCAGCTCGACAGCGTCGTGGTCAGGGCAGCCGGTCAGGCGCCGGTACACCCGCAGGCAAGTAAGCGGGCGGGCGGGCACGCGGGCGGGCGGGCACGCGGGCGGGCGGGCACGCACGCGGGCGGGCGGGCAATCAGGCAAGCCGCAACCGGGCAACCGGCGCTCGCTGGCCTCCCGGAAGCAACCTCCGGGAAGGCCCGCCACGAATCGCGCCGGTGAGGGCCGGGCCGTCGCTGCCCGCCTTCGCCGCGCAAGGACGGGTCCGGGGGCCGCCTGGTTTCGGCGACCCCCGGGCCCCGAGGGTGGTGTCAGCCGGCGTACGGGGCGGCGACGTCGAGGATCCAGGTGACACCGAAGCGGTCGGTGAGCATCCCGAAGCCCGGCGCCCATGCCGAGGGGCCGTACTCCTCGATGACCTCGGCGCCGTCGGCGAGTCCGCCCCACAGTCCGCCGACCTCCTCGGCGGTCTCACCGCGCACGGAGACGAAGAACCGCTCACCGGTCAGCGTCCTGCCGTGTTCCCGGACGGTGGCGGCGGGCACGGCCGCGGCCGGCGAGTCGGCGGGCACGTCGTAGGCCATGATCCTGAACCCGTTCTCGGCGACGACCTGGCCGAAGACGACTTCGTCAGCGCCGGGCAGGTCACCGGGCATCCCGAAGTCGCCGTACGTGACGACCGTGCGGTCGCCGCCGAACACCGACTGGTAGAACTCCAGTGCCGCGCGGGCGTCACCGCGGAAGTTCAGGTGCGTAGTGGTCGTGATCGTCATGCTGTGCTCCTTGATGATTGTTCTCGGACATCGATCAGGCCCTAGGAACCGAGCCGTGGCGTTCTCAGCCCTGCCACGGCGGCTCCAGGTGGTTGCGGTTCTTTCCCGGCCGGTTCTCACGGCTGTCTCGAGGCGTTCAAGACAGCCGTGAGAGCCAGCCGGTGCGGATCTTGTCCGGCTGGTGGTGAGGGCTGTCTCGAGGTGCTTGAGACAGCAGTGAGAGCCAGCCGGGGGTGAGCGGGACGGGCAGGCATGAGCCGCACCCGGGGGAGGGTCGTGAGGGGACGCCTGCCGTGGCCGCCGCGAGGCACGGGACGCTGTGTGGCCCGTACCAAGGCATGGGGTGAGAGAAGTGCGGCGGACCGGAAGCGGACCGACCGCCGTGGTGGTGGTGCGGTGGATCGGAAGTGGACCGGCCGCCGCCGTGGTGTCAGAGGGTCTGGAGGATGGCGCTGACGAGCAGGCTGCCGACGATGTTGTAGCCGCCGGAGATCGTGGCGTAGAGCAGCGGCCGGGGGAAGTTGGGATTGATGGCGATGGTGAGGGTGTTGGCGGCCAGGTAGCCGGCGCCGACGATGAGCCCGAACAGCAACGCGTCGCCGTAGGTGTCGATCTTCAGTGCGGCCATCAGGACCGCGCTGGTGAGCGTGATGGTCAGGCTCGTCGCCGCCGGGCCGGCGAGGAACAACGGCGTGGACGGCGCTTTCGCGCCGGGCTCCCGGCCGAGGGAGCGGTGGTAGGCCCGGGGGAACAGGGCCGCGAACCAGAGGCCGCCCAGCAGGGTCAGGGCGAGGAAACCGGCCAGGATGCCGAACCAGTGAAGATCGGCGAGAACATCGAACATGTGGGTCTCCGTACGAGAGAAGGGTCTTCCGCCGACCGGCGCGTGACCAAGATTCGCAGCGGTAGGTGACAGGGTGTGGCACCTTTCTGCCGCAGAATCAGGTTCATGGCGAAGACCTCCGCGCGTCTGCTGGCTCTGCTCTCCCTGTTGCAGACCCGCCGGGACTGGTCCGGCACCGCGCTGGCCGGCCGGCTGGACGTCAGCCTGCGTACCGTGCGCCGCGACGTCGACCGGCTGCGTGAGCTCGGCTATCCCATCGCCGCGGCCAAGGGCCCGGAAGGGGGTTACCGGCTCGGCGCCGGCACCGACCTGCCCCCGCTGCTGTTCGACGACGACCAGGCCGTCGCCCTCACCGTCGCCCTGCAGATCGCCGCGACGACCCGGGGCAGCGGCCTCGCCGAATCCGCCGAACGGGCGCTGAACACCATCCGGCAGGTGATGCCCGCACGACTACGGCACCGCGTCACGGCGCTCGACGTCACCGCCGTCGACGGGTCCCCCGCGCAGCCGGCCGAGCCGGTCGGCGGGGATGCTCTGCTGACCATCAGCGCCGCGGTGCACGCCCGCGAGGTCCTGCGCTTCGACTACGGCTCCGGCGGCACCCCGGCCGCGCGCCGCGCCGAACCGCACCACGTGATCACCCGGGGCGGCCGGTGGTACCTCGTCGCCTGGGACCTCGACCGTGACGACTGGCGGACGTTCCGCGTCGAGCGGATGGCCCTGCGCACTCCCCACGGGCCACGCTTCACGCCCCGCGCGCTGCCCGGCGGGGACGTCGCCACGTTCGTCACCGGCGCCTTCCGCGGTTCCGGCGACGCCACCGGCGACTGGCCCTGCCGCGGCACGGTGATCCTCGACCTGCCGGCCGCGGTCGTGGCCCGCCACACCCGGGACGGGCTCGTCGAGCCGATCGCCACCGACCGCTGCCGGCTCACGCTCGGGTCCTGGTCGTGGCCGGGTCTCGCCGCCGCCTTCGCACGTTACGACGCCGACATCGAGGTCGTCGGCCCCGGCGAGCTCACCGAGGCCTTCGCGGATCTCGCCCGCCGACTCTCCCGAGCCGCGGCCGGCCGCGTCGCCACACGGGCTCCGGCCGGCGGCG
>NZ_BOMZ01000084.1 GCF_016862455.1 Actinoplanes utahensis
GGTGACGCCGGCGACGGGTGGCGGAGACCCGCTCAGGGATTGCCGGTGGCGCCGATGTCGTCGCGGGTGAGGACGCCGTCGGCGACCAGGACACGGATCTCCCTGGTGTACGGGACGCCCGGCTCGATCGTGAGGGTGTGGTCGTAGGCGAGCGCGACGCACACGCCGTTGTAGTCGCCGGTGCGGGCGAACCAGCGGTCGTCGCCGGCCAGACCACGGAAGACCAGGGTGTACGCGTCCCGCACGGTCAGGGCCACCCACGGCTCGGCCGAACCGTGCGGTTCCGCGCCGGAGGGGGTGAACGCCACCGCCTCGCCGGCCGTGGCGCGCCAGAAGAAGCCGCCGTAACCCGCTCCGCCGGTGCGGCCGTTCGTCGCGGGGCTGCCGATCACCACCGCGGACTCGCGGGGGGCGCTCAGCTCGTACCGGAAGGAGAGCTCCCAGCCGTGCGGGGCGGGACCGGCCGTGACCGAACGCCGCTCGCGCAGCAGGGTCCGGCCGCCGGCATCGCACCAGCGCAGGCCGTCGCTCAGGCCGCCGGGCAGCGGCGTCCGGCCGTCCGACACGACCCGGCCGTGGTCGTCGCGCCAGATGTAACCCTCGTCACGTACGTAGGTGCGGCCGCCCCAGATGTTGATCCCGTCGACGTCCTGCATGGTCACCGAGGCTCCGAGGTGCCAGGGATGGTCCTGCGGGAACTCGTCGGTGACGACTGTTCCGCCGAGGGTGCGGACCGGGTGCAGGTAGGGCCGTGGCGCCAGCCGGATGTCGACGTCGGGGCTGGTCACGTAGGTGGCGACAGCGATTCCGTCGACCAGCAGTTCGGTCATCCCGCAGACCTTTCTCGGCGTGGCTCCCCACCTGCGGGTAAGCGCTTTCCCGTCGGACGCTAGCCGGGTGCCGGGCAGCTGGCAAGATCACCGCAGGCGATCGGTGACGATTTATTCATGATCATCTCATGGTGAACGAGTGTGCACTGTGGATGCGCCGCGATTCCGCTCGCCGGATCTTGTAGGCGAAAATAGCCCGTGATAAATTCCCCTGGCTCAATGTGCCGTGATCGCACTCGTGAGCTGCTGTTCCCCCCGACAGAGAGAATGTGACTCCGTGGCGACCACCGGCGTGCGCGGTCGACATTGGCTGCGCAAGGCACGGGAATGGTGTTCCCGCTACCTGCCCGCCGAGGCGCTGGGAACCGTGTGCTCAGTCATCGGCGCCTATGCCGCATTCCAGGTCTGGGACAGCCGGGCCGCCGCGGCGCTGGCCGGGACGATCGCCGAGAACGCCGGGTTCTACGGGGTGATGGTGGCCCTGGAGTGGCGGCGCCAGGCCGGCGGCCCGCCCGGCCGGCGCCGGCGCGCGGCACGGACCGCGGGGATGCTGTCGGCCGAGTTCGGACCCGCCGAGGCGTTCGACTCCCTGGCCGTTCGCCCGCTCATGCTCTTCGTCGGCCCCTTCCTGACCGGCGGCATCGTCACCGGCTCCGCGCTCGGCAAGGTCCTCGCCGACGTCGTCTTCTACATCGTGGCGATCATCTGCTACGAGGCCGCTCAGCGGCGCGCCGCGGCCCGGAGGCGCCGGATCGCCGCCGTGGCGATCGCGCCGTCCGGCCCACGCTTCGCCGCCGTGGTCGCCGTCGGCGCGCCACGGCCGCGGCAAGGCAGCACCACCGGCCCGGGCTGAAACGGAGAACATCGTGCGCCGCCAGGAACACACCCCCCGCCTGCTGATGGACCTCGACGCGGTGGCCGCGAGCCACCGGCGGATGACCGCGGCCCTACCCGGCGTCACGCTGCACTACGCCATGAAGTGCAACGACTTCCCGCCCGTGCTGAGCACCCTGAACGATCTCGGCTGCCGGTTCGAGATCGCCTCCGCCCGGGAGCTCGATCTTCTGCTGCCCCTGGGCGTCGACGCTGGTCAGGTGCTGTTCAGCAACCCGGTGAAGGCGCCCGCGCAGATCGCGCGCACCCATGCCCTGGGCGTGCGGCGGTTCGCCTTCGACTCGGTCGCCGAGCTGGACAAGCTGGCGGCCCTGGCTCCGGGCGCCGAGGTGTTCGTCCGGATCGCCGCCCCGGACATCGACAGCGAGGTGCCCAGCGAGGGCAAGTTCGGCGTCGACCCGGGCGCCGCCGCCGCGTTGCTGCTGACGGCTCGCGACCGCGGCCTGCGGCCGTACGGGATCGCCTTCCACGTCGGCTCGCAGATGATGCGCCCGGCCGCCTGGCGGGCCCCGCTGACCGCCGCGGGCGAGATCATGGCGAGGCTCGCCGCGGACGGCATCCGCCTCGAGATGGTCGACCTGGGCGGCGGTTTCCCGGCCCGCTACGACGTGCCACCACCCCCGGCGGCCGAGTACGGCGCGGTGATCGCGGCCGGCCTGTCCACCCTGCCCTATCCGGTACGCGCCGTCGCGGAGCCGGGCCGGGCGCTCGTCGCCGAGGCCGGCACGCTCGTCGCGACGGTGATCGGGACCGCCGAGCGGGCCGGGCGCCGCTGGGTGCACCTCGACGTCGGCGCGTTCAACGGGCTGATGGAGAGCCTGGAGACCGGCAACCGGCTGCACTTCCCGGTGTGGGACTCGCTCGACCGGGACCCGGTGCCGTGCCATCTCACCGGCCCGACCTGTGACAGCCAGGACACGATCCTGTTCGGTGTGCCGCTGTCGCGCGGACTGTCCACCGGTGACCAGGTCTTCATCGGCAGCGCGGGGGCGTACACCTCGGTTTACGCCTCGTCTTTCAACGGCTTCGACACCCCTTTCGTCGAAGCCGTCGGGGGTTCCCGGCCGGATGGGACACACAGGACACTCGCCGTGCACTAAGATCCAGATCGGTCGATTTCGAGGCGTGTTCCCCCTTAATACGCCTATTCGAGTGCCCCCCTATTTTTCTTCACCATTACTCGGTCGACCGCTAAGCATATTTTGACGACGGGATCAGAATTGTGACGCACACCCCGGCCCACGTCGACCAGGCGGACGCGGTCGATCGAGACGAGGGCATCCTCACCAGCAGAATCTTCCGGCAGGCGCGCGTCCTGGTGGCCGGGCTCGGCTTCCTCTACGCGCTCACCACCCTGGCCCCCTTCGCCACCCGCCCGGACCTTCTGGACAACGGCTTCTATCCGGTCGTGCTGATCTGCACCTGCCTGCTGGCGCTGGCCCGCCCACTGCTGGCCCGGCGCAACCGGACCGCCTGGCTGCTGATAGCCCTCGCCGTCACCTCCTGGTCGATCGGCGACATCTACTGGCAGGCGGCGTTCTCCGACGCCGCGGTGATCCCGGTGCCGTCGCTGGCCGACGCGTTCTACGTGGGGATGTACCCGCTCGCCTACCTGGGCCTGATCCTGCTCGCCCGGGCCGGAAGCAAGCGGCTGCCCGCGTCGGTGTGGCTCGACGGCCTGGTCTCGTCGCTGGCCGCCGGCGCGGTGTTCTCCGCGATCGCGCTCGCCGACGTGCTGGCGAAGGCGGACGCCGACAACAGCGCCGCCACGCTGACCAACCTGTCCTACCCGATCGGCGACCTGTTGCTGCTGGTCGTCACGGTGGCCGCGCTGGCGATGGTCCGGTGGCGGCGCGATCCGGCCTGGTGGCTGCTCGGCATCGGCGCCGGGTTCTTCGCCATCGCCGACACCGCCTACCTGTTCAGCCTGGCCAACAACACCTACAGCGACGGCAACTGGGTCGACGGCGTGTGGATGGCCGGGCTGACCCTGATGGCGCTGGCCGGCTCGGCCCGCAGCCGCGGCCCGGTCGAGGAGGCCCGCGCGTTCGCGACCCTGATCGTGCCGATCCTGTTCTCGCTGTGCGCGCTCGGGGTGCTGATCGTCGGCACGTTCGTGGAGATCCACCCGATCTCGATCATCCTGGCCAGTGGCTGCCTGATCGCCGCGGGCGGGCGGACCGCGCTCACCTTCGAGCAGGCACGCGAGCTGGCCCGGACCCAGAAGGCGGCGAACACCGACCTGCTCAGCGGCCTGGGCAACCGGCGGGTCCTCGACGCCGAACTGCCCGCCCTGCTGTCGAAGATCACGCCGGGCAGCCAGCTGGCGCTCACCATCATCACCGTCGACCACCTGCCCGACATCAACGCCATCCTCGGGTACAGCACCGGCGACACGATCATCGACACGGTCGGCGCCCGGCTGCGCGAGAACCTGCCCGAGGACGCGATCCCGGCCCGTCTCGGCGGGGTGGAGATGGCCGTGCTGCGGATGTTCGGGCCGGGCGAGCTCAACAACATCGACGGCCAGACCCGCGCGCTGCTACGCAAACTCGCCACTCCGGTGCCGGTCGGCGAAGGCGCCGTGCAGATCGAGCTGAGCACCGGCATCGCCCTCGCGCCGATGCACGCGAACCGCCCCGCCGACCTGATCCGGTGCGCCGTCGACGCGCTGCGGGTCGCGAAGGAGAACCGCAGCGAGGTGGAGACGTACGGCCGGAGCGCCGACTTCGGCAACGAGTTCGGCCCGTCGGTGTTCCCGGATCTGCTCCGCGCGGTGGAGAAGTCGGAGTTCGCCACCTACTTCCAGCCGAAGATCGACCTGGCGACCGGGCGGCCGATCGCGATGGAGGCGATCCTGCGGTGGCACCACCCGACGCTCGGGGTGATCGACGCCGACCGGGTGCGGCCGCTGGCGGTACGTCTGGGCCTGGCCCGCCAGCTGACCCGGATCCTGCTCGAATCGGCCCTGGCCACCTGCGGCTACTGGCTGCGGCAGGGCATCGAGATGGGCGTGGCGATCGACGTGACGGCCGCCGACGTGCTCGACGCACGACTGCCGTACGAGCTCGGCCCCCTGATCAACAAGTTCGGCCTGCCGTACGGCGCGGTGACCCTGGAGATCTCCGAGGAGGTGCTGCTGATCGACCCGCGGCGCACCTCGAACGCGCTCGGCCAGCTGCGCCACTTCGGGGTCCGGCTCTCGCTGGACCACTACGGCCGGTCGGCGCCGTCGCTGACCCGGCTGCGGTCCACCCCGGTCGAGGAGCTGAAACTCGACCCGGCGTTCGTCACCCCGATCCTGGAGAGCCCGCAGGACGCGGCGGTCGTCCGGTCCACCGTCGAACTGGCGAAATCGCTGAACATCACGACCGTCGTCGAGGGCGTCGACTCCCGTGAGCTGTACGACGCGGTGGTCCAGATCGGCTGCACCGGCGGCCAGGGTTCCGCCCTCGGCCCGATCATGAACGGCGACGAGCTGCACGCCTGGGTCGGTCAGCAGGCCCAGCGGCAGGCCGCGCCCGCCCGGTACTGACCAGCGGCACCGGCCGTGGGCGGGGATCGGTCCCGCCCACGGCCGCGGCCGTCACGGGTGCAGCAGAATCTTGCCGCGAGTGTGGCCGCCGGCCAGCTGCTCGTGCGCCTTGCCCGCGTCGGCCAGCGGGAACGTCTGCGCCACCGTGATCCGCAGGCCCGCGGACGCCAGCTCCGCCAGACCCTCGGCGGTACGGGGACCGTCGGCGGAGAACGGGACGCCGAGCTCCCGCGCGGCCACCCCGTCGGCGATCGTGACGATCCGGTCGGTGCCACCCCGCAGCTCCACCGACACCGGCAGCGCGCCCTGCCCGGCAGCGTCGAAGACCGCGCCGACACCGCGCGGGGCCACCGCACGGACCCGGTCGGCCAGGCCGTCGCCGTACGCCACCGGCACCGCCCCCAGCGACCGCAGATGGTCGTGGTTGGCCGGGGACGCCGTCCCGACGACGGTCGCCCCGCGCGCCACCGCCAGCTGCACGGCCACCCCGCCGACCCCACCGGACGCCCCGTGCAGCAGCAGCGTGTCGCCGGCGCCGACGGCGAGCAGGTCCAGCACCCGCTGCGCGGTCTCACCGGCCACCGGCAGCGCCGCCGCCTCGTCCCAGCCCAGCCCGGCCGGTTTGCGGGCCACCACGGTGGCCAGCGCGTACTCCGCGTAGGCGCCGGTGTCGGTGAACCCGAACACCTCGTCGCCGGCGGCCAGGCCGGTGACGTCCGCGCCGACCGCGTCGACCACACCGGACGCCTCCCAGCCGAGGATCCTCGGGAACGTGGTCGGGAAGACCTGCTCCAGCCAGCCGCTGCGGATCTTGTAATCGACCGGGTTGACCCCGGCGGACCTCACCCGCAGCCGGATCTGGCCCGGTCCCGGCCGCGGCACCTCGGCCTGCGCCACGTGCAGCACCTCGGGTCCGCCGAACCGGTCGAAGACGATCGCCTCCATGACTGCCACCTCTCTCGTCGTCTGGGACGGCACCCACTGTGCGGCGGCGGACGGCCGTTGTGGAGCGGACCGTTCCTCCTGGGATCGGCGGTCCCCCGCCGTCCGGCCAGGACGTTCCCTAGGATCGGCGGTCCCTGGCTCCGGCGCGGCGGCTGCCTCAGGATGGACGGCATGGATCGACGTGAGCTGGCCGACTTCATCCGGCGCTGCCGGGAACGGCTGGGGCCGCAGGAGGTCGGGCTGGCGGCCGGCCCACGCCGGCGCACCCCGGGACTGCGCCGGGAGGAGGTGGCGCTGCTGGCCGGCATGTCCGCCGACTACCTGATGCGCCTGGAGCAGGCGCGCAGCCCGCAGCCGTCCACCCAGCTGCTGCGGTCGCTGGCGCAGGCGCTGCGGCTCGACGACGACGAACGCGACCACCTCTACCTGCTCGCCGGGCACCGGCCGCCGGGCGGGCGGCTGGCCGGCACCCATGTGCGGCCCGGCCTGCTCTACCTGCTGGACCAGCTCACCGGGGTGCCCGCCCAGATCGTCAGCGACCTCGGTGACCTGCTGGCGCAGAACACCATGGCCCAGATCCTGTTCGGCGACATCTGCGTGCCGTTCGACCACGATCACGGCCAGGATCACAACATCGTGTGGCGGTGGTTCAACGACCCGCGGATGCGGGCCGCGTACCCGGCGGAGGAGCACGACTACTGGGCGCGGTTGTACGTGGCCGACCTGCGCGCGGCGGTCGCCCGCCGCGGCTCCGACCCGGTGGCGGCCGCGCTCGTCGCCCGGCTGCGGGCGTCCGGCACCGAGTTCGGCGAGGTGTGGGACCGGCACGAGGTGGCGGTGCGGCGGCACAGCCGGATCCGGTTGCGGCACCCGACGGTCGGGCTGATCGAGTTCGACTGCGAGACCCTGGCGACCCCGGCGGAGGATCAGCGCCTGGAACTGCTCACCGCGCCACCGGGCAGCGACACCGCCGGTCATCTGGAACTGCTGCGGGTGGTGGGCCGGGAGTCCTTCGCCGGATAGCGTCCCCGTGCCGTCGGCTGCTCCTCGGGACGGCGGCCCGGGCGGGTCAGGCGGTCACTTCCCCGATCGGGAACTGGACCTCGGTGCGCAGTTCCTCGGGGGCGACGGTCTCGGGCACGTCCAGGTAGACCTCGCGGGGCGCGCCGTGCGGTCCGGCGCCGTGCTCCTCGATCCACGTCTCCAGGACCTGGTACGCCGGAGAGATCTCCTGGTAGGGGCCGTGGTGGATGGTGGCGGCGACCTTGCCGGCGGGGATCTCGTAATAGCGGACCACACCCTCCGGGAGGGTGGCCCCGGCCGGGACCGGGACGCAGATCTCCACGTCGCCCTCGGTGTCGGCGTCGAGGACCGCGTGGTAGATCACGAACGGCGGCCCGTCCGGGGTGGCGCCGGCCGTGCTGACGGCGCCGATCACCGTGCCGAACCCGTGCTGGATGGCCTCGCCGATGGTGGCCAGGTTCGCCCGCAGGGTCAGGGCGGCCACCGGGCGGATGGCGACCTCCTTGACGGTGACCTCGTACGTCATCGTGTTCCTCCTCGATCGGCGGCGTCCCTTCCAGGGTCAGGCTTCGACCGCCGGAAGAGCCGCCGGTTCGCGAAGTTGACCCGCAAGGAGACACGCCAGACCGGCACGGGAGGGCAGGTGATCCTGTCGTGACCGTGGTGGCACACCGGTGCGGGTGGGCGTCCGCGAGCGCGTTCATCGACGTGTTCCGCCGCGCTCTCGGGCACCCACCCGGCCGGTTCTTCAGGGACGGACGGTGAGCCGGGCGCCGTTGGATCGGGGCGCCGGGATCATGTAGTCACGCTGCGCCTCGCCGGTGGGCGCCGGGCCCTGAAGGGTGGTGAAACCGCAGTTCATGATGGTGTGCTGGCGCACCAGCATGGACGTCGGCACCGGCGCGATCTCCCGCCAGGCGAAGCATTCGCGGATGATCTGCGCGTGCGCGCCCATGGTCAGCTCCCGGTCCGCGTCCAGGATCGCCCGCAGCATGCCGTGGTAGGTCAGGAAGTCCGCCGAGATGCTGCTGTAGGTGATGGCGAGGAGCCGGCCCAGGTAATCGCGGGCCATCAGCAGCGACTCCTTGAACGCCGACTCGTTGCCGGCGTACGCGGTGGCGAACTCGCCCTGGATCTGCCGCAGGTCGGCCTCGTTGCCGGGCAGGTGGGTGGACCGGTTGCGCAGGTCCTCGGTGATCAGTTTCCGATCGACCAGATCCTGCTGGAACACCTCCACCATGGTGTCGAAGATCGCTCCGGTCAGCGGCAGCGACCGCTCGTGCGGCTGGTCGCTGACGTCCGACATGCGCCGCGAGTTCAGCGCCACCCGGATCTCCCGGCTGTTCGACAGCTCACCCACCCGGTCCAGGCCGTTGACGGTGAGCAGGTTGCCCTTGGTGGAGTCGAGCAGCTGGTCGACGAGGGAGTGGAAGTGCAGCGACGCCACGATCGCGACCAGGTCACCGGCCGACTCGTGCATGCCGCCGTAGTCGACGCCCTCGTCGAACGGGCTGGCCGGCACCCCCACCTCGGCGAAGATGATGCTGTGGCCGAGCTCGTGGGCCAGCACGTCGAAGTTCTCACAGAACGGCCGGTCGTGATCGATCGTGCCGTTCTCCTTGCGCCCGAACCCGAATTCCAGGAATCCGTAACCGGACTGGGCGTTGTCCCATTCGATCAACGGGATCAGTTCGAGGCGGGCGAAATCAGACTCGAAATGCCATTGGATGGTACGGCCGAAGTAGTCCTCCCAGATGTCGAGGACCCGGCGGACGGTCGCGTACATCGTGGCCGCCTTGAATTCCCGGCTGTCCGGGTCGAGGTGATCGAAATGGCCGTTCTCGGCCGGCCGGACCGGTGGCCGCGCCGAACCGCGGAAGGGTGGGCGGAAGAAACTGTTGTAGGGCTGCTTGCCGATCGCGTCGACCACGAACATCCGGTCGTCGGCGGGTCCGGGCTGCATGGCAGCCGGTTCGACGGAGAGCACCACGACCTCGGGCTCCGCGAAGAGCGGCTCGTCGGTGCCTTCCTTGGTCAGGAAGCGGGGTTGCGGAAAGATCCGGAATTTGGTGCCGGACTCCGCGAGTCGACGATCCAGTTCCACTGACATGTGACCCTCCGGCCGCCGTTGGAATTGTCAGAACTCCAATGGATGCCTCATGAATGCCGAAGTCAACGCAGCTGTCCAAGAACCATCCGAAAGACACGGGACGGATATGATCGGCAGCCGTCGGCCGGATGATCGGTGGGCGCAGGACCCGGCGGGACGGGGCAGTGTTCTTCGCCCCGCCGGATCCTGCGCCGGCGACAACCGTACAAAAAGGTCGTCCCCTCCTGGGGGTGAAAGTACGGTCAGCTATCCGACGCGGTCAGGACGCCGATCTCGGCCGGGAACCAGCGCGATGCACTCGTTTGTCACTGATAGCCAACATGCCCGCCGTAGGTTCCCGGCTGTCGGAACATCCACGGGAGGTAGTCATGTCCAAGCCGGTCGTCGTCCTGGTGCACGGAGCGTTCGCCGAGTCCGCGAGCTGGAACGGTGTCGTATCGCTGCTGGCCGAGGCGGGTGTCACCACGCTCGCGGTGGCCAACCCGCTGCGCAGCCTCTCCGGTGACGCCACCTACGTCCGGGACGTGGTCGCCTCGCTGAACGGCCCGGTCGTCCTGGTCGGGCACTCCTACGGCGGTCAGGTCATCACCCAGGCCGCCGCCGGGAACGACGCGGTGAAGGCGCTCGTCTACGTCGCCGCGTTCACCCCGGAGGCGGGCGAGAGCGCCCTGCAGCTGTCCGGCAGGTTCGAGGGCAGCACCCTCGGCGGAGCGGTCGTCCCGCGCACGCTCACCGGCGGCGGTGTCGAGCTGTCGATCGAGGCGGGTAAGTTCCCGCAGCAGTTCGCCGCCGATGTCGACCCGGCCACGGCCGCGCTGATGGCCGTCACCCAGCGCCCGGTCACCGAGGCCGCGCTGACCGAGGGCCTGGCCGACGGTGAGCCCGCGTGGCGTACCGTGCCGAGCTTCTTCGTCTGGGGCAGCGCCGACCGCAACATCCCGGCCGAGGCGATGGCGTTCATGGCCGAGCGGGCCGGCGGCCGCGTCCAGCGCGAGATCGAGGGCGCCGGTCACGCCCTGCCGGTCTCCCAGCCGGCCGCCGTCGCCGAGACGATCCTGGCCGCGGTCGCCGCCCTCGGCTGACCCGCGCCGGGGTGCCAGGGCGGGCGCTCCCCGCCCTGGCACCGGCACAATGCCGCGATGAGCTGGTCGATGTACGTGATGGCACTGAGCGACGGCATGCGGGAGTTCGCCGACGGAGTGTCCTTCACGCGCGGGCTCCCGGCGGGCCCGATCCCCGCGAATCCGCCGCCCACGGTCGCCGCGGTGCTCGCCGCGTTCCGCGCGGCCGGCTGTCACGGCACGGCCTGGTTCCGGTTGAGCGACGCCGATCCGGCCGCCCACCTGCCGGAATGCCCGAATCCCAGCGCCTGCGACGGCCTCGACCTGGGCGAGATCAACATCCACGCCGGTCAGGTCATCGACCTCGGCACGCCGGTGGATCACCTGGCGTTCCGGAAACCGCACCCCGCTGCCGTCCTCGCGGCGGCCTGCGCCCTGGCCGGGACCTGCGGACCGCGACTGGTCTTCGACGACTCGTGCGAGGACTTCTTCGCCGTCCACCCCGGCGAGACCGCCGCCGCCTTGCGTGCCGACTGGCCGTGGTGATCCGTCAGACGCCGAGGACCCGCAGGAAGGCGCCGGTCAGATGCTCGGCGGCGTCCTCGACGGTCCAGCCGAGGGTGCCGGTCAGGTCGACCACCACCCGCTCGTCGAAGATCGTCAGCCACATCAGGACCGCGAACCGCACGTCCTGCGCCGGCGCCGCGCCGTCGCGGATCGCCGCCTCGACGAGCCGGTCCAGCCGCTGATAGAGGCCACCGACGAACGGATCACCCCGCCGCGCCAGCACGCCCCGCGGCGACCGGATGTGCACGGCCGCGGCGCCCCAGCGGGACGCCCGCGCCACCCATTCCCGGCACACCGCCTGGATGTCGGCGATCGGATCGGCCCCGGCCGGGAGCCGGTCGAAGGCCTCCATCAGCTCGCCGGTCAGCTCACCGAAGAACGCGTCGACGGCACTCGCCGTGTCGGAGAAGTTCCGGTAGGCGGTCGCCGTGGAGATCCCGGCCAGCTCCGCCGCCTCCGCCAGCGAGAATCCGGGCCCGCGCTCGGCCAGCAACTCCCCCACCGCGGCCAGCAGAGCCGCCCGCCGCAGCCGCGCGTCCCCGCGCCGCTGCCGTTCTCCCGCACCCGCCGCCATCCTCCGGATCTTAGGGACCGGCGTCAGCGGCGGACGTCGAGTGGCAGCTTGTCGACGCTCACCGTCATCCACGGGTTGCGGTGCTCGATCGGTGCGTCGGTGGCGGCGATGTCCCGGTAGCGGTCGAGCAGGAAACGCAGCGCCACCCTGGCCTGGAGCGACCCCGGAGCACCGATGAGTTGCGGGCCGTCGGCCGGTCTACCGGAGAAGCAGACCGACGGAAAGGATCACCATGCCCACCGTTCAAGCAATCGTCAGCACCCCGCACATCGACCGCCAGATCGCCTTCTATCAGGAGCTCCTCGGTGCCGTGGAGACGAATCGGCACCCCGCCGAGGGGCCGGTCTTCTTCGTCAGCCTGCGGCTGGGCGACTCCGAGTTCGGCATCGTCGGCAACGCCGACACCGACGTGTCCCGCCCCTCGCGGACACTGCTGAGCATCGAGGTCGACGACGTCGACGCGCTGCTGCCGCGGGTGGAGGCGGCGGGCGGGCGGCTGCTCGGCCCGCCGAACGACATGCCGTGGGGTCAGCGGGTCGCCCACGTCCACGACCCGGACGGCAACATGGTCAACCTGACATGTCCCGTCCCGGCGCGTGAACCGGCCGCTCAGCAGTAGCCGGAGGGGCACTCCCCGCTGGCGAGCAGCTGGTACTGCCGGCAGGTGGGGCAGATCGCCGGCTCGGGACGGACCGCGGGCTTGGGCTTCGCCGGGGCCGCGGCCTTGCGGGCCGACGGCGCCTTGGTGGCCGTGCTCCGTGCGGCGGCGGGCGGCTTCGGCGCGGCCTGCGTCTCGACCGCTTTGACGGCGGCGTCGAGCAGGGCGTCGTAGTTGACGTCGATCCAGTCGGCGTCGAGGGAGACCAGGCTGGCCGGGTCGTCGGGGTCCTTCAGGTAGGAGCCCTCGACCGACTCCAGGAAGGCGGCTGCGCTCTCCCGGTCGATGGCGACGTCGACGCCGCCGGGGTGGATGTGGACCGCGATCCGGTTGGCGCCCTTCGGCCGGACCTGCAACGTCCGCCCGAAGGGCTTGACGTCGACGTTCGTCCGGCCGCGTAGTTCCAGCAGCAACCGGGCGACTGCCGGGGCAGCCCCGATGGGATCAGGTTCGTAGGTGTCCATCAAACCTCCGCTCCAACGGCGAACAGGGATACTCCGCACGGATCGGCGATCACGCCGATCGTGTGGACGCCGTGCGTCGAGCAAGGCACCCGACGACGATACCGTTCGCGGAGGCGGCACCGGACATCACCGCCGCCTCCCGGTGTTCAACGACCCGGCGGAACGGTCGGCACGACCGTGGCGGGGTGACCGGGACCCCGCCACACCCCGGTGGCCGCGTTCCGGCCGCGGCCGTCGCCCACCTCGCGTGGACTGCCACGGGACGGGTTCACGGTGGGCGGGTGCGGCGCACGGCGTACAAGAAAAAGGTTGTGAAGGGCAGTCTTTGTGATCGATGCCGCGGTTTCCCGCGGCGTAACGAAGCCGAAAAAGATCTCCCGCAGACTGAGAAGTGAGAAAACATTCTCAGTTACTTCGGGAGGCAGGTTCATGTCCACAAGACGGACCCGCGTCGCGGTGATCGGGGCCGGCGCGGTCGGTACGGTGGTCGCCGCGGCTGCGGTGGATGCCGGGCACGACGTGGTGGTCTGCGCGCGGCGGCGGTTGGAACGGCTGGTCGTCGAGCGGGCCGACAGCGTGCGCGAGCTGGACGTCCCGGTGCTGGTCGACCCGACCGAGGCGACCGAGGTCGACTGGGTGCTGCTGGCCACCAAGGCGCAGGACGCGGGTGGCGCGGCGGCCTGGTTCGGGCCGCTGATCGGGCCGAACACGACGGTCGTGGTGCTGCAGAACGGTGTGGATCACGCCGAGCGGATCGGGCCGCTGGTGCCGCACGGGACGCGGGTGCTGCCCGCGCTGGTGTACGTGGCGGCGGAGTCGCTGGCCCCGGGGCACACGCTGCACCGGATGGGCGCGCGGATCACGGTGCCGGGCGCGCCGGGGACGGCCCCGGACGGCGCGCGGGCGACGTTCGACTCGCCGGTCCCGGGCTCCGCGGTGCGGGCGAACGCGACCGCGACGGATCCGGCGGAGCGGTTCGCCGCGCTGCTCGACGGGTCGTGGCTGCACGTCGAGCGGGTCGCCGACTTCCCGACGGCGGCGTGGCGCAAGCTGCTGACCAACGTCGGCGCGAACCCGGTGACGTCGCTGACCATGAAGCGGATGTCCGTCATTCAGCACGATCCGGCGGTCCGGGAGCTGACGAAGGCGCTGCTGGACGAGGCGATCGCGGTCGGCAAGGCGGCCGGAGCGCGCCTCACCGAGGCCGATGTCGATCACACGCTGGAGATCTACGACGGGTTCGCCGGGGACGACGGGACCTCGATGCTCTACGACCGGCTCGCCGGGCGGGCCACCGAGCACGAGCTGATCACCGGCGCGGTGGTGCGCCTCGGCGAGCGGCACGGTGTGCCGGTGCCGCTCAACCGGGCGATCCTCGCGCTGATGCACGGCGTCAACCACAAGTGATCCGCCCGGCGCCGCCGGCCCGCGTCACCGCACCCGCACGGAGAGGGTCGCGGGGATCGGGCCGGCGGTGACCAGGGCGACCTCGCCGGTGTCCAGGTTCCAGCTGATCAGGCCTTCCAGGTCGGTCTGGGCGAGGACGGTCCGCTCGTCGATCCAGTCGAGGACGGCACAGCAGCCCTTGCGGCGGGTGCCGAGGTCGCCGAGGTCGAGGATCCGGTCGACGGAGCCGTCCCGGGTGTCCACCACGGCCATCATCTCGACGCCCTCCATGGACCCGCCGTTCGGGCCGTTCAGCGGCTTGTTGCCCCAGCCGAACGCCGCGACCCGGCCGTTCCCGTCGTACGCCCCCGCGCCGTACCACTCGTTGATGCGGAAACCCCCCGGCAGATCGCTCTCGGTGAGCCCCGCCTGCCGGACCGGTCGCGCCGACCCTGCCTGCCAGACGCGCACGATACGATCACTGCCCAGTTCGGGCAGCTCACCGGCGGCGGTGTCGGTGCCCAGGCCGCTCCAGGCCGAGATCCCGGCCGATTCCGCCGTGACGGTCGCGGCTCGCCAGTCGACCCGGACCACCCCCGGCCCACCCGCGCCGACCAGCACGATGTCGTCGCCCCACCACATGACCTGCTCGTTCAGTCCAGGAACGGGGATCCGGAACGCCTTCCCCGTGGTCAGGTCGATCACCACGAGAGCCTGCGGCTGGGGAACGGCGACGCGACGCCGGTCCGGGGAGAGGGAGGACTCGCGCAGCGGGTCCGCCTGGTTTCCACCCCCGTCATGGGTACGCACCAGAGCGCCCACGTCGACCCGGACCCACCGTCCCGTCGTGTCGAGCACGTGCAGCGGCCGCATCTCCCCCTCGTGATTGTTCTCCTGCGCGACCGCTACCGCCTCGGTCACCGGATTCGCCGAGAGCGCCGGCGCGTCGTCCGGGATGTTCCACGTTCCCGGCAGTCCGGCGACGGGCTGCCGGTGGAGCAGACCGGGGATGCGCGCGACGGGGCCGGCGGAGATCGACGGGGCGACGACCGGGATGGTCCGCTCGGGTCGCTGCTGGAGGATCACCACGGGCGTGGCGGCTGCCACCAGCACGGCGACGCCGGCCGCGACGATCCGCCGGCGGCGGCGCACCCGGCCCGCCTCCGCCCAGGCCGTGGCGGCGAACTGCGGCGGGGTGAGATCCGCCGAGGTCTGCTCGAGGAGTTCCGTGAGCCGGTTGGTTCCCATCGTCATCCCTTCCCCACCATCTCGCCGAGTTCCGGCGCCAGTTCCCGCAGTTTCCGCAGGCCCGCGCTGGCCTGGCTCTTCACCGTCCCGACCGTGACCCCGAGGATCTCCGCGGTCCGAGCCTCGGTGAGGTCGTCGAAGTAGCGCAGCACCAGCACCGCCCGCTGCCGCGGTGGCAGCCGCCGCAGCGCCGCCTCGAACATCAGGCGGCCCGGCACGTCGTCGGCCCGTTCCGGGCGTTCCGGCGGGGCGTCGCGCAGGTCCTCCCGGCGGAACCGGCGCCACCAGGAGATCGCGTCCCGGTACACGACCGTGCGCAGGAACGCCTCGGGGTCGCCCTCGCGGACCCGGTCCCAACGGAGGGCGAGCTTGACCAGCGCGCCCTGTAACAGATCCTCGGCGAGATGATGGTCGCCGCAGACCAGGTACGCCGAGCGCAGCAGCCGATGCTGGCGGGCCTCGACGAAGGCGGCGAACTCGATATCCACATCACTCCAACGCGCGGCCACCCCTGGATGGTTGGGCGGCGCCCCGACAAAGATGTCAGGATGAGAATCGTCGATGCCCGGGTGATCGTCACCTGTCCCGACCGCAACTTCGTCACGCTCAAGATCGTCACTGAGGACGGGGTCAGCGGAGTCGGGGACGCCACGCTCAACGGGCGGGAGCTCGCCGTCGCCTCCTACCTGACCGACCACGTGGCGCCCGCGCTGATCGGGCGGGACGCGTCCCGGATCGAGGACACCTGGCAGTACCTGTACCGGGGCGCGTACTGGCGGCGGGGACCGGTGACGATGACGGCCATCGCGGCGGTGGACACCGCGTTGTGGGACATCAAGGGCAAGGTGGCGGGGCTCCCGGTGTACCAGTTGCTGGGCGGCCGGTCCCGGGACGGGGTGACGGTCTACGGCCACGCCAACGCTCTTACCGTGGACGGCGTCCTGTCGGAGATCTCGACATATCTGGACCTGGGTTATCAGGCGGTTCGGGTGCAGACCGGGATCCCCGGGCTGGAGAGCACGTACGGCGTCGGCAAGGACCGCCTGTTCTACGAGCCGGCCGACGCGGCGATCCCCACCGAGAACGTCTGGTCCACCGCCCACTACCTCGACCACGTGCCGCAGGTGTTCGAGCGAGTCCGCGAGGAGTTCGGGCCGACCCTGAAGCTGCTGCACGACGTGCACCACCGGCTCACCCCGATCGAGGCGGCCCGGCTCGGCAAGAGCCTGGAGCCCTACCACCTGACCTGGATCGAGGACCCGGTGCCGGCCGAACTGCAGGAGGGGTTCCGGCTGATCCGGCAGCACACGACGACGCCGATCGCGGTGGGTGAGGTGTTCAACTCGGTCTGGGACTGCCAGCAGCTGATCACCGAGCAGCTCATCGACTACATCCGGACCACCGTCGTGCACGCGGGCGGCATCACCCACCTGCGCCGGATCTTCGACCTGGCCGCCCTGTACCACGTGCGCAGCGGCTCGCACGGCGCGACCGACCTCTCCCCCGTGTGCATGGCCGCGGCGCTGCACGTCGATCTCGCGATCCCGAACTTCGGGCTGCAGGAGTACATGCGCCACACCGAGGCCACCGACGCGGTGTTCCCGCACGGGTACACCTTCGCCGACGGATATCTGCACCCGTCGGAGGAGCCGGGGCTCGGGGTGGACATCGACGAGGAACTGGCGGCGCGGTACCCGTACCGCGCCGCCTCTCTTCCGGTGAACCGCCTGGCGGACGGCTCCATGCACCACTGGTGATCAGGTCAGATTCCTGCTGGTGACGGTCCACTGCCCGGTGGACCCGAGACCGGTGATCACCGCGCGGGCCGCCTGGTCGCCCTTGAGGTGCCACTTCAGCCAGGCGGCACCGACCCGGCCGTACTCACCGCCGTTGACCTGCGAGAACGTGCCGTAGTGACCGACCGGCAGGTGGGCGAGGTAGGCCGGCAGCCCGGCGGGCAGGCGGGCGTAGTCGTCGACCGCGTTCGGGTACGCGATGTCGTCCGGGCCGCCGGTGATGTAGGCGACCGGGGCGTGCAGCCGGGCGAGCCGGAAGTTCTCCCGGTCACTGAGCAGCCCGCTGTTCCAGAACACGGTCGTGTCGACGCGGGCGTCCGCACCGGCTTCGACGGCCTCCAGGCCGCCGCACGACTGGCCCATCACGGCGACCTTGCCGGTGCCGATGCGGCCCCGGTACTTGCTGCCGGCCCGGGAGTTCTCCGCGACGGCCCAGTCGATGGCCTCGGTCAGCATGCCGGCGTCGGTGCTGCCGGTGCCGCCCGGCCTGCCGTTCGCGATGACCAGGAACCCGTGCGAGGCGAACTCCTTGAGAATGTTCTGGAACCAGGTGCCGTCGGCGCGGCAGGCGCCGTTGCCCCAGACCACGATCGGCAGGGTGAGGCCGGCGGGGATGGTGGACGGGCGGTAGACGGTGTGGTCGTAGAGGCGGATCGTGGTCTCGTAGTCGGCGGGGTACGGTCCGGAGCCGCCGGGCGCGGCCTGCGCGGCGCCGGGATGCACACCGATCGCGACCAGGGCGGCAGCGAGCGCCGTCACGAGGATTCGGTTCCGCATCTCAGATTGCTCCCTTCTCGTCGTTCTCCCGTGGGGGACGGGCTTCCGACGATGCCCGAGCATCGACAGACGTGAATCGGTGAAATCGCCTGCGGTGCTCGCCGGGATCGCTACATGGCCGCCTTCATCGCGTACCCAGATCAGTGCCGGTCATCCGGCCTCCCACCAGGTGGTTCTCCGGGTCGGCGGGATCGGGTTCGCCCACCTCGGCGGCCCACGGCTCGGCGTCGTCGAGAGGGTGATAGCCGATCGCCTGTCCGCCGGCCGCCGACCACCAGCGCCGGGTGTTCGCGGAGACACCCCACACCAGCCGCCAGCCGGTCGCCGTCAGCGATGCCTCCACCAGCCGGGCCGCGTCGTCCGGCGACAGCCACGTCGCCAGGTCCCGGGGCGCCGACGGCTTCTCCGCGCACTTGCCGATGCGCAGGCAGACGACGTGCATCCCGTACCGGTCGTGATAGAGCCGGCCCAGCGACTCCACCGCCGCCTTGCTCCAGCCGTAATAGGTGTCCGGCCGCGCCTCGACATCATCGGGGAGCCCATCCGGCCCGGCCACGTCACGCGACTGCAGCCCGACGGCATGATTACTGGAAGCGATGATCACCCGTGGCACGGCCGCCCGGTGCGCCGCCTCCAGCACCCGCTCCGTTCCGCGTACGTTGACCGCCAGCAACCGCTCGAACGGCGCCTCCGCGGCGATCCCGCCGAGATGCAGAATCGCGTCGGCCCCGCGGGCGGCCCGCTCGACCGCGGCCCCGTCGGTGACGTCGAGAGCCGCCACCTCGTCCCCGCCGTGCAGGTCGGTGAGTCGCAGCTGATGATGCCCGAGCCGCTTGCGCAACATCTGCCCGATCCGCCCCGACGCCCCCGTCATCAGAATCACCGCCATGCCACTGGACCTGCCCATTCCTCAGCCGGATCACACCTGACGGAACTCTTGGCGGTGGGCCGTGCTGCGCCGCCGCGCCGATGCTCGGTTCTCCATACCTGCGCCGGCCCTCAGCCGCTGACCACAGCGGATCGAACGCGCCCCCGCGCCCGACACCGCCCTCGGTCCCTCAGCCACCGACAGCGGGTCCAACGCACTCACGCGCCCGACACCGCCCTCGATCCCTCGATCACCGACAGCAGCGGGTTCAACGCGCTCCCCCACCGACACCGGCCTCGGCCCCTCAACCGCCGACCGCAGCGGGTCGGGCGCCGGAACGTTCGGCGCCGATGCCGGCGGCGACGACCAGACCGATCCCCGCAACCGCTGCCAGGTCCGGCACCTGGGCCAACAGGGCGAACCCGACCAGGACGGCGATGGCCGGTTCCAGACTCATCAGGGTTCCGAAGGCGGCAGTCGTCAACCGGCGCAGCGCCAGGAACTCCAGAACGAACGGAATCACCGGCAACAACACCGCCAGGAACAACCCGCCCACCATGATCTCCGGTGTGAGCCGGCTGAACACCGGCGTCCCGGGAACGACCGCGACGGCCACAGTCGCCACCAGCCCGGCGACCGGCATCGAGATCGCCAGCCCGCGGACACCGCTGCTCTCGTCACCGACCTGTTGAGTGAGCAGGATGTAGCCCGCCCAGCACACGGCGGCGCCGAGCGCGTAGGCCACACCGACCGGATCCGTGCCACCGTGCCACGGCGCGGTCAGCAGCAGCACACCCGCTGCGGCGATCAACGGCCAGCGCAGGGTGCGCCCGCGGACGACCGCCACCGCGAGTGGCCCGAGGAACTCCAGCGCGCTCGCGGTGCCCAGCGGCAGCCGGGCGACAGCGGCCATGAACAGCATGGTCATGGTGCCGGTGACCACCCCGAGCGCCACGGCGGGCAGCAGACCGCCCTTGCGGAAGTCCGAGCGCCGCGGCCGTACCACGACGAACAGGATCACCCCTGCCCACGCCAGCCGGATCCAGGCCGCCCCGGCGGTGCCGATGTGTTCCACGAGCCCTACCGAGACCGCGAGCCCGATCTGCACGCAGGCCATCGCGGCAACCGCGAGGGCGGCGCCGCTGCGGGCGGTCCCACCAGGGGACTTGAAGCGTGGGGGTACGGCGGTGAGCGTCATGCCGCCAGTAGAGACCCACTGACCGCTCGCGTCCACGTAACGATCGTGGACATACCGTTCGCGGTTGCTTAACAATGAACCCGTGGACGTGCGCCGCCTGGAAACTCTCCTCTTGCTGTCTCGACGGGGATCGATGCGTGCCGTCGCCGACGAGACGCACACCACCACGTCCGCGGTGTCCCAGCAGATCGCCGCGCTGGCCCGCGAGGCCGGAATCGCGTTGATCGAGCCGGACGGACGACGGGTCCGGCTCACCCCCGCCGGCCGGCGGCTGGCCGAACACGCGGTGACGATCCTGGCCGCCCTGGAGGCGGCACGTCTCGACCTGGACCCGTCCGCCGAGCCCGCCGGCACGATCCGCGTCGCCGGTTTCGGCACAGCGATCCGCCGCTCCCTCATGCCGGTCCTGTCCCGTCTCGCAGCCGATCACCCGAAGGTCCGCGTCCGCATCCACGAACACGAACCCGCCGAAGCCCTGTCCCTGATCGCCGCCGACGACATCGACCTGGCCCTGACCTACGACTTCAACCTGGCCCCCGCCACACCGGACCGGTCCGTGGTGTCACAGCCGCTCTGGTCCACCGAATGGGCCCTCGGCGTTCCCGCCACCGACCCGGTCTCCGGTGACCCGGAGCACTCCGCGGCGGCCGTCTTCGCCCGCTACCGCGATCACGACTGGATCGTCAACTCCCGCGGCGCCGCCGACGAGCAGGTGGTCCGGACGATCGCTTCCATGGCCGGCTTCGAGCCACTCGTCACGCACCGCGCCGACAGTCTGGCTCTGCTCCAGGACCTGGTCGTCGCCGGCCTCGGTATCGGCCTGCTCCCCGCCGATCAGCCGACCCGCCCCGGCGTGCGCCTCCTCCCTCTGCGGAACCCGTGCCCGATCCTGCGCACCTCCGCGGTGGTCCGCGCCGGCCGAACCGGCTGGCCCCCACTGGCCCTGCTGCTGAGCCTGCTCCAGACCGTCCCGGCCCGCGTCTGACCGGCTGGCGCCTGCCCGCCGGCGTTCCGGTCCGTGTCCTCCGGCAGCCCACCAGACCGGCACCGCGACAACCCGGGCACCCCGCTCGCCCGCCTGACCGACACCGCGACAACCCGGGCGACCCGCTCGCCCGCCTGACCGACACCGCTACGCCCCATGCGTCCCGCTCCAGGGCAGGAGGCTCCGGTCACCGACGTCGAGGATGGCCGGATCACGCTTCGTGACGTAGTCCCGCTGGAACGGCCAGCCCCGGTCGCCTTCGAGCAGGAACCGCACGAAGTGCATCACGTCGCTGCCGACGACATAGGCGTAGTCATCGCCCTCCATGGTGTCGAGGAAGTACACGGCGCCCGACGCCGCGTCGAGGACGTAGTAGTTGCCGTTCCCATCGCCCGCGACCGGAATCCGCCCCCGCGCGGGCCACTGCGGGAAGCGGTCGAGCGTCCGCCCCGCCAGTGCCGTGCCGAACAGACCACCGGGCTCGACCATCGAGCCGTTGCACATCCGCAGCCAGGCCACATGGAGCCGTGGCAACGGCATCGGGAAACGGGCCGCGAGCTCGGTGATCTCATCTCCGGTAGCGCCCCGGATCGGCTCGTCGTCCGAGGATCGTGACGCCCTGGCCAGCAACTCCAGAACCTCGGCGTCGCCGGCGTCGGGAACGCCGAGTTCCCCGAAGGCGAGCGTCGCCGTGTGCGCATGCGCGGCGGCCGGGCCGTATTCCCGCTGACGCAGCAACGCCACCGCCAGTCCGTAGTGTGCCCGCGCCACCTCGGGCAGGTTGTGGACGCGGGCCGCGAGGGCCGCCGCCCGCTCATGTTCCTGGACGGCCGGGGCGGGCCGTCCCGCCGCCACGTGCGCCTCGCCGATCCCGTTGGCCGCGGACGGCTCGTCACTGCGATTGCCCATCGCCCGGTAGAGGTCGCCTGCCTGGCGGTGCCGGACGATCGCCTCATCGGGAAGCCCTTGATGGCACAGCACCGTGCCGATCTGGTCGAGGACCCGCGCCTCACCGAGCGGATTGCCGTCCTTGCGGTGCATGGCGAGGGCGAGGTCGAGATGGCGGCGTGCCTCGTCGTGACGGTCCAGCTGGTCCAGGACCATGCCGAGGTCGCCGAGGACGAACCCTTCGCGTGCCCGGTCACCGGCGATCCGGGCCAGGTCGAGTGCCTCTTTCAGGCATCGCTCGGCCCGGCCGGTCTCGCGTCGGCGCTCGGCGACGTCACCGAGCGCGTGCAGGGCCAGGGCCCTGGGGAATTCGTCGGTGGCGATGTCGAGCGCCTGCCCCGCATGGTCGGAGGCCTGCTCGTAGTCGCCGCGCCGCCAGTACGTCCATGCCAGGTCGGCCAGCGCCCGGCCCTGCACGTCGGCGTCGCCGTTTCGCCGGCTGCGCTCCAGGGCGGTGGAGTGCAGGATGACGGCGTCGTCGTGGTGGGCTTGCCGGTCCAGGTACGGCCGGAGCGCGTGGGCGAGGTGACCGACGCACACCTGTGGGCCGTAGGTGACCGTGGTGATGATGTTGCCGCGCTCCGCGTCGAGCCATCGGATCGCCTCGCCCGGCCCGTCGACCGGCTCGACCGGAGTGAGCATCGGCGGGAGCCC
This sequence comes from Actinoplanes utahensis, assembly GCF_016862455.1. Taxonomy (GTDB): domain Bacteria; phylum Actinomycetota; class Actinomycetes; order Mycobacteriales; family Micromonosporaceae; genus Actinoplanes; species Actinoplanes utahensis. Next base: position 22,522 of record NZ_BOMZ01000084.1, read on the forward strand.
TGGCCGGTCACCGATGTTGCCGGGGTAGAGCTGCCGCACCGCCGCCCGCGACCGGTGCAGGTAATGGACGAGCAGCCGCATCAGCGCGCCGTCCTCCTCGGCCAGCGATCGGGCGTGCTCGCGCAGCAGGTCATGCATCGTGTAGCGGCCCTGCTCCCGTTGCACCAGCATGTGCGCGTCGAGCAGGCTCTCCAGCAGGTCCTCGGCGTCGGGCACCGGGAGGTCGGCGAGCGCCGCGGCGGCATGCGGCTCGATGTCGCGACCGGGAGCCGTCCCGAGCAGCCGGAACATGCGCTGCCCGGCCTCGTCGAGCTGCTCGTAGGAGACGGTGAAGGCGGCCGCGACGCTGCGCTCGGGCGTGGCCAGATCGGCGAGCCGCAGGCGGCCGGCCAGGTAGGCGACCGTCCAGCGGGGGCGGTGCCGCAACCGGGCCGCGGCGATCCGGATGGCGAGTGGCAGGTTGCCACAGATGTCGAGCACGTCCCGGACGGCCGCGGGCTCGGCGGTGGCCCGCTCCCCCACGATGCCGGTGAACAGAGTGGTCGCGTCCCCGGGCGGCAGCGCCTCCATGGACAGCGTGCGGGCTCCGTCGATGTCCATGAGCCTGCGCCTGCTGGTGATCAGCATCAGGCTCTCCGAGACACCGGGCAGCAGCGGCCGCACGTGAGCCTCGCCGGCCACGTTGTCGAGAAGCACCAGCACCCGGCGCCGCTGGAGCTCGGTGCGCCACATCGCGCTGCGCTCGGCCTCCCCGCGAGGGATGTCGGTGAGGCCCGACTGCCGCAACAGGATCTCCAGCGCTGCGGTGGCGGACAACGGCTCCTGGCCCGCGGTGTTCGCCCGCAGATCGATGAAGAGCTGCCCGTCCGGGAACCGGTCGGCGACGCGGTGGGCGGCCCGGACCGCGAAGGTGGTCTTGCCGATCCCGGCCATCCCGTCGATGGTCACGATGTTCCGGGGCGAGCCGGCCAGGATCTCGTCGAGCTCGGTGTCACGGCCCGCGAAGTCGGGGATGTCGTAGGGCAGATGATTCCTGCTCTCGGCCACCGGTGAGCCGGCCAGGACCGTCCTCTCCCACTCGGCGAATTCGCGTCCCGGATCGAGTCCCTGCTCGTCGGCGAGGGCCGTGCGGTATGACCGGGCCACCGCCAGCGCGTCGGCCTGCCGCCCCGAGCGGTGCAGCGCCAGCATCAGCTGCCCGGCGAGCCGCTCGCGCAGCGGGTTGGCGGCCACGAGGCCGGCGAGCTCGTCGACGATCCGGGCATGCTCGCCCGCCTCCAGCGACGAATCCATGAGTCGCTCGACCGCGTTCAGTCGCCGGTCGGTGAGCAACGCGCGGGCGTTCGGCACATAGCTCGCGTGGATGTCGGCCAGGGCGTCTCCGTCCCACAAGTCGAGGGCCTCCCGGAACCGCCCGCCCGACACCAGGTCTTCGAAGGTGTGAACGTCGAGCTGCCCGTCCTGGGGAAGAACCACATAGCCACCCGCCCGGGTCTGCAGGATCTCGTCGCCGGCCGGGCCCGCGCCGCCCCCCGCGCTGCGCAAGGCCCGCCGTAGGGCGGTGATCGTGGCGTGGATCTGCGAGCGGGCCGTCTCCGGCCGGTCGTAGCCCCACATCGCATCGATGAGCCTCTCCATGCCGATCACCCGGCCGGCGTGGAGCAACAGATAGGCCAGGACCGCCCGGTGTCTCGGGGCGATGCCAGGCAGCGGCCGGCCGTCATCGACGACCTGCACCGGGCCCAGGAGCCGGAACCGTAGCGCCACGATGCGAATCTATCGCCTCACGGACGGCGGGGACGATCTCCACGGCCCATCGGCTCAGGGACAGCGGGTCGGGAGCCCCGCCGCTCGGTGAGAACAGCATGAATCCCGACGCGCCGAACTCGAGGACGGCCTCGGTCAACTCCTCCGCCCACTGCCCGGCCGAGCCGCCGATCCACCGGCCGTCGCTGTCGCGTGTGGCGGGCAGCGGACGGTCGGTGATGCGGCCGGGAAGATTGAAGATCGTCCGGATCTGTCCCGGGTGTCGGCCGACGGCTGTCGCCGCCTCGTCGATGACCGGGCGAGACGTGCGATATCGCTCGCTGCGCCAGTCAGCCGCATGACCGGGGATCCAGCCGTCGGCGACCCGGCCGGTCGCGGCGAGCGATCGCCGTCCCACCGAACCGGTCCAGACCGGAGGCGCGGGCACCGGGGCGGGATCGATCCGCTCGACCCGGTAGTGCCGCCCGTGGTGGGTGACGGCCGGGCCACCGCCCGACAGCTTGCGCACCAGGAGGATCGCCTCCTCGAAGGCGTCCACCGCCTCGCGGGGAGCGAGCGGCGCGACGCCCATGTCGGCGATGCGGTCCCACAGGCCGCCGGCGCCCATGCCGAGCACCACACGGCCATCGGACAGCGCCGCCAGCGACGTGACCGTGCGAGCCAGCACCGGGGCCGGCCGGGTGGGCAGGTTGGTGACGTTGGCGAACGCCGCGAGGCGGTGAGTGCGGCCGAGGACGAAGGCGATGGCCGCATACGCGTCAAGACGCGCACCCAGGTAAGGATGGTCGGACAGCGAGAAGACGTCCAGACCGTCCCGGTCGGCCTGCTGCGTCATGCGCAGCAGGTCCGGCCCGTCGCCGATGTCGCTGTGTGCTCCGAAGCCGAAGACGATTCTCTCGTTCACGCTTCGAGAGTGCTCCGGTCACCGGCCTTTGTGGAGACCGTGGTGATGGTGGTACCAGCAGGGACACCTTCACGCCCGGCGGCGGCGTTACGGTCGGATGGTGAGCGACAACGAACTCGGACTCTTCTTGCGGACCCGCCGCGCGGCGATCACTCCGGCTCAGGTCGGGCTGCCCGCCGGCCCACGCCGGCGCGCCCCAGGGCTGCGTCGTTCCGAGGTCGCCGCTCTCGCGGGCGTCAGCGTCGAATACGTGATCCGCCTCGAACAGGGCCGGGACCGCCGGCCCTCCCCCCAGGTCCTGTCCGCGCTCGCCGGAGCGTTGCGGTTGTCCGCCGGCGAGCGGGCCTATCTGCTGCGCCTGACCAAGGCTGCCGACCCTGGTCACAACTGCCTGGGCCGCACCCGCCCGGCCCGCACGGTGCGGCCGACCGTGCGCGCCCTGATCGATCGCCTCGAGCCCTCCTCTGCCGTGTTGCTCAACCGGCTCGGTGACATCCTGGCCCACACCTCCGGCTATGAGCGGCTGATGGGGCCGTTCGGCCTCCTGGAGGCGGCCCATCCCAACCTGCCCCGTTTCATCCTCTCCGACGAGCGCGCACGCGATGCCTTCCCCGATTGGGAGCGGATCGCCGACGACGAGGTCGCCGCGCTCAAGCAGGGCCCGTTCCGGGCGGATCCGCATATCGCCGCCCTCGCCACCGAGCTTTCCGTCACCGCCGGTGAAGCCTTCACCCGCCGGGTCGAGACCGTTCCCGGTCTGCCGCGTTCCAATGGCGTGTTCTCGATGGCCCACCCGGAGGCCGGCCTGCTGCGCCTCGCCTTCGAGGTGCTCGAGTTGCCCGACGACGACGATCAGCGGCTGATCGTCCACCTTCCCGCCGATGCGGCGACCGGCGCCGTCCTCGACCGTCTCCATTCCGAACCTCTGAGACTCCTCGCCGGCTGAGGCCGGCAGGAGCGCATCCGAGCCGGCCGGCCCTTCTGTTCCTTGACAACTCCACAGCGCAACCGCAGGCAGCCGGCGACATCTCCGATGCGGGCGGGGTGCGGTGCATCGTGAACGCATCGCGGATGTATCAACCGGGTCCGGCAACCTCGTGGAAAGGACGACAGGACCTACACGAGGAGTGAGACACGATGGCGCAGCGGATGAAGAATCCAGCGGTTCTGGTGCCGGCCGCGATGCAGCCGATCCAGGAGCTGATCAAGGCGGTCCATGCGCAAGGGATGCCGCAGGAGCTGATGGACCTGGTGCACCTGCGGGTCAGCCAGATCAACGGGTGCGGTTTCTGCGTCGACGGCGGGCTCAAGAGCCTGCGCAAGCTCGGCGTGAGCGACGAGCGGATCGGGCTCGTCACGGCGTGGCGGGAGACGCCGTACTACTCCGAGGACGAACGGGCGGCGCTCGGCCTGGCCGAGGCGGTCACCCGGCTCTCCGACAACACGGACGCTGTTCCGGACGATGTGTGGGACGCGGCCGCGGATCAGTTCACCGAGGAGCAGCTCGCCGCGCTGCTGCTGGGGATCGCGGTGACGAACCTGTTCAACCGTCTGAACGCCCCGATCCGCCAGGCCCCCGGATCGTGGTGACGACGATGACGACGGTCCGCACCCACACGTACATGGTCGAGCCCGCCGATCTCGAGGAGTTCCTGGCACGGCGGGCCTCGCTGATCGGCACGGTCCGGGAGGCGCACCCGGGACTCACGGCGACGGTTCTGATCCGGCTCGACGACGAGACGTACACCGACACGTGGCACTGGGCGAGCGGCCCGCAGATGCAGGCCGCGCTCGCCGCCATCGGCGGATTCCCGGAGGCTCCGCTGGCCATGGCCCTGACGAAGGACCGGACGACACGCGACGGCCTCGTCGTCGACCAGCGCTGACGGGACGGACGACCCCGAGCGAACCATCTGAGACGAGGCATCGATGGCGCAGAACGACGACCACGGAGTGCGGCAGCCGTCGGCACGTCGCACGACGAGGTGGACGACACGGTCCCGATGCGGCTGGGGGCCGTTGATGCCGCCGCCCCGCACCCGACTGTCATAATCGATCATGATGAGTCACGACGCGGTGTACCGGCATCATCGAGAGCACCTCAACAACGCGTTGCGGCGGCCGGGCATGTACAGCCGCGACGAGTCGGCCGAGTTCCTTCTCCTCGAGGCGATGGCCGCGGTGGACGGCGGCGTGGAGCGGTGGCGAGCCGAGTACGCCGCGTTGCGCAGCAGCGGATTGTTCACCGCGACCGGCGTGCGGGGCGCCTACTCCGGCATCCTCCCCGCCGGCATGGTCCGGGATGCCGCGGCGTCCGCCTACGCCGGGATAGCCCATCGCCTCGGCTGGCTGGACCTGGACCGGGTGCTCACGAACGCCGAGTACCAGCAGCTCGGCACCGGGATCCGGGAGTGGGTGACGGAGGACCGGACCTGGTCCGACCTGACCGGCGAGTTCGGTGACCCGTCTCTGCGTATCGGCGGTTCCAACGTCCTGTGGTCCAAGACGCTCGCCTACGCCACCGCGGATCCCGCCGACGGCCTGATCTGCGTCCACCTCTGGAACGCCCTCGCCGACACCCTTCCGGGTGAAGGCGTGCGGGGTGTCCTCCCGGAGCCGGTGGTTCTCGCGGTACGGCACGACCACGACGATTTCTCCTTCACCCCTGAGGGACGGCGGCGCCGGCCCACCCGGAGCCCGGATCCGGTCCGGTCCACCGTCTGGGTCTTCAACGGGCCGCGGTCGCGGTTCCCGTCGGCGGTCTTCGCGACCTCCGAGGACGGGCTGGCCTGGGCGGCCGAGCACGGGGTCAGCGGTGTCCTGGCCGAGTACGCCTTCGGCGGCGCCTACGACGCGGCGGTCCGCGACGGCCGGTTCAGCCCGTCGAAGCCGCACCACGGCACCCCGGATCACATCGCCGGATTCGGCCCCGGACTGAACCACATCCATCTGGTCGACGGCCGCCCCGACGCGTGACGGCCCGGCCACCCGAAGGATGGCCGGGCCGAGGAGGAGGCGCCGGATGGCACCGGTCCGGGCCGGCGTGTGACAGGGCCCGGGGCCGACGGTGCCGGCTAACGCCAGCTGTCGTTGAGGGCCACCTGGCCGCTGGACGGGACCGTGGCGGTGCGGTTGCCACCGGATTCCCAGGTGACGCTGCCGTCGGCGTTCTTGCGGATGTACTTGTACTGGAACGCCGTGCCCGCCGGCAGGGAGACCGTTGCCTTCCAGACCGGGTAGGCGGTGGCCGACAGCGGGATCGCACTGGCCGGCGCCCAGCTGCCGAGTGCGGCCTGGTTGCCGACGACGAAGATGTTCTGGCCGTACGAGGTGGCGGCGGTGAGGTTGAAGCCGGCACCGGCCGTGGCGGTGCCCGACGGGGTCGGTGACGGCGAGGACACCGACGGCGACGGGGCGGGGCCGCTGGCGCCGACGTAGAGGGCGACCGCCTCCCCCGGGGCGATGGTGGCGCTGAACTGGCCGGACGCGTTGACCGTGTAGGTGGTGCCGGTGCAGCCGCCGCCGCTGGTCGGGTCGCCGTGCTGCACGTCGCAGTAGGTGCCGGCCGGCAGGGATGTCTGGAAGGTGCGGGTCAGCGAACCGCCCTCGTGATTGATCGCGACGTAGCCCTTGTTGCCGCGGCCGAAGGCGATCTGGTCGCCACCGTTGCTCCACCAGTTGGTGACGGCGGTGCCGCGGACCGTGTTGCGGAAGCCGACCATGTTGCCGATCTGGCGCCACGCGTGCTGGCATTTCCAGCCGTCGGTGTAGCAGGCGTTGACCGTGCCGCCGTTGGGCGGGCCGGCGTCGTGGTTGCTGAACTCGTATCCCGAGTTGACGTCGGGCGCCCCGAACGGCCAGGCCAGCGTGAACACCTGGGCGAGGGTGTAGGCGGAGCCGTCGGTGTAGTTGAGCGTCGAGTCGTTGCGCTCGGTGTCGTGGTTGTCGACGAAGACGGCGGCCTGGTTGCTGGGCAGGTAACCCCAGGAGGCGCCGAGGTTCGACAGGTAGGCGAGGTTCTCGTTGAGGAACACCCGCTTGAGGTCGAAGGCGAACCGGAACTCCTGCACGTCGCCGGAGCCGGTGTACTCCGCCGGCTGGACGGCCTCGCCGGCGCCGTAGATGGCCTCCTGCTTCCAGTAGGCGCCCGGGTTCGTCAGTTTCGCCTTGATGCCGGTCAGGTCGGCGGCGGACATGTGCTTGGCGGCGTCGATACGGAACCCGTCCACACCGAGCGACGTCAGGTCGTTCATGTAGCCCGCGATCTTGCCGCGGACGTAGTCGCTGCCGGTGTTGAGGTCGGACAGGTTGACGAGTTCACAATCCTGGACGTTGGAGCGGTTGGTGTAGTCGTGGATGGCGTTGCGGCACCCGTGGAAGTCGGCGTCGGAGTAGACGCCGGGGTAGTTGTACTTGGAGTAGGCGGTGCCGCCGGTGCCGGTGCCCGAGCCCGCGCTCATGTGGTTGATGACGGTGTCCACGACGACCTTGACGCCGGCCGCGTGGCAGGTGGCGACCATGTCGGCGAAGGCGGTGCGATCGCCGAGGCGGCCGGCGATCTTGTACGACACCGGCTGGTACGAGGTCCACCACTGGCTGCCCTGGATGTGCTCCTGCGGCGGTGAGACCTGCACATATCCGTAACCGAGCGGGCCCAGTTTGGTGGTGCACTCACGAGCGATCGACGCGAACGACCACTCGAACATGACAGCGGTGACATCCTTCTCGCCGGGTGGGGCGGCGAAGGCGTCGGGGCTGCCGGCGATCTGGGCGACACCGAAGCCGCCGAGGCCGAGCGCGAGGGTGGTGGCGGCGAGGATGCGGGTCAGGCGGTGTCGCCTGCGGGGACTGTCCACATCAACCTCCAGGAGGAACGGGGTTTGCAAGCCCTTGCAGCAACAGGCCTGAAACTTTCTGCAAATCTTTGCGGCAAAGATAGATATCAACGAGTGCGCCCGTCAAGACATCTGCCGGAAACAGAAGAAGTGCCGCCCCGAAACGGGGCGGCACTTCAGAAAAGCCGCGAAAACTACGAAGCCAGGCCGTTCTCGGTGAGGAACGCCTTGGCGACCACCGTGATGTCCTTCTTGTCCACCTGCACCTGGGCCAGGTAGGAGGTCAGGTTCTCCGTGGTCAGCTTCGCCGAGACGCCGTTGAGAGCGCCGGTGACGGTCGGGTTGTTCGCCTCGCTGCGCAGCAGCGGGATGATGTTCTGCGAGAGGAACAGGTTCTTCGGGTCCTCCAAGACGACGAACTTGTTGGCCACGATCGAAGAGTCGGTGGAGAAGATGTTGGCGACCTGGATGTCGCCGTCCTTGAGCGCGTTGACGGTCAGCGGGCCACCGGCGTCCAGCGGCTTGAACTCCTTGAACTTCACCCCGTACACCGATTCAAGCCCCTTGAGGCCCTGGTGCCGCTCGGCGAACTCGGGCCCGGCTCCGGCCACCAGCGTCGGGGCGACCGCCTTCAGGTCCTCGATGCTCTTGAGGTTGTTCTTGGTGGCGGTCTCGGCCGTGACCGTCAGGGTGTCCTTGTCCTCGGCGGCCGACTGCTCGAGGACCTCGGTGCCGGCCGGCAGCACCTTCTTCAGCGCGGCGAGCACATCGGCCGGGCTGGAGACGCCCTCCGGCACGCCGCCGGTGGACAGCGACGCGAGCAGCGCGCCGTTGTACTCGGGCAGCAGCGAGATCGAGCCGTCCTGCAGCGCCTTGAGGTAGACCTCGCGGGCGCCGATGTTGAACTTGCGGGTGACCTTGACACCCTTCGCCTCGAGGGCCTGCGAGTAGATCTCGGCGAGCAGCTGGCTCTCCGGGAAGTTCGCCGAGCCGACGGTGACCGCGCCGCCCGCGGCACCCGAGGTGCCGGTGGAGGGCGCGAGCGGATCACTGTCGGTACCGCACGCGGTGAGGGCGAGGGCCAGGGTCACGGCGGTCAAAAACCGTTTCATCAGGAGCCTTTCAATCCGGGTGAGACGATCCAGCGCTGGATGAGCGCCAGGAACAGATCCACGAGCACGGCCAGGCCGGCGACCACGACGGCGCCGGCCAGAACCCTGGAGTAGTCGTTGACGGCGAGACCGTCGATGAGCAGCCGGCCCAGCCCGCCGAGCCCGACCGCGGCCGCCACGGTGGCGGTCGCGACGACCTGCAGGGCGGCGTTGCGGAAGCCGCTCATCAGCACCGGCAGGGCCATCGGCAGCTCGACGCGGGTCAGCACCTGCCAGGAGCGCATGCCCATCCCGCGGGCGGCGTCGACGACCCGGTGGTCGAGCGTGCGCATCCCGGCGTACGCCGAGGTCAGGATCGGTGGGATGACCAGCACGGTGAGCGCGATCAGCACCGGCAGCAGGCCGAGCCCGAGCAGGGTGACCATGAGCATCAGCAGGCCGAGGGTGGGCAGCGACCGGCCGGCGTTGCCCGCGTTGATCGCGATGAACGAGCCCTTGCCGGTGTGGCCGATGTAAAGTCCGACCGGCAGCGCGATGATCACGCCGAGCAGCAGGGCGAGAGCGGTGTACCCGAGGTGCGACAGGATCAGCTGCGGGATGCCGCCCGGTGCGCTGAGGTCCCAGTGGGCCGGGTCGGTGAGATAGGAGAGGTTCATGCGGCACGCGTCCACGGGGTGATCGCCCGCTGCACGAGCACGATGATCAGGTCGGCGAGGCCGGCCAGCAGGACCGACAGAATGATGCCGACCAGGATCGGCTCGATGTAGAACAGCTGGAACCCGCGGGTGAACAACTGGCCGAGACCACCGATGCCGATCAGCGAGCCGACGCTGACCAGGCTGATGTTGGACACCGTGGCGACCCGCAACCCGGCGAGGATCACCGGCAGCGCGATCGGCAGCTCCACCGCGGTGAGGCGGCGCAGCCTGCGGTAACCCATCGCGGTGGCGGCCTGGATGACGACCGGGTCGACGGCGCGCAGGCCGTCGGCGACGGTCCGGGCGAGCAGCGCGACCGTGTAGATCGTGAGCGCGACCACGATGTTGACCGGCGACAGGACCTTGGTGCCGAGGAGGACCGGCAGGAACACGAACAGCGCCAGCGACGGGATCGAGTAGAGCACCCCGAACGTGTTGATCAGCGGGTGGTACAGCCGCGGGAACCGGACCGCGAGATAGCCGAGCGGCAGCGAGATCGCGAACCCGAGCAGCACCGGCAGCAACGCCAGGTACAGATGCTCCTGGAGGGCCAGCCAGACGATCTCGGAGTTGTTCCGCAGATACTGGATCATGAGCGGCGGCTCGCCAGATAGTCGGCGAGGTCATGGTGGCTGACCAGGCCGTCGGCGGCGCCGTCCGGGCCGACCCGCACGGCGATACCGACCGGTGAGCTGATCACCAGGTCGGTCACGGTGCGCAGCGAATCCTCCTTGGTGAACGCGCCGCCGGTGGGCTGCAGCCCGGAGGGGCCGGGCCAGCCCAGCGGCCGGCCGGCGTCGTCGAGCGACAGCCCGTCGACCGGCTTCACCGGCAGCTCCGAGGCCGTGTCGAAGGACAGGCTGCGCAGGCCGCGGTCCCGGCCGACGAACGAGGCGACGAAATCGTCGGCGGGCTCGGCGAGCAACTCGCGCGGCGTACCGAACTGGGCCAGGTGGCCGCCCGCGCGGAGAACCGCGACGTGATCGCCCAGCTTGATCGCCTCGTCGATGTCGTGGGTGACCATCGCGATGGTCTTGCCCAGATCCTGCTGAAGCCGCAGGAACTCCTGGTGCAGCTGCGCCCGGACCACCGGGTCGACCGCGCTGAACGGCTCGTCCATCAGCATGATCGGCGGATCGGCGGCCAGTGCCCGGGCCACCCCGACCCGCTGCTGCTGCCCGCCGGAGAGCTGCGCCGGATAACGTTTCGCGAATTCCGCGCTGAGCCCGACCCGTTCCAGCAGCACGAGCGCCTTGGTGCGGGCGGTCCGGCGGGTCTCACCGAGCAGCACCGGCACGGTGGCGACGTTGTCCAGGACCGTCCGGTGCGGGAAGAGCCCGGCGTGCTGGATGACGTAACCGATACCGCGCCGCAGCAGCGCCTCGTCCTTGCCCGCCACGTCCTCGCCGTCGATCAGGATCCGCCCGGAGGTCGGCGTGACCATCCGGTTGATCATCCGCAGGGACGTGGTCTTCCCGCAGCCGGACGGCCCGACAAGTGTCGTGATCTTGCCGGTGGGCAGCTCCAGGCTGAGGTGATCCACCGCCGTACTGCCGCCGGGGTACACCTTGACGACGTCCTCGAATGTGATCATGGCACTCCCGGTCGATCTTGCGAATCCTGCAATTCATACTCTATGGGTATGATTACCATGTCAATGCGGGTCATGCTTCGACCATGCCAGACCCTATGTCGATCACGTCACCCCGCGACCCGCGTCACAGGACATCGGGTCACCGTGGAGCGCGCCGCTCGCGCTCCATCCCCGGTCCGGCACCGGCGGAAACCAAGATCGGGTACGGCCACCGGAGAACCGTGAGCCACCGCACCGCGCCCCGCCCACCGGGCGAGACGGTGCCCGCCACGGACGCCGGGACGACTCCCCCACCGCACACCATCGGCCGGGCTATCGGGCTCGCCCGCCCTGCCGCGCCTCGGCCGGTTCCGCGTCGGGCCGGCGGCGCAGCGCACCGGTGGCCCCGGCCGTGAGCACACCCGCGATCAGCCCCCAGAACGCGGAGCCGATGCCGAGCATCTCGATCCCCGACGCGGTGGCCAGCAGCGTGACGACGGCCGCCTCCCGCCAGCGGTCACCGCGCAGCGCCGTGCTCAGCGAGCTGCCGATGGTGCCGAGAAGCCCGATCCCGGCGATCCCGAGCACCAGCACGACGGGCAGCGCGCCGAGCAGCGAGGTGATCGTGGCGCCGAGAACCCCGACGATCAGATAGAAGACGCCCGCCCACACGGCGGCCAGGTAGCGGCGGCGCGGATCCGCGAGCGCCTGCGGGCCGGTGCAGATCGCCGCCGTGATCGCGGCCAGGTTGAGACCGAACGCGCCGAACGGGGCCAGCAGCAGGTTCACCGTGCCGGTCCAGGTGATCAGCGGGGACACCGGCACGTCGTAACCGTCGTTGCGCAGCACCGCCACCCCCGGCAGGTTCTGCGACGCCATGGTGACCACGAACAGCGGCACTGCCACCCCGATCACCGCCTGCCAGGAGAACGACGGCATGGTGAAGACCGGTTCCGCCCAGGAGAACCGGACGGCGCCGGGCCGGAACGTGCCGGTCACGGCGGCCACGGTGACGCCGACCAGGAGCGCGGCCAGCACCGCGTACCGGGGCAGGAACCGCCGGCACAGCAGATAGGTGCCGAACATGGCAAGGATCAACGTGACGTCGGTGTTGGCAGAGGAGAACAAGCCCATACCGAAACGGATCAGTACGCCGGCGAGCAGCGCGGCGGCGAGCTCGGTCGGCACCCGGTCCATCACCCGGCCGAACCAACCGGTCACCCCGGTGAGGGTGATCAGCGCCGCGGACACCACGAACGCGCCGATCGCCTCCGGCATCGAGTGGCCGGTCAGGCCGGTGGCCAACAGCGCGGCGCCCGGGGTCGACCAGGCCGTCACGATCGGCGCCTTGTACCGCAGCGACAGGCCGATACAGGTGACACCCATCCCGACGCAGAGCGCCAGCATCCAGGAGGCGAGCTCGGCGTCGTCGGCGCCGGCGGCACGGGCGGCGCTGAACACGATCGCGGCGGAACTCGTGAAACCGATCAGCACCGCGAGGAAACCGGCGTTGACGGCGGGCAGCGGGGCGATGTTCCGTCCGGCCATGAGCGCTCCAGGAACTCGTCGGATCGCCCAGGCGCGCGGCTCAGCCATAGTCGGCAGGCCGCTCCCCGATGGTGCCCCATCCGAACGCCAGTCACGGCCCGCCCTCACCCTATCGGCCACCCACCAGCCGCCCGCCACCCGATAACCGACCGGGTTACCGCCGCAGAGCGGCCGGGGTCGCGGCGAAGCGGCCGGGGTCGCGGCGGAACGGCCGGGGTTGCGGCGGAACGGCCGGGTGGGGCGGGACCACGGCGTCGGAGCGGTTACCGAGGTACGGGGTGCCGACGGAAGTGGACGATCGGGGCGATCAGGACGGTGGCGATTCCGGCGAGGGCGATGGCGGTCGCCGGCGAGGTGACCTCGGCGATAGCGCCGACGATCAGGGGGCCGACGCCCTGCAGAGCCATCAGGCCGGTGGAGAGCAGGGCGAACAGTTGGCCGCGGCGGGCCTCGGGGGCGGCCTCCAGGAACTCGCGCTGGATGCCGATGGAGTAGGCGAAGCCGGTCCCGGCGAGTACCAGCAGGGTCACCGTGACCGGGAGGGGTAGATCGGCGAAGAGCAGCACGAGCGGGGCGCCGAGCAGGACCACGAGCGGGGCGCTGAGACGTTCCCGCAGGGCGGGGCGGACCAGCCGGCCGATCGCGAAGTTGCCGACGAGCATGCCGACCGGGGAGGCCGCCATCAGCAGGGCTCCGGCGCCGGTGGGGAATCCGCGCCGGGCGCCGTACGCGACGAGCAGCGCCTCCGCCCCGGCCGCGAACGCCGACGGCAGCCACTGGACGATCAGCAGCCGCCGGATGATCCGGTCGCCGAGCAGTGCGGTCGCGCCCGTCCAACTGTCCCGCACAGCGCCTCCACGACCGGCGGGGGCGGCGGCGGGCTCGTTCGGCAGACCGATCCGGACCATGAGGGTGGCGAGGATGTGGCAGGCCGCCGCGAACAGCAACGCCTCCTCGGCGCCGAGGGCCGCCACCGCGACACCACCGCCGGCCAGGCCGAGCAACTGGGCGGCGGACGACGACATGCCGGTCAGGGAACGGCCGAGGACGTACGCGTCGCCGGTCAGCCGGTCCGCGATGACCTTCGCCGCCGCTCCGGCGAACACCGGGGTGACAGCGGCGACCACGGCGACCAGCAGCAGGTTCACCAGGACGGGAAGATCGGCCAGGCCGAGTGTGGCGGCGAGCCCGGCCTCGGCGAGGTAGCCGGCGACGATCAGCGGCCGGGCCGGCAGCCGGTCGGTCAGCGAGCCGAGCAGCAGACCGCCGGCGAACTGCGGCAGGAAACCCGCCCCGAACGCGAGGGCGCTCATCAGTGGCGACCCGGTGCTCGCATAGACCAGCACCGACAGGGCGAAGATCTGCAGCGAGTTCGCGCTGATCGCGAGGCTCCGGGCGACGAAGAGGGCGCGGAAGACGGGTTCCGCGAAGACCTCACGATAGGTGGCCTGGTGGTCCGAGACGGTCATGCCGTCAGCCTCGGGCCGGGCGCCGGCCGCACACCAATGTTTCGCCACAGGACGTAAGGTCGGAGGATGTTGCGGTTCGTGGTCGGCGCTGAGGACCTGCTGCGGACCAGGTTCGCGCTGTCCCCCGTCTTCGACCTGCTCAACCTGATCCGTGCCCTGGCCGGGCCGCATCCGCGCGGCATTCCGGAGGCGTGGCTGTCCCGGTTGCGGTCCGGGTTCCGGACTCTGCGCGACGATCCGGCGCTCGAGGCGATCCTCGCCCTGCACACCGAGCAGTCCGGGGCGACGTTCATCTGCCCGCCACCGCGGCGGCTCGGCCAGACGATCGGCGAGGATCTGGCGGCGCTGCGGGCGGCACCTGCCGGCGGCGTGCGCGAGGAGCTCGACTTCTACCTCGGCCACCGCATGCCGGAGTCCGCGCGCGCGTTCCTGACCTCGGCGGACATGCTCGACCGGATCGCCGTCTTCCTGGAGGCCGCGTGGGCGGTCCTGCTCGCCGGCGACTGGCCACGCCTGCGGCTGCTCTGCGAGCGCGACGTCGTGCACCGTTCCGCGGATCTGGGCCGCGCGGGCTGGGCCGCCGCGCTGGCCGGCCTGCACCCGAAAGTGCGCTGGCGGGACGGCGGCATCGATCTGGTGGGCCGCTCCGGCCCGGTCACCGACCTCGGCGGCGCGGGTCTGCTGCTGGTCCCGTCGGTCTTCATCTGGCCGGAGTACGCGGTGTTTCCCGACGAGCCCTGGCCGAAAGCGATCGTCTACCCGGCCCGCGGCGTGGCGACCCTGCTGGAACACGGCCCACCGCAGGCGCCGGAGCATCTGGCCGCGCTGATCGGCCGTTCCCGCGCGCTGATCCTGGCCATGCTCGCCGACCCGGCGAGCACGAGCCACCTGTCCCGCGCGCTCGGCATGGCCGTCGGCGCGGTCGGCGATCACCTCGCCGTCCTGCACCGTTCCGGGCTGGTGGAACGCGCCCGGTCGGGCCGCTCGGTGCTCTACCGTCGCACCCCTCTCGGCGACGAGCTCACCACACCGCGGACACCGGCGAGCCGATGAGCCCGAAGCGGCACGAGGCGGCACGAGGCGGCACGAGGCGGCACGAGGCGGCACCGGAGGCCGACGCCGCGCGGGGCAAGGCGGAGCAGGGCAAGGCGGAGCGGGGCAGGACGGAGCGGGGCAGGACGGGTTCGCACGAAGTCCGGACTGAAACGGGCGGTTGATAGACCGCTGTGAGCGTGATTCACGGCACTCCTATCCTGTACGGGACACAGAGGACCGGAGCCGAGATTGAGTCACGTCAAAGGGCGCAACGAGCAGGTGGAGAGCACCCGGGTCCGGATCCTGGAGACGGCGGAGCGGCTGTTCGCCGTGCACGGTGTGGCGTCGGTGTCGAACCGGCAGGTGAGTGAGGCGGCCGGGCAGGGAAACAACGCCGCCGTCGGCTACCACTTCGGTGGCAAGAACGAGCTGGTTCGCGAGATCATCCGGCGGCACGCGGAGCCGACCGACGTGATCCGGCTCCGGCTGCTGGATCAGCACCGGGACAGCACCCGGCTGCGGGACTGGGTGACCTGTGTGGTCCAGCCGATCACCGAACATCTCGCGGACCTGGGGAACCCCAGCTGGTACGCCCGGTTCGCCGCCCAGCTGATGACCGAGCCGAATCTGCGGGAGCTGGCGGCTGCCGAGGTCGCCGAGGCGCCCGCGTTGCAGGCCGTGTTCGGCGGACTGCACCGGCGGCTTCCCGGCTTGACCGGAGCGGTTCAGGCCGAACGGGACGACATGGCGCACACGCTGATCCTGCACTTCTGCGCCCAGCGGGAACGTACGATGCCGCCCGGCGCCGACGCCCGCGCCGTCTGGGAGGCCACCGCGACCAGCCTCATCGACGCTCTGGAGGGCCTCTACTGTGCACCGGTGACCTGAGTGCCGTACGGCGAACAACGGGTGAACCGGAAGTGGACCGGCCACATCGGACCCCCGGGCTCTCCACAAGTTCAAGCAGTTGCTTTAAATTGGGCGCTTGATCGGATCTGCGCACCGGACGAACCACGCGGAAGGGCCCAGCATGTCCCCCACCATCCCCAGCTCGCCCCATCGCTTCAGCGCCGAGGAACTGGAGGCCCTGCGCGCCCGCTACCGGGCCGAACGTGACCGTCGCATCCGGCCGGACGGGGCCACTCAATACCGGCGTGCGGCCGGCGAGTTCGGTTACTACGCGAAGGACCCCTACACGCCCTTCCAGGAACGGGAGCCGGTGCGGGACCGGGTCGAGGCGACGGTGATCGGCGGCGGCTTCGGTGGCCTGCTGACCGGCGCCAAGCTGCGCGAGGCCGGTGTCCGTGACCTGCGGATGATCGACGAGGGCGGCGACTTCGGTGGCACGTGGTACTGGAACCGGTACCCGGGCATCCACTGTGACATCGAGGCGACCGTCTACATGCCGCTGCTGGAGGAGGTCGGTTACGTCCCGAAGTGGCGGTACGCGCCGGGCGAGGAGATCCGGCAGCACTGCATCGCGATCGCGAAGCGCTTCGAGCTCTACGACGACACCATGTTCCACACCCGGGTGGTCGAGCTGACCTGGGACGACGACGCCGCCGAGTGGACCGTGAAGACCGACCGCGGCGACGAGTTCACCTCCCGGTACGTGGTGATCTCGTCGGGCACGCTGACCCAGCCGAAGCTGCCCGGCATCCCCGGCATCGAGGACTTCCGGGGGCACACGTTCCACACCAGCCGGTGGGACTACGGGTACACCGGCGGTGACCAGTCCGGCAATCTGACCGGTCTGGCCGGCAAGCGGGTCGCCGTGGTCGGCACCGGCGCCACCGGTATCCAGGTGATCCCGCACCTGGCCGAGGCAGCCGAGCACCTGTACGTCTTCCAGCGCACCCCGTCGACCGTCGACTACCGCGGCAACCGGCCCACCGACCAGTCGGTGATCGACAGCGTCAAGCCGGGCTGGCAGCGGGAGCGGATGGAGAACTTCCTGAACCTCGTCACCGGCGGGCACGTCGACGTGGACCTGATCGACGACGGCTGGACGGCCACCGCCCGCCTGCAGCGGCAGATGCTCACCGGCACGCTCGACCCGACGATCTCCGCGGAGGAGCGCGAGTACCTCGACGAGATCGCCGACTTCCGCAAGATGGACCAGATCCGGGCCCGGGTGGACTCCATCGTCGAGGACCGGGAGACGGCCGAGAAGCTGAAGCCGTGGTACCGCTACATGTGCAAGCGCCCCACGTTCAGCGACTTCTACCTGCAGACCTTCAACCGGCCGAACGTCACGCTCGTCGACACCGCGGACCACGGCGGCATCACCCGGATGACCCCGACCGGGATCGTCGTCGGTGACGAGGAGTTCGAGGTCGACGTGGTGATCTTCGCGACCGGGTTCGAGGTCGGCATCTCCGGTGTCGTCTCCGGCACCCTGCCGGTCACCGGGCGGGGCGGCATGCCGCTGCTGGGCCACTGGCGCAACGGGCCGCGGACGCTGCACGGCTTCTACAGCCACGGCTTCCCGAACCTGTTCCACCTGGGGGCGCTGCAGAACGCGGCCGCCGTCAACTTCGTGCACGTGCTGCAGGAGCAGGCGATCCACATCGGAGCGCTGGTCGCCGAGGCGAACACTCGCGGCGCGAAGCGGATCGAGCCGTCGGCCGAGGCGGAGGAGGCGTGGGCGGCCACGATCTTCCAGACCGCCCCGAAGAACTTCGACTTCCAGGCGGAATGTACGCCCGGCTACTACAACGGCGAGGGCAACCCGCGCCCGGTGAACTTCTCGTTCGGCCCGGGCCCGGTCGTCTTCCACGAGCTGCTGCGCAACTGGCGCGCCGACAGCATCGACGAGGTCCTGTCCTAAAGAAGAGACGAGCTGCTGTCCTCAGAGAAGGCGCGGGAGCGGCGGCCACGGACACCGGACCTACCGGGGACGCCGGGCCGCCGTGACCGCCGCCGAGGCGATCCCGACCAGGGCGAAGGCGAGGGCGATCCCACCGGCTCCGATGGTGTCGAGCCAGGTGGTGACGGCGCCCTGGGCGTCCAGCATGGCGGTGACGACCGGATCGTGACGGGCGGTCCGGTCGGTGAGCAGCCGCAGTTCGTACCAGCCGTAGTAGGTGACGTAGAGACCCGCGAGCAGCAGGAAACCGCCGCTGACGCGGGAGATCCAGGGCAGCGCGGCGCGGGTGCGGCGCACGGCCGCCTCGCGCGCCAGGGCCACCAGCATGGCCAGGAGACCGACGATCAACCCCATGCCCACGCCGTACGCCCCGAAGGCGGCGATTCCGGTCGAGATCTCCCCGGCGCCCGTGACGAGCCCGGTCACGGCCAGGAACGGCGCGATCGTGCAGGACAGGGAGGCGACGGCGTAGGAGGCGCCGTACCCGTACAACCCGAGTAGTGTTTGCGACGGCGACCCGCCGGCGAGCCTCGGAAGCCGCACCTCCAGCTCCCGCCCGGCCAGCAACCACCCGCCGAGCAGCACCAGCACGATCCCCATCACCACCGCCGCCCACGGCAGATGCCGCTGGATCGGGACGGTGGTCACGCTGAACAGCACGCCGATCAGCCCGAAGACCGTGACGAAGCCGGCGGTCATGGCGGCGGACAGGCGCAGCGCCCGCGGCACGCCGCCGGGGCCGGCCACCAGCAGCGCCAGGAACGAGGGCAGCAGCGCGAAACCGCACGGGTTGAACGCCGCGAGCAGTCCGGCGGCCAGGGCGAAAGTGATCGTCTCCATCGTCGGGGGAAACGTGCCGGACCGGCCGTCAGTTCACCGGCAGCGCCATCCGAACCTGGAAACCGCCGTCGGCGGTCGGGCCGGACTCCAGCGTGCCGTTCAGCAGATCGGCGCGTTCCTGCAGGCCGACGAGGCCCTGACGGGCGCCGGGCAGCGGCAGTGCGGGCCGGGTCGGCGGGGTGTTGGTGACGGTGACGCCGGCGGTGAGGCCGTTGCGCCAGAGCTCGACGGTGGCGGCGGCGCCGGGCGCGTGTTTGCGGACGTTGGTGAGCGCTTCCTGGACCGTACGGTAGAGCGCTCGTTGCACGGGTGTGCCGACCGTGAGGTCGGGGTCCCCCGTCAGCACCGCCTCGATGCCGCTGCCGGTGACCAGGGCCTTCAGGTCGGCGAGGGTGGGCTGCGGGGCGAGCTGGGTGGTGTCGTCGCCGGCGCCGCGCAGCAGGGCGACCATGGTGCGCAGCTCGTCGAGGGTGCCGACGCTCAGCGACCGGATGGTGCGGGCCGCCTCCCGGGACGGCTCGTCGGGGGCGGCCACCTGGAGCGCGCCGGCCTGGACGGCGATCAGGCTGACCTGGTGCGAGACCACGTCGTGCATCTCCCGGGCGAGCTGGGCCCGTTCCTGGGCGAGGATGGCCTGGGCGTGCAGGACCCGTTCGTGCTCCTTGACCTCTTCGATCTCCTCGATCCGCCGGGACAGGTCGCGGCGGGTCAGCACGAGCTGGCCGAGCAGCACCGGCACGGCGGCGGTGGCGACGCCGTAGGCGAGGTAGACCAGGGTGTCCGAGTCGATCACCGGGTCGTCCTGGAACGGCGACGGCGAGGCCTGTGCCAGGGCGAACAGGGTGGCGCAGGCGGCGAGGAACCGGCGGTCCCGGGATCGCACGGCGAGGGTGTAGAGGGCGACGAACGGCGCGACCAGGGCGGCTTCCAGGAGCGCGCACGGCAGGGTGAGGGCGAACGCGGTCCGGGGCATGCGGCGGCGCAGCAGCAGGGCGGCGCAGCCGATCACGCCGGAGGCGATGCTGACCGGCGCATCGCTCCACAGGTCGATCCAGATGTCGAGGACGGCCAGCCCGATCAGTCCGGCGTCGATGAGCCGCCGCCGCATCGGACCCGGTCTCATCGCACCCCGTCCAGCAGCCCGGCGCGCTGGGCCAGCAGCGCCGCCTGGATCCGGCCGGTCACCCGCAGTTTGGCCAGCAGCGCGCTGACGTGTGCGCGGACCGTGCCGGTGCCCAGGTGCAGGCGTACCCCGATGTCGGCGTTGGACAGCCCTTCGGCGAGCAGGAGCAGCACCTCCCGTTCCGGGCCGGTCAGGCTCTCGAACCGGCAGGGGGTGTCGCCGGGCAGGTTGCGCAGCAGGGTCCGGGACGCTTTCGAGGAGATCGCCAGGCCACCGGCCGACAGGGTGCGCACGAGCTGGGCGAGGTCCTCCGGGTCGGTGTCCTTGAGCAGGAATCCGGCGGCGCCGGCGTCGAGGGCGCTGAGCACGTACTCGTCGGCGTCGAAGGTGGTGAGCATGGCCACCACCGGCGGTGCGGGCAGGGTCCGGATCAGGCGCAGCACGGTCAGGCCGTCGACGTCCGGCATCCGGATGTCGAGCAGCACCACGTGCGGCCGGTGCTCGCGGACCGCGTCGAACGCGCCCGCGCCGCCGGTGGCCGCGACGACCTCGACGTCCGGGGCGGCGTTCAGGATCAGGCTGAAACCGGACCGGACCAGCGCCTCGTCGTCGACCACGACCACCCGGATCACGTCTTCCACCGCCCTCATGCTCGCAACCTGCACCGGCCCAGAACCCTAGAGGCCGCGGCCGGGCGGCTGACTCCGCCTACCGGTGGAGTGTCGTCGCCGACAGGACCAGCCGAGGATCAGGTGTGAAGTCCACCGGCGTGCCGGACACAGACACGGTGTGAGGACACATGGACACTGTTGAGGACCGCTTCACGCGGCTGTACCGGCATCATTATCCGGCTGTCGAGAGATATGTGCGGCGCCGCATCGAGGACGCCGACGTGCGCGACGTCGTGGCCGACGTCTTCCTGGTGGCGTGGCGGCGGATCGGCGACGTGCCGCCGGATCCCCTTCCCTGGCTGTACGGAACGGCCCGCCACGTGCTGGCCAACGAGCGGCGCGGCGCGCAACGCCGCACGTCGCTGGCCGCCCGGGTGGCCGGGCACACCGACGGCGAGTCGGCCGACCATGCCGACACGGTCGCCGGCCGGCTCAGTGTGGCGGCCGCGTTCGACCGGCTCCCGGACGCCGACGCCGAGGCGTTGCGCCTGGTCAGCTGGGAGGGGCTGTCGCTGCGGCAGGCGGCGCGGGCGCTGGACTGCTCGGTCCCGGCGTTCGCCATGCGGCTGCACCGGGCCCGGGCCCGCCTGCGCCGGGAACTCGCCCCGGCCCTGTCCGCCACCACCCTGGAAGGAGAACTCGCGTGAACGTCAGCCGAATCCTGGAATCCCTCGACCCCGCGGCGGGACCACCGCTCGCCGGAGAACCCGATCAGGAAGCCGGTCTGCGGCGGATCATGGCCACCGCGCGGTCCCTGCCGGCGAAGAACCGCCGGCGCCGCCCGGTCGTGGCAGCCGCGGCGGTTCTGGCCGTTCTGCTGGCCTATTTCCTCGTGCCGCGGCCACAGCCCGCCTTCGCGGTCACCCCCGCGCTGCTGACGTACTCGGGCGGCGGCGGTGACGCCGCGGCGCAGCTCACCGCGATCGCCGACCGGGCCGCCACCGCCCCGGCCCCGGGCAGCGGCGACCACGAGCACCTGGCCATCCAGTCCTGGTACCTGTGGACGCGGGTCGACGACGATCTGGTGAACAGCGTCGTCGTGCCGGGTCACACCGAGTCGTGGCGTGGCCCGGACGACTCCGGCCGGCGTACCAGCGGCCACGACGTCCCGGACGAGGGCCGGGTGGCGTGGCTGCTGGAGGGCATGCCCGGGTTGTTCGACCTCGACGACACCGAGAGGTACGGGCCCGGTCAGTTCCCGGGGATGTGGCGGGAGAAGCCGCCGGTGGACGGCATCACCGCATGGCTGCAACAGGGACATCCGGTGGAGAACGGGCCGGCCGAGACCATCGTCGCCGTCACCGACCTGGCCCGGGAGCGGGTGCTCACCCCCGCCGTGCAGGCCGCGGTGCTGCGAACCGTCGCCGCGCTGCCCGGCCTCACCTACGACGGCGTCGTCACCGACCGGCTGGGCCGTCAAGGCCAGGCGTTCTCCCTGCTCTCCGACATGGGTGGGCTGCCGAGCCGGTACACGCTGATCGTCGATCCGGCCACCGGGCGGTTCCTCGGTCACGAACAGATGCTGACCGAGACCGCCGGCAAGCTGAACGTCCGGATCCCCGCGGTGATCGGTTACGAGGCGTACCGGACCGCGGAGTTCAGTTCCGTCCCGTGAGCTGCGCTCTTCTCCACCGAGCCGGCCGTGTCCGGGCCACGTGATCGCGGCGGCCGGGCACGGCGGGTTTCAGCGGGCGTTCAGCCGCGTTCGGCGAGGATTGCCGGATGCGTGTACTGGTCGTCGAGGATGAGAAACGGCTCGCCTGGGCGCTGCGGGCCGGCCTGGAAGCCGAGGGGTTCGCCGTCGACGTGGCCGCCGACGGTACCGACGGGCTGTGGATGGCCCGGGAGAACGACTACGACGTGATCGTTCTCGACCTGATGCTGCCCGGCGTCAACGGCTACCAGGTGTGTGCGACGCTGCGCGCCGAGCGCGACTGGACGCCGATCGTCATGCTCACCGCCAAGGACGGCGAATGGGATCAGGTGGAGGGCCTGGACACCGGCGCCGACGACTACCTGACCAAGCCGTTCTCGTTCCCGGTGCTGGTGGCGCGGCTGCGGGCGGTGGCCCGGCGCGGCGCCCGGGAACGGCCGGTGCAGCTGTCCGCCGGTGACCTTCGCATCGACCCGGCGGCCCGGCGGGTGTGGCGCGGCGACACCGAGATCGAGCTGACCGCCCGGGAGTTCTCGCTGCTGGGCTTCCTGGCCCGCAACACCGGCGACGTGGTCTCGAAACGGCAGATCCTCGAGGCGGTGTGGGACGTCGACTTCGACGGCGACCCGAACATCGTCGAGGTCTACGTCAGGCACCTCCGCAACAAGATCGACCGCCCGTTCGGCCGGGAGGCTATCCAGACGCTGCGCGGGGCGGGTTACCGGCTGGAGGGCAACGGTGGTTGAACGGGCGTCGGTGCGGTGGCGGACCACGATCGCCGCCCTGATCGTGATGACGATCGCGCTGACCGGCGGCGCGATCGCGCTGGTCCTGCTGACCCGGTCCACGATGCGCGCCGGGATCGAGGCCGCCGCGGAGGCTCAGGCGGAGAGCATCGCGCAGCAGCTCGGCTCCGTCCCCGGCGGGGGACCGGTGTTCATCCCCGGCGGCGGTGACGATCTGATCTGGCAGATCTCCGGGGACGACGGCGAGGTCAGCTCGTCCGACCCGGATCTGCGCGCCGCGCCCCTGCGGGACACGGCGCGGACCCGGCTGCCCGGCTCCGACGACCCGTACGTCGTCGTCACCGAGAAGGCCGGGCGCCACACCGTCGCGGTGGCCGCCTCCCTGGAGGAGGTCGACGACGCCACCGAAGCCCTGATCACCCCGCTGCTGACCGGCGTTCCGGTGGTCCTGATCCTGATCGGCGGCATCGTCTGGCTGGTGGTGACCCGCGCCCTCGCCCCGGTCGAGCGGATCCGCCGCGAGGTCGAGGAGATCACCGGCGAACGGCTGGACCGGCGTGTTCCCGAGCCGCCGTCCCGCGACGAGATCCACCGCCTCGCCCACACCATGAACCGGATGCTCGCCCGTCTCCAGGACTCCCGCGACCGGCAGCAGCGGTTCGTCGCCGACGCCTCGCACGAGCTGCGGTCGCCGCTGGCCGGCATCCGGCAGGCCGCCGAGGTCGCCCGCTCGCATCCCGGCGCCCTGCCCGAAGGGGAACTGGCCGAGGCGGTGCTGGAGGAGTCCGGCCGGATGGAACGCCTGGTCGGCCAGCTGCTGCTGCTCACCCGTACCGGCGGCGCCGAGACCCACCCCGCGCACGACGTGGACCTCGACGATCTGGCGCTGGCGGAGGCGAAACGGCTGCGCCGGGCCGGGCTCACCGTCGACACCACAGGCGTCGGCCCGGGCCGGGTCCGCGGCGACCGGACAGCGCTGGCCCAGGTGGTCCGCAACCTCGCCGACAACGCGGCCCGGCACGCCCGCCACACGATGGCGATCGCCGTCCGCCCGTCCGGCGGCGCGGTCGAGCTGACGGTCGACGACGACGGCGATGGTGTCCCCGAGGACCAGCGGGAACGCGTCTTCGAACGGTTCGTGCGCCTGGACGAGGCGCGGGCCCGCGATGCGGGCGGCAGCGGCCTCGGCCTGGCCATCGTGAAGGAGATCGTCGTGGCGCACGGTGGGGCGGTCTCGGTCGCGGTCTCCCCGTGGGGAGGGGCGAGATTCCTGGTACGGCTACCCGAACCGCCTCCCGCGGAGCCCGTTCCACCGCGGCCCTGAACTCGCATCGGGTTCCTGAAAACCCGTTCAGCCGCGTTCAGGTGAGCTTCAGGATCATCGGCGCATGCTGTGGGCGTACCCGATGTTCCCGATTGTGAAAGAGGCAGCAGCCGATGAACACCGCCAAGCTCCGCAGCAAGCGCGTCATCATCGCCGGGGTCGCCGTCGCGGCCGCGCTGGGCGCCGGCGGCACCGTGTGGGCGACCGCGGCCAGCGCCGGCGAGGTCTCCGGCGCCGACCGGGACCGGGCCGTGAACGCCGCCACCCAGGCCGTGCCCGGCACCGTCGTCGAGGTGGAGCAGAGCGACGACCAGGGCGAGGCGTACGAGGTGGAGATCCGCAAGGCCGACGGTGCCGAGGTGACCGTGGTCCTCGACAAGGATCTGAAGGTCGTGGCGCAGGAGGCCGACGACGACGCGGCCGGGCCCGCGCTCACCGCCGAGCAGCGTACCTCCGCCGAGACCGCGGCCCGCGACGCCGTCGGCGGCGGCACCGTCCTGGACGTGGAGGCGTCCGGTGACGGTTACGAGGCCGAGGTCCGCGACGCCGCCGGCAAGGAGTGGGACGTCGACCTGGACGCCGGTTTCAAGGTCGTCACCAAGACCGCCGACGACGAGGACTGACCGGCCGGCGCCACGCCGGGATCACCGCCCCGCGGTGATCCCGGCGTGCCATTCTCCGGTGGAACGACATTGCAGTCCTTGATTCGATTGTCCGTTCTTTCACAGACGCGTCACGATGGAGTACGCGACTGCATCGGGGGAACGCACGTGAACACGAAACGACTGCAAGCCGGCCGAGACGTCCACTGGCCGGTGAACGAGAAGAGATACGTGAGCCGTCTCCGTGCGGCGGATCTTCCGGCCAACGAGTCCTGGCCTGCGCATCTGCCCCCGGAGAAAGGGTGGCCGCCCCGATTCGGCCGGCCGCGGAATTGAGTTCTCACCCGCCCAGGTGCCGCAGCACGGCGAGCACCCGTTTGATGTAACCGCCGTCGTTGGTGAGGCCGAGCTTTTCGAAGATCGCATTGACGTGCTTCTCCACCGCGCTCTGCGAGATGAACAGTTCCTGGCCGATCCTGCCGTTCGTCTGCCCCTGCGCCATCCGGTCCAGCACCTCACGCTCGCGGCGGGTCGGCGTGCCGAGCGGGTCGGCGTGCGCGGGTCATGTCTTCGACGCTAGGCACCGGCGCCGGTCAGACCCATGGGGTACGGCCCAGCATCGACTGTGGTCGACCACAGCTCCCGCAGCGGGTCA
Organism: Actinoplanes utahensis; assembly: GCF_016862455.1. GTDB lineage: Bacteria > Actinomycetota > Actinomycetes > Mycobacteriales > Micromonosporaceae > Actinoplanes > Actinoplanes utahensis. Next base: position 47,947 of record NZ_BOMZ01000084.1, read on the forward strand.
CTCGGCCGTCAGGAGTGCCGACAGCGGGTCGCCGCGCTCGCCAGATCGACCGCGACGACCCCCGCGTTGGCGGCGCCGACGGCTCGGACCAGCCCGAAGTCGCTCTCCTGCCAGCCCTGCATCTGCTGCTCGAAGGCCAGTCCGGCGAACATGCGCTCGGCCGCCCGCCAGGCCTCCGCCACGATCAGCGCGCCACCGCCGGCCAGCATCACCGCCGCCGCGACGACGATCCGCGGCCTGCCCACAACCGGTCTCCGGTTCCCGTTCCCCGTTCATGAGCGGGAAATTACCGGCCGTTTGTGCGCGAACGGTGATGACGATGAGCCGGTTCGATGGAGTTCCGGCACCCCCGGCTGGTCGTCACGGCTGCCTCAGCGGCCCGGAGACAGCCGTGACGACCAGCCGGACGGGATCTCAGCCGGGTGGGCGGGACGCCTCGGCGATCAGGTGCAGCACCCACAGCGAGGCGCCGGCCCGGGACCAGCCGCTCCAGTCGTCGGCCGCACGGGTGTCCCGGCGGACCTGCCCGAACCGGCGGCGCAGGTCGCTCGCCCGCTCCCACCGGGTGTCGCCGTCCAGGACCGCGGACGCGAGGGCCAGGACGTCCGGGTCGGCGTCCCGTCCCCGGACCGGGCGGCCTGCCGCGGTCCGCCGCAGCACGTAGCCGAGGGCGAACCGGGCGGCCGCGCTCCGGTCGCCGTACCAGACGTCGCCGCGCGGAAGGCCGTCGCGGGGGTGCGGGATGCGGTGGCCACGGCGTTTGGCTTCGGTACGCCGTACCGCGTACGCCCGCATCTCGGCCAGCCACAACCGGCGGCTGGCGTCGAGCGCGCCGACGGCCCGCAGCAGCGCCGCCTCCTCGTGGTGGAACCGGCCGGCGACCTGCCCGAGATAGCCGAACGTGGCCTGGAAACCGATCGGCGCGTACTGCCCCACGCACTGGGCGAGAGCGTTGATCCGGCGCCCGTAGGGCAACGACGGATCCCGCACCTTGCGCACATCGGTTCCGAAACTCACGCGGCGACCTTAGCGTCCGGGCCCGTCCGCGGCGTGCTCGAGTGTCAACCGTTGCGGTTCTGCGGTGACGGCAGGCGGAAGAGGGTGCCCAGTCTGCGCAGGGCTTCGCGGTCGCCGGTCGCGGAGGCGGTGCCGTCCTCGAACGCGTGGGTGAGGGTGAGCTCGTGGCCGGTGATGCGGAGGAACGCGTCCTTGCTGATCGTGATGGTGGCGTCCGGGTGCTGGGCGGGTCCGTGCGATGTCTCGATCGTCCCGTCGTCGACGCGCGCATGGAAGGGTTCGTCGCCGATGCGGAACTCGTACACCGCGCGGAGCCCGGCGGCGGCCTCCGCGTCGAAGCAGGCCTGCAGGCCGAGGACCGCCCAGCCGGGGTGGAACGTCTCGGTCTCGCGCCGTTCCCCCATCGCCCATTTCAGGCCCCACCGGGCGAGCGACAGGACTGCTGGGCCGAGTTCCTCGCCGGCCTCGGTGAGCGCGTACGCCGGTGTGCGGGCCGGCGGCGGAAGCGTGACCCGGCGTGCGAGCCCCTCGTGTTCCAGGTGTTTGAGGCGGGCGGCGAGCAGTCCGGTGCCGAGACCACGCAGGCTCGCCTGGAGGTCACCGAACCGTTTGGGGCCGGTCAGCAGCTCACGGATCAGCAGCAGGGTCCAGCGCTCGCCGATGAGATCGAGGGTGCGCGCGGTCGCGCAGTACTGGTTGTACGTTCGCTGCTCCACTTCATTATTTTAGACTTCGCACTTCTCGCTCTTGAACGGATGCGCCCGCAGGAGGATCCGCGCGAGGGATTGCGGGTCGGTGAGCATCACGTCGTGCGGTCCGTCCAGCGCGATCGTCCGGTACCCCAGGGCTGCACCGAACCGGTCGAAGGGATGGGTCTGCGGTCTGCAGTAGACGGCCGTTCCGGCGATCCGGTCGACGGCCCCGGTCAAGCGAGTGGGCTCGGTGAACGTGCGAAGCGGCTGCGCGACCATGCGCTCGGCCAGCAGGGCTGCGGTGTCCGGATCGTGGATGCCGAACGCCGCCGGTGGTGGGGCCGGTACCCGGTGGCCGCTGCCGAGAGTCTCGGCGGCCGTGCGGACCGCGGCGACGAAGGGCTCGGAGGCCAGGCTGAACAGGCTCGAACCGTCGGGGCCCGCCCATCCGTCCACGAGGACGATGTGGCCGGCGAGGCCGGGTCGCGCATCGGCCGCCTCTCGGACGACCAGGCCCGCGTAACTGTGACCGACGAGCACGATGTCGTCCTCCGCGACGCTGTCGAGGGCGGCGACGACCGTCCGGGTGTGGTCGTGGAGCCCCTGGTCGCCGGGAGCACTGAGATCGGGGGTGAGGGTGCGGGCGCCGGCGGCGTGCAGCAGCGTCACGGTACGGTCCCAGGCCCAGGGGCCGTGCCAGGCGCCGTGGACGAGTACGAAGGTCGTCATCGGGATCTCTCCTTGCGAAGCAGGGGCAGGACTCGGGCGGCGAACTCCTCCAGGTCCGACTCGTGGTCGTCGGTCGCGAGGCGGATCACCAGGTGCCGGGCGCCGGCTCCGACGTATCCGTGCAACCAGTCGGCGGCTTCATCAGCGGTACCGGCGAACATGGCCTGGATCGACGCGACGAGGGGCAGCGGAGCGTTGTAATAGCTTTCGATGCTGTCGCGCAGGCGCTGACGCGCCCGCTGCGGGTCGTCGTCGAGGCAGAGCGTCGCGTAGAGGGCCGGCGTGACCGCCCGGCCGGGCGTCGCCGTCCCACCCTCTCGGATGACGTCGTACTCCTGCGCGTACCGGGTCGCCGTGGGCGGATAGGGCAGCCAGCCGTCGGCGAGACGGGCCACCCGCCCCAGTGCCGGTCCGCCGCTGCCGGCCAGCCAGATCGGCGGTCCTCCGGGCCGGGACGGCCGGGGCACGAGGCGCACGTCGTCGAAGGCGAAGTGCCTGCCGTGGTGGGACACCGCGTCGCCCGACCAGAGCCGCCGCATGGCGTGGATCGATTCCTCCATGCGACTGCCGCGGCCGGTGAAGGCGATGCCGATCGCTGCGAACTGGGCCCGGGTCTCCGCGCTCGGGAACCCGCCACCCATGCCGACGATCAACCGTCCGTCCGACAGCCGGTCCAGGGTCGCCAGTTGATGCGCCAACAGGATCGGATGGCGGAGGGCCGGCAGCATCACCGCCGTTCCGAGCGTCACCCGTTCGGTGGCCTGGGCCACGGCGGCCAGCAGCAGCAGCGAGTCCGCGCGCGGCCGGGAGACAGGACTGTCGCCTGCCCACACCGAGTCGAACCCGGACGCCTCCGCCCGTCGCGCCTGGCCGACCAGCCGACTGGACTCGTGCTCTCCCCCAACGGCCTGGTCGCGTGACGGCAACAAGTAACCGATCTCCAGCTTGGTCATCGCTTCTCCCGTCGTCGTCGCCGAGCCTAGCCGTTGACTTCCTGTTTTTGAAGTGCCAGATTCATAAACAGGTAACGACGGACAGGAGTGCGGAATGACTACACCGCTGTACACGGCCCAGGCGCACGTCACCGGCGGCAGGATCGGGCGTGGGCGCACCTCGGACGGAAAGCTGGAGCTGACCTTGCGGCAGCCCAAGGAGCTGGGCGGCGACGGTGCGGGCGTCAATCCCGAGCAGCTCTTCGCGGTCGGCTACGCCGCATGCTTCGGCACGACGCTCGCCCTGGTCGGCCAGCGCGACGATCTCCAGGCGGATGACGCCGAAATCGACTCGTCCGTCTCACTGATCCCCGACGCCGGCGGCCACATCCGGCTCCGGGTCGAGCTGGACATCGCACTGCCGTCCGTCACCGATGAGCAGGCGGTGGGGCTGGCCCGAGCGGCCGACCAGGTGTGCCCGTACTCCCATGCCACCCGCGGCAACATCGAGGTGGCGCTGACGGTCAACGGCACACGGCTATGAGACCGGACCCGCTCCCCTTTCCCAGGGGAGCGGGCCGGCGCACCGCGCTCAGCCCTGCAGGCGCCGCGCCCGGTAGACCTGGCCGTCGGGACCCATGTGGACCATGGCGAGGGCCTCCGGCCCCTACGGCTTGCGGCGGTGCCACCAGCTCCCGCCGAAGTGCCCACCACCGCCGGGCCGTGCGCGATGCGGAAGGCCGGGGCATGCGCGACATTCAAGCATGTGCTAGCGGGCTGGGCCCTCCCAGCCGGGGCGGTGCGGGCGCAGGCCGCCGCGCGGGTCGCGGTAGCGGTAGACGACGTATGGGCGGGTCAGGTAACCGACCGGGGCGCTGAAGGCGTGCACCAGGCGGGTGAAGGGCCAGAAGGCGAACAGGGCGAACGCCGCGATCACATGGATCTTGAAGCTGGCCGGGACGGCGGTCATCAGGGCGGCGTCGGGCTGCAGGACGAACAGCGAGCGCAGCCACGGGGAAACGGTCTCGCGATAGTCGTAGCCGGAGCCGGCGATGTTGGCGCGAACGGTCGCCCACAGACCGAGAATGATCACGGCGGCGAGGACCACGTACATCGCCTTGTCGTTCTTGGTCGTGGCGGCGAAGACAGGGCCGGTGAGGCGGCGGCGGGCGATGAGCAGGGCCATGCCGATCAGGGTGCACAGGCCGGCGACGGTGCCGACGAACACGGCCGTCAGGTGATAGGCGTGTTCGGTGAGCCCGACGGCCTCGGTCCACGTCTTCGGGATGAGCAGGCCGACGATGTGGCCGATCAGCACCATCAGCACCCCGAAGTGGAACATCGGGCTGCCCCAGCGCAGGATCGTCGTCTCGTAGAGCTGCGACGACCGGGTGGTCCAGCCGAACTTGTCGTAGCGGTAGCGCCAGACGGTTCCGCCGATCAGGACCACCAGCGTGAGGTACGGGTAGATCACCCACAGAAACGTGTTCATCGGGAGCTCCCGAACGGTTGCAGGCCCACCTGTTCGGCGGGTGGGCCGGTGCGGGCCAGGGTGGCGACGGCGGACAGGTCGTCGGCGGTCGGGGCGGGCAGCATGGCGCGGACGGCCTCGACGGCGTGCCGATAGATCGACCGGTTGAGGGATTCGGCAAGCATGTCGAGGCCGATGCGGTGCGACACGAGCAGCCGCCAGCCCGCCTCGGACACGGCGGCCAGGTCGAGCACGGCCGGCAGGTGGTCCGGGATCTCACCGTCGACGACCTCGTACCCGGCGGCCTTGAACTCGGCGGCGAACCCGGCGAGGGCCTCGCCGCGGCGGCGGGTGTCACCGCAGGTGTAGTAGGTGAGGTGCATGGCGGACCGGCGCCGGAAGTCGAAGGTGTCCACGTAGTCGGCGCGGAGCGTACCGGCGGGGGTGGCGGAACGGTGGGCGGCGACCGGCCGCAACTCGCCGGCGACCGCGACCGGCAGCTCGCCCAGGGCGTCGATGATCAACGGCACCGCGGCGAGCATCGCGTCGTCGGGATATCGCAGCAGCAGGGAGGCCGCGCGGGCAGCGACGGGACGCCAGCTCATGTGTCGCTCCGGGGCGGGAAGAGGCCCTCCGGGCGGCCCTTGCCGTCCCAGTTGAGCAGGTTGACGCGGCGCGGTTCGTCGCCGGGGTCGGTGAACTCGTCGGCGGTCTGCCGTTCCCGCAGCATGTGGAAGGTCTCCACCTGGACCGGGACGGGAGTGCCGGACGCCTCGCCGAACGGCCCGGTCTGGTACATGCCGGGACCGCCCTCGTACTCCAGGGAGCACTCGGCGCCGACGGCTTCCAGGCGGTGGGCGTCCTCGGCGTGGGCGGCCGGGATCACATAGCGGTCCTCGTACTTGGCGATGGCGAGGAGCCGGTACATGGCGTTGATCTCGTCGGCGGTCATGCCCACGGCGGCCGGGATCGCGTCGTCGGGCTTCTCCCCTAGGTTGATCCGGCGCTGGTAGGAGCGCATCGCGGCGAGGCGGTTCAGAACCGACCGTACCGGCGCGGTGTCGCCTGCGGTGAAGAGACCGGCCAGGTAGTCGAGCGGGATGCGGAGCGCGTCGACGGCCCCGAAGAGGTTGCCGAGCTCCTCGCCGTCGTGGCCGGTGTCGCGGAGCACGTCGACGACCGGGGACAACGGCGGGATGTACCAGACCATCGGCATGGTCCGGTACTCCGGATGCAGCGGGAGCGCCACCTCGTACTTCATGATCAGATCCCAGACCGGGGACCGCCTCGCGGCGTCGATCCAGTCCTCGGGGATGCCCGCCTTCCGAGCCTCCGCGGCGACCGCCGGGTCGTGCGGGTCCAGGAACACCTCGCGCTGGGCCTGGTAGAGGTCCTTCGGGTCGTCGACGGAGGCATAGAGGGAGACCGCGTCGGCGTCGTAGAGCATCAGGCCGATGTAGCGCAGCCGGCCGACGCACGTCTCCGAGCAGATGGTCGGCTGACCGATCTCGATCCTGGGGAAACAGAAGGTGCACTTCTCGGCCTTGCCGGTGCGGTGGTTGAAATACACCTTCTTGTACGGGCACCCGGTCACGCACATCCGCCAGCCCCGGCACCGGTCCTGGTCGACGAGCACGATCCCGTCCTCGGCCCGCTTGTAGATCGCCCCGGACGGGCAGGAGGCGGCGCAAGCCGGGTTGAGGCAGTGTTCGCAGATGCGTGGCAGGAAGAACAGGAACGCCTTCTCGTACTCCTGCCGCACCTGGTCGGACACCTGTTGCAGGATCGGGTCGGCCTGCAGCACCTCGTTGCCGCCCCCGAGCGAGTCGTCCCAGTTCGCCGACCAGGTGACCTTGGTGTCCCGACCGGTGAGCAGGGACTTGGGGCGGGCCACCGGCAGGTCCTCACCTGCGGGGGCGGTGAGCAGGTGCTCGTAGTCGTACGTCCAGGGCTCGTAGTAGTCCTGCATGGACGGCATTTTGGGGTTGGCGAAGATGCTGAACATCTTCTTGATCCGGCCGCCGGAGCGGGGTTTCAGGCCCCCGGTCCGGGTCCGCACCCAGCCGCCCTGCCATTTCTCCTGGTCCTGGTAGGTGCGGGGATATCCGAGGCCGGGCCGGGACTCGACGTTGTTGAACCACACGTACTCGACGCCGGAGCGGTTGGTCCACGCCTGCTTGCAGGTGACGGAGCAGGTGTGGCAGCCGATGCACTTGTCCAGGTTCATGACCATCGCGGTCTGGGCCATCACACGCATCAGTACTCCACCTCCTGCGAACGGCGGCGGATCACGGTGACCTCGTCGCGCTGGTTGCCGGTCGGGCCGAGGTAGTTGAAGGCGAACGACAGCTGGGCGTACCCGCCGATGATGTGGGTGGGTTTGACCAGCAGCCGGGTCAGCGAGTTGTGGATGCCGCCGCGCCTGCCGTTGATCTCGGCTTTCGGCACGTCGATGACGCGTTCCTGGGCGTGGTACATGTAGGCCGTGCCCTCGGGCATCTTGTGGCTGACGACCGCCCGGCAGACGACCACGCCGTTGCGGTTGACCGCCTCGATCCACTCGTTGTCCCGCACCTTGATCTTGGCGGCGTCGGCCTCGCTCATCCACATGGTCGGCCCGCCCCGGGACAGCGTCAGCATGATCAGGTTGTCCTGGTACTCGGAGTGGATCGACCATTTCGAGTGCGGGGTGAGATAGCGCAGGGTGATCTCCAGCTCGCCCTTGGGACCGAGCCGTGGTTCCCCGAACAGCTTGTGCATGTCCAGCGGCGGCCGGAAGATCGGCAGCGCCTCCCCGGCCTCGTGCATCCAGTCGTGGTCGACGAAGAAGTGCTGACGGCCGGTGAGCGTGTGCCACGGTTTGAGCCGTTCGACGTTGATGGTGAACGGCGAGTAGCGGCGGCCGCCGGTCTCGCTGCCGGACCACTCCGGGCTGGTGATCACCGGGACCGGCCGGGACTGGCAGTCGGCGAAGGTGATCTGCTTGCCCTCGTGCTCGGCGGACAGGTCGGCGAGCTTCACCCCGGTGCGTTTCTCCACGTCGTGGAACCCCTCGGTGGCGACCCGGCCGTTGGTGGTGCCGGACAGCGCGAGGATCGCCTCGCACGCGTGCACGTCCCTGGCCAGCGAAGGCCGGTCGCCGAGGACCACGCCGTTCTTGCGCCGCAGGTACTCGATCTCCGGCGTGACGTCGACGTGGACGCCCTTGCCGGTGGTGCCGAGCCGGTCGATCAGCGGGCCGAGCGCGGCCAGCCGGTCGGCGACCGCGCCGTAGTCGCGTTCCACCACCACGATCTTCGGCATGGTCTTCCCGGGCACCGGGACCTCGCCGGTGGCCTTCCAGTCGCGGACCCGGCCGTGCGGGGTGGCCATCGCGTCCGGCGTGTCGTGCAGCAGCGGCGCCGCCACCAGGTCCTTACGGACCCCCAGATGGGTCTTCGCCATCGCGGAGAAGCTGCGGGCCAGACCGTGGAAGATGTCGAAGTCGGTACGGGTCTGCCACGGCGGGCTGATCGCCGGGGTGAACGCGTGGATGAACGGGTGCATGTCCGTGGTGTTCAGATCATGCTTCTCGTACCAGGTGGCGGCCGGCAGCACCACGTCGGACAGCAGCGTCGTGGAGGTCATCCGGAAGTCCAGGCTGACCATCATGTCGAGCTTGCCCTCCGGGGCCTCCGGGTTCCACCGCACGTCCTTCGGCCGGTGTTCCGGACCGGCCTCGGTGGCACGCAGGTTCGAGCGGGTGCCCAGCAGGTGCCGCAGGAAGTACTCGTTGCCCTTGGCGGAGGACCCGAGGATGTTGGCCCGCCAAGCGGTGAACACCCGCGGCCAGTTCCGCGGGTCGTCCGGGTCGGTGCAGGCGAACCCGAGTCGGCCGTCGTGCAGGGCCCGGGCGATGTACGAGCCGGGGTCGTCGCCCGCCTCCTCGGCCAGGTCCAGGGGGTTGCGGTCGAAGGTGGGCATCGACGGCATCCAGCCGAGCCGCGCCGACTGGGCGAGCAGGTCCATGGTGTGTTTGCCGGCGAACGCGCCGTTGCCGGTCGGCGCGGCGATCGCCTCGGCGGAGTAGGTGTCGTAACGCCACTGGTCGGTGTGCGTGTACCAGTAGGCCGTGCCGATCATCTGCCGGGGCGGACGCACCCAGTCGAGGGCGAACGCCAGCTGCTGCCATCCGGTGACCGGCCGGCACTTCTCCTGGCCGACGTAGTGCGCCCAGCCGCCGCCGTTCACCCCCTGGCAGCCCGTCAACGTGACGAGCGCCAGGATCCCCCGGTACGTGGCGTCGCCGTGGAACCACTGGTTGACGCCCGCGCCGAGCAGGATCATCGACCGGCCGCCGGAGCGTTCGGCGTTGTCGGCGAACTCGCGGGCCACCCGCGCCACCTGCGGGGCCGGGACGTTCGTGATCGGCTCCTGCCACGCCGGGGTGTAGGGGGTGGCCGCGTCGTCGTACCCGGACGGCCACTGCCCGGGAAGATCCGGCCGGGACACCCCGTACTGCGCGAGCAGCAGGTCGAAGACGGTGGTCACCAACCGGCCGCCGACGGTCCGGGTCGGCACGCCCCGGCGCAGCACACCCGGTGGGTCGGTGTCGAACCGCGGCAACTCGACCTCCACCGGATCGCCCGCACCCAGACAGGTCAGGGCCGGTTCGATGTCGCCCAGGTCGAGATTCCACTCGCCCGGCTCGCCGTAGCGGTGGCCGAGACTGCCCCGGGGCGCGACCGGAGCGTCGCTCGCCGCGTCCCACAGCAGGGGCTTGAACGGGTCGTCGTCGCCGGTCAGGAACCTGCCGGGCCGATAGCCCCCGTCCGCGGCCGGTTCCAGCGTGATCAGGAACGGCAGGTCCGTATATCGGCGGACGTAGTCCACGAACCGTGGCGTACGCCGGTCGACGAAGAACTCCTTGAGGATGACGTGACCCATCGCCATCGCGAGGGCGCCGTCGGTGCCCGGCTGGGCGGGCATCCACTCGTCGGCGAACTTCACGTTGTCGGCGAAGTCCGGGCTGATCACGATGACCTTCTGCCCCCGATACCGGGCCTCGGCCATCCAGTGCGCGTCCGGGGTGCGCGTCACCGGCACGTTCGAGCCCCACATCATCAGGTACGAGGCGTCCCACCAGTCACCGGACTCCGGCACGTCGGTCTGGTCGCCGAACACCTGCGGCGACGCCACCGGCAGGTCCGCGTACCAGTCGTAGAACGAGAGCATGGTGCCGCCGATCAGGCTCATGAACCGGGCCCCGACCGCGTGCGACACCATCGACATCGCCGGGATCGGCGAGAAGCCGGCGATTCGGTCCGGGCCGTACCGCTTGATCGCGTGCACGTGCGCGGCCGCGACCATCTCCAGGGCCTCGTCCCAGGTCACCCGTACGAGACCACCCTGGCCACGAGCCTGCTGATAGGCCCGCCGCTTCAGCGGATCGTCCTGGATCTCGGCCCACGCGGTCACCGGGTCGCCGAGACGCTTGCGCGTCTCCCGGAACATCTCGACCAGAACCCCGCGCGCGTACGGGTACCGCACCCGTGTCGGCGAGTACGTGTACCAGGAGAACGCGGCGCCGCGCGGGCAGCCCCGAGGCTCGTACTCCGGCTTGTCCGGCCCGGCGCTCGGGTAGTCGACCTGCTGCTGCTCCCAGGTGATGATGCCGTCGCGGACGTACACCTTCCACGAGCACGACCCGGTGCAGTTGACGCCGTGGGTGGAGCGGACCACCTTGTCGTACGACCATCGGTCCCGGTAGAAAGCGTCCGCCTCCCGGCCGCCGATCTGATACAGCGACCTGCCGTCCGGCGACACGCTCGCCCGACGCACCAGACCCCCGACCTGTAACAACGCCTGCCCGGCATTCACCATCACAGATCCTTCCGGCTAACTGGCCCTCGCCTCACACTCGTATGCGGGCGGAGGGCCCGCAAGCCGAACGCCGGAAATCGGGAACAAAGTCCCGAGGTCGCTCTGCCCTGGTTTGCGCCCGCCGGACCGGGGAATGCCCAGCGTTCGTCCCAGCCGGCGAGTCTCCGCGACCGGCACGGCCCGGTGTCGCCACCGGCCGACGCGGACCCGCCTACCGCAACGTCTCCACGGGGAAACCGATGAGCAGCTCGACGACTGTCCCGACCGGCCGCGCCAACCTCATGCTCGCCCTGGCCACCCTCGGCTTCGCGGTCAACTTCTGGGCCTGGGCGCTGCTCAGCCCACTGGCCGCCCGCTTCCAGACCGCCCTCGACCTGACCTCGATCCAGCAGGCTCTGCTCGTGGCGGTACCGGTGGTGGTCGGCTCGCTCGGCCGCATCCCGGTCGGGGCGCTCGCCGACCGGTTCGGCGGGCGGATCATGTTCCCGCTGGTGTCGCTGGTGACCATCCTGCCGGTGCTCTACCTCGGGCTGTTCGGACAGGATGCGCTGGCGTCACTGCTGATCGGCGGGTTCTTCCTCGGCATCGGCGGCACGGTGTTCGCGGTCGGGGTGCCGTTCGTCAACGCCTGGTTCCCGCCGCACCGGCGCGGATTCGCGGTCGGGGTGTTCGGCGCCGGAATGGGCGGGACGGCGATCAGCGCGCTGACCACCGTCCGGCTGGTCGACGCCGGGAGTACCGCGACCCCGTTCCTGCTGACAGCGGGCGCGCTCCTGGCGTACGCCATCGTCGCCTGGCTCGTCATGCGCGACGCGCCCGGCCGTCCGGTGCCCACCGCGCCGCTCGCGCAACGCCTCGCCGCGACCATGCGCCTCAAGATCACATGGCAGGCTTCGGCCCTGTACGCGGTCGCGTTCGGCGGCTACGTCGCGTTCTCGGTGTACCTGCCCGCCTACCTGAAGACCGCCTACGGCCTCACCCAGGCCGACGCCGCCAACCGGATGGCCGGGTTCGTGCTGCTCGCCGTGATCATGCGGCCGGTCGGCGGCTGGCTCTCCGACCGGATCGCACCCGCCCGCGTGCTGGCCGTCGCCCTCGTGGTCGTCATCGCCGGCGCGGTCCTGCAGTCGTTCACCCCCGGCCTGGCACCGCTCGGCACGATCGCCTTCCTGGCCATGGCCGCCGCCCTCGGCGCCGGCAGCGGCGCCACGTTCGCCCTGGTCGCCCAGGGCGCCCCGGCCAACCAGGTCGGCTCGGTCACCGGCGTCGTCGGCGCGGCCGGCGGCCTCGGCGGTTTCATCCCGCCACTGGTGATGGGCTCCATCTACGGCCAGTTCGGCTCCTACGCCCTCGGCCTGGCCCTGCTCGCCGTCGTCGCCTTGGCCGCCCTCCTGCTCGACGTCATCTCCGTCGGCGGCGGCTCCCGGTTCCCCCGCCCCACCCATTGACCGGCCATACGCACCTCCGGGCGCGGCCCCATCAGTCCGGGGCGGCGAGCACGGCCGCGACGCCGTCCACGAACCACCGCTCGACCCGCCATCCGCGCTCGCGTACCAGCCAGTCGTCGTTGCGGATGTCCTGCGCGAGCCACAACACGCCGGTGGCCACCGGATCTGCGGCGACCATCGCCATGCCGCGGGATCCGGTGGCGGCGGGTCAGACGCGGGTGGGGAGAGGACCTCCGTGGTAGGCGACCGCGTCGGTGAAGGCGGCCGTCAGGTCCAGTGGCGTGCCGTGGTGGTCGGCGTAGACGCGGTGCAGGTTCAGGACGAGGCGTTCGGCGTCGGCCCAGGAGGCGAATTCGCCCAGGTCCACTGCGCGGGCCGCGTCCAGCGGGGAGAGGGATCGGGCCAGGCCGTCCGCGCCGGCCCGCTGGACCAGGTGGTAGTAGCGGCGGTGCTCGTCGAGGACGCGGGGGATGTCGTCGCCGGTCAGGATCGGGCCGTGGCCCGGGATCAGGACCTCCGGCTCGAAGGCGGCCAGCCAGTCGACGGCGGCCAGCGCGCCGGGCACCGAACCCATGAAGACCAGCGGAGTCAGGCCGGCGAAGACCAGGTCGCCGGTGAACAGCACCCGCTCGTCCGGAACCCAGGCGATCAGGTCGCCGGTGGTGTGCGCCGGGCCGCCCGGATGCCGCAAATCGACGCGCCGGTCGCCGAGGTGCACGGTGAGCGCCCGGTCGACGGCCAGGTCGGGAAGGCGACGGGTGACGGCGCCCCAGTCCGGCACCGGCTCCCAGAACGGCGGGCACGCGTCGATGATCGGGTCGACCCGCAGACCCTCACGCATGTGCTCCTGCCCGATCAGGACCGTGGAGTGCGGGAGCAGACTGTTGCCGTACGTGTGATCGCCGTGCTGATGGGTGTTGACCGCGAACCTCGGCGCCCGCCCGGCGGTGGCCGCACCGAGCGTGCCGAGGAACCGCCGGGCCCGGGTCTCGGTGGCGCACGTGTCCACGACCAGCACGTCGTCGCCGCCGGAGATCGCGCCGGCGTTGTTGAGCCACCAGGAGCCGTCCGGCTGCACCCACGCGTGGATGCCCGAGCGCACCTCGACCAGTTCCGCCTCGTGTTCCCCCACAGTGGCCATGGGCCAGAAGTCTAGGCCGTGTGTGGTGGACCCCGCGGGTCCACCACACACGGCCTGACTAGCTAGGTGAGGCCGAGGAGCCGGTGCGGGTTCGCGCCGAAGAACGCGGACGGGTGGTGGTCGGGGTCGAGCGGCTGCGCGTACGGACGGTCCGAACCGTGCACGATCGCCGCCGCCCCGACGACCTGCGCCAGGGAGGCGATGGCGTCGGCGCCGTAGGACGAGGTCTCGTAGAAGATGTTCGGGTCGGGCGGGCCGAGGGCGCCACCGCGGGCGGCGAGCCGTTCGTGGTGCAGCGGGGCCAGCCCGGCGAGCGCGACGAAGGCGATCCGCAGGGACGGGTGCAGCTTACGGCCGGCGACGTGCCAGGCGGCCCACGAGCGGTGCATCTGGGCGATGTACGGCACGACCGCGGCCCACCAGTCCGGCAGCGCACCCTTCTCGGACGACGCCGGACCGGGATGCACGAGCAGCGGTTTCCCGGCCCGTTCCAGCACGGTGAGCAGCGGTGACAGCTGTTCGATCGCGGCCGGGTCGCCGAGCGCGGTGGCCGGCAGTTGCAGGCCGGCGACCCGGTCCCGGGTCAGCATCCGGGCGAGGGCGTCCGGATCGGGGTCGGTCACCGGCGCGGCCGCCCAGAGGTGGAAGAAGTCCGGCAGTTCGAGGGCGCCGCGGTGCCAGATGTCGATCAGCGCGGCCGCGTCCGTACCCGGCAGATGTTCGATCCCGAGCGGGCTGGACAGTGACAGCAGGACGCGCCCGGTGCCCTCGGAGATCTCGCTGTCGCGGCGCCGCACGGCGTCGTGCGCGGCCGGATCCACCGGGTAGGGGTTCTCGCCCGGCAGGTACAGCGTCCAGTCCCGCAGGTAAGGGAAGGCGTCGCGGGCCCGCAGCGCGTCGACCAGCGCGGGTGGCCACAGGTGCTGGTGGCAGTCGATGAGCATCAGTCGTCCCGCAGCGCCGCGTCGACTGCCGCGTCGGCGGTCGGGTGCAGCCGCAGGAGCCGGTCCAGGCTGGTGGCGAGGATGACCGTGGCGACCAGTGGCCGGGCTCCGCCGAGGCGCAGCCCGCCGGCCAGCGCCAGGGTCCTGCGGTGCAGTTCGACGAAGAGGCTCAGGCCGCTGGAGTCGCAGAACTCGAGGCCCGTCAGGTCGAGGACGAGCCGGTGCCGGCCCTGCTCGAGCACATCGGCGGCGGCGGTGGCGAGGACCTCGCGGCTGGCCCGGTCGATCTCACCGGAGACCGTCAGCACGGCGACCCGCTCGCCCACCGCCCTCGTGGTGACCGTGAGGGAATGGTCCGTCATCACGTGGTCTGTTCCTCTCGCACCGTCCGTCCCGCTGTGGGGACAGTATTCGATGCCGCGGTGGCGGACCACTGGACCAGCATCAGTGTGGCGTCGTCGGCGGGCGGGCCGTCCTGATGTTCGAGGACGGCGTGGGCGAGGCGGCGCAGCGTCTCCGGGGTGGGCAGACCGGCGGACTCGTGCTTCTCGATCAGGTCGACGAGGCGGGGCAGGCCGAACCGGTCGCCGTCGGCGGAGCGGGCCTCGGTGACCCCGTCGGTGTAGAAGAGCAGCCGGTCGCCCGGCTCCAGGGCCTCCTCGGCGATCGGGGTGTCGTCCTCGATGCCCAGCGGCATCCGCCGGCCGCCGGTGAGTTCCCGCATCATCGTGCCGTCACGCAGCAGCAGCGGGGCGGGATGGCCGGCGTTGAGGTAGCGCAGGCGGCCGCCGGCGAGGTCGACCTCGGCGAGGACCGCGGTGACGAACCGGCTGTCCGGGAACTGTTCCAGCAGGGCGGCGTCGGCGGCCCGGGCCTGCTCGGCGAGCCCGCCGCCGGCGCGGCGGGTCGCCCGGACGGCGGACAGCGCGACGGCGCAGGCCAGACCGGCGGGGAGCCCGTGCCCGACCGCGTCGAGGATGAGCAGGGCGGCGGTGGTGTCGTCGTGGGCGTAGTCGAAGCCGTCACCACCGACCTCGTAGCAGGGCTGCAGGACGGCGCTGGTGACGAGCCGGTCGGTGCTGGAGGTCAGCGGCGGCAGCAGCCGGAACAGCAGTTCAGCGGCGGGGGACATGGGCCGGGTGCGGCGGGTCGACTCGATCAGGTCGCCGCGTTCGGCGATGGTGCCGATCAGGTGACCGACCAGGCCGGCGATCATCTCGCAGCGCTCCACCTCGGGTGGGGCGGGGAGGAACTCGATGACGCCGAGCCGGTCGGTGCCGTCGACCATCGGAACCCACAGCCGGTCGCCCTCGGGCCGGCTGGACACCAGGGTGAAGGCCGGGCAGCTGTCGACCGGGAGGATCCGGCCGGTGTCCGGCAGGGTCCGCAACGCCACCTGTTCGTGGTCGATCAGCCAGATCCGGACCTGGATGCCGAGGCCGGCGAGGGCCGCGTTGACGGTGGGGGTGATGTCGTCAGGCGTCCACAGATGGGAGCGGTCCAGGATTCCACGTAGCGCGTCGAACCATGGTGAATCGCTCATACGGCCAAGCCTAGACGCGCCGTCGCGCGGAACGGGCCGGGGATCTTCTCCCGAAGCCGGCCAGCGCTCGGGATCACCCGGAGTCACTGGCGGCGCCCGGTGTGTGGTCTGAGACCATGCGGCCATGACGAGTATCGACAGGGCACCGTTCGGCGAGCTGGCCGACGGCACGGTGATCGAGAAGTGGACGCTGACCAACGCGAGCGGCATGTCGGTGTCGATCCTCACGTGGGGCGCGACCATCCAGTCCGTGCTGGTCCCGGACTCCGCCGGGGTGCTCGGCAACGTGACGCTCGGCTTCGCCGACCTGGCCGGTTACACCGATCCGGCGTACCTGGCCGGGAACCCGTTCTTCGGCGCGACCGTCGGCCGGTACGCCAACCGGATCGCGAACGGCAGTTTCACCCTCGACGGTGAGACCTACAAGCTGTCGCAGAACGAGGGCCAGACCACCCTGCACGGCGGTGCGCACGGCTTCGACCAGCGGGTCTGGACGGCGACCGCGGTCGACGGCGGGGTGCGGATGGCGTACGACTCGGCCGACGGCGAGCAGGGTTTCCCCGGCGCGGTGCACGCCAGCGTGACGTTCACCCTCAACGGCGGCTGCCTGCGGCTGGACTACCAGGCCACCACCGACCGGCCGACCGTGGTGGCGCTGACCAACCACGCGTACTGGAACCTGTCCGGCGAGGGCGGCGGCACCATCGAGAACCACCTGCTGCACATCGCGGCCGAGCACTACACGCCGGTCGACGCCACTCTGATCCCGACCGGTCAGGTGACGCCGGTGGCGGGCACCCCGTTCGACTTCCGCGAGCCGCGGGCGATCGGGTCGCGGCTGCGTGACGACCACCCGCAGCTGACCATCGGCCGTGGTTACGACCACAACTACGTGCTGTCCGGCGAGGCCGGCGACGACGAGCTGCGCCTGGCCGCGATCGTCGACGACCCGGCGTCCGGCCGCCGCCTCACCATCGAGACGAGCGAGCCGGGCCTGCAGTTCTACGCCGGGAACTTCCTCGACGGCAGGTTCCGCGGCGCCACCGGCCGGCAGTACCGGCAGGGCGACGCGTTCGCGCTGGAGACCCAGCACTTCCCGGACAGCCCGAACCAGCCGGACTTCCCGTCGACGGTGCTGCGCCCCGGCGACACGTACACCTCCACCACCACCCTCACCTTCACGGTGCCCGCCTGACGCCCGGGGTGGGCCGCGCCTGCGGCCCACCCCGCCGATGCTGATCACTTGCGGTCGGCGGCGCTTCTCTCCCACCCCTGTGCCGGTACGGGCCACGCACGTCCCGTGCCTCCCCGCGGCTACGGCAGGCGTCCCCTCACCACCGTCCCCCGGTGCCACTCATGCATGCCCCTCCCGGGACCGTCGGGCATCAGATCCGGACCGGGAAGTTGCTGCGGAAGACGCCGTCGGGGTCGTGGCGTTTCTTGATGCCCCTGAGCCGGTCCAGGACGGCGGGGGTGAAGGCGTCGGCGGCGGTCTCGGACGGGTTGAGGAAGGTGTACGGCTTGCGGCCGCTGACCGGCAGCGACGCGACCAGGGCACGCTGCTTCGCGTCGACGGCGGCGGCGGCCGACGGGTCGGACGGGATGCCGAAGAGGTAGAGGGCGTACGGCTCGGTCAGCGGTCCGTGCGGGCTGTCCGACGGCCGGCTGAACGCGCCGCCCAGGTGCCGGATCTGCATGCTCAGCAGCGGCGCGATCGGCTCGGCCAGCAGGGCTGCGGCGACCGTGTCGTCCAGGGTGGTCAGCAGTTCGCCGCGGGAGGCGCCGGGGCTCGGCACGGTCGGTTCGGCGGTGATGCCGCCCAGCTCGTCGAGCGGCATCATGCGGCGGCTGTCGGTGAGCGGGGCCGGCAGGCCGTCCAGCGGGGCGAGCAGGTCGCGGGCCTCGTCCTCCGGGCCGAGGTGGGTCACGTCGACGGCGACCATCGGATCGGCGCCCGGGAAGTGCAGCAGGTCCAGCCAGACGGTCAGCTCGCCGGGGGCGGTGGCGGTGATCCGGCGGTAGGCGTCGAGGACGGCCGGGGCGTGGGCGGCCGGCCACAGCACGCGTCCCCCGTACAGCGCGGGGGCTTGATGCAGTTGCAGTTCGACCGCCGTGACCAGGGCGAAATCGCCGCCGCCGCCGCGCAGCGCCCAGAACAGGTCGGCGTCACCGGTGGGGGTGACGTGCCGGTGGCGGCCCCGCGCGTCGACGATGTCGAAGGCGGTGACGTTGTCGGCGACCCAGCCGTGCCGCCGGCCGAACCAGCTCAGCCCGCCGCCGAGCGCCACCCCGGCGACGCTGACCACCGGTGAGCTGCCGGGCAGCCCGGTGAGCCGGTGCCGGGCGGCGGCGGTCTGCAACCGCCCGGACGGCACCCCGGCGCCGATCCGGGCCCGGCGGGTCTGCGGGTCGACGAGGATGCTGTCGAGGCGGCCGGTGCGCAGCACGATGACGCCGTCGGTGCGCCCGCTCGCGCCGTGCCCGCTGGGCTGCGCGGTGATCGACATGCCGGCGCCGGCCGCGTACCGCACGAGGGCCGCCACGTCATCGGGGTCGGCGGCTTCGGCGACGGCGGCGACCGGCTGGTCGACGGCCAGGTTCCAGGGCCGCCGGACCTGATCGAAATCGGTATCCCCCGGCAGCCACACTCGGCCACGGAAGGTCTCGGTGATCTCTTTGAGCGATCGCATGGCTTCCACCCTTGTCGACCCGGAGTGCTTCATCAACGCGAACCTCGGCAACGTTCATGAGGTTGCGGGTTGACGATCGGCGGTGCGGTCAGACGTTCTCCAGGGTGCGTTCGGGCCGGTCGGCGGGGATCTCCGGCTCGGCGCGGTCGTGGCGGATCGGGATGAGGATGCCGAGGGTGAGCATGGCGGTGCCGAGGGCGATGAACGCGGCGGCGGCCGGGATGCGCCACGGGTCGCTCAGGTAGAGGGCGGCGAACCAGATCCGGCTCTCGCTCCCGTTGAAGATCATGAAGAGCGGGAGGAGGCCCTGCGGGATCAGCGGGATCCAGCACAGCGTCCACATCGCGGTGACCAGCGCCGACTTGCCCTTGGGCAGTTTCGCCGCGGTCGTGGCGCGGCCCGCGCGGGTGGTGACGGTGACGGTGCCGCCGCCGCGCATGGCGGCGAGGAGTTCCGGGCCGGTGGCACGCAGACGGCGGCCGGCCTGGCGGCCGCCCCAATAGGTGAGCAGGGCGCCGGTGGCCAGGCCGACGGCGACCGCCGACCAGGTGACGAGCGGCAGGTCGTAACGGGTGCCGAGCCAGGCGACCACGGCGGCGGGGGCCGCGGTGAGGATGGTCAGCAACAGGGTCAGGATGAGCTGGCCGAGAATCTGACCGGCTTCCAGGGGGTTGCCGCTGCGGCGTTTCGGTTCCAGGACCGGAACCAGGGCGTACACCGACACCAGGACGATCAGGCCGGCGCCGCCGCCGAGCAGCGCGGCGAGCAGGGCCAGCGCCCATGGCCAGGTTCGCGCGTCACCGCCGGCGATCGTGCCGGCGACGGTGAGCAGGATCCCGATCGGGGCGACCTGCAGCAGCCAGGCGAGCTGGCGGCCGCGGATCTCGGCGCGTTCGCCGCCGGGGTCGACCAGGCCCAGCCACAGCGCGGTGCCGTCGAGGCCGAACAGGTTCGCCGAGGTGGCGGCGGCCATCGACACGACGATGAGGCCGGCCCACGGCAGCATCCCCCACCAGCCGGCGATCACCGGGACGAGGGTGTAGAGGGTGCCGAAGAACAGGGCGTAGAAGAACAGGTGGGTACGCATCAGGTCGCGGGACCAGGTGCGCAGCTCCTTCGCGGCGACCGTGCCGGTCATGCCGCGCGCGGCGAGCCGGTCCAGTGGCGAACCGGACGCGCCGCTGCCTCGCGGCGCCCACGCGGACGGCCGGGTGGTGATCCGGCGGACCAGCAGCCGCGCCCACACCGCCAGCACACCGGTGATCAGCGCGACCAGGCCGAGGAGGGCGGCGGCGGTCCGGGCCCAGTCGCCGCGCCCGGCCGCCTCGACCGCGATCAGTCCCCACGACGAGGGCAGCCAGTGCAGCACGGTGGCGAAGCGCGGCGGGAACCCGTACGTCAGAAGCTCTGATTGTGCCGCCGCCCAGATCAGCACCCACGACTGGTTGAGCAGCACGGCCATGCCGGCGTTGACCAGCGCGGCCAGGATCGCGCCGAGCCGCGACCGCACCGCCACCGCGAGCAGGCCGACGACCAGCCGGGAAAGGGCCAGGACGAAGATCAGCTGAAGTACGGCGGCCGCCGCCGACACCACGACGGCGGCCGTGCCGAGGCTCGCGGCGTGGGCGGTCAGCGCCGTGAACGCGATCAGGCTGACCAGCGGCGCGATGCCGACGGACCCGGCGATGAGCAGCCCGTACGCGAGTCGCAGCGGCCGCAGCGGCAGCAGGGCGAAGTGCTCCGGCCGCAGGCTGTCGTCGCCGCCGGTGTAGACCGGCCCGAGGATCCAGCCGAACATCCAGCAGGCCAGCAGCACCGCGAGCAGATCACCGCGGACCACCTCGGGCGCGAGGTCGCTCGCGGCCAGGACGATGGTGCCGATGGCGAGCAGCAGCCCGGCGACCCCGCCGGTGATCATGTTGGCGGCGCGGGCGCCGGTGAGCGAGTGCGCGAGCACCCGCAGGCGCATCGCGATCAGGACACGAGCCACGACGGCGCCTTCCGGATGGTGTCCGCGGCGCCGACGAGTTCGACGAACCGGTTCTCCAGGCTGCCGCCGTCCTGCACCTCGGCGAGGGTGCCGGCGGCCACGACCCGGCCGGTGTCGATGACGGCGACGTGGTCGCAGAGCTGCTCGACCAGGGCCATCACGTGGCTGGACAGCACGACCGATCCACCGCCCGCGACGAACGTCCGCAGGATGCCGCGGATGGTCAGGGCGGACACCGGGTCGACGGCCTCGAACGGCTCGTCCAGGACCAGCAGCCGGGGGCCGTGCAGGAGGGCGGTGGCCAGGCCGATCTTCTTGCGCATGCCGGTGGAGTAGTCGTTGACCAGGGTGCGTTCGGCGTCGAGCAGGTCGAGGATCTCGAGCAGCTCCTCGGCGCGGGCGGCGGCGGTGGCCCGGTCGAGGCCGCGCAGCCGGGCCAGGTAGACGAGCATCTCCCGGCCGGTGAGCCGTTCCGGCAGGGCGAGGCCGTCGGGCAGCACACCCGCGAGAGCCCGCGCCCGCACCGGGTCGGCCCACACGTCGACGCCGAAGATCCGGGCGTGCCCGGCGTCGGGTCGCAGCAGGCCGACCGCCATCGACAGGGAGGTGGTCTTGCCGGCCCCGTTGGGGCCGACGAGCCCGTAGAAGGATCCGGCGGGAACGGACAGCGTCACGTCGTGCACCGCGGTCTTGGGACCGAAACGTTTGACGAGGCCGGTGAGTTCCAGAGCGATGTCCGGTGACGGCACGAAGGAGTGCTCCCGTCCGAGAGGAGTGATTGTCGAGATCCTATTCGGACCGGACCACCCCTATGGCACCCCTAGAAGTCGTCGTCGAAGCTGACGCTGCCGGACACCCCGACCTGGTACGCCGAGACCCGCCGCTCGAAGAAGTTCGACAGCTCCTGGACGTCCTGCAACTCCATGAACGCGAACGGGTTGGTGCTGCCGTAGATCGGGGCGATCCCGAGCGCCTGCAGCCGCCGATCCGCCACATGCTGCAGGTATTCCCGCATGTCGGTCAGGGACATCCCGGAGACGCCCTGTTCCAGCAGGTCCTCGGCGAACTGGACCTCGCATTCGACGGCCTCGGCGAGCATGTCGCGGACCTGCTGTTCCATCTTGTCGTCGAACAGGTCGGGCTCCTCGGCGCGCACCTGGTCGACGACGTCGAACGCGAACGCCATGTGCATGCTCTCGTCGCGGAACACCCAGTTGGTGCCGGACGCGAGACCCTGCAGCACGCCCCGCGACCGCAGGAAGTAGACGTAGGCGAAAGCGCCGTAGAAGAACAGCCCTTCGATGCAGGCGGCGAAGCAGATCACGTTGAGCAGGAACGCCCGCCGGTGCTCCTTGGTCTCCAGCCGGCGCAGGTCGAACACCGAGTCGATCCACTTGAAGCAGAACTCGGCCTTCCGGGCGATCGACGGGATGTTGTCGACCGCGGCGAACGCCTCGGCCCGCTCCTTCTCGTCCGGCACGTAGGTGTCGAGCAGGTTCAGATAGAACTGGACGTGCACGGCCTCCTCGAACAGCTGCCGGGACAGGTAGAGCCGGCCCTCGGGCGAGTTGACGTGCTGGTACAGGTTGAGGACCAGGTTGTTGGCGACGATGGTGTCGCCGGTGGCGAAGAACGCGACGAGCCGGGACACCAGGTGCTGTTCGGCGGGGGTCAGCTCGGCGAGGTCGGCGAGGTCGCCGTGCAGGTCGACCTCCTCGACGGTCCAGGTGTTCTTGATGGCGTCCTTGAAACGGTCGAAGAAGTGCGGATACTTCATCGGCCGCAGGGTCAGGTCCATTCCGGGGTCAAGCAGCATTACTGGCACGCCTCACACGATTCGGGGTTTTCCAGGGAGCAGGCTTCGGCGGGGGTGAGCGCCGGGATCAGTGCCGGGGCCACCGACACGGTCGCCTGCTGAATGCGCGTCGCCGGCCGCGAACGCAGGTAGTAGGAGGTCTTCAGACCGGATTTCCAGGCGTACAGGTACATCGAGGAGAGTTTGTTGATGGTCGGCGCGGCCAGGAACAGGTTCAGCGACTGGGACTGGTCGATGAACGGGGCCCGGGCGGCCGCCAGGTCGATCAGGGCGCGCTGCGGCAGTTCCCAGGCGGTGCGGAACAGTTCGCGCACGTCCTCCGGCAATTCGGCGATCGCCTGGACCGACCCTTCGGCGCGCTTGATCTGCTCGCGGACGGCGGCGGTCCACAGTCCGCGGGACTTGAGTTCCCGTACCAGATAGGTGTTGATCTGCAGGAACTCGCCCGACATCGTCTCCCGTTTGAAGAGGTTGGAGACCTGCGGTTCGACGCATTCGTAGCAGCCGGCGATGGACGCGATCGTCGCGGTCGGCGCGATCGCGACGAGCAGCGAGTTCCGCAACCCGTGCGCGGCGATCCCGTCCTTCAGCGCCGCCCATCGTTCGGTCTGCGTGACCGGGGCGCCCCACAGCTCGTGGTGCAGGTCGCCCTTGGCGGCGCGGGTCTCCGGGAAGGCCGGGTGCGGGCCGAACCGTTCGGCCAGCGAGACCGACGACTCCAGCGCGGTCAGGAGGATCTCCTCCTGTACGCGGGTCGACAGTTCCTTCGCCGCCGCGGAGTCGAACGGCAGCCGCAGCGTGAAGAACGCGTCCTGCAGCCCCATCAGGCCCAGGCCGACCGGCCGCCAGCGCGGGTTCGACGCGGCGGCCTGCTGCGACGGGTAGTAGTTGATGTCGATGACCCGGTCCAGGTAGACGACCGCCGTGCGCACGGTGGCGCGCAGCTTCTCCCAGTCGACGCCGTCGGCGGTGGTGTGCGCGCCCAGGTTGATCGACCCGAGGTTGCAGACGGCCGTCTCGTCGTCGCTGTTGACCTCGAGGATCTCGGTGCACAGGTTCGACAGGTGGATGACGTTGCCCGGCTCACCGGTCTGATTGGAGAGCGCGTTGGAGCGGTCCTTGAAGGTCATCCAGCCGTTGCCGGTCTGCGCCAGGGTCCGCATCATCCGCCCGTACAGATCCCGGGCCTTGACGGTCCGGACCGCCTTCCTCTCCGCTTTCCGGTAGGCGTCGGTGAAGGCGTCACCGAACAGGTCGGGCAGCTCAGGCGCGTCGGACGGGTCGATCAGGGACCAGTCGGCGTCGGCTTCGACCCGGCGCATGAACTCGTCCGGGATCCAGTTCGCCAGATTCAGGTTGTGGGTGCGGCGCGACTCCTCGCCGGTGTTGTCGCGCAGTTCCAGGAACTCCTCGACGTCCGGGTGCCACGGCTCCAGATAGACGCAGGCCGCGCCCTTGCGCCGGCCGCCCTGGTTGACCGCCGCCACCCCGGCGTCGAGCGTCTTGAGGAACGGGACGATGCCGTTGGACCGGCCGTTGGTGCCGCGGATCAGGGCGCCCCGGCCGCGGACCCGGGACCAGGCGATGCCGATGCCGCCGGAGAACTTCGACAGCTTCGCGACCTGATGATAGCGCTCGTAGATGGAGTCGAGCTCGTCCTTCGGCGAGTCGACCAGGAAGCACGACGACATCTGGGTGTGCCGGGTGCCGGAGTTGAACAGCGTCGGGGAGCTGGGCAGGTACGCCAGCGACGACATCAGCCGGTAGAAGCCGATCGCCTCGTCGGCGTCCTTCGACAGCCCGCAGGCGACGCGCAGCAGCCAGTACTGCGGGGTCTCCACCACGAGACGCTCCTGCGGGTGCCGCAGCAGGTACCGGTCGGCGACGGTCCGCAAACCGAAGTACTCGAACCGCAGGTCACCGGCCGGGTCCACGGCGTCGTCCAGGGCGCCGGCGTGGGCCGCCACGAACGCCGCCGTCTCGTCGCCGATCAGGCCCAGGCCGTGCGCGTACCGGATCGACTGGCTGAAACTCTCCACCCCCTGACCCCGGACCTCCTTCTCGACGTACGCGGTGAGCAGCCGCGCCGCCAGCTTGGAGTACTGGGGTTCCTCGCTGATCAGTTCCGCCGCCGTCTGGATCGACAGTTTGTCCATCTCCGCGGTGGTGGCGCCGTCGTACAGCCCGCTGATCGTCTTCGTCGCCACCCGCAGCGGGTCGACCTCGTCGAGGTCGGCGACCCACACCTCGACGGCACGGACGATCTTGTTGACGTCAACCGGTTCCAGGTCGCCGTTTCTCTTGCGTACCTGCATCGCATGCCGTCGTTGTTCCGGCAGGCCGGTGGTCTTCTCCGGTGTGAGCGTCATGCCCTCTCCTCGCGAGCTGAGGACGCGCGGGGCGGACACCATCTCAGCCCGCGGGCACGGCGGCCACGCGGACACGATCGGCGTCGGCCGTCCCACGCGGCCTTCGACCGCCACGCACCGGCCGGTGCGCGGCGCGCTGGCAGGTCTTCGGACTCGTGGGCGTCCTGCTCGTGCCTACTGGCCGTCGCTTCCCAGGCTCCAAGCCGAGCCCAGTGCTTCATGACGGCGGTCGTTCCCACTCACCGCTGCGGGGCAGTCCCGGTCTCGCACCGGGTTCCCTGTTGCCTCGGCCAGGTGTCGCCACCTGACCGAACCAGCTGCGGGAGACACCATATATGGACGGCTTCGGAAAACCGCAACCCAACATGGTGTGTTGAAGTCGGCACCCGTTCGAGATCATCGGTCTTTAGGATGACGCGGTGACCGCTCCCACAGTGATCGCCGACGTGACCGGACGGCTCGGCTGTCTGACCCTCAACCGGCCCGCCGCGATCAACGCCCTCACCACCGAGATGGTGGCGATCCTGCACCGGACCCTGGACGCCTGGGCCACGGCTCCCGAGATCAGGGCGGTGCTGATCAGCGGTGCCGGGGAGCGCGGGCTGTGCGCCGGCGGCGACTTGCGGTCGATGCACGCCGACGCGGTCTCCGGCGGCACCGGGACGCTCGACTTCTTCGCCACCGAGTACCGGCTGAACGCCGCCATCGCCGCCTACCCGAAACCGGTCGTCGCGTTCATGGACGGCCTGGTGATGGGCGGCGGCATCGGGGTGTCCGCGCACGCCTCGATCCGGGTCGTCACCGAACGGTCCCGGCTGGCGATGCCCGAGGTCGGCATCGGCCTGCACCCCGACGTCGGGGGATCGTGGCTGCTCTCGCACGCCCCCGGGCAGCTCGGCACCCATCTGGCCCTGACCGGCGCCACCATCGGCGCGGCCGACGCCATCACGGCCGGACTCGCCGACCATCACGTCCCGGCGGACCGGCTCCCCGCCCTGCGGGACGCGCTGCGGGACGGTGATCCGGCCGCCGCCGTGGCCGCGGCCGCCACTCCCCCGCCGCCCGGCGACCTGGACGGCGCCCGGCCCTGGATCGACTCCTGCTACGCCGCGGACACGGTCGCCGAGATCGTCGACCGGCTCGCCGCCCACCCGTCGCCGGCCGCGCAGGCCGCCGCCAAGGAGATCGGCACCAAGTCGCCGACGTCCCTGGTCGTCACGTTGCGGTCGCTGCGCACCGCCGCCGGGCTGCCCGGCATGCGCGAGGCGCTCGACCAGGAGTACCGGCTGTCCGCCGCCCTGCTACGCCTGCCGGATCTGGCCGAGGGCATCCGCGCCCAGATCATCGACAAGGATCGCCGGCCGCGCTGGAACCCGGCCACCCTCGCCGAGGTCTCCCCCGCCGTGGTCGACGCCTGTTTCGCGGGATAGCCGCCGGATCAGCCGGCGGATCACCAGCAGGGGAACGATCCCGACCACCCCGAACGACATGTCGATCACCGTCCACCACAGCGGCAGCTCCCGGATCGGCGCGGCGATCAGCGCGAGCGGGATGATCGCGACGCAGCAGATCATTCCCCATTCGACGACCCACACGTTGCGGACCGGATCCCGCCACGGCCCCCAGAACGCGGCGGCGATCACCAGATGGGCGAAGGCGAGCCAGTCCGTCCCGTACGCGAGAAAGGGGTATTCCCGGCCGGTCACGGAAAGCCCCTCGTGCACCCGATCGATCCAGGCGACCAGCGCGTCCGGCGCCGGCCCGGCATGCAGCACGTCCGCCAGCAGTCCCGTCTCCCACACCAGCGGGAACGCCGTCAGCCCACTGACCACCAGCCCCGCCACGAACACCGACAGCCAGACCCGGATCCGCGTCACCAATCTCATGATCGAAAACTAGATCCGCGGCCCTGCCGCCCGCGACGGCTCACACCGAACCTTCACCGGATCCGCCAGGAAGACGCATGGCCCCGATCCGGGGTGGCGGATTCAGGCGGTCGTCGCAACACTCTGGTGAACGACTACACCGCTGAGCCTGGCGAGTACAGCAGCGCGCCATCAGCGACGGCCCGCCACGGCTTGCCGGGCGCGCGGATCGCGGCGCTCCAGATACGCATCCAGCAGCGCCACCCCGAACCGCACGACCAAACCACCAGCCGCGTCCCGGGACCGCACCAACCGCAAACCACTCCACGCCGACATCCAGGCACCCCTCGCTACCCGATCCACCAGCACAAACATGCCGTGGATCACCAAGGATCACCTGCATATCAAGCAGAAGCGGATA